>JAFZSL010000076.1 GCA_017619375.1 Prevotella sp. | reverse complement strand
AGCCTCCTCCCGATGTCGGGAGGGGGACGGGGGGAGGGTAGGTGCCCCTCCTTAGGACTTCAAGGAGGGGGCGGGGTGGTTGTGAATCATCCAAGCCAAGGCTTGGAAAAAACGTTATTCGGGGCTTCATTTTGTGTGTTGCCCAATTCGTTACTCGGGAATGAAAGCAAAAACTTCGTCTTTTGCTTTGCATTGCACTCGGTTTTCATTATCTTTGCCTAACGGCGAAGATAAGATGCACCTCGGCAATGAAAGCAAAAACTTCGTCTTTTGCTTTGCATTGCACTCGGTTTTCATTATCTTTGCCTGACGGCGAAGATAAGATGCACCTCGGGAATGAAAGCAAAAACTTCGTCTTTTGCTTTGCATTGCTCTCGGTTTTCATTATCTTTGCAAAGCCAATGAGACCATGCCGAAAACGGCAAAAGACAGACAGTCTTCAACAACTAAAAACCGATGTGGAATGACAGACCAGGAAATCGTTCAAGGACTTATCAATCGTGACAACCGCATCACACAGGATTTCTTCTTTGTGAAATGCCGGCCTCTCATCATTAGTATCATCAAATGTGTTTTCTCTTATCCTGTGGATTATGACGAATTTGTCAATGAGTTATATCTCTTTCTCGTTGCCAATGACTGTAGAAAGTTGAGGGAGTTTGAGTTCCGTTCATCTTTATTCTATTGGATCAAGGTGGTCGCCATAAGATATTTCATCAGAAAACGTGATCATGTGATAGATATCAACGGCGGCTTGCCTCCTTACAATGAAACCACGAAAGACGAAGGCACCTCCGACTTGGAGGCACATACCGACGCACGGATGGATTTGGAACGCCTTTTCATGTCCATGAAGAACGAGCGATATGTCTTTGTTATTAGAAAACTCGTTCTCGAAGATGTGCCACCCGAGTCCCTTGCTGAGGAGATGGGAATCACCGTGGCCAACTTGTACAACATCAAGAAACGCGCAATCAGTGCCTTGTCTAAAGTTGCATTAAAAGAAAAGTAATATGGAAAAGTATAGGATTACAGACGAGCAGATGGCCGCCTTCTTGGAAGGAAACGTCTCTGCTGAGGAAATGGACATGATGCTCAAGGTGCTGGGCGACAGTGCTGAGTTACAGTCGGTTCTTTCCATCTCTGAGCGTGTAGATGAGGAGTTGGAAGAGAAGGCCTTTTGCCATCCCATCCTTCCCATTTCAAAGATGGCCGCCATGAGCGAGGGGCACTTGTGCGACTTGCAATGCGAAGAATGGATCTTGGCCCGAAGAGGAATCGAAGTGGACAGGGCCAGCCTTTCCAAACAGGCCTTGCAGAACAGATGGCTGCGAGACAAGGGCACTCCGCTGCATCACATGGGACGTCTCCTCGAGGACAAGGGTTTGCAAGTGTCAAGGCGTTACGATGCCACTTTCGCCGACCTTGAAACGGCGTTGGAGAAGCGGGCTGACGTCATCGTGGTGGTCGACAACATCGTGCTTTATGGCAAGAAGAGGGAGGATGGCGACTTCCACGCCGTGACCGTCCTTGCCGTCGGCAAGGACCGGGTGCGCATTTACGACCCGGCAACGGGTAATCCTTGCGAAGAATGTCCCTACAGCCGCTTCGCGGAGGCGTGGCGCGAGTCATCGCACTACATGGTCGTCGTGAGCCCTTCAGAGGCTGAATATCTACCTGTCCCCATCAATGTGGACAACATCAGTATTCCGGATGACTTGATAGATTTGCGCGAGGCCATAGCGGAAAACACGCACGAGGTGTGGTCGAAGGCAAGGATGGCCGAAGGGTGGACCTGGGGACCGGAAAGGGACGACAAGCGCAAACAGCATCCCGACCTGGTGCCTTATGCGCGTCTCACCGAGGGTGAGAAAGAATACGACCGCATCCTGGCCGACAACACCATCAAACTTGTCAAGAAACTCGGGTTCGACTTCGTGAAAAGTAGGGATACAGAAACCTACCGCGTCTTGATGTATAGACTGCAGCATCTAGACCACGAATACCGATGTAGCCAGTGCGGCACGGTCATCTTCAAGTCATACAAATATTGTCCCGATTGCGGGAAAAGACTGGACGAGAAGGATTTCTTATAGACAAGATTAGAGAGAACAGCATAGAGAAAGCAAAAGATGGGTTTCACTAGGGATAGTGAAGCCCATCAATTATTATCAATTTTCAATCTTTTTCATTCTTCCACCATCACAGTGATTTCCAAGGCTCTATATGTTGGATTGTCTACGACGGTCACTGTGGCTATGCCTTCGTTTACGGGGGTGAACGTGATGGTGTGTCCTGAAACTGATGGCACTACCACTTCAGGGTCGTCGGTCATGACATAATAATCGTCATAGCCACCAATGATCTCCACCGTTGCATTATTCACAGGTTCGTCAGCCCCTCTCACCACTTCCACCTTGATGTTGTCGAAATAGAACTGTGTGGCCGTCTGGTTATTGGAGAGCATGAAGGCTATCGAACGCATGCCATTGGAGCCTGCCATTTGGTTGGTGACGATAACGCCCTTCTTGAAGTGCTGCCATTGAGTGGTGAACTGAGGTGAGCCAATACAATTCCAGTGCTGGTAATAGCCAGGTTCGCCATGGGCCTGGGTGCTGACTTGGCATTCGGCACTGGCCTTGTAGTCAAACTCTATATTGAACCACTCTCCTGTGGTCAAAGCCTCAGGGAGTCGGATATGGAATTGTGAATCCCATGCATTGGCGGGGTTGTCTTCAGACGAGACCATGATGGCACGTGAGCTGTTGACTCCTACACCATCATAGATGACAGATGGGTGGAAATCTGTAGAGGGATTATCCTTTGAAACAAAACAACTGGTATCGTCGCCTTCCATGTCGCTGTTGGTGATGAGGTTATTGGTTGGTTTCTTCACGGTCACCTTGATGTTGTCGAAGTAGAACTGTGTAGCCTCAGCGTTGACAGCAAGATTGAAGACTATTGATCGCATACCATCGGAACCTGCCATGCTGTTATTGACGGTGATGTTGTTTGAGTAGTGTTTCCATTGGGTTGTGAAATCAAATCCGCCGAGACAATTATAGTGGTGGTAATTGCCAGGTTCGCCTTGCGCAGTGGTTGTACAGTTGCATGGGATACTGGCCTTGTAGTCGAATTCGATATGGAACTGCGTTCCTGCAGACAGAGGTGTCAAGAAACGGATGGCGAAATTGGTGTCATATGCGTTTTCTGGGTTAGCCTTTGACTTCACCATCACAGCGCGAGAGCCGTTGACACCGATGTTGTCTTTGATGGTGAGCAGGTTGAAAGTGCCATTGACGTCTTCCTTTGAGTAAAAGCAAGTATTGCCATATTCTTCGAAGTCACCGTTTTCGACGATGTCAACTTGTCTGTTGCCAAGGGTTATGGCGACATCTGTTTGAGACAAGGAGAAAGGTTTGTAGCCATACAAGATGAGGTCGACCACAGTCGTGGCATCCAAGATGTTCACCTCGCCGTCCCTGTTGACATCACCCATTTTGAATTGTGCCTGGGCCGTGATGGCCATAAGCATCAAAGTCAGCGTAAATAGTATTTTTTTCATTGTGATATGGTTATAGTTTGATTCTTATTGTATGTTGGTTTTGCAAAAGTAATACATTTTAGGGAGTGTTCCAACAATGACTCATCAAAACTTTGGTAAAAGCAAAAACTCCCCTCCCGACAAGGTGGCCGACCAGATATCCGACGCATTGCTCGACCAATTCCTGGCTTATGACGACAAGGCTCCCCATCCATCCCGACATGTCACCATATGATTGTTATGGTTTGTGCGTTATAGGGGATTTTAATCCTGACCATAACCTTTTAGGAAAAGAGATGGTGTGTCAGTTATATTTCGAATTTCAGGGTAGGGGAGTGGTGTTTATCCAACTTGAAACTGATGGGAAGGTTGAATGTTCCTTGGTCCCCAGCATTCCATTTGGGCATGAGGTTGACCACCCGCAGTGCTTCTGCGTCGAGTAGAGGATGGACACCCAGAAAAATGTGTGGATTGTGGATGTTGCCGTCTGATGCGACTTCAAATCTCACCACCACCATTCCTTCAATGTTGTCTTTCACCGCCTGCTCGGGATATTTTGTGTTTTCATTCAAAAAGTTAAGGAGGGCTTGCTTGCCACCAGGGTAAGAAGATGTGTAAATAGGTTCTGGCATGCCCCGTTCAATTTTGCCTTCGATTTCTATGCTATCTGTTCCGGCAGCTTGCCTTATTGTCAACAAGGTGTCGGGGACAGTGTTCGTGTCTGTCGCACAGGGGTCAGCAGCGGTGTTGACTTCCGACAAGGTGTCGGGGATAACATCCACTTCACCGGCAGTCCGATATGGTAATTTGCCATCACACGCCGTGATGGCGGCCAGTCCCATGCTCACCCCCACCACGGCCACGGCCTTGCCTAATTGTCGGCGCAACTGCAACTGTTGTTCGAGCCAGCGCACCTCGGACTCGCATTTCGGGCAGGTGCCGGCGCAGTCACCCTCGTGGTGGCATTCCGTGGGTGCATATTTGATGTCGTTAGCCTTCGCCACTTGCATGCGCACCTCCTTGAGAGTGTTGCATATCCTTTTTCCTCTTTTCATAACCGACTCATTGAATATAATTACAAACCACGAATAGTTACATAATGCCCAAAAATCACGACAAACAGTATGGTTTGATTGTTTTCATCATTTGTTGTCCTATAGTGATTCTGAGGCAAAGATAGCAAACCTTTTTCATTTGGCAATAATAGGAGAAATAAAAAACTTCATGGTTTACGTGTTTTTTTATAGGTGATTTTTGAATTTTTCTCCAAATGTTCCTATATTATCATCGTCAACAACAAAACAAGAAAATGGAGAAAGAAAGATTGGATGAAATCCTGAATGAAATCTGTCGCATGCCGTTGCTTTCTGCCGATGAGGAGAAAGCGTTATGCAAGGCTGTGCAGGAGAAGGGTACGGACTGTGATGAGATGAGACAACTGGAAAAAGGCAGTATGCGGTTTATTGTCAGCATTGCCAACCAGTATAAGAATCGTGGGCTGACACTCATGGAACTGATTGAAGTTGGAACGGATGGCTTGAGGAAGGGTGCCATGGAGTATGATGCTAGCCACGATATCAAGTTCATTGCTTATGCTGTCAGGTGGGTTCGCCAGTCCATCCTTCAGGCAATTGAGTCAATTCACCAATAGTCAGTCAATAAACATACCAACCAGAAGAATGAAAAGTCTAAAAGAACATTGGAAAAAGGCTGTGCAGGCCGAGATGGAAGAACGGATGCGTAAGTTGAGGGAATTCATGGAGAACAGTCCTGCCAATATGGTGGCTGTGCCTACCGTCGACTTCATGAGGCGGTTCCCTTATGAATTGTGGGACGAAATGAAGATCACACGCAAACTCAAGGAGTATCTCGAAAAGGGGTATGATGAGGAAAAGGCCTTCGCCTCCATCGTCCGTCCTTGGATGAACGCCGTCAGGCTGTTGCTGGAGTTTGTGACGGCTCGCGATTACGGATTGGAAGGGGCGGGCGTAGGACGGGAGACCTACATCTTCAGTTGGAATCCGGAGCGTTTCGTGAGCCAGTGGTGGCGGCCCTATCTCGATGCTGTGGGGTTGGAGGGTGTGACAGCCATCGTGCCCAGGAACAGCTACGGTATCAATCTCGGGCAACTGGTCTTGGAGTATAAGGACTGTCGGGGCGTACTGTGGGAATGGAATAGGGACACTTATTTCTGCCCGTATGCCAGTCCCGACGAGGACTTCGCAGAGAGACGCTGTCCCGACTGCCGGTTCCTGAAATTCAGAAGACTCACCCTCAGCGCCATTGCGGAATATCTGATGCAGATGCCTTCCATGTGCGAAAAGGTCAGCGTTGTCAAGTCCATCGTTTCCTCATATTATTCAGAAGAACACAAATTCTGATATGACCACCCCGCTCTTCCATACCCATTGGCAAGTCCATGGCTGGCGAGCCCTTTTTTCTGCCTTGGAAATAGAAAAGGAGTAATATATTTTGTAATCATCGGCTTTTGATGTAACTTTGCACCCCCAAACCAAACATTATTATATATATGTCTTATTTGTTTACATCAGAATCCGTTTCCGAAGGTCATCCCGACAAGGTGGCCGACCAGATATCCGACGCATTGCTCGACCAATTCCTGGCTTATGACGACAAGGCCCGCTGCGCCATCGAGACGTTCGTCACCACCGGCCAGGTGGTGATCATGGGTGAAGTGCATTCCGAAGCTTACATCGATTTGCAGACCATCGCGCGCAAGACGATCAACAACATAGGCTACACCAAGTCGGAGTACCAGTTCGACGGCAATTCCTGCGGCGTGATGTCCGCCATCCACGAGCAGAGTGTCGACATCAACCGCGGTGTCGACCGCGAGGAAGAGGAGAAGCAAGGTGCCGGCGATCAGGGGATGATGTTCGGCTATGCCACCAACGAGACCGAGGAGTACATGCCCGTCTCGCTCTCCATCGCCCATCTCATCATGTCGACGCTGGCAGAGATACGTCGTGAAGGTAAGGAGATGACTTATCTGCGTCCCGACTCGAAAAGCCAGGTGACGGTGGAGTATTCCGATGACAACATACCGGTGCGCATACACACCATCGTGGTTTCCACACAGCATGACGAGTTCGACACCGACGACAAACGCATGCTCGAGCAAATCCGCCGCGACGTGAAGGAGGTGCTGATGCCGAGGGTGTTGTCGAAGATACACAGCAAGAAGGTGCTGGCGCTCTTCAACGGCGACATCACCTACCATGTCAACCCCACGGGGAAATTCGTCATCGGAGGCCCCCATGGCGACACCGGCCTCACAGGAAGGAAAATCATCGTTGACACTTATGGCGGCAAAGGAGCCCATGGCGGGGGTGCCTTCTCCGGGAAGGATTCGAGCAAGGTGGACCGCTCGGCAGCTTACATGGCCCGTTATATTGCCAAGAACATGGTGGCCGCCGGCGTGAGCGACGAGATGCTCGTGCAGTTGAGCTATGCCATAGGAATAGCCGAGCCGGTGAGCATTTATGTCAACACCTACAACCGTTCGAACGTCCCTCTCAGCGACGGCGAGATAGCTGACAAGATAGGAAAACTCTTCAAACTCACCCCCAAGGCCATCGAGGAAAAACTCGGTTTGCGGCAACCCATCTATTTGGAAACCGCCGCCTATGGCCACATGGGCAGGAAGAATGAGAAGAAGATGAAGACCTTCACCAGTTTCTACCATGAGACGAAGACTATTGAAGTGGAGTTGTTCACTTGGGAGAAACTCGACATGGTGGATGAAATCCGCAACGTTTTCGGCCTTCGTTGACCCATCATGCCGGCACGATTCCCCATTTCCTTTTTCGAGCACGCCTCCGACAGTCTGTCACTGTTGATGGGTGCTCCGCCGACAGACACCCTGGCGGCGGTGGAAGCCGTGTCCGACAGTTTGGCCGGCGACAGCATCGTCGCCGATAGTGCGAAAATTGCTGCCACTCATGCCACCTCCATCCCTTCTGTGTTCGACACCGTGGCGACAGGGATGCTTGCTGACCCCGCCCCCTACCATGTGGGCGACGACTATTTGGTGTCTTCGCTCTTGATGGGAGGCCTCATGCTGGCCATCATCGGATTGGCTTTCTCTTGGCGTTTCGTGGCCGGTCAGGTCAAGAATTTCTTCTATTTGGAGAACGAGCGCACCACGCCGGTGCCCGACACCGTCGGGGAGTTGGTCGGTCAGGGCGTGTTGGTCGTCTTTGAAGCCCTCTTGCTCGGCATAGCCTTCTACTGCTACGCCGTGAAAGGCAGGGGCGTCGACTACTGGGTGCTCTCCAAACACACCTTGCTTGGGACTTATCTGCTGTCCGTCGTGGCGTATTTCTTGTTCAAGGCCGTCGCCTACCAGTTTGTCAACTGGGTCTTTTTCGATGTGAAAAAAATCGAACAATGGAACAAGTCCTTGCTGTTCCTCACCGCAATGGAAGGCGTGTTCATGGGGCCTGTCGTGATGATGATGCTTTATGGAGGCTTGTCCTTGAAAATATCGCTCGCCATATTGCTCTGTGTCGCATTTTTGGTCAAAATACTCACTTTTTATAAAGGCTATCTTATCTTTTTTCCACGAATGGGGGCCTTTTTGCAAAATATTTTGTACTTTTGTGCGCTCGAATTGACACCTCTGGCCGTATTGCTCGGTCTGATGGAAGCTTACAACAACAATTTGGAAATAAATTTTTAGTACACTGATGATAAAAAAGATTTTGGTGTCACAACCTAAACCGACAAGTGACAAATCGCCCTATTTCGACATCGCCCGTGAATTCGGCGTAGAGCTGGTGTTCAGACCTTTCATCAAGGTGGAGGGACTGACTGCGAAAGAATTCCGCCAGCAAAAGGTGAACATACTCGACCACACGGCCATCGTGTTCACCTCGCGTCACGCCATCGACAACTTTTTCAAATTGGCCAAGGAGCTTCGTGTGACCATCCCCGAGACGATGAAGTATTTCTGTGTGACTGAGACCATCGCCTTGTACATCCAAAAGTATGTGCAATACCGCAAGCGCAAGGTGTTCTTCGGCACGACGGGAAAACTCATCGACTTGGTACCACTGATGGTGAAGCACAAGGCAGAGAAATATCTCGTTCCCATGAGCGACATTTCCACAAGCAGCGTCACCGAATTGCTTGACTCCAAGAACCTTGACCACAAGGAGTGTGTGATGTATCGCACCGTGAGCGACGACTTCACCAAGGAGGAAGTGGAACAGTTCGACTACGATATGCTGCTTTTCTTCAGTCCCGCCGGACTGAACGCACTCACAAAGAACTTCCCCGATTTCACCCAGGGCGACATATGCATCGGCGCCTTTGGCCCGGCTACCGCCAAAGAGGTTTCTGATCGTGGGTTGAGGCTCGACCTCAAGGCTCCCACGCCGGAGTTCCCATCCATGACTGGAGCGCTGAAGGACTTCCTCAAGAACGACAAGTGATTTGGATGCCATCGACGGGCCATCTCACTCTTGGCAAGAAGGAGCGTCTCACCGGCAAGTCGCTGGTGGAGTCTCTCTTCAAGGGCGGCGGAAGCCGCTCAATGTCGTTTTTCCCCCTTAGGGTGGTTTATGCCTTCGTAGATGGTGGCGACGTGCCGGTGAGATTGCTGGTGAGCGTTCCCAAACGCTGTTTCAAGAGGGCAGTGCGCCGCAACAGGGTGAAGCGTCAGGTGCGTGAGGCGTTCCGCAAGCACAAGCATGTGTTGTATGAGAAGGCTGCGGTGATGCCTGAGGGCAAGACCCTTGCCGTGGCGTTCATATGGCTTGACGACCATCTCCATGACAGCGTGGCGGTGGAAAGAAGGGTGAGCAGCCTGCTCACAAGGATAGGAGAGAAGTTATGAAGGTGTTGGCATGGCTGTGGAGATGGGTGAAGAAAGTGCTGGTTTTTGTCTTGCTCGCCCCCATCCTCTTTTACCAGCGGTGCATCAGTCCGTTCACGCCGCCTGCCTGCCGTTTCACACCCACGTGCTCCGAATATGCGCGACAGGCCATCGTCAAGCACGGGCCTTTCAAGGGACTTTGGCTGGCTGTCAAAAGGATATTGAGATGCCATCCATGGGGCGGTAGCGGCTACGACCCTGTCCCCTAAGAAAATTAGGGCCCCTAAGAAAACTAGGGCCCCTAGGAAAACTAGAGCCCCTAGGAATACTAGGAATACTAGTGCCTCTAGGAAAACTAGGACCTCCAGGAAAACTAGTAAAAAGAACATTAAAAGAAAAAAAACATAAAGATGAAAAACTTTGTAGAAGAATTGAAATGGCGTGGCATGCTCGCTCAGATCATGCCCGGAACGGAGGAATTCCTCATGAAGGGGATGACGACGGCATACCTCGGTACCGACCCCACCGCCGACAGCCTGCACATCGGACACTTGTGCGGCATCATGATGCTCAGGCACCTGCAGCGTTGCGGCCACAAACCCATCATCCTCGTGGGAGGAGCCACCGGCATGATTGGCGACCCGTCGGGAAAGAGCCAGGAGCGCAACCTCCTCGACACCGACACCCTCTACCACAACCAGGAGTGCATCAAGAAGCAGGTGGCCAAGTTCCTCGACTTCGAGGCTGATGCCCCCAACAAGGCTGAGTTGGTGAACAATTACGATTGGATGAAAGATTTCACCTTCCTCGACTTCGCGCGCGAGGTGGGCAAGCATATCACCGTCAACTACATGATGGCCAAGGATAGCGTGCAGCAGCGTCTCAACGGCACGGCTCGCGACGGGCTGTCGTTCACCGAGTTCACCTACCAGTTGTTGCAAGGCTACGACTTCCTCCACCTTTACAAGACAAAGAATGTGCGCCTGCAACTGGGTGGCAACGACCAGTGGGGCAACATGACTACCGGCACCGAACTCATCCGTCGCAAATTGGGTCAGGAGGCCGAGGCTTTCGCTCTCACCTGCCCACTCATCACCAAGGCAGATGGCAAGAAGTTCGGAAAGACGGAGAGTGGCAACGTGTGGCTCGACCGCAACCGCACCACACCCTATGCCTTCTATCAATTCTGGCTCAACGTCAGCGACGCCGACGCCGAGAGATACATCAAGATTTTCACCAGCCTCGATGAAGCCACCATCAATGCTTTGGTGGAGGAGCACAAGCAGGATGCTGGACGCAGGGTGTTGCAACGCCGCCTCGCAGAGGAGGTCACCGTGATGGTCCACTCGCGCGAAGACCTCGACATGGCCATCGAAGCGTCGAACATCCTTTTCGGCAAGTCCACCAAGGAAAGCCTGCTGAAACTTGATGAACAGACGCTCCTCGATGTATTCGAAGGCGTACCACATTTCACCGTGGACAAAGAAGTGCTGGGGCAGCCGGCCGTCGAACTGTTCACCCGTGAAGACGCTAAGGTGTTCGCCAGCAAGGGAGAGATGCGCAAACTCGTCCAAGGTGGCGGTGTGTCGCTCAACAAGGAGAAATTGTCCGCCTTCGACCGCCCCGTCACTGCCGATGACCTCATCGATGGCAAATATCTGCTGGTGCAGAGGGGAAAGAAAAACTATTTCCTCATCACCGTAAAATAGGTTTCCGGGGGCTATGGTTTTCCAGGTTCCCTGGCATTCTTAGGCTCCTATGACTTCTTGTAGACTATCCATGGAGAAAAAATCTCCATAAAAATTTGGTGGTGGCTGAAAAAAGCATTACCTTTGCAGCCGCTATTGGGTCATGGTGTAATGGTAACACTACAGGTTTTGGTTCTGTCATTCTGGGTTCGAATCCCGGTGACCCAACATCAAGAATCGCCAAGCGCTTGAATTTCAAGACTTGGCGATTCTTGCATATCTAAAATTCCCGACTTTTCCTATGACGCATATAATTGCGCAATTCCTCACATTTTGTCCTCTTTCCCTTTTTTTCTGTAAAACATGCGCTTGTTTCATTTTTTTTGTGTAAGTTTGCAGCAAACAAACTAACAAAACCCAAAAACATGAAAACAAATTACGAGATTCGTTATGCGTCCCATCCTGAGGACGCCAAAAGTTATGACACTACACGCATCCGCCGAGACTTCCTGATTGAGAAGGTGTTCGCCGCCGACGAGGTGAACATGGTCTATTCGATGTACGACCGCATGGTGGTAGGCGGAGCGATGCCCGTGAAAGAAGAGTTGAAACTCGAGGCCATCGACCCGCTGAAGGCTCCCTTTTTCACTACCCGCCGCGAGGTGGGCGTCTTCAACGTCGGTGGAGCCGGTTGCGTGAAAGTCGGCGACAAAGTGTTCGAACTCGACTACAAGGAAGCGCTATATATCGGTCGTGGCGACCGCGACGTGGTGTTCTGCAGCAAGGATGGCAAGAAGCCCGCCAAGTTCTATTTCAACAGTTGCACCGCTCACAAGGAGTATCCTTGCAAGAAGGTGACGAAGGAGAATGCCGTCGTGGCCCACATGGGAAGCCTTGAGATGAGCAACGAGCGCGACATCAACAAGATGATTGTCAACCAAGTGCTCCCCACCTGCCAGTTGCAGATGGGAATGACGGAATTGGCCAAGGGCAGCGTGTGGAACACCATGCCCGCCCATGTGCACAGCCGCCGCATGGAAGCCTATTTCTATTTCGAGGTGCCCGAGGACCAGGCCGTCTGCCATTTCATGGGAGAGGTGGAGGAAACACGTCACATCTGGATGCGCGGAGACCAGGCCGTGCTCTCGCCCGAATGGAGCATCCACAGTGCCGCCGCCACACACAACTACACCTTCATCTGGGGCATGGGAGGCGAGAACCTCGACTATGGCGACCAGGACTTCTCACTCATCACCGACCTGAAATAAAGGGAGGTTCATGGAACACACCTTATCAAATACATCATTATGACAACAAATCCATTTTCATTAGAGGGAAAGAATGCCTGGATCACAGGAGCATCCTATGGCATCGGTTTCAACATCGCCAAGGCCTTCGTCGCCGCTGGCATCAAGAACATCGTGTTCAACGATATCAACGAGGCTGCCGTGGAGCGCGGCTTGGCCAACTACCGTGAGGCCGGCATCGAGAACGTGAAGGCTTACGTATGCGACGTGACCAAGGAGGACGACGTGAAGGCACTCGTGGAGAAAATCCACGAGGATGTCGGACAGATCGACATCCTCGTCAACAACGCCGGCATCATCAAGCGCATCCCGATGCATGAGATGAAGCGTGCAGAGTTCCAGCAGGTCATCGACATCGACCTCGTGGGGCCCTTCATTTGCTCCTCTGCAGTGCTGCCAGAGATGATGGAGCGTCGCGAGGGCAAGATCATCAACATCTGCTCGATGATGAGCGAACTCGGCCGCGAGACGGTGTCGGCCTACGCCGCTGCCAAGGGAGGCCTGAAGATGCTCACCCGTAACATCTGTTCCGAGTATGGCGAGTACAACATACAGTGCAACGGCATAGGCCCGGGATATATCGCCACCCCGCAGACGGCACCGCTGCGCGAGCGTCAGCCCGACGGCTCACGCCACCCCTTCGACTCCTTCATCTGCGCCAAGACGCCGGCAGGCAGATGGCTCAAGCCTGAAGAACTGGGAGGTCCCGCCGTATTCCTTGCATCCAAGGCTTCCGATGCCGTCAACGGCCATGTGCTCTATGTTGACGGAGGAATACTCGCCTATATCGGAAAACAACCATAGGAGCAAAGGGCTTCTAGTCTTCCTAGGATCTATATTACAAAACGAGCGGGTTGCCTTTTGGCAGCCCGCTCGTTGGATGTTGTGAAATTTCTTTACATTTTAAGCGATTGCGTCGGCCAAGTCGGCACCTGCCTTGAAATTTGCCACCTTCTTCTCTGCAATCTGGATCTTCTCCTTTGTGCGGGGGTTGATTCCTTCGCGAGCAGCGCGAACACTTACACTGAATGTGCCAAAGCCGATCAAGGCAACTTTGTCATTGGCTGCGAGGGCCTCTTTGATGGCTTCCAATGTGGCGTCCAAAGCCTTCTTTGAATCAGCTTTTGTCAAACCAGCCTTCACTGCGATTTTGTCGATCAATTCTGTCTTGTTCATAATTTTATGGTTTAAAATGATGGTGTGAAACAATAATGTCATTAATTTTCCGCAAATATAGAAGAATCATTTCACAATTCAAACAAAAAACGGAAAAATTTGAGTAAAAAAGTGAAAAAATGCATCTATGACGCTGATTGAGTGCGTAATAAAAGATATTTTTCGTAATTTTGCCCAGTTTTTCAAATTTAAGGAGACCAAAAATGAATAGCATACCAACCGTCACAAAAAACCTTCTGATAATTAACATATTGGCATTCCTTGCCTATGTGGTGCTCAGCATGCGTGGCATCGACATCAATGACATCTTCGGCTTGCACATTTTTCTGGCATCGGATTTCCACCTTTATCAGTTCTTCACCTACATGTTCATGCATGGTGGTTGGACACATCTCTTCTTCAACATGTTCGCACTATGGATGTTCGGGTGTGTGATGGAAAGGACCTGGGGGCCGAAGAAATTCCTTTTTTATTACATTTTTTGCGGAATTGGAGCGGGAATAGTGCAAGAAATCGCACAATATATCGAACTCTACCAATTGCTTTCCAAGGCAAGCAACATCGGCATCGCAACCCTGACCTCCACCGTGTGGAACGATGCCTCCTTGGCCAACAGCCTCAATGGCTGGACCACCGTGGGAGCCTCCGGTGCGATATACGCCATTCTCCTTGGTTTCGGCATGACCTTCCCCGAGGAACGCATCTTCATCTTCCCCCTGCCTGTACCTATCAAGGCGAAATGGTTTGTCATAGGATATGCCGCGATTGAGGTAATCATGGCCTATACCTCTTATCAAGACGGCGTGGCCCACCTCGCCCACCTCGGTGGAATGCTTTTCGGCTTCTTCCTTATCAAGTATTGGCAGAAACATCCTTATGCAGGTTCGACCTATGGGCGCAGCAGTGGAGAGCAGTTCTTCAAACGTTTCAGGAATTGGGGCAAGAACAGCAACTCCTCCGATGACGTCAGACACAAGACAGACTGGGACTATAATGCCGACAAGAAAGCCACCGAGGAGGAGATAGACCGCATCTTGGACAAGATACGGAAGAATGGTTACGCCAGCCTCACCGAGGAGGAAAAGAAACGCTTGTTCGACAGCAGCAACAAGAGATGAGATGAAATTCTTTCGAAAAGTCACAAAGTTCGTTCGCAACATCCTCGTGGCTGCCAACGTGCTGGTCATCGCAGCCATGTGCGCCTGTGGCTATGCAGGCCATTACAGTCCGGAGCATCATTCATGGTTGGAAATGTTCGTACTGGCTTTCCCTGTACCCTTGACCCTCAACCTGCTCTTTGTCCTTGTCTGGCTCTTCATTAGTCCTCGTCGCATGCTGATACCCATTGTCGGGCTGTTGCTCTGCTGGGGGCCAGTGAGGGCTTATTGTCCTGTCAATTTTCCCAAATCACACGACGAAGAGGGCATCAAGGTGATGTCTTTCAATGTGGCAGCCTACTCCGTTGCTCCTAAAAAGAAGGAGGTGTTGAACACTTGCGTGGAATACATCCTCAATCATCAAGCCGACATCTTGTGCTTGCAAGAAGACAATATCGGTTCGTCTGGACGCAAGAAATTGGAAAAACTCCTCGCCAAGGCGTATCCTTATTCCGAGACCATCAAAAGGGAAAGCATGGAGGCGGTGTCATTCCACAGCAAGTATCCCATCCTTGCCACCGAGCGGATTGTCTATGGTGCCAAGAGAAACACTTGCGGGGCAGCCTTGATCAATGTTGAAGGAGACACGGTGCTCGTGGGCAACGTCCATTTTGAAAGCAATTTTCTCAAGGAAAACGAGAAAAAGGAAATCGGTTCCATGATCAATACAAGGAAGATAGACATTGACAGGGAGAAAGGTTCGCTGATGAAGAAGTTGTGCTATGCGTCGGGGAGGAGGGCGTCGCAAGCCAATGCCGTCGCAACGTTTCTGAAGAATCATAAGGGGATGACCACCATCCTTTGTGGAGATTTCAACGACCCTCCAAACTCCTATCCCTATCACCGTGTGGCGCAATGGCTCGACAACTGCTATGAAAGCACCGGGACGGGGCTTGCATACACCTTTAACAACAATGGGCTGAAAGTGCGCATCGACAACATTTTCTGCTCCAAAGACTTGGAAACCATCAAGTGTGAAATTGATGATAAAACAGATGTGTCAGACCATTATCCCATTACCGCTTGGATAAAAAAACGCCCAAAACGATAAAAAAAGAATAATATTCCGATAGAAATTTTCCCAAAAGTGAAAAAATGACTATCTTTGCACCCTATTACGCAAAACGGCGAGATACAACATATTAAATTATTATATTAGAAATGCAAAACAAAGGTATTGTAATTTTCGTAGCGGTCGTGATGACCCTGGCAAGTATCTTCTACTTGTCCTTCTCGGTGGCGACGAACTATATCGACAAGAAGGCGGCTGAAATCAGGGCCGCCAAAGGTGTCGTCGCTGAACAGGACTACAAGGACTCCGTCAAGTATTTTTGGAAATCGTATCAAGACTGCTTGGAGACACAGGTAGGCTTGGGACTTGACCTCAAGGGAGGTATGAACGTCATCCTTGAAGTCTCCGTTCCCGACCTGGTGGACAATCTCGCCGGCTACAAGAAGGATGCAGCCTTCACCAAGACGATGAAGGCCGCCAAAGAGGAAGAGGAAGTAACACAGGAAGACTTCATCACTCTCTTCATCAAACATTATCGTGCGAATGCCCCTGGCCACAATCTCGCCGAGGTCTTCGCCACACAGCAACTTCCTGATGTGAAAACCAACAGTTCCGACGCAGAGGTGGAGAAGGTGCTCAGGCAAAAGGTGTCTGAAACCGTGGCGGATGCCAAAAACGTCATCACCAACCGTATCGACCAATTCGGCGTCGTGCAACCCAACATACAGATGCTTGAAGGACAGGAAGGCCGCATCATGGTGGAAATGCCTGGTGTGAACGACCCGGAGCGTATGCGCAAACTCCTCCAAGGAAGTGCCAACCTGGAGTTCTGGGAGACTTATCCCTCTGCACAGGTCACCCCGTATCTGCAGCAACTTGACAGCAGGCTGCTCAGTGGCGAGGGCACCGATTCCGCCGATGTGAAGAAGGACGTGGCAGAGGCCGACACCGCTACCATCAAGAAGGAAGTGGCCAAGGCTGACACCGCTACCATCAAGAAGGAAGTGGCTAAGAACGACTCTTCCAAGGCTGGCGCGTCAAAGGCTGATGCCGCCAATGCCGACAGGGAGGCTTTCAAAAAGGCTCATCCCCTCCTGGGTGTGCTCACCGACCTGCGTGCTGACCAATATTGCGTCGTAGGTTATGCCAACGTGGTAGATACCGCCGCTGTCAACAAACTCATCCATACGGAACTGGCCAAATCCATCCTTCCCTCCGATGTGAAACTTCTCTGGGGTGCCAAGCCTGCTGTAGGAAAGCGCATTTTTGAACTCTACTGCCTCCGCAAGACCGGTATCGGTGATCGTGCACCACTCGAGGGCGACGTCATCGAGAGCGCCAAGGACGATTACGACCATTTCACCGGCAAGCCCGTCGTGACCATGCAGATGAACCAAATCGGTGCTCAGGAGTGGGCGGCTCTCACCAAGAAGAATATTGGCAAGCCCGTGGCCATCGTACTCGACGACCTCGTATACAGCGCACCTAATGTCAATCAGGAAATCACCGGTGGCAACTCCCAAATCAGTGGCAATTTCACTGTCCAGGACACCAAGGACCTCTCCAACACCCTCAAATCGGGACGTATGAAGGCACCTGTGCGCATCGTGCAGGAAGAGGTGGTGGGACCGTCGCTTGGTGCACAGTCCATCAAGCAGGGTATCATCTCCTTCATCGTGGCTTTCATCGTGCTCATGCTCTACATGATTCTCATGTATGGATTCATACCGGGCATGATGGCCAACTGCGCATTGATCATCAACCTCTTCTTCACCATGGGTGTCCTGGCGGCATTCCAGTCAGCACTGACCATGCCAGGCATCGCCGGTATTGTGCTTACACTTGGTATGGCGGTTGATGCCAACGTGCTTATCTATGAACGCACCAAGGAAGAGTTGAAGGCAGGCAAGAACACCATGCAGGCGCTCACGGCTGGATACAGCAACGCCTTCTCTGCCATCTTCGACTCCAACCTCACCTCTATCATAACAGGTGTCATCCTTGCCTTGATTGGTACGGGACCTGTGAAGGGATTTGCTGTCACCCTCATCATCGGTATCTGCTGCTCGTTCTTCACCGCCGTGTTCCTCACACGCCTTGTCTACGAGTATATGATGAAAAAGGGTAAGTGGCGCAACCTCACTTTCACCACTGCCATCTCACGCAATTTCATGCAAGGCAAGCACTTCAATTTCATGGGTGGATACAAGAGGTCGTACACCATCTGGGGTATCCTCGCACTCATCTTCATTGCATTCTTCATCTTCCGCGGACTGAGCAAGAGTATTGATTTCACCGGTGGCCGCAACTATGTGGTGGCTTTGGATAAGCAGACCGAGGTGGAAAGTGTGCGCACCGCCCTGCAAGGAGCATTTGTCAATTCCATCGGCAGCAAGAAGGGCCAGGAGGCCAACACCAGCGTCATCGCTCTCGGTACCGACGGAAAGACCATCCGCGTGTCCACCAACTGGAACATCGAGTCCAACAGCCCGACGGTTGACGACGAGGCAGAAACCATCCTCTTCAATGCCTTGAAGAAGTCTGGCATCGTCACACAGGCTTCGGAGGCTGATTTCAAGAACCCCGACGTGCGCGAGGGTGGCTCCATCATCAGCAGTACGAAGGTAGGACCTTCCATCGCTCGTGATGTCACCAACAAGGCCATCATCAGTGTCATCGTCGCCTTGATCGCCATCTTCCTCTACATCCTTCTCCGTTTCCGCAACGTGGCATTCTCCATCGGTTCCATCGTGGCGTTGGCTTTCGACACCCTCATCGTCATCGGTTTCTTCTCCGCTCTTTGGGGTATCGTTCCCTTCTCCTTGGAAATCGACCAGACGTTCATCGGTGCCATCCTTACCGTGATTGGTTACTCCATCAACGACAAGGTGGTGGTCTTCGACCGTGTACGTGAGAACCTCAGACTATACAAGAAACGTGAGTTGCAGACACTCTTCAACGACTCGCTCAACCAGACACTTGCACGTACCATCAACACCTCTGTGTCGACGCTCATCGTGCTGCTCTGTATCTTCATCTTCGGTGGAGCAAGCATCAGAAGCTTCTCCTTCGCCATGATTCTGGGTGTTATCTTCGGTACGCTGTCGTCCATCTTCATCGCAGCTCCCACCGCTTATATCACCATGGGTCGCAAGATCAAGAATGAGGATGCATTGGTAGAAGAGGTGAATGCCAATACCAAGAAACTCAAGAAATAAGACTTGACAATCACTCACACAACGATAGTTCCCCGCAGGCCAGAGAGCCTGTGGGGAACTTTTTTCTTAAAAATTGAGGCGCTTTCGCTTGCCGCCAATTTGCTCGTGCGTCCTTGGACCACTGCTTCCCGTTTCATTTTCTCCTTGAAATTTTGCATTTTACACGAGAATTTACTATTTTTGCATGTCAAACATCCATGCTACCATCCATGAAACGTTACTCCGCACTCCTTGTTATCTCTTTCGCCTTCTCTCTGATGGCGGTAACATGGGCGTGTCCCTTTGAAGGAGTGCAGAGCCAATTTTCAAGTTCCAATTTTCAATCTTCAATCTCCAATCTCCAATTTCCAATTTTCAATCTTCAATCTTCAATCTTAAAAGGTGATGCCAACGGCGACGGAGAAATCAATGTGTCAGATGCGATGCTCGTGGTCGACAAGGTGTTGGGTGGCCCGGCCGTCGGTTTCATCGCTGCCAACTCCGATATGAATGTCGACGGGGATATCAACGTGGCCGATGTGGCGCTCATCATCGCCATGATTCTTGAAGGTGGCGGAGATATGGGACCTGGTGACGTGGAAGACCCCGACGTGAATGGCAAATAGGGCGTGTTCTCCTGTCTTAAGATGCTGTTTCGCATTTTTTAATATTCCAAAGGGCGGAAAAGTGCTTGAAATTGACTACCTTTGTCCATTATTCTGCAATCACAAACATCAGACATATGAAGATAGCATTGATTGGCTATGGCAAGATGGGGAAGATGATAGAGCAAATAGCCATCTCCAGAGGCCATGAGATAGTCAGCATCATCGACATCGACAATCAGGAAGAATTTGAGTCCGAGGCCTTCGCCTCCGCAGACGTGGCCATAGAGTTCACCTCACCCACCGCTGCATACGGCAATTACCTCAAGGCTTTCGCCAAGAATGTGAAAGTCGTTTCCGGCTCCACCGGGTGGATGACGGAGCATGGCGAGGAGGTGCGCCGCTTGTGTACCGAGGGCGGCCAGACGCTTTTCTGGGCCTCCAACTTCTCCATCGGCGTGGCCATCTTCTCCGCCGTCAACCGTTACCTTGCACGCATCATGGACCGCTTCCCGCAATACGACGTGGAGATGGTGGAGACCCACCATGTGCACAAACTCGATGCACCATCGGGGACGGCCATCACGCTGGCAGAGGAATTGGTGGAGAACATCGGGCGGAAGAACCGCTGGGTGAAAGGTACGCTGCTTGCCCCGGACGGTACGGTCTCTGGCGATACTTCCTGCGGGGCCGACGAAGTGGCGGTGAGCAGCATCCGGCGTGACGAGGTTCCTGGCATCCACACCATCACCTATGATTCCGACGCCGACAGCATCACCATCACTCATGACGCTCATTCCAGAAAAGGTTTTGCCTTGGGTGCAGTCCTTGCCGCCGAATACACGGCAGAGCACAGCGGCCTGTTGACCACCAGCGACCTTTTCCAGTTTTAAACATACTCTCTTTTAACTCTTGAAAGAAGCAAACATACTCTCTTTAACTCCCCTTTAACTCCCCTTTAACTCCCCTTTAACTCCCCTATAACTCCCCTTTAACTCCTTTATAACTCCCCTTTAACTCCTATAAAAAATGATAGACAAGCGTAAGGCAAACCTCAATATGAAAGTGCAATGGACGAAGTTCATCATCGTCCTCGTCCTTTACCTCATCTTCCTCTTCTGGGTGAAGAGTTGGCTGGGACTTATCGTCGTGCCATTCATCTACGACGCATACATCTCCAAGAAAATCAATTGGCAATGGTGGAAGGACTCCTCCGGCCCCGTGAGGTTCATCATGAGTTGGGTCGATGCCATCATCTTCGCACTCATTGCCGTTTA
Organism: Prevotella sp.; assembly: GCA_017619375.1. Classification (GTDB taxonomy): domain Bacteria; phylum Bacteroidota; class Bacteroidia; order Bacteroidales; family Bacteroidaceae; genus Prevotella. The sequence goes on along the minus strand of JAFZSL010000076.1, from coordinate 33,834 downwards.
CTTCATCAACATTTTCTTCTTTCAAAACTATGTCATCCCGTCCAGTTCACTGGAAAAATCCCTCCTCAGGGGCGACTATCTCTTCGTCAGCAAGATGAGTTATGGACCGAGGATACCGCAAACACCGCTCACCATGCCTCTCACACAACACACGCTGCCCATCTTCAACTCCAAGTCATACATTGAATGGCCGCAGTGGGACTACAGGCGCGTGAAGGGCTTCGGCGACGTGCAACTCAACGACATCGTGGTGTTCAACTATCCTGCAGGAGACACCGTGATGATGGCCGACAAATACCAGGCACAGGACTATTATGAAACCTGCTATGCCTTTGGCATGGATGCTTATGGTAACAAAGTGAAGCATGACTCTCTCACATCGCAGCAGCAATGGGACTTCTACCAAAAGGTGTTGGCGGAGGGAGCAAAGGTCGTCAAGGACAATCCCGGAGAGTTCGGCATCGTCGATTCCAGGCCCACCGACCGTCGTGAGAACTATGTGAAACGATGCGTGGGACTGCCGGGACAGACCTTGCAAATCAAGGAGAAAATCGTCTATCTTGATGGAAAACCCAACAAGGAGCCTGACAATGTGCAGTATTCTTACAAGGTGTCGTTCAATAAAGCCCTTTCGGCGATTGAATGGCAAAACATGATCAACCCGTTGCAAGAGGAACTTGGCATCACCAATGAGGACTTGTCTGGTGCTTACATACCATTGACCAAGCGGGCGGCCGAGGAACTCGCCAAGCACACCAAACTCGTGGAAGAGGTGAAGATGGTGACCGATGCCGACATGGCCGACCAAGGGAAGACCTACCCGGTGACTGCCAACACGGGATGGACTCGCGACAACTACGGTCCCATCTGGATTCCTGCCAAGGGAAAGAGCATTAAACTCACGATGGACAATATCGCCGTGTATGAGAGACCCATCCGCGTGTATGAGGGGAATGAACTGGAAGTGAAGAACGGGAAAATCTTCATCAATGGAAAGGAGACGACGGAATACACCTTCAAGATGGACTATTACTGGATGATGGGCGACAACCGCCACAACTCCCTCGACTCACGCTACTGGGGATTCGTCCCTGAGGACCACGTCGTGGGCAAACCCATCTTCATCTGGCTTTCCATCAATCCCGAAAACGTGGGGTCGAAAATCAGGTGGAAGAGGCTCTTCAACATGGTGGACAACATCAAGTAGGAGTTCATGGTATTCCAACTTACCGAGGAAATAGGCTTTCCTGACCCTCGCCTGGGAGAGGAAAGTGGTTTGTTTGCCGTGGGTGGAGACCTGTCGACAGAGAGACTGTTGCTGGCCTACTCCTATGGCATCTTCCCTTGGTTCTCTTTCCGCCATGGCCAGATACAATGGTTTTGTCCCATGCAACGCTTCGTCATCTTTCCCGATGAGATCCATGTGTCGCATTCCATGCGCACGCTTTTGAGGAAGAAGAAATATCAGATGAGCATCAACAAGGATTTTCCCCAGGTCATACGCAACTGCAGCACTGTCAACGGGCGTGTGAATGAGGAATATGCTTGGCTGGGAGATGACATCATCAATGCTTACACCCGCTTGCATGACATGGGGTATGCCGCCAGCGTGGAAGTGTGGGAGGAGGAACGACTGGTGGGAGGACTTTATGGAGTCACCATCGGCAAGGCTTTCATAGGGGAGAGCATGTTCTCCCTCGTGCCAAGTGGCAGCAAGATGGCGCTCATCTGCCTTGCCTCTTTCATGAAGCGGAATGGAGGGACGCTCATCGACTGCCAGATAAGAACCCCTCATCTTGAGAGCATGGGAGGTAGATACATCTCTTATGACGATTATCTCAAACTGCTCAGAGGTGAGCAAGTTGAAGGGTGACGCGGATAACCTTTAAGGTTTTTAAGGTCATTGGTCATTAAGGTCTTTAAGGTCCTAAAACCTCCTACTTGCTCCGGCCTCATAGGGTCTTTAAAGTCATTGTTTTTTTTGCGGTCTCTTGATATAAATCAAGAAAAAGGGTATTTTTTACAATCATTTTTGAATTCTCTTGGAGATATGGGGAAACATCCTTACCTTTGCAACGTGTTTTTCATAGTATTAGATTTAAGGTTAACAAGGTAGGGACTCGGCGGAGCCCCATTTTTTTGTCCCTACCCGAACCGGCTTTCCACACAAGGGATTTTCTGAATCATCGGAATTATCTGAATCATTGGAGTAATCTGAATTATCTGAATTATCGGGGAAATCTGAATCTTAGCCTCTCCTTTTCTTTCCCTATGTGAAAAAATCCTATTTTTTTTGTCTTTTGCTTCCAAAGCATTATCTTTGCAATATCATGGCAAAGGAACAGTCTTCAGTAAAAGAGCGTCAGCGCACAGGTTTGCGTGAACCTCGTCGTTACAAGGTATATATCCACAACGATGACTTCACCACGATGGACTTTGTGGTGAAGGTCCTGAAAGTGGTTTTTTTCAAAAGCGAGGCTGAGGCACAGACCATCATGCTCAACGTCCATCATAGCGACAAGGGCTTGGTGGGGGTGTATAGTTATGACGTGGCGGTGTCGAAGATGCGGCTCGCCACCCAGATGGCTCGTGACGAAGGTTTTCCTTTGCGTATCACTATTGTTCCAGAATAGCAATGCCACAAATCACATTCACCAATAACGCCCACAAGGCGCTTCAAGACGCCTGGCGTATCGCTGCCGACAACCGGCACCAGTTTGTCACACCCGAGCACCTCCTCTTTGCCCTCTTGGGGCAGAGGGCGTTCCAAGAGGCCTTGGAGTGTTTCACAGAGAGTACGAAGGAACTTTCCAGCAAGTTGCTTGAATACCTCAATAGTTTGGAGCGCATGCCCGACTTGGGCGATGGTGCTCCCACCATCAACATGTCGCAACAGATGGAGCAGATGCTCATCCAAGCCAACAGCCAGGTGGAGTCTTCTTCCGCCGAACGCGTGGATGTGCCACACATGGTGAGTGCGATGCTTCAACTCGTCGACTCACATGCCAACTACCTGCTTACCAACACGGTGGATGGCGACACCCCCAATTTCATCAGCGTCCTCGTATCACAATACGAGGAGCAGGCAGAGATGACCGATGGGGGAGAGGAACGTGAGGAGGAGGCTTGGCGCTCCCAAGTGGTCTGTCTCAACGATCATGTGGCAGACTACAACCCACTGATAGGACGCGAGGAGGAGTTGGAGCGCACCATCCAGGTGCTCTGTCGCAAGGAGAAGAATAACCCGCTTCATGTGGGTGAGCCGGGAGTGGGCAAGACGGCTCTTGTCATCGGCCTGGCAGCCCGCATCGTCGAAGGCAAGGTGCCGCCGCGTTTGGGAAAGAGCCGCATCTACCAACTCGACTTGGGCAACCTGCTTGCAGGGACACAGTTCAGGGGTGACTTTGAGAAACGCATCAAAACCATCATGGAGGGGGTGAAACGCGAGGGCAACGCCATCGTCTACATCGACGAGATACACAACCTCGTGGGGGCCGGCCGCACTGGCGACGGGTCGATGGACGCCTCCAACATGCTCAAGCCCTACCTCGAGGGTGGAGACATCCGATTCATCGGTTCCACCACCTACGAGGAATACAACCGCTATTTCTCCAGGAGCAGGGGCATTGTCAGGCGTTTTCAGCAAATCGACATCAACGAACCTTCCGTCGAGGAGACCGTGCGCATCCTCATGGGATTGAGACCGAAATACGAGGAGTTCCATCATGTCACCTATCCTGATGAGACCATCGAATATGCCGTCAGCGCCAGTGCAAAGCATGTCAACGACCGTTTCCTGCCCGACAAGGCCATCGACCTCATCGACGAGGCGGGAGCCTATCGCGAACTTCATCCTGTGGAAGGGAGCGACGTGGTGGACAAGGCTCTCATCGCCGACATCTTGGCGAAGGTGTGCAAGGTGGATGCCATGGCGATGAAGGATGACGACACGGCCAACCTTGAGACGCTTCTCGATCGTGTCAGCGCCAGCATCTATGGCCAGGACGAGGCGGTGCGCCAGGTGGTGGAGGCCATCCAGATGGCGAAGGCCGGTCTTTTGGAAGATGACAAGCCTTTGGCCTCACTGCTCTTCGTGGGTCCCACGGGTGTGGGAAAGACAGAGGTGGCGAAGGTGCTTGCACGTGAAATGGGTGTGCAACTGGTCAGGTTCGACATGAGTGAATACACGGAGAAGCACACCGTGGCGAAACTGATTGGTTCGCCGGCAGGCTATGTGGGATACGAGGATGGCGGCTTGCTCACCGATGCCATCCGCAAGACCCCCAACTGCGTGTTGCTCCTTGATGAGATAGAGAAGGCGCACCCGGACATCTACAACATCCTGCTCCAGGTGATGGACTACGCAAAACTGACTGACAACAAAGGTCGCAAGGCCGACTTCCGCAACGTGGTGCTGATCATGACTTCCAACGCTGGGGCGCAATACGCCGCACAGGCATCGGTGGGCTTTGGCGACAGGGTTCCTGCCGGCGAGGCGATGATGCGCCAGGTGAAGCGCACTTTCAAGCCGGAGTTCATCAACCGACTTTCGGCCACCGTGGTGTTCAACGACATGGACCGCACGATGGCTTCCTTGATTCTTGACAAGAAACTCAGGGAACTTGATGTGAAACTTGCCGCCCGCAAGGTCACGATGAAACTTGGAAGCGATGCTCGCGAACTGTTGCTTACAAAGGGATTCACCCGCGAATATGGTGGCCGTGAGATAGACAGGGTCATCGCTCACGACTTGAAACCGCTGCTCATGCGGGAGATTCTCTTCGGGAGACTCAAGGGTGGCGGTGTGGTCGTCCTCACGGTCAAGGATGACGCTCTTGCCCTGGAAGTGGAAGATAGTTAGAAAGTTCAGAAAGTTCAGAAAGTTTTAGGAAAACTAAGAAGCCCTAAGATGTTTTAGGAGGCTATAGGAGGCTATAGGAGGCTCTAAGAAGTTCTAGGAAAACTAGGACATCCTATAGCCTCCTAAAACTTCCTATAGCCTCTATTTATTCCTATTGGCCTCCTAAACGGTTGAAATATTCTGCGATTTCATCCCATGTCTTGAAGGCGTCGCTGCCGATGGGTATGGCTGTTCCCATGAATTGTTCGTCGGGAGCAGTGTCGATGAGATAGTCGCCCAAGAGCAGTTGCTTGTCGTTGGTGAAAATGATGTGATTGTAGGTGGGAGCATCGAATTGCTGCTCGAGCCATGTGAGGGTTTCCGCCATCGCCTTGCGGTTGTTGAAGTCGGCGGGAGCCACGAAAAACACATTGTAGGATTCCAAGAGTTGGCGGAAAGTCTTTTGCGAACTGCTTCGAGGTTGCCCGAGTCGGTCGGTGACGCTGTCTGCCGTGATGAACACGACGGGGCGCTGCCGGCCTTCCTGAAGATCGTCAATCCACCTGATGACAGGCATCACGGCGTGCATGTAGGAGCGGTCGTCCATGCGATGCTCTCCGTGGAAGTGGATGGCGGTGGGGTAGTGCTCGCGGAAGAGGTCCCAGGTGTCGACGGTGGTGTCGGCGTCGCCGAAGAGTCCCCACACTCGTTTCCGTTCTTCATCGTTCACTCCGCTGAAGCGCTGTTCTGAGACGCTGCGGTATTCCTTCACGATGTTGTTGTCTACGAAGAATTTCTGCACGCCGTCCTTGCGGGGGTTGAAATAGGTTTGAGCCCCGGTGAGACCATGCTGTTGCATGGTGTCGGCGATGCAGAAGGCGGGATTGATGACGATGCGGTCGTAACCATAGAGTTGCTCGGTGTACATGCCGCCCATCGATGTTCCGATGATAAGGTCGGGGTGCTCCTCTTCACACAGACGGTGGAGCAAGTCGAGAGCCTCCTGCGGGTGCAGCGGCATGTCCTCGGCGATGATGGTGGCGTTGCACAGCACGTTGCGCAGGCGGCCTACCGTTCCGGTCTGGGCAGAGGAGCCAAATCCATGCACATACATCACTTTCTTGCCCGACATCAGGTCGGGAAATTGCTTCACATATTTGTTTTCCATTTTGCTTAAGGGTGAAAAAGCACCTCGAAGGAGGTGCTTTTGGGTTTTTTCTGGTTTTCCTGATAACTCCAGTATTCTTGGAGTCCTGGAAGTGGGCTATTTCTTCACCATGATTTCACCGCCGGTGCGTAGAGCCTCCATGTTGAGCGGGATGAGGTCGTGGTGACGCTCGGGCAGTGTCTTTCTCAGGGCTTTTTCCAGTCCCTCGTTGGTGACGACGGGGCAGACATGGAGCAGGCCGCCGAGGACAATCATGTTGAAAATCTTGGAGTTCTTCATCTCAGCCGCCTTGTCCATGGCGCTAATGCTGTACACCTCGATGTCATTGCGTGTGGGCGGGTTGATGATGCCGTAGTTGTCGTAGATGAGGATGCCGCCGGGCTTCACCTTTGGTTCAAACTTGTCGAGTGAGGGTTGGTTGAGCACGATGGCGATGTCGTAGCGGCTGAGGATTGGCGACGAGATGCGCTCATCGCTCACAATAACGGTCACGTTGGCTGTTCCTCCGCGCTGTTCGGGTCCGTAGGCGGGCATCCAGGTGACTTCCTTGCCCTCCATGAGTCCCGAATAGGCCAGGATTTTACCCATGGAGAGAACACCCTGTCCACCGAAGCCTGATATGATGATTTCTTTTTTCATTGCGTTTGTTTTTTGTTTCCACCATTCGCCTCCCGTCCCTGGGTGGGAGTGGGAGGGAAAGGAGATGGTGTTGTCTCATTCCCCGGTGGTGTCTTTCAAGTCGCCTTTGGGGTAGAATTTGAACATGTTCTCCTGCATCCATTCGTTGGCCTTTTTCGGAGGGAGTTTCCACCCGCTGCTGCAGGTGCTGACAAACTCCACGAGGCAAGAGCCTTTTCCTGCCAAGGAGGCTTCGAAAGCCTTTCGCAGTGCCTTCTTTGCCTTGCGGATGGCGGCCACGTTTTCCACACTCTGTCGTGTGACATAGCAGGTGCCTTCGAGTGTTGCGGCGATTTCCGTGATTTTCAACGGATAGCCGTGGAGTGCCGGTTCGCGTCCGTAGGGGCATGTGGAGGTCTTCTGTCCGATGAGCGTGGTGGGTGCCATCTGTCCTCCTGTCATGCCATAGATGGCATTGTTGATGAAGATGATGACGATGTGCTCTCCACGATTCAAGGCGTGAATGGTCTCGCACGCGCCGATGCAGGCGAGGTCGCCGTCGCCTTGGTATGTGAAGACGAGTCGGTCGGGCCACAAGCGCTTGATGCCGGTGGCGACGGCGGGTGCTCTTCCGTGTGCGGCCTCCTGCCAGTCGATGTCTATGTATTTGTAGGCGAAGACGCCGCATCCCACGGGGGAGATGCCTACGGTCTTCTCCTCCATGCCCATGTCTTCTATCACTTCGGCGATGAGTTTGTGAACCACGCCGTGGGAGCACCCTGGGCAGTAGTGCATCGGAGTGTCGTTCAAGAGTGTCGGTTTCTTGTAAACGAGGTTCTCGGGACTGATGATATCGTTTGCTTCCATCATTTCATCAATTTTGTTTTCAATGCTTCCACAATCTCCTCCGGCTCCGGGACGATGCCGCCCAGGCGTCCGAAGTGTTCTACAGGCACTTCACCATTGATGGCGAGTTTGACATCCTCCACCATCATGCCGGCGTTGATTTCAACCACCAGCACGCCCTTCTTGCCATGTGCATATTCCACGACTTCCTTGGTGGGGAAGGGCCATACGGTGATGGGGCGCAGCAGTCCCACCTTGATGCCTTCCGCACTTGCGATTTCGATGGCTTTCTCCGAGATGCGTGCCGCGCTGCCGAATGCAACGATGAGGTATTCGGCGTCGTCGCAATGCATGGTCTCGTATCTCACTTCCTTGTCACGTATCTCCTGGTACTTGGCCTGCAGGTGTAGGTTTCTCACCTCCATCGCCTCTGGCTTCAGTTCCAGTGAGGTGATGATGTTGGGTTTCCGGTCTTTCTTCTTTCCGAAAGAGGCCCATGGGCATTGCTCCATCACCTCTTCATCGGTCCGGCGTGGCTTGTAGGGCGGCAGCACGATTTTCTCCATCATCTGACCGATGATGCCGTCGGAGAGAATCATGGCTGGGTTGCGGTACTTGAATGCCAATTCGAAGGCGAGGTCGACGAAGTCGGCCATTTCCTGCACGGATGAGGGGCATAGCGTGATGACATAGTAGTCTCCGTTGCCTCCTCCCCTGGTGGCTTGGAAATAGTCGCTCTGCGAGGGTTGGATGGTTCCCAGTCCTGGTCCTCCTCTTTGCACGTTGACGAAGACGCCGGGCAGTTCGGCTCCAGCCATGTAGGCGATGCCTTCCTGCATCAGCGCCACTCCGGGGCTTGATGAGGAGGTGAGTGCTTTCTTCCCGGCTCCTGCGGCTCCATACACCATGTTGATGGATGCCACCTCGCTCTCGGCTTGCACCACGACCATTCCGGTGGTTTCCCAAGGCTTGAGTGCGCAGAGGGTTTCAATCACCTCGCTCTGCGGCGTGATGGGGTATCCGAAATACCCGTCGGCTCCACAGCGAATGGCGGCATGCGCTATCGCCTCGTTGCCTTTCATTAGAGTTGCTTCTTGCTCAGCCATCAGCTAATTCTCCATTTTTTTACGGTAGACAGTGATGCATCCGTCGGGGCATACGATGGCGCATGATGCGCAACCGATGCAGTTGTCGGGGTTGACGGCCTCGATGTAAGGGTATCCCGATACATTGACTTTCTTGTCAGCAAGGGCGATGACGTCTTTGTTGCAAGCCTCAATGCAGAGTGCACATCCTTTGCATCTGTTCGTGTTTACCAAGATTTGACCTTTGATTTTACTCATAACATTCGATTTTTCACCTTCCGTGATGCGGGAGGGTTGTTAAGGGTTGTAATAGTCCTTGTGATAGAAGTTGAGGATGTCGTCGAGCATCTCCTTGGCCTGTACCGCCGGACTTTCAGGGTCGAGCGCGATGGCCTCGAGGTAGTTGTTCAACGCCATTTGCCAGTTGCCTTGGCGTCGGTATTCGTTACCTTTCTGGTAATATTCCTCAGCAGTCATCTTTCCTTCTTCCATCACTATTGGTAGTATTCTTTTTTCGCGGCGGCGAGGGTGTTCTTCATCAGCGAGCAGATGGTCATGGGCCCCACTCCGCCGGGGACGGGGGTGATCATCGATGCCTTGACAGACACCTCGTCGAATTTCACATCTCCGTTGAGTCGGTAGCCGCTCTTGCGCGACGGGTCTGGCACTCTGGTGGTGCCCACGTCGATGACGACGGCTCCCTCGCGCACCATGTCGGCTGTGACGAAGTCGGGCTGTCCTATGGCGGCGATGATGATGTCGGCCTGCCGGCATTCCTCCTTGAGTGTGGCGGAGTGGCTGTGGCAGACGGTCACCGTTGAGTCACCGTAATGCTTCTGCATCATGAGTTGCGCCATGGGTTTTCCCACGATGTTGCTGCGTCCGAGCACGACGCATTTCTTCCCGCTGGTTTCCACGCCGTATCTGCGTAGGAGTGTGAGGATGCCAAGCGGTGTGGCGGAGATGAAGCAAGGCAGTCCGATGGCCATCCTTCCCACGTTGATGGGGTGGAATCCGTCGACATCCTTCCTGTAGTCGATGGCCATGATGACTTTCTGCTCGTCGATGTGCCGTGGAAGGGGGAGTTGTACGATGAAGCCGTCGATGTCGGCGTCGGCATTGAGTTCTGCCACCTTGGAGAGCAGTTCCTCTTCCGTGACATCTTCTTCGTAGCGGATGAGGCTCGACTTGAATCCGCAGGCCTCGCAGGCGAGCACCTTGTTCTTCACATAGGTCTCCGACCCTCCGTCATGGCCGACCAGTATGGCGGCGAGGTGTGGCTGTTTGCCACCGTTCTCGACGATTTGTTTCACTTCTTCGGCGATTTCCTTCTTGATGGCAGCCGCCGTGGCTTTTCCGTCTATGAGAATCATTTCTTTTGGTTTCATTGTGGCATTTTGGGCATTTTCCCACGCATGGCACCCATCATCATGTTCATTTTCGAGGTGTTGGTCACCGCCTGCATCATCTTTCGTGTCTGGTCGAACTGTTTGAGGAGTTTGTTCACTTCCTGTATGGTGGTGCCGGAACCTTTTGCGATGCGCATGCGGCGGCTCGAGTTGAGGATTTGCGGGTTGGCGCGCTCCTGAGGTGTCATGCTTTGTATGATGGCCTCGATGCTCTTGAAGGCATCGTCGTCGATGTCCACGTCCTTGATGGCCTTGCCCACGCCGGGAATCATCGAGGCGAGTTCCTTCAGGTTGCCCATCTTCTTGATTTGCTGGATTTGTGACATGAAGTCGTTGAAGTCGAACTTGTTCTTCTGTATTTTCTTCACCAACTCCTGTGCCTCTTTTTCATCGTAGAGTTGCTGCGCACGTTCCACGAGGCTCACCACGTCGCCCATGCCGAGGATGCGGTCTGCCATTCGTGCGGGGTGGAAGACGTCGATGGCCTCCATCTTCTCACCCGTACCGATGAACTTGATGGGCTTGTTGACCACCGTGCGTATGGAGAGTGCTGCACCTCCTCGGGTGTCGCCGTCGAGTTTGGTGAGTACCACGCCGTCGAAGTCGAGACGTTCGTTGAAGGTCTTGGCGGTGTTCACGGCGTCCTGTCCGGTCATGGAGTCCACCACGAAGAGTGTCTCGTCGGGGTTGACGGCGTTCTTCAGCGTCTCTATCTCGCGCATCATGTCCTCGTCGATGGCGAGGCGTCCTGCGGTGTCGATGATGACGACGTCGCATCCTTTGGCTTTTGCTTCGCGCAAGGCGTTGTTGGCGATGGACACCACATCCTTGCTATCGGGTTCGCAATATACTGGAACGTCCACTTGGCCGCCTACCACTTGGAGTTGGTTGATGGCAGCGGGACGATAGACGTCGCAGGCGACGAGCATCGGGCGCCTGTGGTTCTTGGTCTTGAGCATGTTGGCAAGTTTGCCGCTGAATGTGGTCTTACCCGAACCTTGCAGACCCGACATGAGGATGATGGCTGGCTTGCCCGTGAGGTTGAGTCCTACGGCTTCACCGCCCATCAACGCGGCCATTTCGTCGTGTACGAGTTTCACCAGCAATTGTCCTGGCTTCACGGCGGTGAGCACGTTCATGCCCAGGGCCTTCTCTTTCACGTCATTGGTGAAGGATTTTGCCACGTTGTAGCTCACGTCGGCTTCCATCAGCGCCTTGCGGATGTCTTTCATCGTGGCTGCCACGTTGAGTTCGGTGATCTTTCCCTCTCCTTTCAGGATTTTGAACGAGCGTTCCAGTCTCTCGCTTAAGTTTTCAAACATCTTTTATTCTTGTATTTATTGACTGTTGTTATTTCTATTGGGGCTACTCCGGATGTCCTGGTGTCCAAGGTGTCCTGGTGCTCCTGGATACGCTATTGGCTATGAATGCCGTAGCCCTGTTTTAGCCATAATGCTATGGGAATGCAAAATTAGGAAAAAAAGGGCAAATAATGACCCTTTTAGGTGTTTTTTTTGACGAAAGGCTATAAAAGGATGTGTTTTGGAATAATCGGAGTGGTCGGAGCAGCCGGAGTAATCGGAGCGGTCATGGTTCCCATTGCGCGATGAGTGGCAGATGGTCGCTGTATCCACGGTGGTATCTCCGTCCGACAAAGGTGCGGAAGGGTTGTATGCCTCCGTATTTCTCGTCTTCTTCCGTGAGGAATGGCGCGTCGAGGATGTAGCAGTCGTGCATCCGGCGGTGTATGCCGTCGCTGACGAGGATGTGGTCGAGACTTCCCCATTTGCCTTGGTGCTTGTAGGTGCCTTGTGCGCCGTGCTTGCCCTTGGCATTGCGTGAGACGTGTGTCAGTTGGTGTTGTATGAGTGTTCCCACCACGTCGCCGTCGGCCAGGTCGTTGAAATCGCCTGCCACGACGATGTCTGCATCAGGTGAGAGGTTGAGGATGGAGTCTACGGATGCGATGATGCGCTCTGCCACGCGGAGGCGGTAGGGTTGTGTCGCCTTTGCGCCGCTTATACGGCTTGGTGCGTGTGCTATGATGACGTGCAGGGTGTCTTTGATACCTGTCAGTCCTTTGGCGTAGAGGATGTCGCGTGTGGCGTGCTTGCCTGGTGGCGGTGTGACGCGTAAGGCGTAGGTGTCGAGCAAGCGGAAGGAGAACGGTGAGTAAAGCAATGCCACGTCGATGCCTCGCTCGTCGTCGGAGTGGGTCATCACATAATGGTATCCGGCGTTGCGCAGGGGTGAGCGTGTGGTGAGGTCGTGCATCACGCTGTCGTTCTCCACTTCGGTTAGCGCCACCAAGTCGGGAAGTGTCCATCCGTCGCCTTCGCCGCCACAGGCGATGATTTCCTGGGCGATGCCGTTCACCTTTCGCCAGTATTTCCCCTTGTCCCATTTGCGTGTGCTGTTGGGCAGGAACTCATGGTCGTTCTTTCCCTCGTCGTGGGTGTAGTCGAAGAGGTTCTCGCAATTGAGTTCCACAAAGGTGAAGAGGGTGGCTAAGAGGATGCTGAGCATGGTGGGTGTTTGATGTCTGCTTTCTCCTACGATGTTTGATAAATCCGATTGCTCCGAGTCTGAGCAAGTAGAAATAAAACTCCCCGCGTGAGTTTTCACGCAGGGAGATTTCTATTCAGCGATATGATGGTTTATTACTTGTCCCAAACACTCTTGTTGGCATCACTGCCTTCACCATTGTCTTCGCCACCCCAACCGATACCGGTGTTTTCGTCACCGACGATACCGTTCGGCTCATTGGGGTCAACTGTTTGTGCCATGATGGCTTCGACTTTCATTGCTCTCACTTTGCAAGTGGGGTTGATATATGTCTTTTTCATTTTTATATACGTTTATTAATTGTTAGACCTATTATTTGACAACCACTTTCTTGTTGTTGATGATGTAGATGCCTCTTGGGAGCTTGTTCATCACGTTCTCAGCCTTGCCCATGTAGGTGCCGTTCACGCTGTAGACGTCACCAGTGACAATCTCTTTGCCGTTAATGTTGATGCCCTCGATGTCGGTAGCCTCGCCGTCAATCACGAAGGTGATGTTGGCAGCAGTTGCTCCAAACTCATAGTCTTCGATATCGAAGTATGCGCGGAAGGCATTGATGGTGGTGCTGCCTGTAGAGACATAGAACTTGTTGTCGCGAAGGATGAAGTTGTTCGCAGGAACCGCAGTAGCACCTTTAAGAGTTCCGACCATTTTTCCGAACAATTGATACTTGCTGGTTCCTGGGGTTCTTCCATTGTCATATAGAACGACCGCAGCTGCTTCATCAGCGTTAACCTCAACATCGGGAACCTTGAACTCTGTGAGAGCATTCTCAGACTTGATGATGTATGGGTGGTTAGCCTCCAGACCCTTAGTAATATCAACTGTTTCGAACTTCATCACCCATTGTTTATTTTCGTTGTCTTCGGGTTCATCGAATTCACTGAATTCACCCACCTTGACACCCTCGCCGAAGATGTTGGTGAGGTCTTTTGAAGAAACGGCAAACGGCAGAGTGAGGGTTGACCATACGTCTTTCTTCACAGTACGCTTGACAATCACGTCCTCGGGCTTGGTGGAAGCTTCGGGAACAGTGGTAGCGTCGTCAGCAAGGATTCTTGCAGTGTAAGGTATGACGTTGAGGGTCATAGTTAGAGGTTCCGGCATGTGCAGGGATTGGCCAGTTTTCATATCAGCCAACTCGCAGTGAGTGGTAGAGAAGGGATACTCGCCTGGAGCAACGTCTTCATCACAAGAAATCCAGCAGGAGAACAATTCGATGTCTTCACCAGTGGGGAATTCTTGCGTATCAATCTGCACGCCCATATACACGTTGGTGGGCTGCTGGTCTGGACCATTGTCATACCTCTCACTGGATTCCAATTTCAATTTCTTGTTATGAGCTTTGAGGTCGGCACCGATTGTTCCAGAAATGGGATTTCCTTCAGAATCTTCTTCCAAGAAAGCCTGATGGAATCCCTCTGGGAGGATGAACTCCACTTGGAATCCCTTGAAGATTGCGTCAGATGCTGCACTGTAGTAGAAAGTGATAGTAGCAGACTTGCTCTGCATAATATCAGTTTTCTGTACCTTGTAATAGATACTACCCACAGAAGGTTCAACGTCATTTTGCGCCATCATACTGCCTGAGAAGGCAAAGAGGCACGCTGCAAATAATAGTAGTTTCTTTTTCATATCGTTAAAGTTTTGATAATAAATGTGTCGTGACCTGTTGGTTGGTGTGCTTGTAGTTTTAGGTGATATATCAGAAAACTTAATCGCCATCGGTATTTATAATACCTTTGGCGGTGCAAATATAAGAAAAATATTTCATACACCAATTTTTTTTCTCATTATTTTCAAAAAAAAAGTGAAAAAATAGTTTTGGGCGGTATTTCTGATTGAGAAACAGCCTATTCTGTTTCTTCCCCTGCGTTGTTTTGGCTATCTTTTGCTGCCGAGGTCGATGTCTCTTTTCACGTTGGCCCTGATTTTCGTGAGGTATGCAGCCATTCCGTCGGAGTCTTTGTTGTCAATGATTTGAAGCAATTCCTTCAACTCCGTGCGAATCTGTGCCACCTGGTCATGGGTGTAGGGGTTGAAAAGGATTTCTTGCAAGAGATAGTCGTCTTCGGTGAGTACGCCCTTGGCTATGCGCATGTGCCTCTTGAATGTAGTGCCCGGTGCGTCCTGGTGTTTCATCACAGCGGCGAAGACGAAAGTGCTCACGAAGGGGATGCTGAGGGAGTAGGCCACGGTGCGGTCATGCTCTTCGAAGGTGTATTCATAAATGTTGAGATCGAGCCTGCGGTAGAGGTCCTTGAAGAAGATGCGTCCCATGTAGTCGCCCTCGCTGATGATGATGGCGTTCTCCTCGGAGAGTTGCTGCAGGTTGGCGAAGGTGGGCCCGAACATGGGGTGTGTGGAGACATATCGCCTCCCCGAATTCTCGTAGTATTCCTTCAGTCCTGTCTTCACCGAGGCGATGTCGCTGATGATGCAGTCGGCGGGGAGGTAGGGCATCACCTCGTTGAAAGCCGGGATGGTGTACTTCACGGTGACGGCGTTGATGACCAATTCCGGTTTGAACGCTTCGATTTCTTCCAACTTGGTGAACCTCTGTGTGTTGTAGGTGAACCTCATGCGGCGCGGGTCTTTTTCGTAGACGGCGGTCTCATGGTCGAAACTCAGCAGGTCGAGGAAGAAACTCCCCATCTTTCCTGCTCCCATTACCAATATTCTCATTGTCTCTTGTTTCTTGAAATTAGCGAAGTCTCGGAATTTCGGTATGACGGTAAAACGAAAAAACGAAATTCTCGATAGCTCCCATTTTAATCTTTTCTGCTTAGTATTTCCATTTGCTGCCTGACGCTCTCTTCGTGTACGCTCTCGAAGACTTTCTTCACGAATTCGGAGCCCATGCCGCAGAGTGCTCCCTGTGCACCCCGCTTGTCGAGGATTTCACCGTAGCGGGTGGGTTGGAGCACGGTCATGTTGTGCTCTTTCTTGTATTGTCCTATTTCACGGCACACGCGCATGCGCTTGGCGAGGAGGTCCATCAGTTGGTTGTCCAGTTCGTCGATTTGCTTGCGCAGTTCGTGTATGCCCTCCGTGGTCACCTTCTCGTCGCGTATGACGAGGAGCGAGAGGATGTAGTCGAGGATGTCGGGCGTGACTTGCTGCTTGGCGTCGCTCCAAGCTCTGTCGGGGTCGCAGTGCGATTCGACGAGGAGTCCGTCGAATCCGAGGTCCATGGCTTGCTGGCATAGTGGTGCGATGAGTTCACGCCTTCCTCCGATGTGGCTGGGGTCGCAGATGATGGGCAGGTTGGGGATGCGTCGCCTGAGTTCGATGGGAATCTGCCACATGGGCAGGTTGCGGTATATTTTCTTGTCATAGCTGGAGAACCCACGGTGTACGGCGGCGAGTTTTTTCACTCCGGCTTGGTTGATGCGTTCCAGCGCCCCTATCCATAATTCAAGGTCGGGGTTGACCGGGTTTTTGACCAAGACGGGTTTTTCCACGCCCTTGAGAGCATCGGCGAGAGCTTGCATGGCGAAGGGGTTGGCAGAGGTGCGTGCCCCGATCCATAGGATGTCGATGTCGTATTCGAGTGCTATCTTGACATGCTCGGGTGTGGCCACTTCTGTTGCTACGAGCATTCCTGTCTCGTTTTTCACTCGTTTGAGCCAAGGCATGGCTTTTTCTCCCTGTCCCTCGAATCCTCCGGGTTTGGTTCTTGGTTTCCACACGCCAGCCCTGAACATGTGGCATCCTTTCATGGCCAGTTGTGTGGCGGTGGTCATCACTTGCTCTTCGGTTTCTGCCGAGCATGGTCCGGCTATCACTATTGGGCGTTCATGGTCGCTGGGGAGGTGGAGTGGTTGAAGGTTGAGTTCCATTGTCTTTTCTTTTTGGTATGGTGATGTGGTGGTGATTTGTCAGAGTGAGGTGCGTATTCTTTCCAGGGCCTCTCTCATCTTCTCTTCCTTGGCGCAGAGCGAGATGCGGATGTATCGTTTGCCGTTGGAGCCGAAGATGAATCCCGGAGTGATGAACACCTTTGCTTCATGGAGCACTCGCTCGGTGAGTTGCTCCACGTCGTCGTAGGTGTCGGGGATTTTCCCCCAGAGGAACATGCCCACCTGCCGTGGGTCGAAGGTGCAGCCGAGGGTGCGCATGATGTCCTCTGCTATTGCCCTCCTTCGTGCGTAGATGGTGCGGTTGGCCTCTTGGTGCCATTCGTCTGCGTTGGCATAGGCTTGTGCCGCTGCGAGTTGTATGCCCCGGAAAGTTCCGCTGTCGATGTTGCTTTTCACCTTGAGAATCCATGAGATGAAGGTGGCGTTGGTGGCGCATAGCCCCACGCGCCATCCGGGCATGTTGTGGCTTTTGCTCATGGAGTTGAACTCGATGCAGCATTCCTTGGCGCCTTCCACTTGCAGGAGCGACTTGGGCTCTTTGTTGAGGATGAAGGAATAGGGGTTGTCGTTGACGATGACGATGCCTTTCCTTTTGGCGAAGTCGACAAGTCTTTCGTAGGTTTCCATCCTGGCGTCTCCACCTGTGGGCATGTTGGGGTAGTTGGTCCACATCAGTTTCACGCCTTCGAGGTCCATTTGCTCCAATTCGTCGAAGTCGGGTTGCCAAGCGTTGTCCTCCCTGAGGTTGTAGTTGACAATGCGCGCTCCGAGGATTTTGCTCAGCGAAGTGTAAGTGGGATATCCGGGATTGGGCACCAGCACGCCGTCTCCAGGGTTGACGAAAGCCAGTGTGACGTGCAGTATGCCTTCCTTGCTGCCGATGAGTGGCAGGATTTCGGTGGCAGGGTCGAGGTCCACGCCATACCACCTTTTATAAAATGAAGCCATGGCCTGTCTCAACTCCGGCGTGCCCATGGTGGGCTGGTATCCGTGTGCGTCGTGACGTCGTGCCACCTGGCACAGGGTTTCGATGGTTTCTTGCGATGGTGGCATGTCGGGGCTCCCGATGGCGAGGCTGATGATGTCGCGCCCCTCGGCGTTGAGCCGTGCCACTTCCTTCAGTTTCCGGCTGAAATAATATTCCTGCACCAGGCTCAGCCTTTCTGCCGGCACGATGTTAACTGGTTTGTCTTCCTGTCTCATATTCTCCTAATATTTTCAGTTCTTTGGTCAGTGGGGTGATGGCGTCGATGCTTTGTCTGTAGCGTGTGAGGTTGCTGTAGGTGACATCCACGTAGAAGAGGTATTCCCACTCGTGTCCGATGATGGGCAGCGATTGTATCTTGGTCATGTTGATGTTGTAGAAGGAGAGTATGGTGAGCACCTTGGACAGCGACCCCTCCTCGTGTGGGAGTGAGAAGACGATGCTCGACTTGTTAGACTTCTCCAAGGGCCTGAGGAAGTCGGCCTTCCTCGGGTCGCAGACCACGAGGAAGCGTGTGAAGTTGTGCTTGTTGTCCTCAATGGAGTCCTCGAGGACCTTCATGCCATGCATCCGTGCGGCCTCGGCGTGGCAGATGGCGGCCTTCCCTCTCAGTTGACGTGCCATGATCTCTTCCGCCGCGCCTGCGGTGTCCTCTGTTTCCACGGCTTTCAAAGTGGGATGCTTGGCGAGGAACTGCCGGCATTGCATCAGTGCCACGGGGTGTGAGTGTACTTCGTCGATGCTGTCCCAGTCGTCCTCTGGCAGGCAGCAGATGCAGTGCTTGATGTGTAGTTTGTGCTCTCCCACCACCGTGGTGCCGGAGTCGCGCAGCAGTTCATAGTTGTGGAGGAGGCTGCCGGCAATGGTGTTCTCGATGGCGGTGAGGCCGATGATGGTGGGGTCGAGACGTATTTGTTCGTACACCTCCTCAAAGGTGGAGCAACAGATGATTTGCATTTGCTCTCCTTCGAAAAACAGGTGGGCGGCGATGTCGTGGAACGACCCTAAGCGGCCTTGGATGGCTATTCTTTTCATTTCGTTATTTTGGTGCCCTTCCTCTCCGATGCCTTGGTGGTTTGTACATCATGGAGGATAGGGGTATGTCGTTTCATAAAACAAACATTCCCGCCTCTGTCTTGAAGCGGGAAACGATGCAGGCCTCTGGCCTTTTTGGAGTGATGTCGGAATCTACACGCAATTTCCCGCTTCGCAACAATTTGCAAAGTAGAGATAAAAGTAATAATATGCGCTCAGAATTCTCATTTTGTCACTCTTTTCTTGTTGTGGGTGCAAAATTATAACTTTTTTGTGACTTTCAAAAACATTTTGCCGTTTTTTTTACGAAAACATGGTTTTTCGTATCTTGGCCGTCGGATGCCGCTTGCTCATGGGGTGCGGCAGGAGCGTGAAATGCTGGATGATTTAGACTTACCTTATTAATATATAAGTTCGCTTTAAAATGTCGGGAGGGGGCTCAATTGCACCTACCCGGTGCTCTTACATTAAGGACCCTCAACCCATCAAAGGGTCGGGGTAACCGCAAACTCCGCCAAGAATGTTTAGGTCGCAAACTCCGCCAAGAATGTTCAAGTCGCAAACTCCGCCCAGAATGTTCAGGAAACTACTCTTTTTTTTCGATTTTCAAAGCATTTTTAATCTTTTTTCGCATGCGAGATTTTTTTCTTATAATGGAAATGTTGTACTTTTGCAGCGACCGCCATCCATGTAAAGCCGAGACGAAATCGGCTTGGTACAAAAGACACCTGGCCGACGGTCGAAAGCGAAGGATGGCCGTTTTGTCATTGATAATTACAAGAACTTGAAAGAAAGGAGAATTGGAAATGAAAAAATCAATCACCATGTTGCTGCTTGCCTTGCTGGTCGTATGCGGGGCGAGTGCGCAGGTAACGGAGAAACCCACCGGTAAAGGTAAGCTCAAGGAGCGTTTGTCCAATTTTTGGAGCCAGTCCAAAGTTGCAATAGACGGAGTGGTGACCAAGGTCCAAGACAATCTCGAGGCAGAGAACTCTGGCCTGCACCGCGTGAACGGCAAGTATTACATGCATTTGTATGACACCAACCTCTACAAGGGAGCCGACGGTGCAGAGTTGTGTGCTTTGTGCCGCAGCGAGTTTGAGAATAAATATCCGGCCATGGCCATCAAATCGGTGGTGATACCCCAGGTGGATTGGGAAACCTCCACTGTCGAGGTCGATGGCAAGGTGGAGGGCTATGCCCAGACGCTGTATTGCTACATCATCGCCAAGGATGGCAACGAAGGCTATGTCAATGCGAAATTCGTCTTCGAGCGCCAGAAGAAAGTGGGCGAGCCCACCATGGGCAATCGTGTGAAATGGCCTTTGTGGATACGCACCGACGTGCTCACCAACGAGGTCTATGCGAAGTTGCTCACCAAGTGAAACCTACCCCTGGCGCGTCCGTCAGGCAAATATCAATCAGAAAACTAATGGGATTCTTGAAATCACTGTTCGGAGGCAACGATGAAAGCCCCGAGGAGAAGAAAGAGAGAGAGGCGGCACGCCAGTTCGACGTGCTCAAGACCGACGGCGTGAAAGCCCTCCGCATGGGGCAGGGCGAACTTGCTGTCAAGTGTTTCACCAAAGCCTTGGAAATCAAGGATGACCTGGAGACCCGCGACTATCTCTCGCAAGCCTTCATACGCTTGGACAGGTTGTCTGAGGCAAGGAAGCAACTTGAGATCCTGGCGGAGGCAGAGCCCGACAACGTGCACATTCTCCTCATGATGGCCAGGGTGGACTATATGATGGAAGACTACAACGCCATGGTCATGGTGTGTGAGAAAGCCACCCTTCTCGACAGTGAGAACGCCGATGTGATGTTCTTCTATGCCAGGGCGATGAAAGGTCAGCGTGACTTGGTCAACGCCGTGGCGATGTACACGAAGACCATCATGCTCAACGAGCATTTCGCCGATGCCTACCTTGAAAGAGGAAGGCTCCTCCTGCAGATGGGCGATGTGGAAGGTGCCGAGGAGGATGCCGCCCACCTCGAGACAATGGCACCCGACGCAGAGGAGGTGCTGCTTTTCAAGGCTGAAGTCATGGTGGCCCAAAAGCGGCAGGCCGAGGCCATCGCCATCTACGACAAGGCCATCGAGGCCAATCCTTTCTGCATCGCCGCGCTGAAAGGCCGTGGAGCGTTGCGCCTCTCCATCGGCGACAAGGAAGGTGCGGAGAGTGACATGCGCCAGTTGCTGGAGGTCGACCCCACCGCACTCGACCACGTCAACGGCAAGTTTGGAGGATGATTCCTCCTTCACTTGCCTGCTCGTGTCGCAAAAACTGAAGCAGACACCTCTATTTCTTAACCATAACCCCATATCCCATGAAGACAAGAAGCAGTGTTTATCAAATCGAGAAGGAGATGCCATGGCAGGTCGCCGGACTCGGCATCAAGAGGCAAATCATGGCCTACGACGGCCAACTGATGATGGTCAAGGTGCAGTTTGAGAAGGGAGCAGTCGGAACGCCCCATACCCATTATCACAGCCAAGCCACCTACGTGGCCAGCGGAAGGTTCATGCTCATCATCGGCGAGGAACGTCGCGAACTGGGTCCCGGTGATGGCTATTATGTGGAGCCCGACATGCTGCATGGATGCGAGTGCCTGGAGGCCGGCGTGCTCATCGACACCTTCAGCCCCATGCGGCAGGACTTCCTGTGAAGGAGGCCGATACAGAAGGCATTTAGGGCCGGCAAAGGTGTTTTTTCAGGCAAAAAGCACGCAAGTCGGATGATAATTCCCTTTTTTTTTTGTTTTTCATTGATTTTGCCGTATATTTGCATTAAAATGCAAGATATGTGGCATGGTGAGGTGTTGGCTTTGCCTAAGTGACGCTCGCCCTTTCTCATATGACGTTGTAAAACAACAACAGAAAGTATAGAAAAACTGACATTCTAAAGCAAAAGGATCATGCAGACAAATTGCCATTTTTCGGTCTTAGTACACGAACAAGCCAAGATCTTGGGCGACAAGCCTGTACTCACCTATCGAGAGTTTGGTAGTAGGGAGTGGAAGTCGATCTCGTGGAACCAATTCTCCGACGTCGTCAAACAGGTGTCGAGTGCATTGCTCAACTTGGGTGTCAAGGTGCAGGAAAACATCGGTGTTTTCTCGCAAAATGCCGTGCAGTATCTTTTTACCGACTTTGGCGCCTTTGGTGTGAGAGCGGTCACCGTGCCTTTCTATGCCACGAGCAGCGAGGAGCAAATCCGTTTCATGATCGCCGACGCCGAGGTGCGCATCCTCTTCGTCGGAGAGCAGGAGCAGTATGACAAGGCGCACCGCATTTTCCCGCAATGCCCCACGCTGGAGCGCATCATCATCTTCGACAAGGCCGTGGCCATGGTGCCTGGCGACCCCAATGCCATCTATTTTGACGACTTCCTCAAACTGGGAGAGAACCTTCCCCGGCAGACCGAGGTGGAGAAGCGGTGCCAGGAGGCGACAATGGACGACATCGCCAACATTCTCTACACCAGCGGCACCACAGGCGACAGCAAGGGCGTCATCCTCACACACGGGCAATACCATGCCGCCATGGAGGCCAATCACAAGACGGTGCCCGTGAATGAAAAGGACGTGGTGATGAACTTCCTCCCTTACACCCATGTGTTTGAGAGAGGGTGGGCCATTCTCTGCCTCACCGTGGGAGCAAGACTTGTCATCAACACCTACCCCAGGGAGATACAGGAAACGTTGCGTGAGATACACCCCACTTGCATGAGTTCCGTGCCACGCTTCTGGGAGAAGGTCTTCGTGGGTGTGATGGAGAAAGTGGAAAAGTCGAGCGGTGCCAAGCGTGCACTCTTCAACAAAGCCCTCTCCGTGGGCCGTCGATACAATGTGGAATACCTGAGTAATGGCAGGAGGCCGCCCCTCCACTTGCAGTTGGAGTATACGTTCTTCAACAAGACCGTCTTCAGCCTGATCAGGAAGGAATTGGGTTTGGAGAACGCCCATTTCTTCCCCACGGCAGGAGCCACCGTCTCACCGGAGGTGGAAGAGTTCGTCCATTCCATAGGCATCGGCATGATGGTGGGATATGGACTCACCGAAAGCCTCGCCACGGTATCCCACGACCATTACAACGCACCTTACACCATCGGGTCGGTGGGAAGGCCGTTAGACTCCGTGGAAGTGAAGATAGGTGAGAACGATGAAATCCTGCTCCGTGGGGCCACCATTACAAGGGGGTATTACAAGCGGGAGGCACTCACTGCCGCCGCCTTCGACGAGGATGGCTTCTTCCGCACCGGAGATGCAGGATATATGAGAGACGGGGAACTGTTCCTCAAGGAGCGCATCAAGGACCTCTTCAAAACCTCCAACGGCAAATACATCGCACCGCAGATGATAGAGTCGAAACTCCTGGTGGACAAGTTCGTGGAGCAAATCGCCGTCATCGCTGACCAAAGGAAATTCGTCTCTGCACTCATCGTACCCAATTTCGCACTCCTCGAGGAATTCGCACGAGAAAACGGCATCAAGGCCGACAGCCAGGAGGCACTCTGCCGAAACCCCAAGGTGATGGCCATGATGACGGAGAGGATGGAAACCTTGCAGCAAGGACTTGCCAGTTACGAGCGCATCAAGCGGTTCACACTCCTGCCAAAACCATTCAGCATGGAAAATGGTGAGTTGACGAACACCTTGAAAATCAGGAGAAACGTCCTTCTCAAAAACTATGCCTCGGAGATAGAGGCCATGTACCAAGAGTAAACGAAACAAAGACAATGATAACCAGTGACCAACTGAAGGATGTGCTTGAGCGTGCCGACGCATTGCACAAATACCTTGAGATAGACAAGAAGAAGATAGAATACGAGGAGGAAGACTTGCGCACCCAGGCCCCCGACTTCTGGGATGACCCAAAGCGTGCGCAAGAGCAGATGAAGAAGGTGAAGGGCATCAAGAAATGGCTCGACGGCTACAAGGATGTCCGCGACAAGGCCGATGAACTGCAACTGGCCTTTGATTTCTATCACGACGACATGGTCACCGAGGAAGAGGTGGACAATGACTACGCCCTTGCCGTGAAGGCCATCGAAGAGTTGGAACTGCGCAACATGCTCCGGCAGAAGGAAGACCCCATGGACTGCGTGCTCAAGATCAACAGCGGCGCTGGTGGCACCGAGAGCCAGGACTGGGCCCAGATGCTCATGCGCATGTACATGCGGTGGGCGGAAGCCCATGGCCACAAGGTGACGGTGAGCAACTTGCAGGACGGCGACGAGGCCGGCATCAAGAGTGTCACCATGGAGATAGAAGGTGGCGACAGCGCCTATGGCTTCCTCAAAAGCGAGAGCGGCGTCCACCGCCTCGTGAGGGTCTCTCCCTTCAATGCCCAGGGAAAGCGGATGACCAGTTTCGCCAGCGTCTTCGTCTCGCCGCTCGTCGACGACACCATAGAGGTGTATGTCGACCCCTCGAAAGTCTCGTGGGACTTGTTCAGGAGCGGTGGCGCCGGTGGGCAGAATGTCAACAAGGTGGAGACGGGTGTACGCCTCAGATACCAGTATGTCGACCCTGACACGGGAGAGGAAGAGGAAATCCTCATCGAGAACACCGAGAGTCGCAAGCAGTTGGAAAACCGCAACAATGCCATGCGTCTCCTCAAGTCGCAACTATACGACCGCGCCATGAAGAAACGCCTGGAGGCTCAGGCGAAGATAGAGGCAGGTAAGAAAAAGATAGAATGGGGGAGCCAGATCCGCAGTTATGTCTTCGACGACCGTCGGGTCAAAGACCATCGCACCAATTACCAGACCACCGATGTCGACGGCGTGATGGATGGGAAAATCGATGGCTTCATCAAGGCTTACCTCATGGAATTCCCCGTCAATGAAGAGCAGTAGGGGAGCAGGAATGAAATCAAGGTAGAATCACATAAACAACAACAATCATGTCAAAGAAAGTAAACAAAAAGCGTCAAGCTTACGTTCAGAAGCAAGAGAAGCAAGGACAGAAAGTCGTGTTATGGATCATGGTGGCTTTGATCCTCCTTGCTCTTGCCTATGCTTTTTACGCCATCCACAACATGTTTTGACCTCACCCGGATATGAGTGGATTTGAAATTGAACGGAAGTTCCTCGTTTACAAGAACAGGGACTTCAAAAGTCGTGCCTTCTCGTCCAGTCGTATCAAGCAGGGCTACATCGCCGCCAAAGGGGCTACGGTGAGAGTGCGCGTCAGAGACGACAAGGGATATCTCACCATCAAGGCTCCCTCTGTCGGAGGAGGGTTGAAGCGTTACGAGTTTGAGAAGGAAATCACGCTCGACGAGGCCGAGCACCTCTTCCTGCTTTGCGAACCGGGCATCATCGACAAGACACGCTATCTGGTGAAGAGTGGCGACCACGTTTTCGAGGTGGACGAATTCTATGGCGACAACGAGGGCCTGGTGATAGCCGAGGTGGAGTTGGGAAGTGAGAACGAACCCTTTGAGAAACCCGACTTCATCGGCATCGAGGTGACGGGCGACCATCGTTTCTATAACAAGAACATGCGCCGGAATCCTTATGTCATCTGGCGCGGTGCCGTGCCCGAAGAATTCCGATGACCAGCGACAGCGTGGCGCCCGTGGCGTTGGCGGCCAAGTCAAGCCATTCCCCACTGCGGCGGCCTCCTGTGCACGTGGCCTGCAAAAACTCTATCAAGCCGCTCATCACGATGGGTGCCAGCCATGCCATCAGGAGCACCTTGCGCCACTCCACACGGCGGTGGCGGTGCAGGTATTCCTCCCAGATGACCGTGCCGGTGAACAGATACATCGCAATGTGTGTCCACTTGTCGATGAAGGCCACGTTGTCCAACGGGGTCTCTGGTGGCGTGAAGAAGCACAGGTACCAGATGACGGCTATCAGGATGCATGAAAACGGGTAGTGGGTGACCAGGTGTCTAAGATATTGCATGTTTCTTGATATTGAACATGCAAAAGTAGGGATTTTTATATGAAATGTTAGAGAATATAGATTAAAAATTTTAAATCTGGGTTTTCCACTCACGAGGTAAGCTATGTCTAAGACAACTGAAAGGGCAAGTTTTGGAAGCAAGTTGGGCGTGGTGCTGGCCACGGCGGGGTCTGCCGTGGGACTTGGCAACATCTGGCGCTTCCCCTACATGACAGGTGACAATGGAGGCGCCGTCTTCATCATCATTTACATTGTCTGCGTGCTCATGTTGGGCATACCCTGCATGGTGAGCGAATTCATCATCGGGCGACATGGGGCGGCCAACACGGCAAGGGCCTACGACCGCATGGCGGGAGGAAAGGCTTGGAAATACGTGGGCTATCTCGGCGTGATGACGGGATTCCTCATCTCCGGCTACTACGTGGTGGTGTCGGGATGGTGCCTGCAGTATATCTTCGGCTCCGCTGTGGGGACGCTCAACGGAGACACCGCACACGTGACCAACTATTTCAAGGAGTTTGCTTCTCACCCCGTGAAACCCATCATCACCACCTTGGCTTTCCTCATCATCACCCATTTCGTCATCGTGAGGGGGGTGCGCAATGGAATAGAAAGGATGTCGAAGTTGATGATGCCCTTGCTTTTCATCCTGTTGCTTGTGCTTGTGGTGGCCTCATGCCTCCTCCCCGGTGCCGGGAAGGGCGTTTCCTTCCTTTTCAAGCCTGATTTCGGAAAGATGGACAGGGGCGTGTTCCTGGAAGCCTTGGGACAGTCGTTTTATTCCCTCAGCATTGCCATGGGCTGCATCTGCACCTATGCCTCCTATTTCTCGAGACACACCAACCTCTTCAAGTCGGCCTTGCAAATCAGCGTGGTGGACTGCCTTGTGGCCATCCTTGCCGGCCTGATGATTTTCCCGGCGGCATTCTCCGTGGGCGTGGCGCCCGACTCGGGAGCCTCCCTTGTGTTCATCACCCTGCCCAATGTCTTCCAGCAAGCGTTCGCATCCATGCCGGTGCTGGGTTCCGTGGTGTCGGTGATGTTCTATGTCCTGCTTTCCGTGGCAGCCCTCACATCGCTCATCTCCCTTCACGAGGTGAGCACCGCATTCCTGCAGGAGGAGATGAAAATGTCGCGTTCCAGGGCAGCGATGGTGGTGACAGCAGCCTGCATGGTGATGGGAGTCTTCTGCTCGCTCTCTTGTGGTGCTTGGGATGGCTTGACATTCTTCGGCATGTCGCTTTTCGATATCTTTGACATGGTCACGGGGCAGTTCTTCCTGCCAATAGGCGGTTTGCTTACCTGCATCTTCCTGGGGTGGGTGGCGCCGAAGCAGGTCGTGCGTGACGAATTCACCAACTGGGGAACGCTGAAGGGCACCTTCTTCCAATTGTATCTCTTCCTGGTGCGCTTCATCTGCCCGTTGAGCATCCTTCTCATCTTCCTTCACCAGTTCAATATCATTTAAGACAACAGACGGCCATGGGCGAACATGCAAGAGGAAGTTTCGGCTCGAAGATGGGCATCATCCTCGCCACGGCGGGTTCTGCCGTGGGATTGGGCAACATCTGGCGATTCCCTTACATGACAGGGATGAATGGTGGAGCAGCCTTCATCCTCATCTATTTCCTCTGCGTGTTCATGCTTGGCATCCCCGGCATGGTGGCGGAGTTTGTCGTGGGGCGTCACTCCGGCTCCAACGCCGCCAAGGCCTATGACAAGTTGGCCGGCCGCACCCCCTGGCGCGTCATCGGATATCTCGGCGTGGTCACCTCGATGATCATCCTCGGCTTCTATGCCGTTGTCGCCGGTTGGTGCCTGCAATACCTCCTTGCCTCTGTCTTGGGGCATCTCAACGGGGATGCCGGTTATGTGCAGGCATATTTCCAACAGTTCTCCAGCAATCCATGGAAGCCCGTGCTGTGGGCCGTGGCGTTCATCATCGCCACGCACGTCGTGGTGGCGCGTGGTGTGCGCAATGGCATAGAGAAAGCCTCCAAACTCCTCATGCCCACGCTCTTCGTGTTGCTCATGGTCATCATCGTGGCATCGTGCATGCTGCCCGGAGCCATGAAGGGAGTGCGCTTCCTCTTCCATCCCGATTTCTCCAAGGTCACCCACAGCGTGTTCCTCGAGGCCCTGGGGCAGGCCTTCTTCTCTCTCAGCCTTGGCACGGCGTGCCTGTGCACCTATGCCTCTTATTTCAAGCGTGAGACGAAACTGGTGGGTTCGGCGGTGCAGATTGCATTGCTCGACTCCCTCATCGCCATCCTTGCCGGCCTGATGATATTCCCTGCGGCTTTTTCCGTGGGTGTCGCACCCGACTCGGGGCCTTCGCTCATCTTCATCACCCTTCCCAACGTATTCAGTGAGGCGTTCTCCACCATGCCGGCATTGGGATATGTCATCTCCATCCTTTTCTATGCCTTGCTTGCCCTGGCAGCCCTCACGTCCACCATCTCCATGCATGAGATAGGGACGGCGTTCTTTCACGAGGAACTGCACATCTCGCGCAATGCCGGGGCGTGGGTCGTCACCATCTGCTGCAGCATCATCGCTGTCTTCTGTTCGCTTTCTCAAGGCATGTTGTCCTCGGCCAAGGTGATGGGAATGAACATCCTCGATGCGTGTGACGCATTGACGGCCCAGGTGCTGCTGCCCCTGGGTTCGCTGCTCACCTGCCTCTTCGTGGGCTGGTATGTGCCTAAGAAGGTGGTGCATGACCAAGTCACCAACTGGGGAGCCTTGCCTGCCACGGCTTACCGGGTATTCCTCTTCTTCGTACGTTTCGTATGCCCCATCTGCATCATCGCGGTGTTCCTCCATCAGTTGGGGGTGTTGTAAAACGAAACAGCGGCTCTCACCATCATGTTCAAGGAATTCTTCTACTTTCCCAAGTCCGACCGCAGGGCCATCCTTGTGGCGTTGACTGTCGCCGTGGTGGCCGTCGTGGGCATCTGGCTCGTGGGGAAGGGCAACGATGTCACGGAGGGTGGTGAAGTTGTCGGGGATGACGGGGTGAACAGTGATGTGGCCGTCGGCCAGGGCGCCGAAGGCAAGGCCGTGGATGGTCGGGAGGTGAGACTGGCTCCTTTCGACCCCAATCTGGCGGACAGCACTCAGTTGTTGGACCTTGGCCTGCAACCTTGGCAAGTGAGAAACATCTTGAAATACAGGGCCAAGGGTGGGGTCTACCGTGTGCCGGAAGATTTCGCCAGGGTGTATGGACTCACGGTGAAGCAATACAGGGAGTTGGAACCCTACATCCGCATCTCGCCCGACTATCGCCCTGCCGCCGAGGTGTATGGGAACCAGTATCGGCGGCAAGGCCACCCGTCAGGGGGAGGATATGCGCAGAGGAGCGGCTCCTCTTCCGGTCGCCCGTCATGGGAACGTGCTTCCGATGATGCTGCGCCGTCCTATCCGAGAGACACTCTGAGGTATCCCGTCAAACTCAAGGTGGGAGAGCATCTCGACCTCAACAAGGCTGACACGACGGCGCTTAAGAAAGTGCCGGGCATCGGGAGTTATTATGCCAGGAAAGTGGTGGCTTACAGGGAGAGCCTGGGAGGATTCTGCTCCATCGGGCAATTGATGGAAATCGAGGGGTTCCCACAAGAGGCTGCCGACTTCTTCGTCCTCAAACCGTCGGATGTGAGGAAACTCAATGTCAACCATCTCTCGCTTGCACAACTGCGCAAGCATCCCTACATCAATTTCTACATGGCGAAGGCCATCGTCGACCGTGTCAGGCTCAAGGGGCCGTTGCATTCCCTCGACGAACTCTCCCTTCTCCCTGACTTCACACCGGAGGCCATCAGCCGCCTCGCCCCTTACGTCGAGTTTTAGAAATGAAAACCGCCACCTTTCCTCGCGGGTCGGTGACGGCCATTCCTAAAACATCTTTTTTTGTTCAAACCTTTACTTACACTTATTGCAATGCTGATTCCAACTACAAATATATAACAGAAATAAAGAATCTATCACCTTGATTGGGTTAAATTATGTTAATTTCCTTTTTTGGAGGAAAAATCCCCTCATTTTCAGTGGTTTGATTCCATGATGAAGGTGGTTGGGAAAAATAGTTGGTGGGCATTCTGCGGTGGAGATGGGAAGAATCCCATCTCTACAAGTCGCTTGTCCAATTTTTCAATCTCTTTTTGTCTTTTCTTCGATGAAGGAGTCGCCCGTCCATTTCAGAGTGTAGTCATCGTACTCAAAATCGTTCTCCATGGTCCATGTGACCATGGTGAAGTCGATGTTTTTCCCTTCTTTCGGCAGGTATGCAAAGCATGAGCCTTCATGACTCCCTATGTATTGGCAGACGGTGTTCCAAACCTTGACATCGGGTTTCAGCATGCGTGTCTTGGGGTCGTAGTCATAGAAGAGCAAGGCGTTGTCGGCTCTCTCGCCTTCACGTCCCATTTGCATCAGGATGCCGACCAGGGCGTGCCCGTTCTTCCGTTTCCAATAGCAGATTTCCGTCATATGGTCGAATTGCCCGCCCATGTCACATTTGACATAGCCGTTGCGGATGTCTTCGACGCTATAATAGCCTTTTTCCTCCCAGGTGTAATTCCCTGGTTTTTTCAGGTAATCGACCATGGCCTTGTTGGGGGCGTATTGCTGGTAGTGCTTGCAGAAAGCCATGGCGAAATTTCTCACAGGTGCTTGCTTGAAGGTGTTCTCCACCAGGAGGCTTTTCTCCGTCCATCGTTCAACGATGTCCTTCACGTTGTTGAAATCATCCACGGATTCCCAATCCTCTTCCTGCGCCATTGTCGAAAGAGCGGGAAGCAGCATGAGCATCAGTGGCAATAGTTTTTTCAGTGTCATCATCGGCTTTGGTTGTGAATGGTTGTACGATTGCAAATATAATGCAAATAATTGAAAAATGAAGATTGAAGGTTGAAAAATCCGATTGTTCTGTCCAATGTGCTTTGTGGTGTGAAAGATATTGGTTATTTTTGCACACACAATGCCATGACTTCCTTGGCGTATGCCTGCATGGTGGTGTGAATGGGCTCACAGGAGGAGATGACGATATGAAATAAGAACATCAAAATTGACTAATATGGACAATATCATACCACAGGAGTGGACCAAGTTCTATCTGAAGGACGTGTCGTTCGTCAACCTGATGACACACCGCATCTTCAACGTGCTCATCGTGGCCAATCCCTACGATGCCTTCATGCTGGAGGATGATGGAAGGGTGGACGAGAAGATTTTCGACGAATACATGGAACTGGGGATGCGCTACCCCCCGTCGTTCACGCAGGTGTGCACCACCGAGGAGGCACGTGACGTGCTCTCCACCACGGCCATCGACCTCGTCATCTGCATGCCCGGCATAGCCGACAACGACGCCTTCAGCGTGGCGCGAGACATCAAGGCCGACTTCCCTGCGCTGCCATGCGTGGTGCTCACCCCCTTCTCCCATGGCATCACCAAGCGCATCCAGGACGAGGACATGTCCATTTTCGACTATGTCTTCTGCTGGTTGGGTGACACCAACCTCATCCTCTCCATCATCAAACTCCTCGAGGACAAGATGAACATCGAGCACGACATGCGAGAGGCCGGCGTGCAGATGATACTCCTTGTGGAAGATAACATCCGGTTTTATTCCTCTGTCCTGCCCAACCTCTACAGTTACATCCTCCTGCAAAGCCAACGGTTTTCCACCGAGGCACTCAACCCACACACCGCGGCACAACGGAAGCGTGGAAGGCCAAAGGTGTTGCTGGCCAGGACCTACGAGGAAGCCATGGCTTATTATGAGAAATATGCCGACAACACGCAGGGCATCATCTGCGACGTGCGTTTCCCCAAGGACGGGGTGAAGGATCCGGAAGCGGGGTTCAAATTCCTTCGGGAGATACGTTCCCGTGATGAGTTCGTGCCGCTCATCATGCAAAGTGCGGAGGACGCGAACAAGGCGAAGGCGATGGAGGAGGGCTTCCACTATGTGGACAAGAACTCCAAGAAGATGAACATCGACTTGCGGAGGCTCCTCGCAGAGCACTTGGGATTCGGCGACTTCATCTTCCGCGACCCCTCCACCAAGCATGAGGTGATGAGGGTGAGAAGCCTCAAGGAGTTGCAGGACAATGTGTTCAATATTCCCAAGGAGTCGATGCTCTACCACATCTCGCGCAACCATGTGAGCCGCTGGCTCTGTGCGAGGGCCATCTTCCCCGTCTCGCAGTTCCTCAAGCATGTCACATGGCACAAACTCAAGGATGTGGATGCGCACCGCCAAATCATTTTCGAGGCCATCGTGAAATACCGCAAGATGAAGAACGTGGGCGTGGTGGCCGTCTTCGACAGGGGGAAATATGACAAGTACGCCCACTTCGCCAGGATCGGAGAAGGGTCTCTGGGAGGCAAGGGCCGTGGCCTCGCCTTCCTTGACAATATCGTCAAGCGCCACCCGGAGTTCAACGCCTTCGACAACGCCACCGTCTCCATTCCGAAGACCGTGGTGCTGTGCACCGACATCTTCGACAGGTTCATGGACGCCAACAACTTGTATCGGATAGCGCTGAGCGATGCTTCCGACGAGGTCATCCTCTCGCATTTCCTCAAGGCACAACTGCCCGACAACCTCATCGCCGACTTCTTCACATTCTTCGAGGCGACCAGAAGCCCCATCGCCGTGAGGTCGTCGTCGCTCCTTGAGGACGCCCATTACCAACCATTCGCCGGCATCTACTCCACCTATATGATTCCATACATGGAGGACAAATACGATATGCTGCGTATGCTCGCCTGCGCCATCAAGGGCGTCTATGCATCGGTCTTTTACCGCGACTCCAAAGCCTATATGACGGCCACCAGCAATGTCATCGACTCTGAGAAGATGGCCGTCATCTTGCAAGAAGTGGTGGGAAGGCAGTATGGCAGCCATTTCTATCCCAACATCAGTGGCGTGCTCAGGTCGCTCAACTATTACCCCATCGGTGACGAGAAGGCCGAGGACGGCATCGCAAGCCTCGCCCTGGGACTGGGGAAATACATCGTCGACGGGGGGCAGACGCTGAGGGTGAGTCCCTACCACCCCAACCAGGTGCTGCAAACCAGCGAGATGGACACGGCGCTCAAGGAGACACAGACCAAGTTCTATGCCCTCGACATGGAGAACGCCGCCACCGATTTCAAGGTCGACGACGGGTTCAACATCCTCAAACTCCGCGTGAAAGAGGCCGACAAGGACAAGTCGCTCAACTTCATCGCTTCCACCTACGACCCCTACGACCAAATCATCAGGGATGGCATCTACGAAGGCGGGCGCAAGGTGATTTCCTTCGCTGGAGTACTCCAACAGAACGTCTTCCCCTTCCCCGAAATCATGCAGATGGCCATGAAGTTCGGCTCCGAGGGCATGCACCGCCCCGTGGAGATAGAGTTCGCCTGCAACATCGTCGACAACACCCTCGATTTCCATCTCTTGCAAATCAGGCCTATCGTCGATTCCAAGCAGATGCTCGAAACCGACCTCTCCACCATCGATGACGAGGAATGCCTCCTCCGCTCGCACATGTCGCTGGGCCATGGCATCAACGAGGAAATCACCGACGTGGTGTATGTGAAGACCGACGACAACTTCACAGCGTCCAACAACCCCACCATAGCCAACGAGATAGAGCGCATCAACCGTAAATTCCTCCAGGAGGGAGGTAACTATGTCCTCGTGGGACCTGGAAGGTGGGGCTCCAGCGACTATTGGCTGGGCATCCCTGTGAAATGGCCGCACATCAGTGCTTCGAAACTCATCGTGGAGGCGGGACTGAAAAACTACCGCATCGACCCCAGTCAGGGCACCCATTTCTTCCAAAACCTCACCAGTTTCGGCGTGGGGTACTTCACTGTCAACACCTTCAACGGAGAGGGCGTATGGCGGAAGGAAGTCCTCGATGCCATGCCTGCCGTCGAGGAGACCAACTTTGTCAGGCATGTCAGATTTGACAAACCTCTGCGCATCATGATGGATGGCAAGAAACAGGAGGGCGTGGTGCTGTTGCCAAAGGTATAAAAATACTGTTTAATCACATAAAAATACGTTGTTGGCGAGCACAATCACTTGATTTAGGTCAAGAATTGTTTAAAAAATGATAAATTTTACCCCAAATGCTTGCAAGATGTCAGAATACTGATTATCTTTGCAACGTGTTTTTCATAGTATTAGATTTAAGGTTAACAAAGGTTGGAGTACAGCGGTACTCCTTTTTTTTTGCCCTAAAGTCTACAAATTTCAAAGTTGCGATTAAGCGAGAGCAGACCAAGCTTGCTTGTAGTCTGCCGAGCGTGAGCAACTTTGACCGCAGGTCAATCTTCAATTTTCAATTTTCAATTTTGAGCCCACTTGAAAAAGTGGCATAAATTTGATTCGACATAGACCTCCGACTGGTTTTGTTTTCCAGTGTTGGTCGTTAACTTACCGAGCCAGAGATGGCGAAAATCAGTCTCCATAGACCTTCATGGACGCTATCTGGCT
>JAFZSL010000075.1 GCA_017619375.1 Prevotella sp. | reverse complement strand
TCAATCCATCATCATTGATTGGAGAATGGTCGGCGAGTCATCAGAGTAAGAATCCCAAATATGCAGACACAGCCGACATGTGGCCTTTCACCTTCAATCCTGATGGCACGGGCACTGGCCTTTATGCCACAAAATCATTCAGGTACAAAATCAACGGGAACCACATCACTTTGAATCTCACGAACACAGAATCCTATTATGGCCAGACGGTCTTTGAATATGACATAGTGAGTTTTTCGAAAGACAGGATGGAATGGGATGAAGTATCTAACGAAAACTGGGGCGACAACGGCCTTTACCTTAGGTTTTATCGCAAATAAAGAAAGAAAAAAGAAAAAAGATGAAAAAATACCTGTTTATGAAAAAGAGTTTGTATGTTTTGGCAGCCATCATGCTGAGCGGTGTGATGCTGGCGTGTTCATCTTCTGATGATGAGTATTCAAGCGAGACAAAACAAGTGGTGAACATGTTGTCGGAGTCGCAACCTGTAGAGCTGACACAGGCACAGAAGGTCTTCGTCAATGACAACAACCAGTTCACTCTCAACTTCCTCAAAACGGTAAATGAGACCGACCGCAGCGGAAAGAGCTTCATCTACTCGCCTTTGAGTATCACCTATGTCTTGGGCATGGTTAACGATGCTGCCACGGGGCAGACGGAACAGGAACTGGAACAGACACTGGGCTTCCACGAGGGCGGCATCAAGGCTGTGAACGAATACTGCAAGAACCTCATCGACAACTTGCCGAAAGTGGATCCGAAGGTGAAACTCAATATCGCCAACGCCATCTTCTTGAACCAACGCTATTCCTTGAAGGAACAGTTCCAAAAGGACATGGAGATGTATTATGATGCCAAGGCCGAAGCCCTCGACTTCTCCTCGTCGAAAACCCTCGACCATATCAACGGCTGGTGCAACGACAAAACCAACGGCATGATTCCCACCATCCTTGACGAGGTGGACCCCAATATGATGTCGTATTTGCTCAACGCCATCTATTTCAAGGCCGACTGGACTTCGAAGTTCGACCCCAAGAACACCAGGAAGGAAACCTTTACTACAGAGAAAGGCAACAAGCAGCTACCCTTGATGCACCAGACCGTGCTCATCAACTACCTGAGGAACGACACCTATGCTGCTGTCGACATCCCATATAGCAATGGCAATTGGAGCATGACGGTGATGCTACCCGAGGAAGGCAAGACCACCGATGACATCATTGCCATCTTAGCGAATATTGGAAAGTCGGTCAACCTTTCCAACAACTTGATGAATATGGTTTCCCCATACGAAGTGGACCTGAAACTGCCGAACTTTGAGACCACTTCCGACACCAACGATATGGATGAAGGGTTGATTGGATTGATGAAGCGGATGGGTGTCAAAATGGCTTTCGACCCCAATTGTGAAGAAATACGCAACATGTGCGACCTGCCTGTTTATATTGCGATGATGCGTCAAAAGGCCAAAATCAAGGTGAATGAGGAAGGCTCGGAGGCTGCCGCCGTAACCGTGGCTGGTACGATGGTGAACTCAGTTTCAAAACCCATAGAATACCCCAGGGCGAACTTCCACGCCAACCGTCCCTTCGTATATGTCATCCGTGAGGCATCCTCAGGTGTTATCCTCTTCGTGGGCAAGTTTACCGGGGAATAGTCGGATATTATCAAGATAAAGACATGTTTTGATGAAAAAAACTTGATTGTATTCAATCATTTCCCTATCTTTGTAGCCATTTCGTATGTAAACATGATTAATACTATTAAATGATGACACAGCTGAAAACCATCATGATGACAACACTGGCAGCATGTCTGTTAATGGCATGCGGCAGCAGCGAGGACTTTGTGGATGAATACTCTTCCGACGACCTTTATGCCATCGTCATACAGGAAGGAGTGCAACCGACAAACATCACCCCCGGCGATTACGTCCTGACTTTCGACAACATCATTGCCGTGAATCCGGAAACCGGCGAATTCAAGGTCAAGAACACCGAAAGGATTGACTCGAAAGCCTTTCCCATGCCGACGAATCAGCACCTTATCCTGTTCTATTCAAAAGGTTGTTTACTCTTTGAAGCCAAACTCAACAGCGTCATCTCCAGTTATCTTCCAAGCGGACTGACCTTCTGCCATTTCTTTACTGACAAGAATGGTCTGGCAAGATACGACCTTGGTGCGACCCACATTGTGAACCAAGACGGAAAAGTGGAGGGAATGCCTAACGAACAGCAGCAAGAGGGCATGCAGCGCATGTATCAGATATTGAAGAAGGCAGGAAAGACCAGCAACAATATTGAATACGATTTCCAATTCGAATAAAAAATCATTATTGCACCTTCTTCAATTTCAAACGTCCCATATCATTCCGATTTCCTGAACAACCGAAAACCACCATAATTTGCATTTGCCATTCCTTCGCGACTCTTATAGAAACCTTCAAAGACAAGCATCAGAGAATCGTTACTCCATTGGAAAAGGCTGTCAGGGTAGTCAAGCAGTTGGGGATTCTTTTGGATTCTTTCATCGAGGGGATAGATTAATACGACTTTGTTGTCTTTCTTCACCGTGACCTTGCCATCCTTGGTACTTATATAATAATCTTCAGTGTGCAGCATAATGTTGTATTCACCCAAATGGAGAGGGGCATTGAGCTTGTATAGATTATCTTCTACCAAATCACAGTCATGTTTGGTGTCAAAATTCGAGTCATACCAACTCCATCGACCATATTGTTCGACAAAGGCGTCACGCCCCATGTCATCACGCACATAATCGATGATGCTGCACACCTCTTGGTATTGCCTACAAAGCATGCTATCCTTATAGATTTCATCAAAATTCAGTCTTTGGACAAACTTTCCCGTTTTCGAATCCAGCAGTTTCAAGTCACTAATGTACTGCTGCAGGCGGGCCTTCTGGCAACGGAAGCCGATGTTCTTGGCAGAGATGCCGGGGATGTAGGTGAACATGATGATGGCCGCTCCGAAAATCAGTGCCATCAATTGGAACCAACGGGTACGGCGCCAAAGCAGCATGAGGACGAAGAGCGTCATCAGCGCACCGGCAACCAACAAATAGAAGCGGCTCTCGGTGAAGCTGTACAGGCGTATGCGGTAGATGGAGCCTATCCAATACATGATAAGCGGCGGAATGGCAATCCATGTGAAGTGGCGGTAGAACCAGTCATAATAATGCTCTTTGAGCACGTACTGCATCAGCCGTCCCGCGAGAGCCACCGTCACGAAACCCATGACCATCCATGCCACGCCACCTTTCGGCAAGTCCCACACAAGGACTATCTTGATGAAATAGACATAGAGGATGACGGTGTAGATGATGACGGCTGGTGAGAGGATGAAGTTGAGTATCAGTCGCAGCACCTTGGCAGGTTCATTGACTTCATCCTCATTCTGTGAGATGAGCGTGCAGCAGACCTGCGGTGCAATGAAGAACCAAATGAACTCATAGATGTACTCGTAGATATGCGTCGATGTGTCTATGCCGAAGATGTAGAGGAATGAGGCGACGATGGCCATGACGGCAATTGTGAGCAGTCCTGAGATGACAACTCCAAAAAACAACTGGGTGACCACATGCAGGGCATGTGCCGCAAAGTTTCGATTATCCATGCGTCGCACGCCCACCAACAGCAAAATAGCGGCAAGGACATAGGTGAAGGCAAAGCCGTATGTCCATAGGAATGGTTTGAGGTTGAGCGCCATCAATGGCAGGAACAGCAAACCTGATACCATATATGCCCAGCGGTTCACTTTGTGCAACCAGAATGTCAGCACCAGCAGTGGCACAAACAACCAAAGAATGTCCACATTGACAAGGCTTTCATATTCGCCTGTTGCACTATTCCATTCAGCATGACCAGTATGCCAGGCGCTGATGCAGAAAAACAAAAACCCCATGGCGGCCTCGACCGGAAACTCCAAAGGACTATGAAGCAATTGCTTCAAGATATTCTTAATCCTCGTTTTCATCATTAGTATGGGACAAATGGATTGTTTTGCTTTTTTAATTCATTTCGTTTCTATATGCCAGGCGTAATCTCCTTCCCTCAGTTACTCCGTGGAACCCATAAAAGCGGCATTTCGGAGTAAACATGTCACAATGTGGTTTCCTTGGAAAAACAATCGCTGATGAACGGCAAACAAATGTAAAGGCCGGAATGCCAATACTGCCAAGAATGGGTACCCTTGCGAATCTGAACTTCAAGCGGTATCTTTTTCGCTTTCATGGCAGCAATGAATTCACGGTTGCGCTGCAAGAGGAAATCCTTGTCACCGCAATCCACATACCACTTCACATGGCGCAGACTATCCACTGTGGTTTCGCTGGCCTTCTGAACAAATTTGATACAACTTTTCTCCGCCACCGACGTGCTCATCAACCCAACCTTGCTGTTCTTTCCAGCCTTGCTGCCCGGCAGAGGAACGATGTCCATCAGAGCACTCATGGCATAACAACCACAGAACATGCCAAGGTGGCGCTGGGCGTAACTCGTGGCGGCACCTCCACCCATGGAGAGTCCTGCAACGGCTCGCTGTCCCTTGGCCTGGCTCACTCGGTATAGAGACTCGATGAATGGCAAGAATTCCTGAAAGAAGAAAGTCTCGTACGCCCATCCTGGCATGTCGAAATAACCGTTCCAATCCACGTTGGCCTTGCCACCAGCGCATGGCGTCACAATGATCATCTCGCAGCACTTCCCCTGTGCTATCAAGGAGTCGGTCACCGCTTGGAGATGTGCGCGTTCGGTCCAGCAACGATTATCATCCAACATCCCGTGGAGCAGGTAGAGGATGGGATATTCGCGGTGTGTGTCAGCATGGTATGATGGTGGGAGATAGACCGTGAAGTTGCGGTTGCTTCCGAGCACTTTGCTATAGAACACGCTGTCTTGTATGATGCCACCTTTGCTTGGCATTGGTGCATCATCTTGTTTGTGGGCAACCTGCTGTGACTGGGTGGAGTCGCAAGACGTCGTCGGTTTCGGCTCTTTTGTCGGGCCAAGACATGCCAATGCCAACGCTCCAACAAACACAAAGGATAAGTAGAGTTTCATCGTGTGGTGTTTCATTGAATACTCATATCATATGTTACAGAACCATTAGAGGCATAACCTTGCAGCACGCCGCCATAATTGGATGCAACGAAACGCCATTTCCCATGGTTCACGCTGCGAAGATTCATGCCGTCATCAGTGTATTCTCCTTTCACGGCAAACGACACATTTATGGTCCTGTTGTAGAATTGACCGCTCACGCTGGATGGACCAGTAGGAGCTAGCACGAATGTTACATTGTCGCCATTCAAAATGCCATTCAACACGATATTATCGGCCGGCACATATGTTTGTTGGACAGGCTGCTGCTGCGGAACAACTTGCTGCGCGGGCGCTACTTGCTGCACGGGCACCACCTCTTGAACAGTGCCAGCCTGTTTTTGCTGATCCTGGCCAGTTTCACCGGCTGTTGTTTGAACTCCTTGTTGTGCAATCTGCCCAGCTGGTTGTTGGACATCATGGTCCCGATTAGACATCGTGAACCACAAGATTGCACCTCCAACCAAGACTGCAAGGAGGAAAGCGATGATGCCGTACAGCAACTTGTTGGAATTGTTTTCCTTCTTATAAATAATCTTGGTATTGGATGAAGTATCAGGACCTTGATAGGTCGCTCTTCCTCCAATGGAAGGGCATCCGCATCTCGGACATCTCTCCGCCTTGTCAGAAATCACTTGTCCACATTCTCTGCATCTAATCAGTGCCATGGTTGTCGGTTTATAGTTACTGTTTGAAAAGTGCGGCCTTTGGTTCCACTTCCCTTGAAGGTTGTCAAAAGCCTGCCACGGTAAAAAGATGCCACAAAGATAAGAAATTTCTTGGAAAGATGTTCAAACGAGCCAACTTATTTGTCCTGATTTTCGGGCGGGCACAAGACCCGCCCCTACTTCCGCAACGTTTGCCGCACCACGTTGCAAGTTGATATATCAGCCATTTTCGGCTATTTCATGTTAGTTGTAGTGTTTGGAACGTGTCAGTGAAATAATAGAATAATGTTGTTGATGTGTTTGTCTTTCTTGGTCTCACTCCACTTCCATGATGTCCGACCACCGCGTGGTGTAGTTGGGACTTTTCAAATCACGCTTGATAGCCTGAGCAAAACGCCCCGCCTTACCCTTTCCGTCCTTAGCGGTGTATTGCTGTGCGCCCAGCACGATGGTCTCAGAGCCGTTGACCTTGTTGATGTGGTCCATCACCTCGTCGATTTTCCGCATTTTCTCATAATGCTCCGCGTCATAGTCCACGAAGTTGGTCTGCACCGCCGAATCGGAAGAGATGTCCAGCACCATCACCCCCGCCTTCTTATATTGGAACCCAGGAACGAAAGCCATCTCAAGACCACGCAGGGCAGCCTGGGTGATGGGGATGTTGGAAGCCGTCGGCGTGGGCAAGGCGACCGTGCGGAACATGCCGTATTGCGGCAGGTCCTCCCTGAAATGATTGGTGTCTACGAAAACGCCCACCACCTGTGCCACGGAATGCTGTCTTCTCAGTTTTGCGGCACACTTCGCGGCATAATTGGCCACGTGGGTCCTCACTTCATCGATGTTCGTCAGATTCTTTGGGAAAGAACGGGAGGTGATGATGCTCTTCTTCGTGACCATCTCCATGTCATCGACGGGAATGCAGTCGATGCCGTTGAGTTCCTTCCACGTGCGCTCCGCCACGATGTTGAAGGTCGCCCTCACCCATGACTGGGTGTGCGAGGCGAAGTCATAGGCCGTGCGCACGCCCATCGCCTGCAATTTACGTTCCCATCTTCTCCCTATCCCCCAGACGTCGCCGACGGGGAGGAGCGTCAATGCAATCTCCCTCTTGTTGTTATCGTCGATGATGCAGCAGTGGTTGTAAGCGGGGTAACGTTTGGCAAACCTACTGGCCGCCTTCGCCAAGGTCTTCGTAGGCGCAATACCGATGCTCACCGGCATTCCGAGCCCCCTCTTAATACGTTGGTAAAGGTCCTCACCCCAAGCCTTGAGGTCCACCTTCTCCATGCCATGCAGCATGCAAAAGCCCTCATCGATACTATAACGGTGGAACTCCGGCGAGGCATTCCGCACCATGTTCATCAGCCGTCGCGTCATGTCGCCATACAATTCGTAGTTGGAGGAAAAGGCATGGATATGGTGTTGCGGGAAGAGGTCTCTCAATTGGAAGAAAGGAGTCCCATCCTTCACCCCAAGCTGCTTCGCCTCGTTGCTACGTGCCACCACGCACCCATCGTTGTTGGAAAGCACGACAACAGGCTTGCCTACGAGGTCGGGCCTGAATGCCCGCTCGCAGCTTACATAGCAGTTGTCCACATCAACCAGTGCGTACATTTTCTCAGGTATTAGGACATTTACCAATCATCTTGGCACGTGCCAGTTCTTGATGGTGTATTGCACCACGCCCCAGATGGTGAGTTGGTCCTCAGCGGTGATGCGTATGGACGCGAAATCCTTGTTGGCCGGCACAAGGTCGATGAAACCCTCGTCGAGGTGCGTGTTGTCAAAGAATTTCACAGTAAACTTGTTGTCATAATACGCCACCACGACATCGCCGTTACGAGGGATGAGCGAACGATCGATGACAAGGATGTCGCCATCGCATATGCCGGCATCCATCATGGAGTCTCCCCTGACGCGACCATAAAAGGTGGTGTCGGGATGGCGAATCATATCCTTGTTGAAATCGAGGACCTCCACCTCGTACGCCTCTGCCGGCGAGGCAAATCCTGCCTTGATTCCAGGTGCATAACTCAGTGAGAGTTGGGCGGAGAATTCACTGGGGATGAATTCGACCTCGTTTTTATCTTCTTGTTGCATGGGAAGAGAATTTTTATAGGAAGGATGGTAAGTCTTAGGAGGGAATAGGAAGCCTTAGGAATACCAAGGATACTTGTTTTTCCTAAGGCTTCCTATAAGTTCACTTGAAAGGCAGATACCAGTTTTTCCGGTCCTCGAGATTGACCACGGGGTTCTTGTGGGCCAGTTTGCGGGCGAACCACCTGCTGCCGAAATTGGCATCATAGAGCCCAGCCTCGTTCTTGTGTCGGGCGAGCCTCATAAGGTCGTAGTAACGGTTGCCCTCGAAGGCGAGTTCCATGGCATACTCGTCACAGAGGAGGTCCTCCACGGCGTTGATGGTATCCTGTTTGGTGGCACCGACATTCACGCCGAAGGTTTCAGCAATCTCCTTCATCTTCTTTCCCAAGATGCGGTCGAGTTTGTAAGGTGACTTGCCTGTCTGGTAACTGGTGCCACCCTGTCCCGACGCTCCTGCGTAGTCGCTGGCGGCTTTCCCCGCCCCATGGGTGTGGATGCCGTAAGCAGACGCCTTAGGGAAGAGGTAGAGGTTCTCCTGGGAGAGCAACGGGTATGTGGTCTGCAACATATTCCTGGTTTCTTCGGAGAGGTAGTTGACGTAATACTCACCGAGATTGTTCCTCTCTATGAGGTTTTCGCTCAATCCGTCTTTCAGGATGGCGAAAGCGGCATCAGGCATGCCCAGACGGTTGAAGGCCTCAGCCAAATGCAGCAGGACGGTGCTGGTACGGTAGAGGACAATGTTGGCATACTTGTACTTGTCTATCCACTGGTGCGTGGAGTCATCGACGAGGGTCTGATGGATGATGCTCCTGAGCCTCATG
Organism: Prevotella sp.; assembly: GCA_017619375.1. Classification (GTDB taxonomy): domain Bacteria; phylum Bacteroidota; class Bacteroidia; order Bacteroidales; family Bacteroidaceae; genus Prevotella. The sequence goes on along the minus strand of JAFZSL010000075.1, from coordinate 296,477 downwards.
TCGCCACAGTTGGCCGCATTGATGCTGTCGAAGTCGTTGATGCCACCACGGGCGTAATAGTAATATTCCGTGGAGTCAGAGAGGAAGTTGAGTTGGTCGGACACCTGGATTTGAATCTCATCGACATATGGGTTGGTGTTTCCATTGGCGCTCAGTTCCTCAGATGTGGCGTAGTAGTTGAAGCCAAAGGCGAGAGGTACGTTGGTGACGCATCCGTTCTGCCTGTTGACCGCCATGGGGATGTAGGAGATAATGTCTGATGTGGAATTGCGTGCGAAGATGCCGGCCCATGATGGCGAGGTGGTAATCTGTACCCCGATAAGGCTGGGGTCGGGCAGGTCGTCATCACCCGTTTCCCCGAATCTTCCCGAACTGATGCTCTTCGACACCATGGGTGCGAGGAAGGGACTACTGGTAGTCTCCGCCACTTGTGTGAGATAAGTGACATACGTCTTTGCCGCCGCATCGTAGTTGCCAGTCTCCAGATACATGTCTCCCAGAACTACAGCAACGGGTATGAAGCAAAGGCTGGGCAAGAAGGTCTTTGCGGCACTCTCCCAGTTGGGGGAGCCGACGCTGCGTCCTGAAGTCAGTCCATAGTTGGGCACTTTGTAGTTCTTGTATTTCTCCAATTCAGGAGCCAACTGTTCGACGATGCCTTGGAGGTCGAGTTCGGGATACTTGTTCTCATCAATCTGCGTGATTTTGGTGAGCGGTTCGGTGAAGAACGGCACTCGCTCATAGTTTCTCCCCAACTGCAAGTAGGCCCATGCCCTGATGGCCGCCACCGCCGCATATTCGTTCATCACCACGTTAGTTGAGCCAGTGTAGAGTTCGGTGTTGCGTTTGGCGAGATAGTAGTTGCAGTTGTTGATGACCCTGTAATAGACGTATGCTGAGTCATACCTGTTGGTGGTGTTGGCGGAGAAGTTGGCCAATTGTCTGAGGTTGTTGTCCGTATAGACGGTGGTTTTCACCAAGTCGCCCCTCATCTCACCTTGGAAGACATACTGGTCGGCCAACTGCTGCATGGCCTGCAAGATACCATAGCCATAAAAGACGGAGTCGGTCTTGTCGAGGATTTCCGGCTCAATGTTCTGCCTGGTGCTCTCCGTTTCCAACATGTCGGAGCACGAGAAGCAAGCACAAGCGACAACCATGCTGCAAACAACTATTTTAATTTGTTTCATCGTTTCCATGATTTTTCCTTTTAGTGTTATGTTACAGGTTGATTTTCAACCCCATCATGAAAGCCCGGCTATGAGCGAGGTTTCCGCTGTCGATGCCTTGGAAGAGGACGCCGCTGCCGACGGAGAATTCCGGATCGCTCCCGAGATATTTGGTGAAGGTGAGGAGGTTCTGCGCCTCCGCCCAAACCGACAGTCCCTGCAGCCATGTCCAAGTCCCTGGCACGGGTACGCGGTACGAGAGGTGTAGCGACTTGAGTCTGAGGTATGAGCCATCCTCTATCCATCTGTCACTGAACCTGTTGTTGCCCATGGGGTCGGCGAAGGTGGCCTTTGGGATGTCGGTGACTTGTCCTTCATACCTCCATCTTCCCACTTCAGCCACCTGTTGGTTGTAGAAGTTGGAACCAGAGTTGAGCACCATGCGCTGGTAGTTGAACACGTCGTTGCCCAGGCTGTAGTTGAAGACGAGGCTCAAAGTGAAGTTCTTCCAACTGACGGTGCCGAAGATATTGCCATAGAAGTCGGGATTGGGGTCGCCGATGACGGTCTTGTCGCTCTCGTTGACGACACCGTCGTTGTTGATGTCGACAAACCTCACGTCGCCGGCCTTGAACTCATGACGCTGTCCAGCCTGATCCTCCATGTAGAGGTAGCCTCCCTTTCCTGCCGCCAGTGCCTCAGCATCGGTGGCGAACACCCCGTTGGTCTTGTACCCATAGAACACGGCCACGGGATTTCCCTTCGATGTGAGGATGTTATCCTCTCCGTAGATGGAGGAGGTGTATGCCCCATCAGGCAATTTCGTCACCTCGTTGGTGTAGTGTCCTGCGGAGAGTCCCACCTCCACGTTCCAGTCTTTGCTCACGACGGGTTTGACGGTGAGCGTTCCCTCGAAGCCAGTGTTTTCCAACTCGCCCTCGTTGCTCCAGTAGCGGTTGATGCCAGCGATGGGATTGGAGAAAGACTTGAGTGTAAGGAGGTTGTCTGTCTTATGGATGAAGTAGTCGAACCTCACCCCCACCCTATTGTTCAACAGGAAGGCCTGGAGTCCGATGTTGAGTTTCTTGGTGCTCTCCCACTGAATCTTGTCGTTTCCGACATTGGTGAGTTGTGTTCCGATGGCGTCGTAGTTGTAGCGCACGGTGGTGTAGCTGGTACGCGCCGCATAGTTGCTGATGCCGTCATTGCCACTGATGTCGAAGCCGGCATTGAGTCGGAGGTAGTTCACCCCGATGTTTTTTGGGAACCATTTCTCGTTGGTCATCACCCATCCCAGTTGGAGGCTGGGGAACAACGCCCATTTCTCGCCGAACATGCTCAGCCCGTCAGCATTCTCGCCAAATCGGCTGTTGGCTTCACCGAGCACCGAGAGTGTGGCGAAATAGCGATTCATGAAGTTGTAGTCGACGTTGGCATAGGCCTGTATCTGTTTCCACTCGTCGTTGGCTCCGGTGATGGTGCGGTATCCCGACCATCCGAGCGACGGATTCTTGTCGCTGGTGGCACCATTGGCCTCCACAGCGATGTCGTTGGAGTCATAGGTGAAAGAGTTGTATCTTGCTCCAGCGAATGCTGCCACATAGTGCTTGCCATACTGATGCGACCAATCGAGTTGGAGTTTTCCCACGATGTTGTTTTCCTTGGCAAACATCGACTGCGCCTTGGCATAGACCCTTCCAGTGCCGGCGATGTTGAACGAAGGCACGTCGCCATAAGGTCGGAAATAGCGTTGCGCATTACGGTCGAGGGTGTAACTAAACATTGCGGAGAGGTTGAAGTCTTTCGCAATCTGATAGACCGGTTCGACACGGACATTGAAATAGGTGTTCTCCGCCTTGTTCTTGTTGTCGCCTTGGGCGTTCTCAATGATGGAGACGGGGTTGGCCAGGTCGTAGGCGTGGTTTCGCTCCAACTGGTAGAATAAGTCATCGGCACCAGAGAGAAGCGAGGAGAAACCGCCCTTCCCGTTGTTGATGTGCTCGTTGTACTGATAGGGTGCCACGAGCGGCGACTTGATCATGGCCAACGCGATGGGCGACACCACCGTTCCCTTGGTGAAGTCGGCCGGCATCCCGTTGTCGAAGAGGAAATTGTTGGTTCTCGAAATGGAGATGTCAAACTTGGTCTTGAGGTTCCAGAGGATGCTGATGTCGGTGTTGAACCTGACGTTCATGCGGTTGAAGGAGTTCTCCTTGGCTGAATACTTGGCGTCCACATATCCGAGTGAAAGATTGTACATGCCGATGTTGTCGCCACCCTGCACGTTGATGCTGTAGTTCTGCGTCAAGGCATTCTTGTAGACATGGTCGCTCCAATCGGTGTCGTTGTGATACATGTGGTAGTAGTAGCCGTTGGGGTCGTCATTGAGGAATCGGAAGTCGATGGTCCTCTCCATAATTCCGTCGATGGTGCCAAGCAGTTCTGTAGCGTAGGTACGGTACTGCTGGGCGTTCATCAGTTTAGGCAGTTTGGGCAGGAGCGTCACGCCGGCGGAGATGTTGGCGTCGATGCGTGTGGCCATGGAACGTCCTCTCTTCGTATCTATGAGAATGACACCGTTGCCGCCCCTTGCGCCATAAAGTGCAGTGGCGTTTTTCAGCACGGTGACCTTCTCGATGTCGTCGGGTGCGATGTTGGCGAGGATGTTGTTGAACTGCCCGTCGTGGAGTGAATACCTGTCACGCTGCATGTCGAGTTCCACACCGTCGAGAACGATAAGTGGCTGTGCGTCGCTGGTGATGCTGTTGAGTCCCCTGATGAACATGGATGCGCCGCCGTCGAGTGCAGCCGAGCGCATCATCATGCGCACGTCACCACCCAACCTGCCGGTCATCTCATTGTCCACGGAGAGGCCGAAACGGTCGATGCCGGCCTCGGCCTTCGCCGTGTAGTCGGTTCCCGTGCCATACATGGGTTGGAACTTATCCTTCATCATCTTGATGGCGATGACCTGTGAGGGGTCGCCAGGGACAATGGCCACCTGTTGGGGCATATAGCCCGGTGCCTTGACATAAAGCGCGGTGGCGAATTCCGGCACCTTGATGGTGAACGCTCCGTTCTCCTCCGTCATGGCGGTGTAGCGCACGAATCCCATAGCCTGAAGTTGTACGCCGGGCAACGGCTGGTTGCTGCCCATCTCCGTCACGACGCCGGTGAGGTTGACGGTGGCGAATTTGTCTGCCACCACCTTGCGTTGTGGCTGCTTGATGGTAGTCTCCACCTCCACGGTCTCTTCGTCTTCGTTCTGTGCCATGGCCGGCGATGCGCCAATGGCGGCCGCCACGGTGCAGAAGAGGAGTCTCCGACCCATCCTCTGCAAGAAATGATATCGTGTACGCTTCATACTCATTGTTCTTTTTCAAATTCATCCATCTCGACCGGCCTCAAGATGATGGCGGCGATGCGCATGTCACGCGTATAAGTGGCCATCTGGGTCTTGTTGAACACGCTGATGGGATTGCTGATGTGAATGTTCGGCCGATAGTCGTCGCCCAGTCCGTTGTAAGCCACGGGGAACTGGAACCTGCCGATGAAGACGGTGTCGGTCTTCAACGGATCGTTGACGAAGGCCGTCGTCATGCTCACGGAGGAAGGCACCCTTGGCAGCGTCCCTCCGGTGAGGAGGCTGTCGGCGTATGCCTTGCTGAAGTTGTATGTGGCCAAGTTGCCGTTTGCCGCACAATAACTGAGTTGGAAGTTCAGGATGTTGGGCAGGGAGTCGTTGGCTACATAGGCACTCGGCAGGAACACGCAATAGAAATTGTATGTGGTGGAATTCACATTGGGCAGCGAGATAAACACATCAGGTTTGGAGTAGTCGCTGGTGGGGTATATCCAAGTGTACCTGAATTCCTTTATCTCCGGTCCGAACACCCTTCCCTCCGAGTCGGTGAAAGTGATGCTCTGCGAAGAGCAGTTGAACTTGTTGGCGATATACCTTGAGGGTGACACCTCTATCTCCGGTGCATAGGTTTCCCAAGGATAGAAGGCAAGACTGTCCACGATGTGAGCGAAGCCATTGCTCATCTCCACCTTTTCCATGGTCTGGGCCAGGATGTCGTTGGGGTTGGAGAGTTTGTGCTTCGTGGTGCTACGGAGCGTGTCGGAGAAGAGCCCCTTGCCTATCACCCAGCGGTTGTACCCGTCGTTATTGCTGAAAATGAGGTTGTTCACGATATGCCTTCTGGTGAGTGAGTCGGAGAGGTATTCCGCATCCACGGTAATGTTCTTCGAATTGTTGGCGCTGGCACTGGCGAACTGCTCCACATCCTGCACCTTGGTGGTGGCAATGAAGTTGTAGTTCTGCTTCACCTTGTCATACATCTGCTGGTATGCCTTGTTGGTGGGCATGATGAAGGTATAGGTGCTGTCCTCGTTGGAGAGGCTGGCATTGAGTTGCCTTGTAAGGGAGTTGGTCGTGATAAGCACGGAGTCGATGTAGGTCTGCACGCCTCCAACGACAGAGCCTTTCACACTGTTCTGGAGGTCGAGGGTGGTGAGTTCGTAGCCGAGGAAATAGTTTCTTAGCGAGTCGATGCCCTGTCCCATGGAGAGGTACTCATAGAGATTGGGGAAGAACTGAACCGCCCCATCCAAGAGGTGCATGACACCGTTGGAACCAGGTCGGTTGGGGGCATTGACGTGTATCCCGCCATAGGTGTAGTCACCGTTACCGGTGAAGGAGAACGACTTCTTGTTGAGCGTGTGAATGCGCTCGTCGATGCTCCCACTGGCCACATGGTTGTACTGGGCCACATGGCTCTTGACAAACTGTGCCAGTAGCGTGGAATCGTCCAACTGCAGGAAGGCTCCCATGTTGAAGGTGCCGTTGAGCGGCGCCCATACGGTGTAGGCCCTCGTGTTGTCCAATTCGGTGTCGAACTTGGTCCTTTTCACCAACGAAGCGAAGTCGGAGAGTTGCGGGTTTTGCGTGATGTTCTGCCAAAGCGTCATGTTGCCCGAGGCCATTGCATCGGTCGGAGCCTCGTTGTAGTCATCGAACTCCGAGCACGAGGTGACGGCGAGCGTCATCGCCGCCATCATCGCGCAGGCTATATAATGGTATCTTCTCATAATTACTTGGTTTATTGTGTTTAGAACCAGTCTTCAGAATAAGTGTCGTTGTCCACCACGTCGATAGGTACGAACTCCACGAAGTCGAGTTGCCATTTGAGGTCAGTTTCATCAGGCAGTACGCTCTTAAACCTGAACCAATGGTCGTCGCTCTGCTTGATGTTGAGTCGTCCGAGGATGCGTCTGAGGCCTGCGTTCCTGTGTCCACGCCGCATGTTGTATTCCAACCCGGACTCGTTGTTCTCGGCATGGTCCTTGAAGCCATAGGGGCCTCTCATATATCCACGGTTGCGCATGGCTTCGTCGGTGGCCACGCCCTGGTCGTCCTCCAAGGTGAAGTCGGTCCATCCGATACGCGGGTCCTCCTTGTCGATGCGCACGTCGAGGGGGATGTCGAGCGCCATCATCGTCTGCATGTTGCTGGAGGTGCCCATGTAGAACTGCATCATCCCGCCGTGGCTCATGGGAGCGTAGTAGAGGCGGAACTCATAGGTTCCCGTAGGCAACGGAGGCATCTTCACTGCGAGGTCGTAGTTGCCCCAACCTTGGAAGCAGTCGGACTGGTAGGCGTTGTAGGCGCCACGGACATTGGTGCGGAACCTGTTCTCCGAGGTGTAGCTGACGACGTTGTCGAAATAGTCGAGCGGAAAAGCGACACGTGCTCCACTTCCACCTCCGTTGAGCACGCTGATTTCAGAACTGGAGGAGGTTCGGAAGCCGTTGTTGATGAGTTCGGGGAGGAAGGTCTCAGAGTCGAATCGCATACGCTCGTGCAACACGCCCTTCGGCACGAGGTCGTCATAGACAAGCATGCCCCTGATGCCATGGATGTAGCCGTTGAAGGTCATGATGTTGGTGGGATACGGGAGGTTGGGGTCTGTAGACCTTGCCACCCTCACGCCTTGTCTGACGAGCGTGTGCATGCCCTCGCTTCCATAACTGGCGAGTTGGTCGGTGAGCGTATTGAAGGTACGATAGCGGTTGATGTAGAGTATCTTCCCCGGCTGCGGTTGCCATATCTTGAGTATGGTGTTGGGGAGCATGGTCTCATAGTAGTCGTAGGGTTCTCCACCGTTGACATAGTTCCACGTGGTGAGCCACTTGGTGGTGTATTCATAGACCAGTTCCGTCTCGGGCATTCCCGCATAGAGGATGTGGTATGCGACAAACATGTTGAGGGTGTTGAACCGATTGGTGTAATCATTGCCCGTGCTGATGGCGATGCCTTTCTCCACCGGGTAGTCGTACCACGCAGCAGCCCCGCCATAGACGCGGTTGGCGTAGGCGATGAGGTCCTCTATGCTGTTGATGCCGTTCTCTTTCATGACGACATCCGGCTCGGCGAAGATGGTGTATGCTATCTTGCACTCCTCCGGTGAATAGAGTGGTTCGCCGCTGGTGTCGGTGTTGTCGGAGACGGTGTAGGTCTTGTCCTTCTTGTAACGCTTGAGGGAGTCGGCGAGTCCCGTCATCTTGAGTGCCTCGACGAAGATGCTGTATTCCTCATGGCGCTCCATCTCGTTGACGAGCACCCTGGTGCTCCTTGGTATGACGTTGTTGAGCACATGCACCACTCCGTTGGTGACGAGGCTGTCGGGCTGTATGACCACCGCCTTGTTGTTGATGGTGACGCGTCCGATGGGGTCGGTGGTGCCTTCGGTGGTGACCGGCGTTCCGAGCATGGTGTTGACATTGACGCCGCCTCCACCGAGTTCGATGGTGTTGTGAATGCCGCTTGCGAGGTGATATCTTGCGATGTCGTTGCAAAGGCTGTCGGAAAGTCCTTCGAGGGAGTTCTCCGTCATGCTATTGTGTGGCACGGGGCATTCGGTATCGTTGTAGAGGCTGTCGATGTATGCAGCGATGGCTTCATTGGTGGGGGCGAAGACCGTGTATTCCCCATAGGAGGAGAGATTGCGGTCGAGCCTGACACGCGTGAGGATGTAGTCGAACGAGGTCAGTTCGCTTTTCCGCTTGATGTAGTCAGCAGCGGTCTCACCCGTGGCGGTATAGAGGTCCGATTCGTCCGGCTCGGGATTGCAGCCGGCAAGGGTCGCCATGCCCACGACAAGAGCGACGATGGCCAGGATGCGTCCACTTATTCTTTTCATTTCGTATTTCATATCAGTTCCTCCTTCCTTTAATATGATTTTTCAAAATCTCCTGAAGTCTTGTAGGCCGGGTTCTGCACCAACAAGGGGCAGACGATGATGTCGGCATTGGGGATGGGCATGTAGAGGTATGCCTCGTTGCGCATCTTGGCCCTGATGGCCGGTGCGTCGGCTCCCCTGCTCCTAGTGGCGAGGTTGAGCATCTCCTCGTAATTGTCCACAAGGTTGATTTCATTGGTCCCCATGCCTTGCATCTGCTCGCCGAAGGTCTGCGCGTAGTTCACGCCCATGACGTGCCTGTAGTTGTAACGAAGCAAGTCATACCACCGTTTCCCCTCGAAGCAAAGTTCACGCAACCTCTCCTCGAGGATGAGACGCTCCATCTGGTCCTTGGTGTAGGAACGATAGGTGTTCCATTTCATGGAGTCGGTGAGGTTGTCGGTGTAGAGCGAGCGTGTGTTGACCACCTGCACGAGGTGGAACGCGCCTTGCAGTAGCGTGGTGTTGGCCGCCTTCTCACTGTCACTCGCTCCATCGGGAAGGTCGTTGACAAGTTGCACCATGGCCTCCGCCCTCATCAACATGACATCGGTGAGGCGGTAGACGATGTAGTTTTGATCGAACGCCGTGTAGGTCCTGTCGTTAGAGCGTGCGGAACCAGCCTTGGTTGCCACGTTGAGTTGCGAGACCATCTTCTTGATGTGGTAGTAGTCATCGCTCGAAGTGTAGCAAGCAGAATAGAACCTGAGGTCGGAACTGCTGGAATTGTTGGTGGAGAGGTCTCCATTGGGGAAGAGTGTTCCGTTTCCGAAGATGTTCGATGCCCTGAGGAACCCCTCGGTGCTGTTGTTGTTATTGTACTTGTAGAGGTACTTGCAGATGCCGAGGTTGCCAGTGGACTGTATCTCGAATATGCTCTCCTCGGCGTTCTGCGTGACGAAGATGTCGGAGTAGTAGGAGTTGCCGTCGGCGAGAGGGAATTCCTTCTCTTGCACCTCGTTACGCCCCCTGACATGCTGGCTGCGCTTGGAGGCGATGACCTTGTCGCAGTATTCGATGCATTTCTGGTAGTCGCTCGTGCTGTGCAAGACAGAGGCCCTCCAGAGATAGACGTCGGCGAGGAGCGCGTTGACGGCGTCGAGGCGGAACCACCCCACCCTTCTCCATTCACTGGTCGGCATGCCATCGGAGCGGAGCATGTTGGCATTTGTGGCCACCTCCTCGAGGGTCTGAATGATTTGTCCGATGACGTATTCTGGCGACGACTGCGGTATCTGCATGTCCTGGCTGCTATTCATGAAGGCCGTCGTGACATACGGTACATCGCGGAAGTTACGCACGAGATAGAAGTAGCACAGCGAGCGTAAAGCGAGCATCTGGCAACGGTCGGCCTCATAGTCCGACTGCGTGTAGTTGGGGTCGAGCTGCATGACCGCCTCAGCCCTTTCGAGCACGATATTGCAATAGTTGATGACAGAATAGACCGAGTTCCACGAAGCAAAGGTGTTGGTGGTCTGCATGTTGACGGTGGAGATTTCGTCCAAAGCGTCGGGAATGGCACCTGTAAGGGCCGAGGAACGCACCATCTCGTCGGAACGGAAGTCGCCCCAGATGACAAGTCTGGTGAGCAACGCCTCGCTGGCCAGACTTGCATAGGCAGAGTTGACCATCAATGCCACATCCTCTTTCGACTTCCAGAAATCCTCGTCCACGGTCTTGTCGTCAGGCAGGATGATGGTGTCCACGCACGACACGAGTGTCATGCATGCAAGAATCATTGAAATATATCTTTTCATATCCTTATGGTTTCAAAGTTTGACGTTACCTTAATCAAAATCCCACGTTGAGCGTGACGGTGAACTGTTTCGAACGCGGTGTCTTGGCCTGGTCCCTGGCGGGATAGAAGCCCGTGGCCGAAATCTCGGGGTCGGTGCCGCTGTACTTGGTCCACACGTAAAGGTTGTTCATGGAAGCATAAGCCTGCAAGGTGCTGATGCCCCAACTCTTGATGAGTCTCTTGGGGAAGTTGTAGGAAATCTGCAGGTTCTGGAATCTGACGAAGCTTCCATCCTCCACATAGCGGTCGGAATTCTGGAAGTTCCATCCTGAGTTGTAGAGCGCCCTTGGGATGGGAGTGACATCTCCGTCCTTGCGCCAGCGGTAGTTGACGGTGGCGCTTTGGTTGTTGGTGCTGTACATGTTTTCCAGGCTCATGCGAGCGAGGTTGATGACCTTGTTGCCGAAACGATAGTTGAAACGTCCCTTGAGGGTCCAGTTGCCATACCTCAACGTGAGGTTGAAGCCACCGTTCACCTTGGGTAGGGAGTTTCCGAGGTACATCACGTCGAGCGCGTTGATTTGTCCGTCGTGGTTGATGTCCTCGTAGATGAGGTCGCCGCCTTGGAAGTCGTATTCCGACGTAGTGCCGTAGGCGTATTTCATGCGCTGCGGTCTTCCGGCATTGGTCATAAGGACCTTTCCGTCGGCCCCCACGGCCACGGGAGCCGTCTTGCCGCTGGCGAGGAAGTCGTTGATCCACGCCTCATACTCGGCAGTGGTGAGGTTGTTCTCCCTGCGGTAGTTTTCGAGATAGTCGTAGGAGTACTGGTAGACGCCCTTGCAATGGTATCCATAGATGGAGCCGAGGGAGTTGCCTATCTGTACGCGGATGGGATATCCGTTGGCCTGCGTGTTGCCGTTGTTGACCGTCGTACCCCTGAGCGTCGGGTCCCAGGTGGTACCGTTGATGGACTGCAGCACGCTCTCGTCCATCTCCTCGAGGATGTTGGAGTTCTGTGCCACGTTGACACTGAAGTCGGCGGAGAACTTTCCTATCTTGATGAATTTCTTGGCGGTGAGGTTGAGTTCCCATCCGTCATTGGTCATCCGACCCACGTTGGCGTAACTGAGCGACGAGTATCCGGTCATGGAAGGGATGGTGATGCCCCTGAGGAGGTCGGTGGTGTTCTTGTGGTAGTAGTCGAAATCCACCTCGATCTTGTCCTGGAAGAGTCCGAGGTTGAATCCGATGTTGTAGGAAGTGGTCTTCTCCCATTTGAGGTTGTCGAGTTTCAGTCCGTCAAGGGTGGCATAGGGTTCTCTGTCACTTCCCTTTCCATAGTTGCCCGCGGAAGTGTTGTAGGTGTTATAAAAGAGGTAGTCCCTGTCGGGTGAATTGCCGGTGATGCCCCATGAGGCCCTGAGTCCGAGCATGGAAACCTGCTTCCTCGACCACGCCATAAAGGGTTCGTCGATGATGTTGTAGCGTGCGGAGACACCGGGGAAGTACGCCCATTTGTTCTTGGGGCCGAACTTGGAGTTTCCGTCGGCGCTGAGAGAGAAACCGAGGCTGTAGCGTCCGTCCTTGTAAGAGAGGTGTGAGTTGTAGAGCACCTTCTGGGAGTTGGAACGCCCGTTGCTGCTCGACGGCGTCCCGCTGAAAGCTTCCACGGTGGAGGAGGTGACACCATTGGGCAAATGGTACATGATGACCGTCTGGTTATTGTTCTTCGCCATGTTCATCTCATACCTGACGAGCATGGAAGCCGACCAGTCCTTGTTGCGAAAACAAGGGGTGAAGAGGAGTTCTGTCCTTGCCCCTATCTTGGTGCTGTTGTACTCGTAGTTGGTGGCCAGGTTGTAATCGTTGCTGGTCCACTGGTTGGTGGCGAGCGATGCCGGATGATAGGTGGGCTTGCTCTCTGCGAAGATGTCGAAATCTACGCGTCCGGTGAACGTCAGCCTGCTCTTGTTGGCCGATGTGCCAAGAATGTCGTACTTGAGGGTGAAGTCGGGCGTGAGCCTGTAGGTCTTATCCTTGATCCAAGCGAGATTGGCGATGGCGACGGGGTTGCCCAACTCCTGTATGTTCCTGAGGTCATAAGAGAGGTATGGTCCGTCGTAGGGTGTCTTTCCCGACTGGTAGGGATTGGGCAGGTAGAACTCGTCGGTGTCCGAACCGTCGGCGTTCTGCCTGTAGATGCTCATATTGGGCGCCTGCGTCTGTGCGATGGAGAGAAGGCTTGGATTGGACACACCGTTGATGTTGCCCTCATAGTTCTTGTAATTGTCCGTGTAGGTGAGGGCGAAGTTGGTGATGAACCTGATGCGGTCGCTGACGTAGTAGTCGAGGGCGAGACGCGTGGTGTATTGCTGGAATTTCTGCCTGATGATGGAACCAGTCTGGTTCTTATAACCGGCAGAGACGCGGAACGTGGCCTTCTCGCCGCCACCAGAGAGGTTGATATTGTATTCGTGCATGGCACCGAACTGCTTGACGGCCTTCACCCAGTCGGTGTTGTTGTTCCAATTCTCATATTCGCTCCATGTACGGTCATAATTCAACTCTGCAATGGAAGTGGTGCGGTCGGACCTCTGTGTGGGGTTGTAGAACTCCTCCTTCATCAGCATGGTGTAGTCGTCACCATTGAGCAACGTGTAACCGTCGGGCTGCCAAGTTCCAGTGAATTTGTAAGAGAAATTCAACCTTGGTTTTCCCCTCATGCCACGCTTGGTGGTGATCATGATGACACCATTGGAACCTCTCGAACCCCAAACGGCGGTTGCGGCGGCATCCTTGAGCACGGTGATTTCGGCGATGTCCTCCACGTTGACGGAAAGGAGCGAGGAATATTGCTCCTCGTCGGCATTGGCGTAGTCGAAGTCTTCATCGGGATTATCAAAAATCTTGTCGTCTACGACAATCAGCGGGTTGGCATTTGCGCTGAGGGTGGTGACACCACGAAGACGCATCTGCGTACCCGCACCGAGGTTGCCAGAGTTGCTGACGACGTCGAGACCTGCGATCTCGCCTTGGAGAGCCTCATCGACGGAGGTGAAGGCGAGTCCCTCCACGTCGGTCATGTTCATCACCTGCTGCGAGACGGTCATCTCCTTCTTGGGGATGCGTAGTCCTCCCGAACTGCCGCTTCGGCCTATCACCACGACATCGACGAGAGTGTTGTTTTCCTCCAGCACGATGTTGAAAGTGGTTTTGTCACCGATGGCGACCGTCTGCGTCTTGTCGCCCACGTAGGAGAAGACAAGTTTGTTTTTCTTACTCTTCACCTTCATGCTGAAGTTGCCATTGAAGTCGGTCTGGGTGGCGGAGACGATACGGTTGTTGGCGTCGCGTTCGACGACGTTGCCCATCACGACAGGGCCTTCAGCGTCCTCTACCGTACCCGTGACAAGAATTTCCTGCGCCGAAACCGTCAGGCAGGCGACACACAACAGTGCTATGGATATGATTTTCTTGATACTCATGGCATTGTCCTTTAGAGTTCGTGATTTGCTTTACGTTGCTTATAGACCTTCTTCGACTTGGCGAAGGAAGCCTTGTTGGCCCATGCCCCATCGAAACGACCAGAACTTTCCCCATAGAGTGGTTCTGAGATCTGGTGCACGGCACAGAAGGAGGAGGTGACGATGGACGTGGCCCTCATCTTGTTGTTGTTGAACCAATAGTCGCGCGCCATCTTGTTGGACACCTTGGACCCGGATGCGCTGACGGCCACGGAGTGCCCCGTGACATCGGAGACATTCAACTGGCCTCCGCCTCCAGAGAGGACGACCTCCTTGGCGACACCCATCTCGTCGGCGCTGAGCGTGGTGTAACGCCCGCCTTCGATGGTGTTGTCGGCATAGACGGAATTGGTCATGAAATGATATCTCACAAAGTCGCGCAGTGCCTTGATCTTGACATAGGCCAGCGCCTTGTCGGACTCTTCCTGAGCGGTGACGGCGTGATTGTCGTCGAGTTCGGCGTATTTCTCAAAGAGTTCCTGTATGTCGGCCCACTTGGGTAGCCCTTGTGCATAAGCCCTCTGCATGGCATTGTTGTCGGGTGCGAAGAGGGTGTAGTTGTAGGTGTTGAACATCTTCACGTTGTAGTCGAGGCAAGCCTCGCTGATGCTTGTGGCACCCATCTTGTAGTTGCGGGTGAAAATGGTGAAGGCATCCTGGGGAGAGGAGCCCGTGGCAGGGTTCACCTCGTCGGATATGCCGGCCCAAGCAAGAATCTGCGTGGCGCCGAATCCGGAGCAAGCCTCGAGGAACTCGGAGAACTGGCTGTTCTCGCTGAGTACGGCATACACGCTCTTAGTCGGCGGTTGCACGACACGACTGAGGCGGTAGGCATTGCCGTTCTTCTCATTATATATCTGCTTGATCTGCGGTGCGGGGAACAAGTTGGGTTGCTCGAGTTGCAAGCCTCCCATCACTCTTCCTCCGATGAAATTGCCATCGACAAATATCTCTCCACCATGCTTGGTCTTATAGTAGTGGTTGGAGCCGATGAGGTCGCCTTCGTTGAGCACCAGGGTATGGTAGTTGAGGATGTCCACGAGTTGGGTCTTCACCTCGGAGATATTGGCCTGCCTTGCCTCTCCCTCCACCTGCCCGGTCTGCATGTTGAAATAATAGCGGTCACATTTCAAGAAGGGTTGGTTGGTGGCAGCCTTGTCGTAGTAGAAGTGCAGGAGGTCGGGTTGTATGCGCCCGGTGGCCTGGTTGTTCTCACGGTGTGCGAGGCTGGCGGGATCAAGGTAATAGTAATCGAAGGCGGCATCTTCGGGAATGAAGAAGGCATAGTTGGCACTCATGGCGAGGAGGTAGTACTTGAAGTCCACGCCGAGGTAGTCACCGTTGGCAACACCATCCTGCACGGCCCAGTTCATCACACGCATGTCGGGATAGACGGATGCCGGTGCCATTACGGCTTGGTACTCGTCGGGGGCAACCAGTTCGTTGATGACATAGATGGCTCCGTTATTGGCGAATGAGATGTCGTATTTTCCATTTTCCTTTCTGTTGACCATGTCGAGAGAGAGCCCCATGTTCTCGCTGGCGTCGTTGAGAATGGTGGAAAACTTGCTGGGCACGGTGGCAGAGAAGGAGGCCTTCATCAGGTTGCGTGTGAATGCGGTGAGCACCTGCGGGTTTTTCGACTGTAGCGAGTCGAGGTTCACCATCAGATTCTCCTCAGTGTTGGGCAGGTTGCCATAGATGTCGATGAGATACGCCCCAGCTCCTCCTGGGAGGAAATAGTTCCTCACCGCCTTGTCGTCGGGCACGAAGAAGGCACCTACATCCATGATACGGATATCGAGGTTGCCGGCCCTGGCCACCGCCGGGTGGTATTCGTTCCATCCCGGGTCATAGCCCAACACCTGCGACGTGGAGAGCGTCTGACGGTAAGGGTCGCGCACCAAGGCCTCACCACCTTGCGAACGAGAACTGAGGTATCTCACCTGGTAGATGGAGTCGATGGTGCTTCTCCCGTTGGTGACAGCCCAGTCGTTGTATTGCTGCGTGGTGACGGCATCGAAATAGGGTACGGCGAAATAGTCGAGGATGTGGCTGAAATACTTGGTGTTGTCATGTTTTTTCAGCACCTGTGCCATGTTGCCTGGAGGCACGATGACATCCTCCATCTGATGGATGTATCCATTCTGGCAAGTGAGGTCTCCCTTAACCACCCTGTCGTTGAAAATATATGCGGTTTTTTCGTTCTCCGGATACGGTGTTCCGGTGAGGATGGCAAAGTCGCTGTTGTCGCCCACGACGGTGATATCGTTGTTGGTCATGAACTCCCTTGTCAGGTGCAGCATCATCTGCGTGCTGTTGTCGGAGACGACATGGATGCCCTTGTCGTAATACGGTTTCCAATAGACATTGTTCTTGGGCATCTGCTCCTTGCCGGCAATCCATTGGATGGAGTCGATGGTGCTGATGGTGGACTCATGGCGGATGGCCTGGCCTTTCAACGGCTCGTTGGTGCCGTTATAGACATTGGGTAGCATCTCAAGCAGGAGTGCGTTGTCAAGCATGGAGGAATACAGCAACAATTTCTTCTGGGCTTCAGACAGTTGATTGTAACCTGTCACGCCCCATTCGTTGTTTTGGAAGAACCTTGCGAAAGCCTCATCGTTGGCGGGGAACACGGTTTTCGACCCGGTCTTGTTGAGCACCTCGGCATAGCCAAGGTCGTCAATCAGTTTGAGATAGGTGTCAAAAGTCCCCGTCAACAATCCGTGCTTTCCCGGATTCCTCAATTCCTCCAATATGCTTCCCCCAAGCCATGTCGGCCTGCTGTCTGCATCCACCTCCACGTCCTTGTCGACGCACGAGGTTACCATTCCCACAAAAGCGAGAGTGATACAGATAAAGAATTTCTTCATAGGTTAGTTGTTAGGATGGTAATTCGTTTTATTTAGATTATTTGTGCAAAATTAATAAAAAAACGCGATTCACCCATAAAAAAACCACCTATAAAAAATGCTTTTCTACGAAAAAAAATGCTCATCCAAAAGGTGAGCATTAAAAAACCAAAGGGCGACACTCACTGCTTCAGTTCAGGCCAACCATCAGCAGTCCAAACAATAGGCCGCTGGATGAGCATGGCTGCGCCGTCATGTGTGGCACTGTAACCATGGCAGATGAAGATGTCTTCATCGTCGAAATTGTAGGCTGCACAATGGCCGGCAGCCTCCCATTCCTTCTTGTCGCCCTCCAGGAAGAGCACGCCGCCACCATTGGCCATGTCCTTGCCTTCACGGTCGAGGTAAGGGCCTTCGACACTCTTGCTGCGTCCGACGGCCACGCGGTAGTTGCTTTTGGCACCACGACAGCAGTAGTCCCACGACACAAAAAGGTAGTAGTATCCGCCGTGTTTGAAGATGAACGGTGCTTCGATGGCGTTCGTGCCGGCAAATTTCGAAGTGGGGTTGGGCTCCGAGGGCTTGTAGTTTGGGTCGTATCGACGTGCAATGGTTCGGGGCTTGCCCCCTTGGCGAGATGCATGGTGGAGTCAAGGCGAGCCAGTTGGATGCCGTCCCAAAACGACCCCCAGACGAGCCACGGGGTGTCGTCATCGTCTATGACGAAATTTGGGTCAATGGCATTCCAATTGTCACCCGTCATTTGTCCGTCGGCGCCTCGTTTCCAGTCGTGCGAGGTAACGATGCAACCTTCGTCTTTCCATATGTTGGCTCTCAGCGAGCGACTGCTCAGCAGACCTATGGCCGAACCATTCTTGCCGAAGGTGGAGCAGCTGTAAGCCAACCACCAACTGCCATGCCACTGGATGACATCAGGTGCCCAAACATGGTTTCCGAAACCCGGCACGGAGTCGGTCGTCCAGCCGGGAATGACCGTCATCACAGGTTGTGGCAACACCGTCCATGTCTTGCGGTCCTTCGAAGTCATCTGTTGGATGCCCATGCCTGTGGCATAGATGTAATAAGTGTCACCTTCCTTAGCCATCACGGGATCGTGTGCCATGGGAGTCTCTGTCTGGAACGCCTCGCGCTGGAAGCCGCGGCGCGGTCCCTGTGCCGCACTCGTCATGCATATCGTCCCGAGTGCCAAAACGAGCAACAATTTGTGTGTCATCTCTATTTCTTTGTCGATTAGGTTATTCCTTGGTTACTTATTCAACATACGTTTTACATTCTTTTGATGGCATGTCCTTGGCACATTGGTGTATTGACTGATTCTCAACGGCTTATACCCAAGTCAACTACCATTGGAAACGGGGCAGGACAATACATCCTGCCCCGAACTTTTCAAGACTTGCTATGAGTCGTACCTATTCAAAGACGAGATGGCAGCCATCAACAGTGAGGTGGAAGAACAGGTCTTGGGGATTGGTGACCGTGTTCAGTCCAAGATAGTCCTGCGTGTAGGTCTTACCATTGTTACCCAACATGACGCATCTGACATCAGTCGTACCGTTGCCATTGTTGGTGACAGAGACAGTGACCATTGCCTCATCCATGGCAGCGAGCCATTCAGCCCAGTCGGCCTGACCACCGCTCGTCCAACACTTGGAAGAGAGTTCTTCGCCTGCCCATCCGGTGCCCCAGCCCCAATTGTCGGCACGAAGCACGCCATACTCGTATGAGCCATCCTCGGAGGCCAGGACAATCACGAAGTTGTTCCAATTGCTACCTCCATTGGTGAAGTTCTTGAAGCGACGGGTGAGGGTTTGTCCCACGGGCACTTGGAATGCTTGTGAATGATCGCCCCAGAAGCCAGTGGAATTGTTCTCGGCACCTACTACTTCATCAAACTCCAAGTGGCAACCGTCGACGGTGAAGTGGAAGTAGAAATCGTCGGGATTGGTGACGGTGTTCAGTCCGATGTAGTCCTGCGTATAGGTGTTGCCATCGGTGCCTGCCATGACGGTGCGCACATCAGCCGTGCCATCGCCGTTGTTGGTGACATAGACGGTGACCCTGGCGCCATCCATTGCAGCGAGCCAAGAACTCCAGTCGGATTGTCCGCCACTGGTAGTGCACTTTGAAGAGAGTTCTTCGCCTGCCCATCCGGTGCCCCAGCCCCAGTTGTCGGCACGAAGCACGCCATACTCATATGACCCATCCTGTGAAGCCAGGACAACAACGAAGTTGTTCCAGCCATTGGCTCCGTTGGTGTAATTGGTGAACGTGCTGACAAATGTTTCGTTGGGAGCCACCTTGATGGCATCGGAGTGAGCGCCCCAGAATGCAGTTGTATTATCGGCAGAACCAACGCATGTGAACATCTTGTCGACCACCTCAAACTCTGCAGTGGCAATGACCGGAGTGCAGCTCTCGCCTTTGTAGCTCTTATTGTATACGGCGACGATGGACTTTTTGCCTAACGAGTATATGTCTGGCACGACCTGCAGGGTGAGGTCGGCATAGGGCACGGTCTTCGACACACCTTGCTCAAACTCCACCGTAGCGGTGACGTTGGCGAAGGCATCGGCCATTTCCGTACCTTGCAGCACCTTGCGTGGCACGCCATTGAGTGTCATCGACAACGGCAGTTTGTCCTCGGCAGAAGTGCATCCTCCGATGGGTTCGATATTGGTTTGCAGGAAATTGATAAAGGAGCCTTCAGGCACGATGAATGCGCGGATGTTGGTGTTGGCAGCATTGGCATTGAGATTGGGCATTGCAGTCTTCTGGATGTAGGTCTTTGTCACCACCCCATTGGTAATCCTGACAAAGAACAGGTTGGGGACCGTGCGGTCGATGGTCAGTGTCACCTTGCCACCCAGTTTGTCGACGCCATCGTCGGTGTCAGTCTCGAAGGTGAGATTACTCTCCACGCAGCCGCGGTCGATGTAAGTGCCCCACTCGGAGTTGCCGCTTGGCTGGTTGTCATAGCGGATGGCTCCATACTCTTGATAGTTGGCAGCGCCGCGATCCTCATCGTTACAGAGAATCAAGGCGAAGTTCTTGTAGGTGTTGGGCGCGGCAGGATTGATGTTCAAGTTGAACTGTGCATTCCACACCTGTCCTTCGGCAATCTGGTAATACTTGGAGAAGGCTGCCCACCAGCCAGTGGAATAGTCTGTGGCGCCAATGGTATATACATCTTCCATCATGCCCTCCAGTTCCTCGGGGGTGTTTGCAGCGGCGATGGAGTCAGCCTTTGCCGAAATCCAGTCGGGTGCGTCTACGGAATACAAGTCGCCACCTTCACACCCCGTCAGGGTCATCAGTCCCATGGCAGCCGCAGCGAAGACCGTTGATAATTGATTGATATATTTCATGTTTTTTGCTTTCTTACTTATTCACTATTAATCACTTCTTTGCTTCCTTCAGAGGTTCACCACAGGATGCACCGTCCATCCCTGCTCAGCGAAATAGGCGGAGTTGTTGGTGTTGCTGTTGGCTGAATTACCCCTCAAGTTGGGGTTGGCATTGAGCAGACCCTGATATATGGGTATGAACTCATGGCCCTGTACGAAGGTGTCGTATGAAGTCTTGTAGGGCCTCTCCAGCGTGCCGTCAGCAGCCTTGGGCAATGTGGCATAGTCCACCGGCATCTTCACCATGCTGGGATCGTTGCTCAGCAGCACGGCGCCATGGGCTTTGAGTTGCTGCAGACGGTCGGCATTGTAATAGAATCCCCAGCGGATGAGGTCGAAGCCACGTCCGAATTCACAACCGAACTCTTTGGGACGCTCCACATTGGCAATTTGCTCGAAAAGTTTGTCCTTGCTGTTGAAATCGGCAAGTTTCAAGCCGGGCAGTTGTGCACGATTGCGCACCTGGTTGATCCAGTCGATGGCTTGCTGGGTGGGGCCGTTGACCTCGTTCTCACACTCTGCGGCACGCAACAGCACGTCGCTATAGCGCATCATGCGGAGGTTGATGCCGCAATGCAGGCCGGTGACCACCGACTCGTAGAGGTTGGTGCGCATGTTGGTCCACTTGGCAATGGGCAGACCGCCGTTGTTGTTGTTGGTCATCACGTTGTCCAAAGCGTCCATGCCTTTCTTGTAACACACATTGCCGTATTCAAAGCCTTCCCAGTCGGCCTCGTAAGTGCCAATGGTCCAATAGAGGCGCGGGTCGAGTTTGCCCTCGGTAGTGCGCTCCTGCTTGAAGAGTTGGTAGAGCCATGGGGAAGCCGACAGGTCGGCCCAGCCGCCGAATGAGCCAGGGCAGAAGTTGCTCTCTATGGCATGGGCCTGAGTGGCGTTGGAACTGGTGTTCACCGGTGTCCATTCCTCGTCGGTACCCTGCGTGCCATAGTCCATGAACTGCACTTCGAAGAGACTTTCTGTATTGTTCTCATACTGCGAACCCTCACGGAAATTATCGCCATAGTTCTTCATCAGTTCATAGTGGCCGTAAGTGCCCGACATGATGTCCTTGAGCACTGCGAGCGCTTCACCATATTTGTGATTCATCATCAACGCGCGTGCATAGTATCCTGCTGCTGCGCCACTTGTGGCACGCCCCTTGGCCCACTCTCCGCCGGCATCCCGGCTGGGCAGCAATGTGATAGCCTCGGAGAAATCCTTCTCCACCTGCTCCAGCACTTCTGCATAGGTGCTGTTGGAAGCGTAGAGTCCGTCGAGCGAACCATATTGGCTGTAGTCGGTGATGAGTGGCGGGGTCTGATAGTAACCCACCAGGTTGTAGTAACTCAGTCCGCGAAGGAACAGCGCCTGTCCCTTGGCGCGCTTCATGGCTTCGTCAAGCGTGGCGTTGTCGTCACCGGTGCGCGACAAGATAAAGTTGCAGACGTTGATGGTATAGTACCACTCGCGCCACACCCATTGTGTCATCTCTTCGGTGGCGGGAGCGTTCAAATCGTCGAATGGCAGGTACCACACCTGGCTGGAGTTCCATACCTCGTCGCCGCGGCACAAGTCGTATCCATAACCTACACGTGCGTAGGACCCTTCCATGCGGATGTGGTTGTAAGCGGCAATGACACATTCCTCCAGGTCAGAAGCCGTCTTGCCGAAGGTCGCGGTGGTCTGCTGGTTGGGGTTGATAAGTTCCAACTTGTCTTCGCACGAAGTCAGCGTACCAAGTACCAGCAAAAGTGCTAACGATAATTTATATGGTTTCATATTGATGTAGCTTGTTTATAGATATTAGAACGTAAAATTAACACCACACATGAAGCTGCGTGCCGAGGGATAGGAGCAGTAGTTGTAGCCCGGGGTGAACGTGCCGGGGGCATAGTCCACATTGTATCCTTTGTAGCCAGTGAATGTATAGAGGTTTTGGGCCGACACATAGATGCGAGCACCAGTGATGTATCCGCCAAATACGCGGTTGGGGATGTTGTATCCCAACTCCACGTTGGCAATCTTCCAATAAGCGGCGTTCTGAATCTGACGGTCGCTGAACAGGTCGTTCCAGGCCAGTGTGCCACCGGGATGGGTGACCGTGGTGAACGTACGGGGCACATCCGACAGATAAGAGCCGTCGTCAGCCCAACGGTTGGCATCAGCCAGGGCGACATCCTTGTTGCCGTACCCATAGCAGCTGTTCAGTGCGTTATAAATATGGTCGGACACGTGGTAGCCTAATGCGCCGTAAGTGGAAATGCTAAGGTCGAAGCCCTTGTACTCCAAGTGTGCACTCAAGCCGAAAGTCATCTTCGGCAGGCCGCTGCCCAGCACTTTTTGGTCTTCATCGGTAATCTGACCGTCGCCATTGACGTCGCCATACCAGCAGTCGCCAACCTGTGCACCTGGCTGGTAGTTCCAATTGCCGGCATCAACGATGTTGGGAACATAGGTCGGGTCGGCTTTTTGTTTTTCAAGTTCCAGGTTGTTATGCGCCTGGCGGCCGTTTTCGTTCAACTGGTCGAGTTGTGACTGCGTGCGGATGATGCCGCCATACTGCCATCCATAGAACTTTCCGACCTCTTCGCCCACCTTGGTGATATAGGCTCCGTCGATCTGGGTGTCCTTGCCCGTGCTCAAGGCGGTCACCTTGTTGCGCACGGTGCTGATGTTGGCACTGATCTGATGTTTCAGTGCGTGGTCGTTGTTACGATAGGTGAGCGAGAATTCCCAACCAGTGTTCTCCATCGAGGCGGCGTTCATCGTCACGCTGGTGTTCTGCACACCAGCATTGAGGGGCACCGAAACATTATAGAGCAGGTCGGTGGAGTTGTTCTTGAACCACTCGGCGGAGAACTCGATGCGGTTGTTGAACATGGCGAGGTCAAGGCCTACGTTGGAGGTCGACTTCTTCTCCCACGCCAGTTCCTCGTTGACATAAGTGGAGACGGCTGAACCACTCACCTCAGAGTTGCCAAAGCTGTACTTCATATTGTTGCGAAGCATCGTGGCCTGATAGACGTACTCGCCGATGTTCTCGTTACCCAACTCACCATAGCTGGCACGGAGTTTGAACATGGAGAACAGGTCGTGACTGAAGGGGAAGAAATTCTCCTTGTCGAAGCGCCAGCCCACAGAAACAGAGGGGAAGGTGCCCCAACGGATAGCCTTGGTGAGGCGTGAGCTGCCATCTCGACGAATGATGCCTGAGAAGAGGTATTTGCCGTCATAATCGTAAATGAGACGGCCGATATATGAATTCAGGGCGTGCTTGTACTCGTAAGAGTCGGCATCGCGCTTGGCGGCGTTCTGCAATTGCAAGAAGTAGGGTTCCGAGTAGTTCAGTCCCCATGCCGACAAGGTGTTGGTGTTCTCCTCTTCGTAGGTGATGCCGCCCAAGAGGTTGATATGGTGCAAACCGAAGGTGCCGTCGTAGGTCAGCGTGTTCTCTATCAGCGCATCGGTATATTTGCGGTGTGCCTTCGTCAGACGCTCGTTGTCCTTGGCAAGATATACACGGTTGCTTTGTATCCAGGCCGAAATCCATGTCCTGTCATTGGCGTGGGTTGCACTATAAGAAAGGTTGATTTTATAATTCAGTTTGTGCTTGTCGCTTTCCACACCAATCATCTTCAGCAGGTCCACATCGGCAGAGGCCGTGCCCACGAAGCGGTCGACGATGGTTTTGCGCGAAAAGAGGTTGTTGGTAAGCAACGGGTTCGTGGCCGAGATGTCACCATGGATGTCATCGTAGTAGACTCCATATCCATAGGCATCATATTCCCAGTTGCTGGCAGCCCCCACCCTATCGTCCAGACACCAGGTCGACTCGTCGTAAGCCTTGATGGTGGGTTGCATGGTCAGCGTGCCGAGCAGCACGTTGGGAAGGTTGCCATAAAGTCCTTGAATGTATTCGTTGGCATTGGAGATGGACATGTTGTCCTGGTTGGAATGCGAATAGACCATGGAGGTGCGGAATTTGATGAACTTCGTATCCATGGTGTTGTTCACTCGGGCAGTGAAGCGCTCGAAATTGGGGCCGGTGCCCTCCATCGTGCCTTTCTGTTTGAAATAATCAAGGCCTATGTTATAAGTATTATTGGCACCACCTCCGCTCAAGTTCACGTTGTGGTTCTGGCGATAGCCTGTTTTGAACACTTCATTGAACCAATCGGTGTCGGTGTCGTCCATGAAATGGTAGCGACCGTCGGTGCCCAAGGTGTAACCGCCGGGAGCAGCCACGCCGGTATTCACGCTCGACAAGCCCAAGAGTTGGCTGTACTGCGAGGAATTCATCACGTCGTAGACGCTGCCGTCAATCTTGTCCATACCCAAGTAACCTTTGTAGTCGACCTTCAGCGGCTGGTCTTTCTTTCCACCCTTGGTGGTGATGATGACCACGCCGTTGGCGGCACGCGAACCATAGATGGCACCTGCCGATGCGTCCTTCAGCACCTGGATGGTCTCAATGTCATTCGGCGAGAAATCGCGGATGGTGGTGCCCATGGGCACGCCATCGATGACGTAAAGGGGAGCGGTGCTGCCGAAGGAGCCCAAGCCGCGGATGCGCACCGACGGGTCGGCGCCAGGCTGGCCGTCAGTGGTGATTTGCACGCCAGCCACCTTGCCTTCCAACATCGTGGAAATGTTGGAATGTGACACACGCTTCAGTTCATCGGCATTGACCACGGCCACCGCACCTGTAAGGTCGGCCTTTTTCTGGGTGCCATAACCCACGACAACCACTTGCTCGAGCAACTGAGAGTCGCTCTCCATCTTGATTGTTCCGAGAGAGGTTCGCCCTTGAGTGGGCACTTCCAAGTCTTTGAATCCCACATAACTCAACACGAGGGTGGCGTTAGAGGGAACATCGAGGGTGAAGTTGCCATCGAAGTCGGTCACAGTGGCAGTCTGCGAACCTTTCACCTTCACGGTGGCACCGATGAGCGGTTCACCGTCCTGGTCGACAACCTGACCTGTCACCTTGACGGTCTGCTGGGTCGTTGCAGCTGTCGCAGTTTGCGGGAAAACGAATGGCATTCCCACAATGACGCCTAACGACAGCATTGTCGCAAATAATAATTTTTTTCTCATGTGTGGTTTTTAGTAAATTGGTTTTATTAACATTTGCAAATATAGGAAAAAAAAAGGAAAACTCCAATTCTTTTAGCACTAAATGTAGTATAAATTCATATTTTAAAACCCTGTAAGCGCAAGATGAAGGAATCATCCGTACCATCCGCCTGGCAAATCTAAATGCAACAAGGGGTGACGTGACGCGCCACCCCTTGTTTTCTGATTGGTTTCAAAAGGCCTTAAGGTCTTTAAGGTCTTAAAGGTCCTTTGGGTCTTTATTTCACAAAGAACTTCTTGCCATTGATGATGTAGATGCCCTTCGGGAGAGTCTTCACGCCCTCCACGGTGTTGGCCACCTTCACACCTGCGATGGTGAACACGCCGTTGGCCACCTTCTCAGCAGTCGGGATATACTGCGGGGTGATGCCATCGACCTCTGCGTTGACGTCTCTAATGGTCTCGAACAACCAGTTACGTGCGTTGAGGATGTTCTTGATGCGCTTGGTGTTGTCGGAGACAAGAGCCTCGCTGACATAGAAACTGAAGTCGCCAGCAACCACTGCCTTTGCATCAGCGAGACGACGAGCCACGCGGCTGACCTTGTAACCCAGGGCGACATCCTCGGTGTTCTCGTTAGCAGCGACGATGGCCTCTGCCTTGGCGATGAGGGCGTTGAGTTCTGCAGTGGCATCAACGATGTACTGGTCGACACCGCCGGCAAAGTAGATGACATTGTCACTGAATCCGTAGGTGTTGGCACCTTCCTTGTCCACTTGTCCATAAGAACTCATACCGAATTCCACTTCCTCTTCTACATCTGTATCCTTGATGTAGACGACGGAGTACTTGCTCATCCAGTAACCGGTGAGGTAGGTGTCGGGAGCATCGGGACGCATCACGCAAGCGTTGCCAGGAGCGTAATGACTGTGTACGCGTACGGAGTCAGGAGCACCGTTGGGACCGAAGAACATCTTGACCTCAGACTTGGTGTAAAGTGTGTCGAGAGACAGACCGGTCTCGGGATCGGTGATGATGTCGAGCATATAGGTGTCGTAAGCAGCCTTCTCGTTGAATGCGTAGGCGCTGGTCTTGTACTCATAGACACCGGCGTCCTTGATCTTGATGGTCTGCACGAATTTGCTGTTGGGCGAAGCGGTCTCACCACGCCATACGTAAGCGTAAGTGCCGTGCTCGGCGCCGCGGTCGGGCTGGGTGTCCCTCTTGAAGTTCTCCTTGCTGGTGTTGTTGGCGGAAAGCGTCCAACCAGAGATGTTGCTCTCGAAGTTCGGGTTGACGATGTTCTGCAAAGAAGGAGACTCGTAGGAAACGAGCGAGTTGAGGTAATCGACCATGGCCTCCTTGATTTCAGCGTTCTTGGCATCGAAAGCATCCTTGTCGCTACCGTCGCTGCCATCCACTGTCTCGGCGATAAGAACCTTGGCTTGCTCCACGAGCGTCACCAGGGTGGCACGACGTGCAGCGTTTCCACCAGCATTCTCAGCGAGTACGGCATCAGCCTCTGCCACGGTTGCCTGCAAGGTGGTGTAGGAAGCATTGAGGCTGCTGAAGGTGTTACGGGCGGTGTTCATGGCACGCACGATGGCCAGCACCTCGTCGGACACCTTGGTCTCACCCTCAGTGAACAACTTGTAACGGATGCCCTCTTCGTCGAGCACCACGCCGTCCTTCACGTAAGCCTGAGAGGCTTCATAGAGTGCGGTCTGCTCGTCAAGGACAGTCTTGAGGGCTTCCTTGCCCCAAGGATAACCGTCGGCCTTGGTGAGGGCAAGGTCTTGGTTGATGAGTTCTATGCGCTTCACCACTTCTGCCTGTTGGAGGATGATGGCATCCACCTCAGACACATAGGTTACATCGTCGTTGCTCTTCTCCAACAAGCGAATCTGCGGATTGGAGAGGAAGAGCACGCCACCGAGTTTCGTTCCTACCAGTTCTTCACGAAGCGTGAAGGAGACGCCGAAGGTGATGGAGCCACCCTTCTCGCCTTGGCCAAACACGGTGTAGGTGTTGAAGTTGCGATGGTCGAGGTTACCGCAGTCGAGTTTCTCGCCCTCTGCGGTTTCGATGACGGTGTTGTCGGTGAGTTCTGCCGGACCTGCATAGAGGGTCACGCCGTTGAAGTCAAGGTCATAGTTGGGCGTGTAGCGGACAGCAGAAGCCGTTCCTGCCATATGGTAGCCCTTGATGTCCATGGAGAACATATAGGTGCCAGTGTAGGGCAGGTTGGAGAAAGTGATATACTGCGTGGCATTGGGCAGGTCGTAGGTGCCTTGGATGTAGTTGGTGATGACATCGTCGGTGGCATCACCGGCATAACCGTCGGCATGGAACCAACGTCCACCGGAGCCGCTCCAAGGTGTCACGCCGTTGGCTCTCTGGGTCTTGGAAATCTCCGACCAGCGTCTAAGACCATTGACAACGATCATGTCGGCGGAGTTGTCATTCAGGAAGGTGGCCAGTGCCAGGTCATAACTTCCCATCATGTCCTCTGCGGAAGCGAGGTCGTCGAAGATGGGGTTGTTCTCTGCCAACATGGCGTGGATGGTGGCCACGGTGCCACGGAAGTCCTCATTGTCAATCTTGAACTCCGGACGTGAGAGGAGCAGGTCGGCATAAGCGAGCTTGCGCTCTGCGATGCGGGTGTCATAAACCTCCAATACGGGATAAATCTCGATGTTGGTGATCATGGTGCCGGTGACGAACTTCTCCAGTCGCATGCAGATATACTGGTAGTCCTCGATAGTGGCGGTGTAAGCGATGGTCTTCCACTCGGCAGTGAAGGTTTCCGTTGAAGCTACAGTGTAGACGGTGTCCACACCCGTTCCCTCGCCATAGACGAAGCTGCCATTGTTGTTGACAAAGAAGTTGGCATAGTTGTTCTCTCCGGCTGTGATGGAGAGAGCACCACTTGCCTCACCCTTGATTTGGAAGGAGATGACATAGGTGCCTGCTCCCGGTTGCCAAGCGTTGCAGAGTGCAGCGCCCTCGGTGGCGCCGAGGCTTTTGATCACGCTTTCCCCGTTGGGTCCCATGCCGGGTTCCACAGACCATGTCTCAGCCGCGGGAGCCCCCTTTTCGGCATCATACCATCCTGTGGTGCCATCGGAGAAATCACCATTGGCCACGATGTTCTCACCGGTGACCTTCAGTCTCTGCGAGGCAGTGAAGATGTAATCGTTCACGTTGTATGCGAACGACCCAACCGTACTTACCATTGCGATAACTGCAAGAAGTAGTTTTTTTCTCATAAATTTAACATTTAAAAGTTTAGGTTGATAAATTATGGTTTTTTAGAAGTTGTTATTTGGTGCAAATATAGTTTTTTTTCACGAAAGGGCAAAATGCGCGGTCATTTTTTGCAGTTAAAGGCCATCATTTATAGATTTTCCTCACCTTGCCTCCCTTCTGCACAAGATAGACTCCCTTGGGCAGGCTGCCCACCTTTTCGGTGACGAGACGTCCCGACATGTCGTATACACGTTCCTTGCCATCATGCGTATCGGCAAACGTGTCAACAATGCCTTCCGTCCCGGTCACATGCACCGTGAGGGTGTCCTCCACCACCTCTGAGTTCCTTCCAGTCATCTTAATGATGATGCGATAGTCGCCGGCCTCCTGCGGGACGCCCTTGATGGCGATGGTCATCTTGTCATTGTCGATGGCGCTATCGAAACCATCGGGGAGGGAGTAGAATTTCTTGGTGCCATCGGGCAGTATGCTGCCTGAAACGGAGAGGGTCTTCACATAGCGGGTGCCGCTCTCATACGACATCTCCTCGCCCAAGGCAAGCGACATCTCCCTCTCTGGATTGAGCAGCCTGGGTTGCATGGCCTCCGCAAGGTTGTAGCCCAGATGAGGCGGTTGGTTGTAGGCCGTGTTCTGCCAACAGACGGCCATGCGGTAGGTGTGGTCGTGCATGAGCGTGGGAACACGGGACCCGGTGACGATGTTGGAAGAATAGATGCCCAGACAAGTCTCGGCATCGGTCACGGTGTAGAGGACGACTTCCTCACGCCAGTCGCCAAGGATGTCGGCAGAGAGGTTGGGAGTCGATTTTGTGCCGTTGCAGGTGGAAGAGGGGCCGAGCGTGCTGAAAGAGACGAGCCGGTTGAAGTTCTTGCTGGTGTCATTGTATTTGGTGATGACGTTGCCATCGAGCAAAGCGTCCTGGAGAGAGCCGTCCCAATAGACACGGAAATTAAGGGAGCCGTTGGCCGAAGAAGCCACCTGGCCCGTCACCGCACTGCGCTGCTGCCGCTCATCGGCAGAGCTGAACCACCATTCGTGAGTCTTGCTGCTCAACTGCGCCGCCATTCCACGACCGTTGTCCTTGCCTTGGTTTCCTCCCTTGAGGAGAATCTCCCCTGTGGCGGCATCGTGGAGGTCCCAAGAGTATGTTCCCTTGCTCTCATGCACCTCGAAGACCTGCAGCCCCTGCCGTCCCGGTATCATTGGTCCCATGTGGATGGCATCGCCATGGCCGAAGCCGGTGCCGTAGAGCACGGTGCCATCGTTGTCAAGGGCGGCAGAGCCCCACACCACCTCGTCGCAACCATCGCCATCGACATCGCCGATAGTGAGGTTGTGGTTGCCGTTGCCGAACATCGTTCCGCTTCCTCCGCCGGAGGTAGGTTTCATCCCACCGAAGTTCCTGATGGTCCTATTGCCCTCTGCGTCATAGTTGGTGAGCGTGTAACTGCTTCCCGACTTGCAGGAGCAAAGCCATTTCTGATGCAGGAGCGTACCGTCAAAGTCCACCGCCCAAATGAAGGCATAGCCATAGTAGCCACGACAGAAGATGCCGCTGGCATTGCTGTCGGGTCCGTCGAGACAAGCCACGGCGGCGAGGTAGCGCTCCCCACGGTTGCCGTAGGACCCGGTATCGTTCTTGTTGTCCACGTCGCCCCAGTTGACCGTTCCAGCGGCCTCGCCGCCATACCCCATGTTGCGGTTGGGGTTGTAGAAAATGGTGTGCAACGCCTCTCCCGTCTCCCCTTTGAAGACAGTAAGGTATTCCTGGCCACCATTGATGCGTCCGCCACTCACCACCCAACTCCGGGTATTCGAGGCGTTTTTGATGACATCTTCCGTAGCCGCTTGGTTGACATACCGCCCTTGACCATCGAGGCTTCCGGGTGCGGTCTTGCACATCAACTCAGCCTTCCCGTCACGGTCGAAGTCATAGACCATGAACTGGGTGTAATGCGCTCCGGCACGGATGTTCCTGCCTAGGTCGATACGCCACAACCTGGTGCCGTCGAGTTTGTAGCAGTCGATATAGACATTTCCGGTGATGCCGCTCTGGGAGTTGTCCTTGGAGTTGGAAGGGTCCCATTTAACGAACAGTTCGTATTCCCCGTCTCCGTCCACGTCGCCCACCGAACAATCGTTGGGGCTGTAGGTATAGGCCGCTCCCTCGAGCGTTCCACCCGCCGGACGGTCGAGCACCACCTTGAGGTAGGTCTTCTCCCACGGCGACACCGCCTCGGTGGTGTCCACGGCCACGCCGTCCACCTTGGTGACCACCTGGTATGCACCACCCTTGGTGTTGTCGAGGTAGCAAGTCTCATACAGGTCAGCCTTGACCACCTTGCCGTCCCTGATGACATCGAACGTGGTGGCTGTCTCGTCATCGGTGCCAAGGAAACGCCAACTGACAAACGTGCGACTGGAACCGGAGGTGGAAGGCAGTGCCACCACGCCACGGTTCAATTTCTCCATCTGACTTTCCGGAGTGTTCTGTGCCAGAATCGGTGAAGCCATCAACAACACAAACGGCAAAACGTAAAGATATTTCATATATTGATTTTTTAATTTCATCTTTTATTTCGAAGTTAACGGAGTGTGGTGTCCGATTTGCAGTATTAACTTTTTAGCACTATTATTCAAAGCCCCCACCCCTACCCCTCGAGGGGAGGGGAGATGCGCACAGCTTGTTAGCCATGGCCTTTTGTCGGTTTTTTAATCTTAAACACGAAAGCGGGCGAATTATTAATTGTTAATTATAAATTATTAATTAATCTAAGGAATTCCACCTCGATGATTTTCAAGGCGTTTTTGGCTGACTCTTTCTTTTCATCGTTGCGGGCATCCATCTCCTTCACCGCCCCGAAAGCATCCCTTGTGGTGCTCTCCCCCACCATGCGGATGGTGTATTTCCGGGCAGGAGGCGCATCCTTGAGAGGGATGTGCACGAAGGAAAGCGACTTGGGTGTCCATCCCTCCCACACCTTCACGCTGTCGGCATAGACGGCGATGGGATAGGACGTGCTTCTGAAAGACGACATCTTCAGGCAGATGTCATCAATGCGGGTCTTCTCCGCCAAGGTATAGCACACCCATGCGGAGTCGAGCAGCCCCACACTGTTCCAACTGGTGTTCTCGTAGGTGTCGTAACTCAGCGTCACATCGTTGCCACTGCCCGCAACGGCCTTGAGGATGGGCACTTCCTCACGCCACTGACGGAAAGAGGGACCTTCGGGAGTCTCTCCCCTGTCCAATCTGCTCTCCAATCCGTCCGACGGCATATAGGTGGACAGTCCGCCCACCACCTCCAC
Source organism: Prevotella sp. (assembly GCA_017619375.1). Lineage (GTDB taxonomy): Bacteria > Bacteroidota > Bacteroidia > Bacteroidales > Bacteroidaceae > Prevotella. The sequence goes on along the minus strand of JAFZSL010000075.1, from coordinate 264,865 downwards.
CGGCAGGGTGTTGAGGGTGACAACGGCGGCAGGCAAACCCTCCGCGCTGGCGGTGACCGTCACCTTGCCCGCCTTGTCGAGGGAGCGTAGCATCACCCTGTTGACACCACACTCCACGGGGAGGGTGTCACAAAGGACATGGTTCAAATGCGCCAAGGTTTCCTTGTCGGCCAAGAAATAGCCACCGCTCACCTCCGCCGTCCTCGACTCCAATGAGGCCTTGTTGGTGTAGGTCTTGAAGGGTTTGTTCTTGGCGACCCCGCCTCGATACTCCGCAGGTCCTTTCACACGCCACTTCACCACACGGTTGTCGAGGGGACAACGACGGCCGTTCTCGTCCACCACCTCCACCTCGACGAGGGCGACATCATTGCCATCGGCCTTCCAACCCGTGGGATTCACGATGGATGTCAGTCGCAAATGGTGAGGCGCGCCGGCAGTCAGCAACCTATCACGCGACTCCTCCATGCCGTCCTTGCCAAAGGAGATGGCAACCAACTGCTCCGACAAGTATGGCACGTTCTTGAAAGTGAACAAATATTTGTAGTCGTGGGAAACGGGAGGGATGACTTTGCCATCCTGTTCGAGAAAGACGAATTCACTGTTGGACACGACGTAGACGGTGGGCACCACAAAACCTTTCTCATAATTCCAATGCCCCACGATGTGGGTCATCGGCGAATAGTCGTCCACCCATCCACTCCACATCACCTGGTGAGCGAAAAAAGCGTCCTTGGGGATGCGCATGGGGTCAACCACGCCGCTGACGCGGTAGTTGTCGGCACTACGACCGTGGCTCTGCGTGTCGCTGAAGATGATTTTCGCTCCCCCACTGTTCACCTTTGTACCCGAACCGGGGCGCTCCAACCAATAATCATACCACCGTCTGACCAATTCTGCCACGAACTCATCATTGTTATGGTTGTAGGCGTCAGCGGGGGCGTCACGGTAAAGCGGTCCATCTCCCTCGGGGTGATAGGGATAACTCCAGGCGTTCCAATACCATCTGAGAGCCTCGTCACGGCAGTATTCCATCATCCACACCGGTTTGGTGTCGCTCTTGTTCACATAGAGCATCTCGCCGCCATATTCCGCCTCTGGCTGGTCGAGCATCTCACGACAGCCGATGGCACGTCCTCCCTCCGGGTCGTAGAGGTTTCGCAACTGCTTCATCTCCCGCATATGCTGTCCGGAAATGCGCTGGTTGCCACACTCGTAAAAGATGATGCTGGGGTTGTTGCGGTTGTAGATGATGGCGTCGCGCATCGTCTCCAACCTCTGTTCCCACCGACGGTCGGCGACGTCCTTCTCGGCATCGCCAGCAGGCATGGCTTGGATGAGTCCCACTCGGTCGCATGACTCCACGTCCTGCTTCCAAGGACAGGTGTGCATCCATCTGACGAGGTTGCCGCCTGACTGCACGAGGAGGTTGTTGGAGTAGTCGCTGAGCCATGCGGGAACCGACATGCCCACACCGGGCCACTCGTTGGAGGTGCGCTGGGCGTAGCCATGCACCATCATCACGCGGTCGTTCAAGGAGAACAAGCCCCGGCTGAACTCCGTCTTGCGGAAGCCGGTGGTGGTGGTGACGACATCGTCGCCAACGATGGTCTTCACCTTATACAAATAGCCATATCCCCAAGACCAGAAATGGAGACCGCCGACACGTTTCTCAGCTTTCAACGTAGCGAGGGAACGGGCGGGCACCGTCACCTCTCCGCTCTCGAAGCGTGCGATTTCTGTGCCGTCTGTCTCTTCCACCACCACCGTCAAGCGGCGTGTCACGTCTTGGTCGGTCTCATTTCTCACCTGGCTCTCCACATGAATGGTCGCCTTGCGCCCTGGCACGTCGTAGTGCTTGCCATAGACATATATGCCCGTAGTGCCAAGATTGGAAAAGAGGGGAAGCGTTTGATAGACATCGCCTGTGACATGCAACCACACGTTCTTGGTAAGTCCGCCATAGTTGACGTTGAAGGGTTTGGAATGCCACTGGAAATGCGACCCTGTTGCCTGTTCCTTGTAATCCCAATCGTTGTCGGTCCTCACCTCCATCAAGTTCTTCCCTTTCTTCAGATAGGGAGTCAGTTCGAAACCGAAAGCCATCGTGCCATTCTCCGACAGTCCCAGCCGCTGGCCGTTCAACCACACCTCGGCGGCCTGACGTGCCCCTTCGAACTCCACAAACACCCTTTTGCCTTCAGCAGATGCGGGCAAAGTGAAGGTCTTGCGATACCACACGACGGCAGTGGACACCTCGTAGGTGGAGAGGCGGAATGCCTCGTCCTCATTCCAGGCGTGCGGCAGGGTGACGGTCTTCTTGTTGTCGATGACCCATCCGCTGTTGAAATTGTATGTTTCGCGGGCCGTGATGAAAATGGTATTCGTCACTGCCAGCAACAAGAACAGGATACGGTGTTTCATACAGGTAGTTTGCTTTTTCACTACAAAAATAGTATAAATCACCGTATCATCATAGGAAAACGTCGTTTTTTAGCAAAAAACGTGGTGAATGTGGCAAAAATGGAGGTTTAGGAGGTTTATAGGAGGGGATAGGTGGTTTTAGGAGAGAATAGGAGATTATAGGTAGTTTTAGGAAAAAAGCAAGAGGAGGTCCCTCTTGCTTTTATATTATTAAGGGCTCTTCTTCCGAGCCATCGGAGACCGAGATCCTGTTTCATACCATCGGAGACCGAGATCCTGTTTCATACCATCGGAGACCGAAATCCTTCTCAATCGAGGCCGAGGCTCTTCTTGATGCCTTCCACCTTCTCGAGGCCGGCTTCGGAGCAACGCTCGTAGCAACCCTCGCACTTCATGGTGTCCTTCACCTCGATGTAGAATTTAATCTTCGGCTCTGTGCCGGATGGACGGACGCTGACCTTGGTGCCATCGTCGCAGAACCACTGCAACACGTTGCTCTTGTCCGGCATGTCGATGGGCGTCTTGCTTCCGTCGGCATTGGTCTGTTCCAGTTTGAGGAAGTCCTTGCTCATCACCACCTTGCTTCCACCGAGGTCGGCAGGCGGGTCGTTGCGGAAGTTGGTCATCATCTGCTTGATTTCGTCGGCACCCGTCTTTCCTGGACGCACCACGTTGACGGTGACTTCCTTGGAGAAGCCATACTCGAGATAGATGTCCATGAGGAGGTCGTAGAGGGTCTTTCCGTTGTCCTTCGCCCAAGCAGCGATCTCGCAGATGAGACAGATGGATGCTGGTGAGTCCTTGTCGCGCACCTTGTCGAATGGCAGGAAGCCGAAGCTTTCCTCACCACCGCCGATGTACTTCTTTACACCCTCGGAGACACGGATTTCGTTGGCAATCCACTTGAAACCGGTGTAGCAGTCACGCAACTCCACGCCATTCTTGTCGGCAATCTTCTTGATAAGTTCGGTGGTCACGATGGTCTTCACCAGGAACTCGTTGCCCTTGAGTTGGCCGAGTTTCTTCTTGTTGGCTATGATGTACCAACTGAACATCATGCAGGTCTGGTTGCCATTGAGGATTTCCCACTCACCCTTGGGGTTGCGGCAGACGATGGCGAGACGGTCGGCGTCGGGGTCGGAAGCGATGACCAGGTCGGCATTGAGTTTTGTACCCAATTTCATGCCCAAGGTCATGGCCTCTGCATTCTCCGGATTTGGTGACACGACGGTGGGGAAGTTGCCGTCGATGACCATCTGCTCCGGCACGACGTGAATGTTCTGGAATCCCCATGAGCGGAGAGCCATCGGGATGATGACGCGTCCAGCGCCATGCATGGGCGAATAGACAATGTTGAGGTCTTTCTGGCGCAGGATGACATCCTGGTCGACCATGGCCTCCTTGACGGCCTGCAGGTAGTCCCAGTCCATCTCGCCGCCGATGATGACGATGCGGTCCTTGTCGCCCTCGAATTTGACATCGTCGATGGTCACCTTGTTCACCTCGTCGATAATGCCCTTGTCATGCGGTGCGAGCACCTGTGCACCGTCATCCCAATATGCCTTGTAGCCATTGTATTCCTTGGGGTTGTGCGAAGCGGTGACATTGACACCAGCCTGGCAACCGAGTTGACGGATGGCGAAGGAAATTTCCGGTGTGGGACGGAGGCTCTCGAAGAGATAGACCTTGATGCCGTTGGCCGAGAAGATGTCGGCAACGGTCTCTGCAAACATCCTACCGTTGTTACGGCAGTCATGTCCCACGACGACGCTGAGGTCGGTACGTCCGGGGAACGCCTTGTTGATGTAGTTGGCGAAGCCTTGTGTGGCCATGCCCACAATGTACTTGTTCATGCGGTTGGTACCTGCGCCCATGATGCCACGCAGTCCGCCGGTGCCAAATTCCAGGTCGCGATAGAAGGCGTCGATGAGGTCTGTCTTGTCCTCATTGTCGAGCATAGCCTGAACGGCATTTCTGGTTTCCTCGTCAAAAGAAGGTGAGAGCCACTTCTTGGCTCTTTCCTCACACTGTTGAATAAGTTCTGTGTTATTAGCCATAGATTTATAAGTATTAAATGAAAGATTCATTACTGGCATGTAGCCTACTCGATGCAAAGGTCAAATCAGCCAAGGAAGGCCACATTACACCTCTGCACTGCAAAGATAAGAAAAAAAATGAAACATGATTACATTGCGAGGTGTTTTTTCATTTTTTTCTTGAAAAGAATGGACGGCGAGTTGCCACTACGACCTTTTTTCACTACTTTTGCATCCGCACCTTACCACTGCAAAAAGTATAAAAGAGATGAGAGCATTATTATTGGTGGTGGGCAAGACCACCGACAAGCATATCGCAGCCTGCATCGACGACTATGTGGGCCGCATCGGGCACTATCTGCCCATCGACGTGCAGGTAATCCCGGAATTGAGAAACACGAAGAGCCTCTCCATGGCGCAGCAGAAAGAGCGCGAGGGTGAACTGATTTTGAAACAATTGGCTTCCGGAGACCACGTGGTGCTGCTCGACGAACATGGGGAGGAGCGGCGTAGTGTAGACTTCGCCTCTTGGTTGGAGAAGAAGCAGATGAGGGTCCGGCGCCTGGTATTCGTGGTAGGCGGCCCTTACGGCTTCTCAGACACTGTGTATGCCCGCTGCGACGAGAAGATTTCGCTCTCACGCATGACATTCTCCCACCAATTGGTGCGCCTGGTGTTCGTGGAGCAGCTCTATCGCGCCTGCACCATCATCAAGGGCGAGCCTTATCACCACGAATAGGCAGCAAAGGTCTACGGACTTTAAGGACAAAAGGACTTTTTGTCAGAGTCCTTTGAGTCTGTAGACTTTTCAATCCCATGTCCTATTGTCGTCCCACCCGAAAGTATTAGAAAGCCATCAACTCTTGGTAGATACGCTGCACGGGCAGGCCCATGACGTTGAAATAACTGCCCTTAAGACCTGTCACCCCGACATATCCTATCCACTCCTGTATGCCATAAGCCCCAGCCTTGTCATACGGTTTGTAGTGGTCTACATAATAAGAGATTTCCTCATCGGAGAGGTTTTTGAACGACACCTCGGAGACCACGGAGAATGTGCGCTGCCGCTCTACGGTGGTAAGACTCACACCTGTGATGACACGGTGGGTCTGTCCGCTTAGTGCGCGTAGCATGTCCACAGCCTCCTCACGGTTGGCTGGCTTTCCAAGCACTTGCTCACCCAGCACTACGATGGTGTCGGCGGTGATGACCAACTGATCGTCGGCGATGACATTCTGATAGGCCTTTGCCTTCGCCTTGGAAATATACTCCGCCACCTCGTCGACGGGCAGGTCTTCGGGATAACTTTCGTCGATACCCTGAAGCACCTTCACCTCGAAGTCGATGTCGAGGCCGGCGAGCAATTCCCTCCTTCGTGGGGAATTGCTGGCAAGAATAATCTTCTTTTTATTAAATATTCTTGCTTCGGCAAGCGTCCCTGATGGCCGAGCGGAAGATTGAAGATTGGGGATTGATTTTTCCATCTTTTTCATCTTTCATCTTGAAATCTTAATTAATCATCTTTATCCCAACTTCCGCAAATGAGGGAATGATGGGAAAAAGAGAGCGTCTTCTTACCATCCAAAGGCTTCGGCGCCGGAGAGCCATTTGCCCTGCGCCTTGAGCACTTGTTCGATGACGTCGCGGGCACATCCCTCACCGCCTTTCCTATGGCTGATATAACAACTGAGGTCTTTGATTTCCACAGCAGCGTCCTCAGGACAGCAAGGGCAGCCGCACCTTGCCATCACTTCGTAGTCGGGGATGTCGTCGCCCATATAGAGCACCTCCTCGTCGGTGAAACCATTGTCGGCGAGGAACTGATCATATACCTTCACTTTCACCGCACTGCCGAGGAAGATATCTTTCACACCAAGATACTCGTAACGCAGTTTGATGTTGGGTGTCCGTCCGCCCGTGATGACAGCGATGCGAAGACCCATCTTGCAAGCGAGTTGGATGGCATAGCCGTCTTGGATGTTGATGGTGCGGAGGGGTTCGCCCATGGCATCCATCGAGATGGTCTGTTTACTGAGCACGCCATCCACGTCGAAAATGATGGTCTTGATTTTACGTAGGTCGTAGTTGATCATTGTTGTAAGGGTTAAAGTTTCACATTCGTTCAACTTTCAGGAGTTAAAGGGGAGTTAAAAGGGAGTTAAAAGGGAGTTAAAAGGGAGTTAAAGGGGAGTTAAAGGGACAAATGTTCACTTTTACTGCCTTTAAAGAGGGAATGATGCCATCCATACTTCCTTGTAAACTTATTCACGTCTCATTTTTCCTTACTTGCGAAATTTGTTTGGCTTATAAATTGATTCACAACTATTTCTTTTTTTATCACGAATTAGAGAAATGGAGAATTCCTTTGCTTTGCAGGGCAGGGTTGGATGAAGTCAATATTTCTCCAGATGGACGTTCTCCCATTTGAGTTCGTCATCATCATGGGGTGGAAGTTCCTTGACTTTCCTTCCGAAAGCGATGATGCACAGCACCTCCATGTCTTCGGGGATGTCGAGGATGCCCTTCGCCACGTCCGATGCCAGTGTGCCGTCGCTCAATCGTCGTCCCCTCACCTGCACCCAGCATGAGGCAAGACCGAGATCTTCTGCCTGCAACTGCATGGAGTAGGCCGCGATGCTGCCATCCTCCACCCAGCAGTCATTGCGGTCGGGACAGCCCGTCACCACCACCGCCAACGCGGCATCTCTGATGAACGCCGCTCCCTGCTCCTTCACATCAGCGAGTTTGTCGAGATCGGCAGGAGAATCCACCACCACGAACTGCCACCCACGGTTGTTGCGAGAGGTGGGAGACATCAGCGCCGACCTGAGGACGACCTGCACCTGAGCACCATCCAACTCTCCCTTGTCAAAAACGCGGTGGCTTCTCCTCGCCGCCACCAAAGTCTTGTAGTCCATAAGAATGCTTTTTTCATGACAAAGGTACTAATAATATGCAAACTATCCAAAAAAGCGACCTTTTTTCTGACACCTTTCCAAGTATCCAAGTCAAGGAGACAGCGGTGGCACAACCGTCGCCTAAGGAAAATTTGTCAACCCTTTTATATTTCTCGATTCAATGCAGAAACCACAATAAACCAAGGGATTCATCGTTATAATTATTGATGAGACTGAAAAGAGCGATATTCCAGCTTCTCCTGATTGTGGTGGTTGGCATACAGACGGCTGCGGGACAGACGTTCACGCTGCACGGAAAGGTGTGCGACGAAAGCAACAACCCATTGGAGTTTGCCACGGTGGCCGTGGCGAGCCAGGGTGCCGTGACTTTCACTAATCTAAAAGGTGAGTACACCATCCAATTGGCCTCTGCCGACAGCGTCACCGTGAGGTTCTCCATGGTGGGCTACCAGGCAAAGACCCACTTGCTACGGAAGCCCCGTGGCGAGCAGACCCTCGTGGTGCATCTGGTGAGTGACAACGAGTTGGACGAGGTGATTGTCTTGCAACGGCGTCGCCAAACCGGGCAAAGCGAGGAACTCGACACGAAAGACATGAAGACGATGCCCTCTGCCACCGGCAACGCCGTAGAGGAACTCATCCAGTCGCAGGCCGGCGTGTCCACACACAGCGAGTTGTCCTCCCAATACAACGTCCGTGGCGGCAGTTTCGATGAAAACAGCGTATATATTAATAATGTAGAGGTCTACCGCCCTTTCCTTGTACGCAGCGGCCAGCAAGAGGGTCTATCCATCATCAACCCCGAGATGGTGGAGAAAATCAGTTTCTCCACCGGTGGCTTCGAAGCAAAATACGGTGACAAAATGTCATCGGCCCTCGACATCACCTACAAACGACCCAAAGGCGTGGAAGCCAGCATTGCCGCCAGCCTCCTGGGAGCCAGTGCCTACCTGGGCTTCAGCACGAAGAAGATGTCGTGGAGCAATGGACTGAGATACAAGACCAACCGCTACCTCCTCGGCACGCTGGAAACGAAAGGCGAATACAAGCCCAACTTCCTCGACTATCAGACTTATCTGAGTTTCTTCCCTAACAAACGATGGACGGTGGACATCATCGGCAACATCTCCGAGAACCACTACAACTTCGTACCCGAAGACCGTGAAACCAAATTCGGCACCCTGGAGAACGTAAAGAGTTTCAAGGTGTATTTCGACGGAAAGGAGAAAGACCTCTTCCGCACCTATTTCGGGATGATGAACATCACACGCCATTTCACAGAAAAGACCTCCCTCTCGTTCATCACCTCCGCCTTCTACACCAAGGAGCAGGAACGTTATGACATCCAAGGCCAATACTGGCTCACACAGACGGAGACCAGTGAGAACCTGGGCGTGGGAACGTATATGGACCATGCACGCAACTACTTGGAAGCCAACGTGGAAACCTTCAAACTGGCGTGGAGACACCAAGCGGGCAAGCACGACTACCAAGTGGGTGTCACCTACAAGATGGAACGCATAGAGGAACACAGCCGTGAATATGAGATGCGTGACTCCGCTGGCTACACCATGCCACACACCGGCAAGGACCTCTACATGATCTACTCGATGAATGCCAGTAACAAGTTGAAAGCCAACCGTCTGGAGAGTTATGTCCAAGACACCTACCGCTTCCACAATGCCGACGAGACCTCCTTCTACACACTCAACTACGGCGTGCGTTTCTCCCATTGGAACTTCAATAGGGAGAGTTTGGTGAGCCCAAGGGTCTCACTGGCCATCGTCCCCGCCTTCAACAACGATGTCACTTTCCGTTTTGCCACCGGCCTCTATTACCAAGCACCGTTCTTCAAGGAACTGCGCGATACCACCACCATCGACGGCATCACCTACGCCACGCTCAACAAGAAAATCAAGAGTCAGCGTTCCATACATTTCATCGCCGCCTACGACCAACGTTTCAAATTGCATGAACGCAACTACCGCTTCAGCGCCGAGGCATACTACAAGGCCATGGCCAACCTCGTGCCTTATAGCGTGAACAACGTGAAGGTGGTGTATTACGGTCAAAACGAGGCCAACGGATACGCCATGGGCCTCGACCTCAAACTCTATGGAGAGTTCGTGCCAGGCACCGACTCATGGGTCAGTTTCTCCGTGATGAGCACGAAGATGAAACTCCATGGGAAAGACATCCCCATGCCCACCGACCAACGCTACTCCCTCAACCTCTTCTTCACCGACTATTTCCCCAACACGGAGCGGTGGAAGATGTCACTGAAACTGGCGTTCGCCGACGGCCTACCCTTCGCCGCACCTCATAGCGAACTTGAAAACTCCAACTTCCGCGCACCGGCCTACAAGCGCGCCGACATCGGCATGAGTTTCCGAGCACTCGACAACGACAAGCACCAAAACAAGAAACTCAACCCCCTGCGCAACATCTGGTTGGGCATTGACTGCCTCAACCTCTTCGGCATCAACAACGTCAATTCCTACTACTGGATCACCGACGTGACCAACCACCAATATGCCGTGCCCAACTACCTCACTGGAAGACAAATCAATTTCAGGGTGCAAGTGGAGTTTTGAACAATTAATAATTAATAATTAATAATTTACAATTCCTCAAGCAATTGGGAATTGAGGCGGTGCGGCTGTAGCCCGCTCGAAGCATTCAGAGCATTCTGAAATAATTAATCATTTACAATTCCTCAAGCAATTGGGAATTGAGGCGGTGCGGCTGTAGCCCGCTCAAAGCATTCAGAGCATTCTGAAATAATTAATCATTTACAATTCTTCAAGCAAGTGGGAATTGAGGCGGTGTGGCTGTAGGGGCGGGTCTTGTGCCCGCCCGCTCGAAGCATTCAGAGTATTCTGAGTATTCTGAATAATCGGAGTATTCTGAATAATCAGAATTATCGATGCATTTTTTTCGGAATAATATACACTGATGTCGATTTATTTTATTACTTTTGCATCGTTTTTAAAAGACAGCTTTATTTTAACACTATCAATATGAAAATCTCACACATTGAACACTTGGGAATCGGTGTCCAGAGCATCGAAGAATCCCTCCCCTTTTTCGAGGAAGTACTTGGCCTGAAATGCTACGCCATCGAGGAAGTAGCCGACCAAAAAGTGAAGACCGCCTTCTTGAAATGCGGTGAAGTGAAACTGGAGTTGCTCGAACCGACATCACCTGAGAGCACCATTCAGAAATGGATTGACAAAGGTGGCCGCGGCGTGCACCATGTGGCATTCTGCATCGAAGACGGCGTTGCCAACGCTCTCGCCGAACTCGACGGCAAAGGCATCCGCCTGATAGACAAAGCTCCCCGCAAGGGCGCCGAGAACCTGAACATCGCGTTCCTTCACCCAAAGTCAACCTGCGGCATCCTCACAGAGCTTTGCGAGCATTAAGCCATCACCTGAAACATACTGCAACGCAGACCGACCATTTCGACAAGCCAAATGAGCCAAACCAAGCTTGCTTGGCTTTGCAATGGCGAGAAATGGTAGATTTAAATCAATCATAAAAAAACAAAATGAGCAAGCAATTAGAAAAGATCAAAGCCCTTGTCGCCAAGCGCGAACAGGCTCGTCTCGGTGGTGGCGAGAAAGCCATCGAGAAACAGCACGCCCGTGGTAAATACACCGCCCGCGAGCGCATCGACATGCTGCTTGATGAAGGCAGTTTCGAGGAGTTCGACATGTTCAAGCTCCATCGTTGCACCAACTTTGGCATGGAGAAGAAGCAGTTCCTCGGCGACGGCGTGGTGGCCGGCAGCGGCACCATCGACGGGCGCTTGGTATACATCTTCGCACAAGACTTCACCGTCAATGGCGGCTCCCTCTCCGAGACCATGGCAGAGAAGATCTGCAAGGTGATGGACATGGGTATGAAGATGGGCGCACCGGTTATCGGCATCAACGACTCCGGTGGCGCACGCATCCAGGAAGGCATCAACGCCCTGGGAGGATACGCTGAAATCTTCGAGCGCAACATCCTCGCCTCCGGTGTCATCCCACAGATCTCCGGCATCTTCGGCCCCTGCGCCGGCGGCGCCGTCTACTCCCCCGCCCTCACCGACTTCACGTTGATGATGGAGAACACCTCATACATGTTCCTCACCGGCCCGAAGGTGGTGAAGACCGTCACCGGCGAGGACGTGGACCAGGAACACCTTGGAGGCGCCTCGGTGCACGCCACAAAGAGCGGTGTGACGCATTTCACTGCCGCCACCGAGGAGGAAGCCCTCGAGATGATCAAGACGCTGATGAGCTACATCCCCTCCAACAACATGGAGGAGGCTCCACGCAAGCCCTGCGACGACCCCATCAACCGCATGGAGGACAGCCTGAACGAAATACTCCCCGACGACCCGAACATGGCCTATGACATGTACAAAGTCATCGCCGCCATCACCGACAACGGCGAGTTCTTCGAGGTGCAGCCCAAGTTCGCCAAGAACATCATCGTGGGTTTCGCCCGTTTCAACGGCCAAAGCGTGGGCATCGTGGCCAACCAGCCTGCTTGCTACGCCGGCGTGCTTGACGTGAATGCCAGCCGCAAGGGCGCCCGCTTCGTGCGTTTCTGCGATGCCTTCAACATCCCCATCGTGAGCCTCGTCGACGTGCCAGGATTCCTTCCCGGAACCGGCCAGGAATACAATGCCGTGATTCTCCATGGCGCACAACTGCTCTATGCTTACGGCGAAGCCACCGTACCCAAGGTGACCATCACCCTTCGCAAGAGCTATGGCGGCAGCCACATCGTGATGGGTTGCAAGCAGCTCCGCACCGACCTGAACTACGCTTGGCCCAACGCCGAGATTGCCGTGATGGGTGCCTCCGGCGCCGTCGCCGTGCTCTGCGCAAAGGAAGCCAAGATGAAGAAAGAAGCCGGTGAAGACGTGAAGGCATTCCTCGCCGAGAAGGAGGAGGAGTACTCCGAACTGTTCGCCAATCCCTACCAGGCAGCGAAATACGGCTACATCGACGATGTCATCGAGCCACGCAACACGCGTTTCCGCATCTGCCGCGCCTTGGCTCAACTCGCCACGAAGCGCCAGAACCTGCCTGCCAAGAAGCATGGCAACATCCCTATGTAATGTGTGACCCAAGGTAAGGCACCACCATCGGGCGGTGCCTTACCTTATACAACAAAATCCCTCTCAAATGGCAACATCAAGCAACGAAGTGTATGCCGCCATCGCCTTGGCGCTGCACGAATTCAAGGGCAACAACGTACACGACGTGGAGACGGGCATCATCACCATCCGAGAGCACCACACCGAGTGGAACGCACATCTCCCGATGACTACAATGCATCCTTGAAACAGGTGCGTTTTGTAAAAACAGTTTCTTAACCAAGGTGGACACCGCCCGACCTCGTTGTAGGGAGTCCGCCCACAAAACAGCATATTATGAAAACTTACAAGTATACAATCAATGGTAACAAATACGAGGTGGCCATAGGCGACATCACAGAGAACATCGCCACCGTGACCGTCAATGGCGACGAGTACAAGGTGGAGATGGAGCCAGAGGCAGAGCCAGAGAAGAAAAAGGTGGTGGTGAAGACAGGAGCCGCCAAGGAAAGCGCCCCAGCAGCCGACGCCCCCGCATCTTCCGGCCCTGTGAACACCGCCAATGCCCTGAAAGCGCCACTCCCCGGCGTCATCACCGAAATCAAGGTGGCCGTGGGCGACAAGGTGGCCGTGGGCGACGTCGTCCTGGTGCTCGAAGCCATGAAGATGGCCAACAACCTGGAGGCGGAGAAAGCCGGCACGGTGACCGCCATCCTGGTGTCGCAAGGCGCCAGCGTGATGGAAGACACGCCCCTTGTGGTCATCGAATGATTCACCCACACTTTGGCGATAGGACATCAAAGATGGATGGCATGTCCGCCCGTCTTTGATGTCCTATCTTCTTTTTTCCAAAAAAGAAACACAAATATCTTAATAAAGCAAAAAGGATTTTCTTTTTCGCTTTTTTTTTCGTAAATTTGCACATTGATTTCAAAGCGGGGGTCCATAGCACACCCAGCGCCCTAAAATGCCACCTAAATTAAAACAATAAAGATGTCCAAGAAAGTCCTATTCATCAACCAGGAGATAGAACCCTACGTACCTGTAAGCGAAATGTCGGAATTGGGGAAAACCCTTCCACAAGTCATGCAGGAGCATGGTTACGAGATTCGCACCTTCATGCCCAAATGGGGTACGATCAACGAGCGTCGCGGCCAATTGCATGAGGTGATCCGCCTCTCTGGCATGAACCTGATCATCGACGACACCGACCACCCGCTTATCATCAAGGTGGCCTCCATCCCTGTCTCACGCATCCAAGTATACTTCATTGACAACGACGACTATTTCCAGAAGCGCAAGATGGAAGAGGACGAGCAAGGCGAAGAGTATGCCGACAACGGTGAGAGAGCCATCTTCTTCGCCCGTGGAGTATTGGAAACCGTGAAGAAATTGAGATGGACGCCCGACATCATCGTCTGTCAAGGCTGGATGGCCGCCGTGGTGCCCTTCTATGTGAAGACGGCCTACCATGAGGAGCCTTCCTTTGCCAATGCCAAGGTGGTGACCTCGCTTTTCAACAAACAACTGAAGAAAGACCTTGGCACGAACTTCAAGCAATGTGTCGCCTTCCGCGAAGCCACCCCCGAATTGTTGGCTGGCTACAACGACGATTTCAATTTCATCGAACTTGGCAAACTGGCCATTGACTACAGCGATGGCATCGTGGAAGCCGGGACAGAGGTGAACTCCACGCTGATGGAATATGCCAAGGGCAAAGGCCTTCCCATCATGAACTATCCTGGTTCTGAGAATTACAAAGAGGCCTACCAACAGTTTTATGAATCAATTTTAGGTGAATAATAAAAAGGAAATGAGCACCCGCCTCTTTCAAACAGCCATCCTGGCCATCCTCCTTCTGTCGTCCTGCGACGACACCACCAACGACATCGGCATCTCGCTGACCGACAATGTAGACAGACTCGCTGTCGCCACCAGCACATTCGAAGCGTTTTCACGCTCTGTTGCTGTGGACTCCGTAGTGTCACGTAGCACCACCGGCTACCTGGGACGCATCAAAGACCCCGAGACCGACGCCTACGTCACCGGCGACTTCATGACACAGTTCAACTGCCTTGAAGGTTATGAACTCACACCAAAGGACAGTCTGGCCAGCTATGTCGACAATGGCGAAATCATCGCCGACTCCTGCGAGATACGACTGTTCTACAACAAATACTACGGCGACTCGTTGGCCACGATGAAACTCACACTCTACGAACTCGACCGTCCGATGCCCGAGGACACCATCTACTACAGTGACTTCAGTCCGCTCAGGGAAGGTTATGTGCGTGAAGATGGCATACATGCCACCAAGACATACACGCTCATCAACAACTCCGACGAGGATAATAGCAAAGAGACGGACTACATCAACAACATTTGCGTGCGCCTGAACGCCCCCTACATCGACAAGGAGGGAGAGACCTACAACAACTACGGCACCTATGTGATGCGCAAATTCTACGAGCATCCCGAATATTTCAAGAACTCCAACATCTTCAAGACAAAACTGATGCCTGGATTCTTCTT
This sequence comes from Prevotella sp., assembly GCA_017619375.1. Classification (GTDB taxonomy): domain Bacteria; phylum Bacteroidota; class Bacteroidia; order Bacteroidales; family Bacteroidaceae; genus Prevotella. The sequence goes on along the minus strand of JAFZSL010000075.1, from coordinate 249,860 downwards.
CAAAGTGACGGGAGGCATGGGGTCCATGGCCTACGTTTCGGTTCCCCAGCTCAACATCTATTACAGAGTGCGTGTGAACAAGGACAGCATCGGCAAACGCGTCACCTTGTTCAATGGCACTGAAGAAATCCTCCAAACCACCACCGTGACCAATGACGCCAACGCCATCGCCAACCTGGTGGCTGACGAAAGTTGCACATACATCAAAAGCCCCTCTGGCATCTTCACCGAAATCACCCTTCCCGTGGACGAAATCATGAACGGGCATGACAACGACACCATCAACAGTGCGAAAATCACGCTCAACCGCTTGAACAACGAGCATTGGAACGCCTACAACCTTCCTGCCGCCGAACAGCTTCTATTGGTGGAGACCGACAGCCTTTACAGTTTCTTCGAGAAAAGCAAGGTGGCCAACTACAAGCAGTCGTTCCTCGCCTCCTATTCCACCGCGGGCAATTCATATACATTCAGCAACATCGGGGCACTCATCAGTGCCATGCACTATGCCAAGACCGAAGGGCTGAAGAAAGACCCCGACTGGGTGTTGAACCACCCCAATTGGAACAAGGTGCTGCTCGTGCCTGTCACGACGATGACGACCACGTACAGTTCGTCTACATTGCTGACCAACGTGCAAAACGACATGTCGCTCACCAGCACACGTCTTCGAGGTGGCAAAGACTCTCCCATCAAAATCCATGTGATTTACAGCAAGTTTGAATAGCAATGGCAGACAACTATCTGGAATATCGCCGGGAATCGTATGAGCGAAGGAAAGAGGAGTGGCTCCGCAAGAAACGCCACCTCCCTCCCAAGCCACAGAGACTCGAAAAGCCCGACGACGAAGCATTATAGACCCCCCAATAGCAAACCGGCCTGATGTATCACTACGTCAGGCCGGTGAACTATAAATCAACTCTCTCAAAATTGCTTGATACGTTGAAAACGAAAACGATCATCTTTCTACCAAATAGTCAAATTGGTTCAAAGATGATGTCATCCTCAACCAATCTATTACCTTTAATACTACCTATACAAAGATTCTCATTCGTCGTTCTGATGTTGCAAAATTAAACATAATTGCGAGGAAAGCCATCAAATCACTACGATAATTAGTGTAAAAACGCCATTTTATTGATTTATGTCAATTGGGGAATGTCAAGAAACAAATTACATCACCATAAGGCCAAAGGCAACAATCCCTTCCCCCTCAAAGTCTGAGGGGAAAGGGAAATACTTTCTTAAACGTGTTTTTTCTTGAAGTAAGTTATATCTGCGCCGTCTGGCTGTACCAATAATTGATCGTAATAACACATGCGGCTCTCACATTCCTCCTTGAACATGGCCTTGGCCTGTTTTTCATTTCGAGCGAAGCTGAGTGTGTGGCTGATTCCCATCGACGCAGCCATCCCCTCCACGTCCAAGTCATCAGTACCAATGAAAGCGAAGGTCCAATTTTGTGCCGTCAACTTATCGATAAGATTCTTCACCATCTTGAGATCGTATTCTCTTGAAGCGTTCTCATAGCCGTCGGTGATGATGGTCACTAACACCGAATCGCCTTCTTGTGTCTGCGCGTTCACCTTGGCTATTCCTGCCCCAATGGCATCGTAAAGCGGAGTGCAGCCTCCCGGTCGGTAGTCGCTCTCCTTGAGGGGCACCACTGCCGTGCCTTTGGCATTGTCGTAATGGAAGCGGGTGTGGTCGGAATCGAATGTGATCAACGTCACATATTGTTCCATATCGGGATTCTTTTCGGCACAAATCTTGATGGTCTGCAATGTCTCGTTCATCCCTGAGAATGCTTGTTGACGGATAGAACTCATGCTTCCGCTTTCATCAACAATGATTAAATTAAATACTCTTTTTTTCATTTCCCTTTATTTTTTCGAAGATTAGACATTATTGTTATTAAGCATGCTTCTATAACCAATAAGGAAATAATTCAGGAAAAATTAAGCAGCGAATGGAAAAAAATGTATTTTTGCATAAAAAAATGCCTATGATTGAGAATCTTTCAGATACCGAAATCCTGCAAAGACTTAAACGATATGACGAGAAGGTGACGAATGAATTCTTTTATGACACTTGTCGTATAGCCTATTGCATAGATGATAAGAGGTATGGGTTACGCTACAAGACGGGGATGGATTTTTACTCCCTGGCCCATGATTATTATTTGCGGTTGTGCAACAACGACTGGCGACAACTTGAAGAACGCAAGCCCAACATCACCCTTGCCAACTGGACAATCAACAGATTTCATTACCTTGTACGCGAGCGACTCAACACCTATTTAAAAAAGCATCATGATGAGAGTTTAGAGGAGCGGACATCCAAAGGGAAAGAAATGTTCGACACTCCTATCGACAACACCCAGGAAGAAGTAAAGCAGATGGTCGAGGAGATTTGCCATGCTTACTATGCCAAAGACCGCAAGGCGCAAAGCATTCTGCGAATGATTCTGATCATGGGAATGAAAGGTAAAGAAGTGGCAAAGCAGTTGGGCATCACTCCTGCCGCAGTAAGCCAGCGCTATCACACGATGATGGACAAGGTGGTGCGGCCATATTTCATCAAGTATTATACCGAACCATGCGTGATTTCTCAATGTCAAGATGTATCCTATCTCCCAAATGCCTTTCAACGATTTACGCTTGAAAGCCCAGAAAGCGATGGGACTATCTGGAAGAAAGTCCGTAGCAAGTTCAAGGGTGGCAACACTGATAAACCATCGGGAAAGAAAAGACATCGCATGGACATGCCCCTGCGCATCACTCCGTCTGTCATCCATAAACTCAACGAGAACGAAATCTTTGTATTCGGAAGCGACCTGCGTGGCGTTCACTGTGGCGGAACAGCTTATCAAGCCCTGCGTAGTTTCGGGGCGCAGTTGGGCAAGGGCGTCGGTCCTCAAGGACAGTGCTATGCCATCCCCACCATTGTCGGAGGGCTGAAAAATATTCGTCCATATATCTCTGATTTCCTGAAATATGCGATTAGCCATCCCCAACAGACATTCTTTGTCACACCTATCGGCTGCGGCATTGCCGGTTTTACTCCTAAAGAAATAGCGCCTATGTTTGATTGGGCGAAGGAGATTGACAACGTCTATTTGCCACAAGATTTTTGGGATGTCATAGTGTGAGCACCAGGTCGAAAACTTGATTTAGACGAAGACAGGGATCTTATCGGATTACAAATCCTTCTATTCAATGCTGCCGGATTGCAAATCCGGCAGAACATTTTTAGCGTCAAGGTTATTTGTTTTGTCTTCGGCTTGCAGTACTTTGCCCTTCGGGCGAAGATAGGCGGCGCCTCAACAATTAAAACAAAAAAAAGGTTATTTGTTTTGTATTGTCTTCGGCTTGCACTATCTTTGTAGGATAAATCAACAAGAAGAAAGAGATGGAAACAATCACACAATTTGAGCAGCTGATTGCTCACCTTTCAGGAAGAGGAGTTCGCAAACGTGTCGCCGTGGTATGCGCCTATGACGACTCCACACAATATGCAGTAGGGCGCGCCTTGGAGGAAGGCTTCATCGATGCCATCCTCGTAGGCGACAAGAGCAAGGTGGAACATCTTGACGTGTTTGCTCGCCAAGCCGAACACGTGACCTTTGTAGATGCCGCCACTCCCGACGATGCTGCACGCACCGCTGTCAGCCTGGTGCGCGAGGGAAAAGCCGATGTGCTGATGAAAGGTCTGATCAACACCGACAACCTGCTCCATGCCATCCTCAACAAGGAGGAAGGCCTCCTTCCCAAGGGCAATGTGCTGACCCACATCACAGCCTCCAGCATCCCCGGCTACCCCCGTATGCTGTTCTTCACCGATGCTGCCGTCATCCCCTACCCCACCCATGAGCAACGAGTGGAGCAAGTGCGATATGTGACACGCCTCTGCCATCACTTCGGCATAGCCCAGCCACGTGTCTCCCTTATCCACTGCTCCGAGAAGGTCGGCGGAAAGTTCTTTCCCTTCACCGAACGCTACTCCGAAATCATCGAAGCCGGCCGGCAAGGAGAGTTTGGCAATTGCATCATCGACGGCCCTCTCGACTTGAAGACCTCCTGCTGCAAGGAGAGCCTCGAAAAGAAAGGCATCCAGTCGCCATTGGAAGGAGCCGCCGACGCCTTGGTGTTCCCCGACATCGAAGCCGGCAATGTGTTCTACAAGACTATCACCCTGTTCTGCCAGGCTGAGACCGCCGGCATCCTCGCAGGCACCATCGCACCGGTGGTGCTCCCCTCACGCAGTGACAGCAAGGCTTGCAAGTTCTGCAGTCTCGCTCTGGCCGTCATCAACGCGGAATGACGTTGGATTAATAATTAATAATTTATAAGTAATAATTTAGGATTGGACGGGAGCTATATGACTTAAGCCGCTCTGTCAGAGTAATTAGAAAAATCTAAGTAATCAGAGTAGTCGGAGTTGTCGGAATAGTCAGAACAATCGAAGTCGTCAGAGTAATCAGAGTGATTGGAGTTTAAGAAGAGGAGAGATGAGGAAGGAAATCGAAGTGAAGGGTGCTCGGGTGAACAACCTGAAGAACATCGATGTGCGCATTCCCCACGGGAAGTTGGTCGTGGTGGCAGGCGTCAGCGGCAGCGGCAAGTCATCACTTGCCTTCGACACCTTGTATGCCGAGGGTCAGCGACGCTATGTGGAGAGTCTCTCCTCTTACGCCCGCCAATTCCTCGGCCGTATGAGCAAGCCAGAATGCGACTACATCAAAGGCCTTCCCCCTGCCATAGCCATCGAGCAGCGCGTCATCAGTCGTAACCCTCGTTCCACGGTGGGTACATCCACTGAGATTTATGAATACCTGCGTCTCCTCTTCGCCCGCATCGGCAAGACCTATTCCCCCGTTAGCGGATGCCTGGTGAAGAAGCATTCCATCGACGACATCATCCAACAGGTGCTCCAATACTCTCCCGGCACGCGGTTCTGCGTGATGGCTCCCCTGCACGTCCCCGAAGGCCGAACGTTGGAAAAGCAGTTGCAGATGGAACTGCAACAAGGTTTCGTCAGGTTGTTTGTCAAGGGGCAGTTCGTGCGGATAGATGATTTCCTGGCCGACACCCCAGCACTCTCCTCCACCACTCCCTCCGACATCTACGTACTCATCGACCGCCTCTCCGTGGACGGCAGCCCCGACAGCCTCTCACGCCTGACCGACTCGTGCGAGACCGCTCTTTTCGAGGGAGACGGCGAATGCCGCTTGACGTTCCTCCCCTCCAACATCTCCTATGACTTCTCCATGCGTTTCGAAGCCGACGGGATGATTTTCGAGGAACCCAGCGACAACATGTTCTCGTTCAACTCCCCCGTGGGTGCCTGTCCACGCTGCGAGGGTTACGGGCGTGTATTGGGCATCGATGAACGCTTGGTGATTCCCAACACCACGCTGAGCGTCTATGACGGTTGTGTGCAGTGCTGGCATGGTGAGAAGATGAAACTTTGGCAAGATGAGTTTTGTCGTCGCGCCTCACGTCACAACTTCCCCATCTTCAAGCCCTACCTTGAACTGTCGCGTAAGGAGAAGGACTGGTTGTGGCATGGCCTGCCTGGCGAGCTCGACCTTGACATCCACGAACAAGTGTCCATCGACGCCTTCTTTGCGATGGTCCAAGAGAACCAATACAAGATTCAATACCGGGTGATGATGAGTCGCTACAAAGGCAAGACCATCTGTCCGGAATGTCACGGCACCCGCCTGAAGAAAGAGTCCGGCTACGTCCAGATAGCCGGCAAGAGCATTTCCGACTTGGTGGAGATGCCGATATGGAGCCTGCGCCAATGGTTCCTCAACCTTCAACTGGAAGAACACGAGCAGGAGATAGCCAAACGACTTCTCACGGAAATCAACAACCGTCTCCGTTTCCTTGACGATGTAGGCCTGGGCTACCTCACCCTCAACCGACAGTCTAACACGCTAAGCGGCGGTGAGAGCCAGCGCATCAACCTCACCACTTCATTGGGCAGTTCGCTCGTAGGGTCGCTCTACATCCTCGACGAACCCAGCATCGGGCTGCACTGCCGCGACACCCATCGTCTCATCAACGTTCTCAAGGACCTACAGTCGATAGGCAACACGGTGATTGTGGTGGAGCATGACGAGGAGTTCATGCGAGCCGCTGACTACCTCATCGACATCGGTCCCGACGCCGGCCGCCTTGGAGGGGAGATTGTTTTCGAGGGCAATGCCTCCGAGGTGTGTGCGCAGTCTTTGGAGAAGTACCCCAACAGCTATACGGTGAAATACCTCACCCATCAAGAGACCATCCCCGTCCCCTCGAGCCGCCGCCCTTGGAACCAATACATCACCATCCGTGGCGCCCGTATGAACAACCTTCACGGCATCGACGTGCTGATACCGCTCAACGTGTTCACCGTAGTGACAGGTGTGAGCGGCAGCGGGAAGTCATCGCTTGTCAGCGGCATCCTCTATCCCGCATTGAAGCGACACCTCGGCGACGTGTGCGACGCCCCAGGTGAATACCTCGCCCTCGATGGCGACTGGCAACAGGTGAGCCGCGTGGAGTTCGTCGATCAGAACCCCATCGGCAAGAGCAGCCGCAGCAACCCCGCCACCTATGTGAAGGCCTACGACGCCATTCGCCAATTGTTCGCCGAACAGCAACTGTCCCGCCAGATGGGTTTCTCTGCCCAGTATTTCTCCTTCAACGCCGACGGTGGACGTTGCGAGGAGTGCAAGGGTGCCGGAGTCATCACGGTGGAGATGCAGTTCATGGCCGACCTGGAGTTGGAATGTGAAGCCTGCCACGGCCAACGTTTCAAGCACGACATCCTGGAGGTGAAATTCGCCGGCAAGAACATCAACGAGGTGCTCGACATGACGGTTTCGGAAGCCATAGAGTTTTTCAACGCCAACAACCAAGGCGTCATCTCCAAGCGTCTCCAACCCTTGGAGGATGTGGGGTTGGGCTACATCAAACTGGGACAAAGTTCATCTACTCTCTCTGGTGGCGAGAACCAGCGTGTGAAACTGGCCTATTTCATCGGCCAAGAGCGTCAAGACCCCACCTTGTTCATCTTCGACGAACCTACCACCGGCCTGCATTTCCACGACATCCGCAAATTGCTCGAAGCCTTCCAAGCACTGATTTTGAGAGGACACACCATCCTGGTGATAGAGCATAACCTCGAAGTGGTGAAATGCGCCGACCATGTCATCGACCTTGGACCCGACGGCGGCGACAAGGGCGGCAACCTGGTGTTTGCCGGAACACCGGAGGATTTGGTGAAATGCAAGGAAAGCATCACGGGGAAATATCTCAAGGAAGTGCTGGAGTTGAAGGGGAGTTAAAGGGGAGTTCTCCCTCGCCCCCGGCCTGCAGCCAACCCCTCTCGGGCAGAGGGGGAGGAGTTAAAGGGACCGCTTGTTTCAGGAGTTAAAAGGGAGTTAAAGGGGAGTTAAAGAGGAGTTAAAGGGACGTATGTCTGTTTGTATCAGGAGGGGACAACAAGCCAATTCACACCAACCCTGAAGGGGTGACAGAACACAGACGGGGGTGTCAACCCCCGGGAAAGGGACATATGTCTGCTTGTTTAGGGAGTTTAAGGCACGTGTTCGTTTTTACTGTAGCTGTGACCTCGTTGCAGTCATGAAGAAACCAAGTCACAACAATCAAGTCAAAATAGTTTTTTTACAAAAAATTTTGTAGGAAAGAAAAAAAAGCCTATCTTTGCAGACGCAATACGAAAAAGGGATAGAAACCGCCGATATGGCTCAGTTGGTAGAGCAATTCATTCGTAATGAATAGGTCCCGGGTTCGAGTCCCGGTATCGGCTCAAAATACAAGTTTGCGGAATTAGCACATCGGTAGTGCATCGGCTTCCCAAGCCGAGGAGGCGGGTTCGATTCCCGTATTCCGCTCAAAAAGGTAAAGGATTGAAAACCAATGGGTTGAGAAAGTCAACTCGTTGGTTTTTTGATAACAATCCCCTTGACTTATTCCAACTCAGCGAAACTTGAGTTAGAAACCATAGAGACAAAAAAACTAAAAAGGGAGCAAGCCAGAAAAGCTTGCTCCCTTATATTTTGCGAGGGTGATGACTCAACCTCGTTTTTTTAATCCAAAGCCGATTACTTTCTCAGCACCTTCTTTCCATTGACGATGACAACACCCTTGTAGGAGTCACTGACGCGCTGGCCAGAGAGGTTGTAAATGGCACAGTCTGCATTCTCACCAGCGGCCTGTATGTTGTCGATTCCAGTGGCGGAGTCAAAGAGGAAGCAGTTGACACCATTCGACTGAGACACAGGCACGGGGAGATATGCCTTGTGAGCCTGATTCTCAAAGACGGCGCCATGGTTTGCACCATAGTAGAAGCCCACCAAGTCGTTTTTGAACGACAACTTGTAGTATTTGCACTCTTGGTCTTCTGATATAATCATCTGGGTCTCGTCGGTACCGCGCAGTAAGTTCTCCACAGCAACGCCCTCCTCCGAGGTCGATTCGAAGGTGTATTCACCTGGATTACCCTCAAGGATTACTGCATATCCTGCAGGAATGATGCCAGAGACAGGTATGAGATTTATGGTCCTCCCGCTGATATTCTCCACTGCCTTTGCTTCCACGCCTTGAGGAATGACGTATGCGCTGTTGGAATAGTAGAAGGTGGCGTAGCCGGATTGGCCGATGGTGACAGCCACGTCAGGCTCCTTCTCTGGCCAGAAAGTTGCAATATAGTTAAAGCCGTTATTAGGGTTAGCCAAATCGATTTTCCTTCCCCAATACACAGCTTTATTCATATTACCCTCGGCGACTGTTACGGTATGACCATCATCATCCACCCCTATGACCAACACGGAATGGCCGTTGTTATTGAGTCGGACGCCATCTCCTATACGTATCTTCGGCAGATTATCATAAGAGCCATTAATGACGCGTATGGGGTATTCGTAGTTGGAGGCATACTCCATCATGTCGAGCATGAAAGCATGGCACCCCGCTGCGGTATAACGACCTGGAAGCCAGCCATCGTACACCACCGTATTGACATATGTATGGCTGTTGTCCCATGACGTACCTTGCGTGTAGCCTTCCATGTGTTGGCGTTGCATGATGCGGTTGTAAACATCAGTTTCATTGAGAGGCGTCTGGGCCAAAGACGTAAGGATAGAAAGGGTGGCCATGAAGAACACAACCAACGCCCTGCGACATGATTCAAGGCCATGTCCGTGGGTACCATGCAATTTGATTGATTGATGGATACCAATAAAGTTGTAAATACCTTGTGTCATAAATCAAAGAAATAGTTAAGTATCTATACAACAATAAGTTGCCATTGTTTTTGGCCATCAGGAATGTAGTCTCCCTTGGTGGTGTGAAACTTCAAAAGTCCATAAAACTCTGATAGACTCGGCAAATATAGCAATAAAAAACAAAAACCGAATCTGTTTGGAGGATTTTAACACATCAAGGAAATGACGAATATGTTCTGTGAATATCATCAAAACATAGCGACAAAATCGAGTACGTGAAAAAACAATATTCGCGGAATGGTTACGAAACGGCTCTTACTCATGATGACGAGAAGCGCACCGATTTGTGCGCACCGATTTGTGCGCACCGATTATTCACAAGAAAAAGTCTTATATTTGGAATCTGTTGGTTTTTGCCACCCTTCTTGTGGGTTCCGTGCTGACTCCGGCATACCCGGCGGCTTCTGGAGCACCATAATGATTGCCAGTGAGTTTCTGTCCAGAATATTCCTCGAACCTCTCACGTACGCTGGTGACATAGGCATAGGTTTCCGTGCCACGCATATACCCATGCTTGACGACGGCATCACGGTAATAAGCCGGTTTGCTGAGCAAGAGGATGTATTCCGAGACGTCGTCCCATACATATTTGTCGGCCCCATGCTTTTCCGCCAACGCCATGGCGTCTCTCACATGCCCCATACCACCGTTGTAACTGGCGAGTACGAAATTGAGCCGCTCCACCTTGTCAGGCACGTCCCTGTACTCCTTGAGCAACTGGTTGATGACCTGCACGGCAGTCTGTACGTTGGCCTCCGGGTCAAAAATCATGTCCTCTTTCAGACCGAGCCCCAATGCAGTCTGTGGCATGAGTTGCATGAGACCACACGCTCCCGCCCACGACTTAGCCTTGGGGTCGAAGCATGACTCTTGGTAACAGATGGCAGCGAGGAGTCTCCAATCGGCACTGGCCTCTCCGGCATACTCCTTGAACAAGGCATCCCATTCGGAGATGATACCGTTCTCCTTGTCAATATACGGTGCAGAGGCATGGCATTGCACAATGCCGCCGTTTTCAAGGATTTCGGTCTCCATTTTCTCCATTTCAGCAATCAATTCCGGTTTGAACAACTTATCAATCGTGTCCGCCAGTTCCTTGTTATATTGCATGACGGCCCACTGCGCATTGCCTTGTTCCGGTCCGCAGAAAATGAGGCTGTCAGCCCCCTCGATGTCCTTTCTCACCGGCAAGAGGATGATGTCTCCTTCTCCCTTTTTTAGTTTTTCCACCATCTCCAGGGTGTCCAAGCATTCGTTGACGCGCAATCCCACCCTGAGTTCTTCTGCCATTTTCCGCCCCACCAAATATTGGATGCCCATCTCGGCGTTTCTGAAAGTATAATATGATTTTTCCCCCGGGATGGTGAGGGCTATGAGTTCTCCATTTTTCAAGATTTCCTCAAGGGAATATCGCTCCATGGAGTCAACATCCACTTGGTTGATGACCCCCCACGGCGCAACAATGACTTTTGTCAGTCCCTCCTCTTTCTTTTGGCATGCAACGAGGAGCAAAAGTGCTATGAGAAAAAAGAAATTCTTCAAAATGCTGATATTAATACCTATTTCGGCTGCAAAATTACTAAAATAATCACCAAGAGCCAAAATTTTTTGTTTTAGTTAACATTGTCACCTAAAGCCGTATCTGTTCCGCAAATTTCATCAAAGCATGTAATTGCCAGGTAACTATTCAAAAATTGTTACTCAATGACAGGCAAAACTGGAGGAGTCGACAAGTCGAACGCGTGGAAATTCTTGGACGAGTCGAGCGACAAAGTCAAGCGAGTGTCAAGAACAACAATCCCTAAATGGCAATCAAATTCTCCCAGGCGCTTCAAAAACCTCCCAACCCCACCAAAAACTTCCCACCCCCTTCTAAAACCGCCAAAAAAGCGAAAAAGCGTTGGTTTTCTTGGTGTTTTGCTGATAAATCGATAATTTTGCATCGCAAAAACAAGGTAAAGAGAAATGTTAAGAATAGCCGTACAATCGAAGGGGCGCCTTTTCGAGGACACCCTTCACCTGCTGACCGAGTCAGACATCAAGATCAGTTCAAGCAAGCGCACCCTGCTGGCACAGTCCACCAATTTCCCCTTGGAGGTGTTGTACCTCCGCGATGACGACATCCCCGAGAGCGTTGCCTCCGGCATCGCCGACATCGGCGTGGTGGGCGAGAACGAATTCGAGGAGCGTGGCGAGCCCGCTGAGGTGATCGAGCGCCTGGGATTCAGCAAATGCCGTCTCTCCTTAGCCATTCCGAAAGAGATTGATTACCCTGGCCTTAAGTGGTTCGAAGGCAAGAAAGTGGCCACCTCCTACCCCAACATCCTCCGTCGCTTCATGGAGAGCAAAGGCATCCACATCGAAATCCATATCATCACCGGCAGCGTGGAGATTTCCCCGGGCATCGGACTTGCCGACGCCATCTTCGACATCGTGAGCAGCGGTTCCACCCTGGTGAGCAACAACCTGCGCGAGGTGGAGGTGGTGATGCAAAGCGAGGCTTTGCTCATCGGCCACAAGGATATGGACGAAACGAAACGTGAAACGCTGCAGGAACTCCTTTTCCGCATCGGTGCAGTGCGCCAAGCCGAGGACAAGAAATATGTGCGTATGAATGTGCCCCGCGCCCGTTTGGGCGACATCATCGATGTGCTGCCCGGCTTGAAGAGTCCCACCATCATCCCCCTCGCCGACGAGGACTGGTGCTGTGTGCATACGGTGCTCGACCAGCGTCGTTTCTGGGAAATCATCGGCCGTCTGAAAGAGTTGGGCGCCCAAGGCATCCTTGTCACGCCGATAGAGAAGATGATACTGTAAACCTGGCATCATGAGAATAGAGAGATATCCCGAGGAGAACAGATGGGCCGAACTCACCCGTCGCCCCCAGATGGACATGACGAGCCTGACCGCCACGGTGCAGTCGGTGCTCGACGACATCCGCGCTCACGGCGACGAGGCCGTGCTGCGCTATGAAGAGAAATTCGACCACGTGTGCCTGTCCTCCCTCCGTGTCAGCGAGGAAGAGATGGCAGAGGCAGAGACATTGGTTTCAGCCGAACTGAAAGCCGCCTTGGAACTGGCTCACTCCAACATCCACCGTTTCCATGCCGCCCAGGTCTTTGAGGGCATCCGCACGGAGACCCGCCCCGGCGTCGTCTGCTGGCAGAAGAGCGTGGCCATCGAGCGCGTCGGCCTTTACATACCCGGAGGCACGGCGCCTTTGTTCAGCACGGTGTTGATGCTCGCCACTCCTGCTAAAATCGCCGGTTGCAACGATATCGTGCTCTGCACACCTCCCAACCGCGAAGGCAAGGTGCATCCCGCCATCCTCGTCGCCGCCCGCATCGCCGGCGTGAGCCAGGTGTTCAAGGCTGGCGGCGTGCAAGCCATCGGTGCCATGGCCTACGGCACGGAAAGCGTCCCCAAGGTCTACAAGATATTCGGTCCCGGCAACCAGTATGTGATGGCCGCCAAGCAGCAAGTGTCGCTCCACGACGTGGCCATCGACATGCCAGCCGGTCCCTCCGAGGTGTGCGTCATCGCCGATGCAAGCAGCAATGCGGAGTTTGTCGCCGCCGACCTATTGTCCCAGGCCGAGCATGGCCCCGACTCTCAAGTGTTGCTCATCACCACGTCGGAAGATACACTACACGCCGTCGCCGACGAGGTGGAACGGCAGTTAGCCTCCCTCCCTCGCCACGACATCGCCCAGAAATCGCTCGACAACAGCCTCCTGGTGCTTGTGAACGACACTGACGAGGCGATGCGGCTGAGCAATGCCTACGCCCCCGAACACCTCATTATTTGCACCGCCGACTACGAGCGCCTGTCAGAGAAGGTGGTGAACGCCGGCAGCGTATTCCTCGGCAACTACGCCTGCGAGAGCGCCGGCGACTACGCCAGCGGCACCAACCACACGCTGCCCACCCACGGCTACGCCCTGGCCTACAGCGGTGTGAACCTTGACAGTTACTGCCGCAAGGTCACTTTCCAGCACCTCGACACTGAGGGCATCCGTTCCATCGGCCACGCCGTCGAGGTGATGGCAGAGAACGAGCAACTGATGGCCCACAAGCAAGCAATGACTGTAAGGATCAAACACTTAGAGCAAGAATCATGAGAGAACTTAAAGATCTTGTGCGCCCCAACATCTGGGCCCTATCACCCTACAGTAGTGCGCGCGACGAATACAGCGGGCACGACGCCCATGTGTTTCTCGATGCCAACGAAAACCCCTACAACCACCCCGTCAACCGCTACCCCGACCCCTTGCAACGCGAGTTGAAAGACCTGTTGGCGAAGACGAAAGGCGTCCGCCCCGAACAAATCTTCCTGGGCAACGGCAGCGATGAGGCCATCGACCTCGTCTACCGCATCTTCACCCGCCCCGGCATCGACAACGTTGTGGCCATCGAACCCACTTACGGCATGTACAAGGTCTGCGCCGACATCAACGAGGTGGAATACCGCCCCGTGACCCTCGACGAGCACTTCCAAATGTCGGCGGAAAAAATGCTCGATGCCTGCGACGCCTATACGAAGGTCATCTGGGTGTGTTCGCCCAACAACCCGTCGGGCAACGCCATCAAACGAGAGGAGATAGAAATTCTGCTCGACCGTTTCGACGGCATCGTGGTCATCGACGAAGCCTACTCCGACTTCTCCCGCAAACCCGCCTTCCGCAAGGAGATTTCACGTCGGCCTCACCTCATCGTGCTCAACACCATGAGCAAGGCTTGGGGTTGCGCAGCCATCCGACTGGGAATGGCCTTCGCCCAAGAGGAAATCATCAGAATCTTCAACAAAGTGAAATATCCCTACAATGTCAACCAACTTACTCAAGAAAAGGCGATAGAGATGCTGGAATCACCTTTTGAGGTGGAGAAATGGGTGAAAACACTGCTTGTGGAGCGCAGCAGGATGATGGAGGCATTCCTTCTGCTCCCCTGCTGCGAGAAGGTATATCCCACCGAAGCCAACTTCTTCCTCGCCAAGATGACCGACGCCGACGGCATTTACCGCTACCTGGTGGAAAACGGCATCATCGTGAGAAACCGCAACCGCGTCTCCCTCTGCGGCAACTGCCTCCGCATCACCATAGGGACGAAAAACGAGAATGCACAGTTGCTGAGCGCACTGAGGAAGATGTAGGAGGAATAGGTAGTGATAGGTAGTGATAGGAAGATAATAGGAATCCTAAAACAACCTATAACAACCTACTATAGATCATAAAAAGGGAGCAAGCCAGTGTGGCTTGCTCCCTTTTTGCATTTTGCAAGGATGGGCATCCTTGCGTCTTTTCAAAGCCGATTATTTTCTCAGCACTTTCTTGCCATTTACGATAACGACACCCTTGTAGGAATCGTTGACGCGCTGGCCAGAGAGGTTATAGACGGCCTTGCCGGTCTGTTGGCTGGTGGTCTGGATGTTGTCGATACCACTAGCGTTGTCGAAGGTGAAGCAGTTGACACCATTCGCCTGCGACACTGGGACGGCAAGATAAGCTTTGTGAGCCTCGTTCTCGAAGGCTGCGCCATTGTTGGCACCAAAGTAGAAGCCCACGACGTTGTTCTTGACCGACAACTTATAATACTTGTAATCCTGGTCGTCTTCCGGCGTAATCATCTCCGTCTCGTCGGTGCCACGCAACAAGTTCTCCACAGCAGCGCCCTCCTCCGAGGTCTGCACGAAGGTGTATTCACCTTGTTCACCTTCCAGGATTACGGCACATCCGGCAGGAATGATGTCAGAGACAGGTATGAGCGTGATGGTTCTCCCGCTGATGCTCTCCACTGCCTTGGCTTCCACTCCCGTTGGAATAACGTATGCGCTGTTGGAATAGTAGAAGGTGGCATAGCCGGTTTGACCGATGTTGACCACGACAGCCGGCAACTTGACGAGTGTGAAGTTCTTGGTCTGACTCTTCTCCTTGAAGTCGAGTTCTTCTTCATCAACCAAAGTCTCATAGCCATCTGCGGTCACCGTGGCGGTGTAGGTCAAGGAGTTCTGCACGACATTGATGGTGTAAGCGCCTGCCTCATTGGTTGTGGCAAAATACTCGATGTCGTTCTCATCATTGCGGATGGTGACGGTGGCCCCGGCCACAGGTGTCTCACCATCTTCCTCTGTCACCACACCTGCCAAGGTCTTGGCTTGGACTGCCAATGAAACATGAGCCACAGGGAGATAAGTACTACTAAACGAATTTGATTTGTATCGATAGTATGCTTGTCCTGAGATAGTGTTGTCAACTTCAAAGTTTACGTTTACATAAGTACTTCCTTTTCCATATGCATAAATACGAAGAATCGATTCTCCATCATAGACAATAGGAGCATCAGATAAATCTAAAACAAAATTCTCCATTTGTCCTGAAACAAATGATTTTGCATCATCAAGAACAACAACATGCTTCATATTATCTACATCAGGTGAACCTGCTACAAATGAAGAGGCAGACTCTAAAGCCACCCAAGCCTCAAGTTTCAGTGAGGAAAAATTCTTACTAGAAGAAGGAGTTCCCTTGAATGTAATCGCAGTTATTACATCATCTTTTTTGATACCAAATTGAGCAAGTTGTCCAGAAGTGTAATAGAAATCGCAATTTGAACCGTCATCCCACCATGAACCATAGAACGGAACAAAACCACTAGTAGAATTAGAATCTCCTACAGC
Organism: Prevotella sp.; assembly: GCA_017619375.1. Classification (GTDB taxonomy): domain Bacteria; phylum Bacteroidota; class Bacteroidia; order Bacteroidales; family Bacteroidaceae; genus Prevotella. The sequence continues at coordinate 233,884 of JAFZSL010000075.1, read as the reverse complement.
AATTTCACTTTCGAGTTTCTCTTGGCTGATGGTCAAGTCAACCTCTTCTGTCTTAACTACCGCATCACCACTCTTAACTTCTATATATGCTGGATATGTGCCTACAATGTGAGGTCTGAAAGTGAAGGAGAGCTCGGTGTAGTTCTGCTCCTCAGCGTTGTTGTAGTTGCCAGAGATGACAGCGACGGGGAGGTCAACCTCGTTGGAAGTGGCAACGGCTTCACCATCGACATAGAGCGTTGCGGTGTATGAGCCAGCGGTCTCCATGTTCGGGCCGACGTTGCCGATGGATATGGTGGCGGTATAATCTTTGTTCTGCTTTCCTGTAGCAGGGATGTCGGAGTCGACAAGCAGCAAGTCATGCTCAGGAGCAGTAGCATAGACAAGGCCATAAATGTTGTCAATCTTGGCACTCGTCACCTTGAAGCCGATGTAGTAGTCGCCGGCATCGGGGATGGTGGCGGTGTATGTCGTCCAGTTGTAGCTTGACGCAATATTGCTTATGGTCTGTATGGTTGTCCAGTTCTGACGGTCGGTAGAGATCATCACTTCCACCTTTGCACTGCTGTAATTGGTATATTCAGCATCGAAAGTAAGGCTCTCATTGTCGGTTGCGGTCATCAGCGGGGTGATGAAGAGCGGGTTGGGAGTGGAACCTTGCAAGTAATAGTTCTTGCTGCTGCCCGACCCCTCTGAACTGATGTATGCGTTGTAGCGCACCGACCCTTGCGGGTAATAGGCATTCCCTTCTCCGTCGTCGAAGGTGATGAAATTCTTCGAGGGGTCAAGCACGGTGCCGGAGACTGCCTTGGTGTAGGTGAAATCAGCGCCTGTCTTGTCCACATACACGATTTCCAGGTTTCCTGAGAAGATGCCAGGCGTAGTGATAGGCAAAGTGATGGTAAATGGCTGGTTGGCCTTGGAAGCGAGAGTGAAATTGCCGCTGTTGTTCACGATGAACCCTTCCGGTGCGGTGATGCTTTTCACTTGCAAAGGTGCCACGCCATCGTTGTAGATCTCGTAGGTTTTCGTGGTCTCATCAGTAATCTTGCCGAATGCGATGTCTCCATACAGGTTGCTGGTGCTGCTTGAGCCTCCCTCGCGGAACACGAATTTTGGTTCATAGGCGTTGTATTGTGACTGTGCCCTTTGCACCACGGTGCCGGAGATGTTCTCCTTCAAGTCCATATTGATGTATGTGTAGGTGTTGGGCCATGCGCTGGATGGAATTTCCACCGCCACATCAAACTCTCCAGATGTCTCTCCAGGCCCCAATGCTTCGGGCACATTGATGGTGACATACACCTCTTTCGTCTTACGGTTGAAAATGGATACGCTGTAGTCATCGTCGTCGACAGCGAAGGAGGTTTCACCAATGTTCTTCACTGTGACAGTATATTTCACCAATACATTGCCATTTTCCTGCTGGTCCCAATAGATGGTACCGTTGGTTGCAGAAGGCACGGCGGAGGTGATGGAGAGTTTTTTCTCCTTCTCCAAAACAGCTGTCTCTGCTGTGAAGTCATCCAAATACACATACTGGGCGCGGATGCCGATGCGTGTGGCCTCATCAACTTCAATCTCAGCAGTTACGAATCCGCTAGTGTTGATTTCAGAAGTTTGGTTGTCGGCGTCGGTGTAGGTGACAGCTGTAATCTGCTCTCCATACTCGGTGCCTTTCTCATTCACCTTGTAAAATTGGATGAACGAGGGATAGGAAGTGGTTGCAGAAGTACTTCCTTTCACCTGGATGGTCACCTTGCCGCTAACCTTCGGGGTCACGAGCATGTCATAAACCACCTTTCCGCTTGAACCATAGCCGGAGCCGGAGGCATACTGGCGATAGGCGAGCAGCGTGCCCGAGTCATCCACGCCGCCAGAGGTGTAGGTGGAATAGGACATGTATCTGTAATCTCCATCATCGTCGTAATAATCTACGATGTGTTTCCAGTCCTTGTCCACAGAGAACGCATGGTCGCTGGTGCTGACATTATCGAAATTGGTCGAGTAGCCATTGACCACCTCACCGGCCTGCACATTGTTGATTCCCAACAATGCAAGGATTGATAGTAGTAATAATTTTGCTTTTTTCATGAGCGTTATGATTTAAAAATGAATAATATTGACGTTGTTAGTACATGCGGCTCCCTGTATCCGGTATGAAACGAGCCCTTCATTTCTTTTGTCGGAATGGAGAAACAAGCCCCATAATAGTGCAAAATTATGGATTTTTTTGTATTTGCACAATTATTTGGTAGTTTTTTGAACACAAAAGGTCTAAAAGACTGAAAAGTAACGTTGAAAATGCTTTTTAGCGGATAATCCTTAAATAGAAAGCTGCCAGATTGCAAAAATTGCAAATCCGGCAGAACATTCTTGGTGTCATTCTTGGCGCAAAAACGACAGAACTTCCTTGGCGCAGTCGGCAAAATCGGGCGGGCACAAGTCCCGCCCCTACGACTTCTGGATTGTCGTCCCGTTACTCTGGAGACTTGAACTTGTCGCCAGTCTGCTTGATGAGGGCTCGCTTGTAGGCATCAGGGTATCCCGGACGCTTGGGTCTGGTGCCCAATCCATTCTTGTCCCGGGTGAATTTGCCGTTTTCCTCAGGATGGATGATCATATCGTTGTATTTGACGATAAGGTATGTAGCGAGATTCTTCCAACTGGCGAGCATCTGCTGCGCCTTCTCCACGCTGTATGCATTGAGGTATTTCACGGCCACTTCCGGCTGGCTGGCGTCATAGAGCGCCAGTGCCCTTTTCTCTATCTCGACCTGGGTGGCGAAATAAGACTGTTCAAGGGAGTCGCGCACCTCCTTGAGGGATGGGAAGAGGAGCGAATAGCGTGGATAGACCATGTTGGCCACCCAGTTGCACACCCAGAAGGCGTTTTTGTCGGAGAAAGTGATTTCATCGGCTCCCGGGGTGTTGTAACACTCTGGCCTCTGTGTCATGCTGCAATAGACGGGGGTGTAAGCCACCATGTTTCCATCGTCGTTTCCCCACCACATCAAGCCACCGATTTCCCTTGGCAGCCACGAGCGCATCTGGCTGACATAGGAAAATCCCGTCTGCTGTGTGGACGTGGGGCGCTCATTGAAATACTTCTCCCCGTCGAGTTCGAAGGACAATGGCGTGGGTCTGTAAGGCATTCCCCAGATGCCACCGCCGATGTCGCCGTCAAGGGCGAAAGGTGTCCCCTCGTAGTGGTCGCGCATGCACTCCATGACCTCCTGTACCGACACCTTGTGGTCGGGAACAATCCACAGCGGCATGGGTTCGGCGTTGGGTTCCTTTCCCATGGCGTAAGGCAGGTAACGGTTCATGTCTTTGGAGAAATGGTTAAAGAAACTCCACACCCTTGCCTCGCAGAAGCGTCTTCCGGAGAAGTCGGGTACGGCGTAGGTCATGTTCCAATTGAAGTCGGCATCCTTGCCCTCGTACCATCCCATCTTCTTGGCATATTTGACGACATTTTTCGAGAAGAGGACGTTTTTCTTGTCCTTCATGTCGAAGGTGGTGATTCTGCTCTGGTTGGCATGTGCGCAGATGGCGTTGTCAGGAATTCTGATGGCGACCCACACTGCACTTTTGCTGCCCGGTCCCATGCCCATCATCTCCATGATCCACGCCTCGTCGGGGTCGCAGATGGTGAAGGTCTCCCCCTCAGAATTGTAGCCATAGGTCTCCACGAGGGTGGTCATCACCTTGATGGCCTCTCTGGCCGTCTTGGAGCGTTGCAATGCGATGTAGATAAGCGAGCCGTAATCGAGTATACCTGTGGGGTCCACCATTTCCTCGCGTCCCCCATAGGTGGTCTCTCCTATGGTGACCTGGAACTCATTGATATTTCCTATGACGTTGTAGGTTTGGGGTGCCTCTGGAATTTCCCCGTGATACTCGTTGGTGTCCCAGTCCACGACACGTCGCATTTCACCCGGTGCATGGGTGGCTGCGGGATAATGACATAGGTTTTGGAACATGCCGTAGTCATCGGCGTTGTAGGTGCAGATGACCGAGCCGTCGGTGCTGGCACCCTTGGCAACGATGAAGTTGGTGCACGCCATGGCATTCGTGGCAGCCATCAAGGCAAAAGAAAGAAGAAGTTTTTTCATATATTCAAGATTTGGTATGTTCAGACATTTTTCATGTCGTAGCGTGTTTTTACGCGCCCGACACTTTTTCATCAATTTCAATAATGTATGGTGGTGTCGTAGACGGTGAGGTTTCCCACATGGTCGCGAGCCTTGAGTTGCAGTTTCCTTTCCATCCCGTTGGGTGTAACCGGTGTATCCTTGAGACAACAGACCATCCTCGATGATTTTTTCACATGGTTGAAGAGGATGAATTGTCCGTCGATGAAAGCATGGAACTCCGCCACGCCCGTCTGTTCGTCCCTGACGTCGACGAGCAGGGTGGCCTCCTCCTCCCATCGTTTCTCATTGATAGGGATGAGTTTAGGCGGACTGTCGTCCAAATCGACGGCGAAAGTGTTTCCTATGTCATCGACCTCACACTCCATCCATCCATCGGCATATTTTGCCGGTATGTACATCCTCGGCATGGCATCAGGAGCCAGTTCGTCCTTCTTTCCCCTTCTCTGTGCGAAGACATACAACTTGTCCTTGTCCTCCACTTCGGCATCCACCTTTATCCTGAGACGGGCTTTCTGGAAGAGCGGCATCGATTTCCGAGCAAGCATGTAACCCTTCGACACCTTGGTGGCTCTCGCCTTGTCGGAAGGTTTCACCCAAGCGTCCTCCATCATCCCTCCCTTTGGCACCTGGATGACCATCCCCTCCATTCTTGCCTCGTTGTCCTCTTCGGGCTTGAAGGAAACGGAGTCGTTGGCCGCAGGTTGTTGCTGCTTCATCTCGACGGGTTGGGCGAAGACCTCGAAAGAGTATTTTGCCTTATTGCCGAAACGGTCGCTCAGGACATAGGTGAGTTGGTATGTCCGTTGCTGGTTGAAGTCGATAATGCCTTTCGAGGCGTCAGTCTTGATGAAGGGCAGGGTGTTGCCAGGCATGAGGAAAGATTTGAGGAACCATTGTTGGTTTTCAGCATAATAGTCATAGTCGCCCCAAAGGTTCACCATCCTATGGCATTCCACGGGAATATAGTCGATGTTGCTTGAGAACACCTCTTTCCCATCGACGTAGAGGGCGGTGTAGCGTATGCCGAACCTGTTGGAAGAGCCTTGCATGAAGTCATCGGCGTAAAGGCCGAACCCCACCTTTCCCCATACGATGACAGAGTCTTTGATTTGTTCGTTCTCAAAGTCGAACCTCGTCGGTGTGTTCTTCCCGCACACCATGCCTTGCCCGGAGATGGGGTAAGCCATGATGGCGTGTGCCTTGGGGCTCACGCTGTCTTCCAGCAATTCCGGTATGAAGTCGAGTGGGTCAACGATGTTCCAATTATCATTTTGGTGAATCTCCAGGTGGAGGTGTGGCCCCACACTCGCCCCCGAATCTCCACTCAGTGCGATGAGTTGCCCTTTAGCCACCGGGCATGCCGTTGCATCGAGGTTGATGTCTATCTCGTCGGTCTTGTTCTTATATTGCCATTTTCTCACCACGGCCTCTATGGCCGGTGCGAATCTTTGTAGGTGTGCATAGACACTGGTGTAGCCCTCGGGATGCCTCACATAGACGGCATTTCCCATGCCCCCTACGTTTTTCGACACCCTGCACACGAATCCGTCACCGATGGAGTAGACCGCCTTTCCCTCCACCTGCTGCGTTTTGATGTCCAGTCCCACATGAAAATGGTTGGGTCTTGGCTCACCAAAGTTGCCCGCCAGCGACACATCGAAATGCACGGGCGAGAGATAGGTCACTGCAGCAAGAAGGATATGGGCAAGTATCATCGACAAAGCGTATTAGTGTTGATTCTCATCATTTCATCGCCTGGTAGGAGGCTCAATATCCCCTGTCCTGGGATGTGGCGGTGGTGGCACCTGTCCCGACACGTCGTCCACTGTCGGCCGCATGTTCACCGGCATCAACATGGAGTCTCCTTCATGCCTTCCTCCAGCGGGCGTGCCGCCAGGGCCGCCGGCTTCATCGTTCTCTTCGGAGTTCTCTCCCGGTGGCGCGGTGTGCATCTTCATCAGTTTGAGATTACTCACGGTCAGCACCCTCAAGTCGTTGGCACCCGTGTTGTTGTCGTTCCCTTTCCCCAGATAGACGAAGCCACTCACGTGCTTGATGCCTATGTGGTTGTTGTCCTGGAGTTGGACGGTGACATGGTCATCCCTGTTGCAATGCATCACCGACGACGCCGTACTGTCGTTGGCGAAGGTCACGGTGAGCATTGCCACGCAGTCCCTCAAGCCGCTTTGGAAAAGGAACTGGCTGTCGAAGGAGAGGATCATCTTGTCTCCTTCATGGTACGTGGTGTCGGCCTTGATGTTGAAGGAAACATAGTTGTATGGCACCATGGGCATGAGCACCATGGTCTGTGTGTTGCTCCAAACGGTGGCGGTGTCGCCTTGCGATGCCATGCCCTCAAACTGGCTTAATTCGTTTGCTGTCGCTCCCAGTGAGATGGCGTCGTTGTTCAGTCTCTTGGAGATTTTCTGATAGATGTCGTGGAGAAGTTTGGTGTGCCTGTAGTAATATACAAGGGAGGAGTCGAACTGCGCCTCACTGACGCCGTGTTTCCTAAGCGCAGCCTCCCTGTAGGCCTTTCTTCTGAACGCCAATTCCTGATTGCCCCCCTCGGTGTAGGCGATGCCGTCTGCCAAGAGGTAGTCATAGAGGATGTCCTCCATCTTTCCCGGCTGCACGTATTCCTTAGGCACACGTGGCTTGCAGCCCACGAAAGTCGTGGCCATGCATGCCAACCAGCATGTCAAGAGGATTGCAGCCGCCTTTCTCATCATTCACTTGTTTTTTCAACCTCTTGACCGACACCATCTTGCTTGTCGGAGTCGTCAGACTTGTCGGAGTCGTCAGACTTGTCGGAGGCATCAGACTTGTCGGAATCGTCGGACTTTTCGGAAACATCTGACTTGTCGGAGACATCGGACTTGTCGGAGACATCAGACTTGTCGGAATCATCGGAGTTGTCGGAATCATCGGACTTGTCGGATTCGTCGGAATTGTCGGAAGAGGATGTGAGTTCTGTCAATTCCTTGCGGCAGAACAACAATAGTGCCACTACTCCCACGCTGATGCAAGAGTCGGCGAAATTGAAGATGGGACTGAAGAAGATGAACTGCTCACCTCCGTAGAATGGCACCCATTCGGGCAACACGGTGTTGATGATGGGAAAATAGAACATATCGACCACCTTCCCGTAGAACATGTCGCCATACCCCTCGCCCCAAGGCACGAATTCCGATATGGCATAGGGTGTCGACTCAGAGAACACCTTCCCGTAGAAGAGACAATCAACGAGGTTGCCCATAGCCCCCGTGGCGACGAGAGTGAGAAGAACGAGGTATGTCCATCTCGCCCCTTTTTTCACCTGTTTGAAGATGTACCACACGAGGACGATGACCGCCACGAAGCGAAACGAAGTGAGCACGAACTTGTTGATGAAGGTGGCCCCATAAGCCATCCCTTCGTTTTCGATGAAGAGGATATAGAACCAATTGAGAATCTTGATGGACTCATGCAGGCACATGTTTGTCTTGACCTCGATTTTTATAATCTGGTCAATCACAAGCAGGAGAAGTGCCATGACAAGCATCACCCTCCCCTTCATCGCCTTCGATGCCGCCATGCTTATTTCTTCCTTGCGTTCTTCGATGCCACGGTGAGTGTGGCATGTGGTACCATGCGAAGCCTTTCCTTTGGAATCAGTTCGCCGGTGATGCGGTCGATGCCGTAGGTCTTGTTCTCGATGCGCACGATGGCGGCCTCCAGCCCTTGTATGAATTTCTGCTGTCTTCCTGCCAGTTGCATCAGTTCCTCCTTGCTCTGCGTGGCACTTCCCTCTTCCAGCACCTTGTATGTAGGCGAGGTGTCGTCGACATCATTGCCGTCGAGGTTCATGAGTTGCCTCATCATCTGGTTGTAATCACGATAAGCAAGTTGCAGCTTCTCATTGATGATGGCCCTGAACTCCTCCAGTTCCTCATCGCTGTAACGTGTTTTCTCAGCCATAGTCTTGTTCAATAATTCAAAGTAAAAAAATATGTATCAATTGCTTTTCTTCACCTGGATATGGACCTTGAAGTCCTCGAAATCCACTTCAGTTCCGTCGTTGTCGGCAAACGTCACTTCATCGGCCAGCACCTGGGTCTTGACATAGTCTCCGAAAGCCTCCATGGCCTTCACGAGGGGTTGTGCCGGGTCGATGACAACCTGTATGCGGTCGGTGATTTCCAATCCTCCGTCCTTGCGCATCTTCTGCACGCGCTTGACCAGTTCCCTTGCCATTCCCTCGTCGACGAGTTCTTCGGTAAGTGTCACCTCCAGCGCCACGGTAAGATTGCCCTCATTCGCGACGAGCCATCCCGGGATGTCCTCGCTGATGATTTCCACGTCGGCGGCATCGATGTCGAGGCTCTGTCCTTCCACGTTGATGGGCAGTGTGCCATCCTTCTCAAGTTGTGCGATTTGTTGCTGGTCGAGAGCGGCCATGGCGGCGGCCACACCCTTCATGAGTTTGCCGTATTTCTTTCCCATGGTGCGGAAATTGCACTTCACCTTCTTCACGAGCAAGGTCATTCCCTCGGCGAACTGCAGTTCCTTGACGTTGACCTCGTTGAGGATGGTGTCGGCAACCGCTTCGATGCGCTCCTTCTGTTGCTGGTCCACTGCAGGCACCATGATTCTCTTAAGCGGCTGGCGCACCTTGATGTCGGCCTTCCGCCTGAGTGCAAGCACCATGGAGGTGATGTCCTGTGCCATCTCCATCCTGGCCTCCTTTTCCGTCTGGATGAGCGACTCATCGGCCACGGGGAAACTTGCGAGGTGCACGCTGTCGGCCTCCGCCGCTCTCGTCGACGCTGTAAGGTCGATGTAGAGTCTGTCGGCATAGAAGGGCGAGAATGGTGCGAGTAGTTTGGCGATGGTGACGAGGCAGGTGTAAAGGGTCTGGTAGGCGCTAAGTTTGTCCTTGTCCATCTCCTTGCCCCAGAAGCGCTTGCGGTTGAGGCGCACATACCAGTTGGAGAGATGCTCGTCGACGAACTCGTCGATCATGCGTCCCGCCTTGGTGGGTTCATAGTCTGCCAGGCTCTCGTCGACAGCCTTGACGAGGGAGTTGAGTTGTGAGATGACCCATTGGTCGATCTCGGGTCTCTCCTCGACGGGCACCTGTGGCAAGGTGCTGTCGAAACCATCGACGTTGGCGTATAGTGCGAAGAAGGAATAGGTGTTGTACAAGGTTCCGAACAACTTGCGCTTCACCTCGTCCACTCCCTTGGGGTCGAACTTGAGGTTGTCCCATGGTTGGGAGTTGGTCATCATATAGAATCGGAGAGCGTCGGAGCCGTATTTCTCGATGGCCTCGAAGGGGTCTACGGCGTTGCCAAGCCTCTTGCTCATCTTGTTGCCCTTGGCATCCTGGACGAGGCCCGTGGAGATGACATTCTTGAAAGCCACGCTGTCGAAGACCATCGTTCCGATGGCATGGAGTGTGAAGAACCATCCACGTGTCTGGTCAACGCCCTCGCTGATGAAATCGGCGGGGAACGCTTTACCCTCGTCCACCAGTTCGGCATTCTCAAAAGGATAATGGATTTGTGCGTAGGGCATGGAGCCGGAGTCGAACCAAACGTCGATGAGGTCGGTCTCACGCTTCATGGGGTGTCCCTTGGAGGAGACGAGGGTGATTTGGTCGACATAGGGTCTGTGCAGGTCGATGCGGTCGTAATTCTCCTTGGCATAGTCGCCCGGGACGAAGCCTTTTTCCTTCAATGGGTTCGACTTCATCACACCGGCTGCGACAGCCTTCTCGATTTCGTTGTAGAGTTGTTCGACGGAACCGATGCAGATGGCCTCTCCATCCTCCTCGCAGACCCAGATGGGCAGCGGTGTGCCCCAGAAGCGGCTGCGGCTGAGGTTCCAGTCGTTGAGGTTCTCCAGCCAGTTGCCAAAGCGTCCTGTTCCCGTGGACTCTGGTTTCCAGTTGATGTCATGGTTGAGTTGCGACATGCGCTCCTTGCACTCGGTGCTCTTGATGAACCAACTGTCGAGGGGATAATAGAGCACGGGCTTGTCGGTTCTCCAACAATGTGGATAATTGTGCTCATGGCGCTCAATCTTGAATGCCTTGTTCTCCATCTTGAGGTCCATGCAGATGGCGATGTCGAGGGTCTCGTCCTTCTCGGTGAGTGTCTCGTCGTAGGCATTTTTCACGAACTTCCCGGCGTAGCGGCTCCATAAAGGAAGGTTGATGTTGCTTTCGACAAAGGCCGGGTCGAGGTCCTCCACGGCGAAATATTTGCCTTGGAGGTCTACAACGGGTCTTTGCCTGCCTTTCTTGTCGACCATGACGATGGGTGGCACGCCAGACTGCTTGGCCACCATGGCATCATCAGCACCGAAGTTAGGTGCGATGTGCACGATGCCGGTACCATCCTCCGTGGTGACATAACTGCCCGGGATGACGCGGAAGGCACCATCTGTAAGCGGTTTTACCATGGGCAGGAGTTGTTCATAATGCATGCCGACGAGGTCGGTGCCTTTATAGTGGGCCACGATGGTCCACGGGAGCACTTTGTCGCCTTTCTTATAGCCTTCGAGGTCGGCATCGCGCCCTTTCTCATTGAAATAGGCAGCGAGGCGTGCCTCTGCCATCACCACTGTGACCGGTTCTGCGGTATAGGGATTGTAGGTCCTGACAGCCACATACTCAATCTTCGGTCCTACGCAGAGTGCGGAGTTGGCGGCAAGTGTCCACGGAGTGGTGGTCCAAGCGAGGAAGAAAGGTTTTCCCCACCCTTCCATCTCCGGCTTGGGGTCGACGATGGCGAACTGCGCCGTGCAGGTGGTATCCTTCACATTGCGATAGCAGCCGGGCTGGTTGAGTTCGTGGCTGGAGAGTCCTGTTCCTGCGGCAGGCGAATAGGGTTGGATGGTGTAGCCTTTGTAGAGCAGCCCCTTGTCATAGAACTGCTTGAGGAGCCACCACAGAGTTTCGATGTATTTGTTGTCGTAAGTGATGTAGGGGTTGTCGAGGTCGACCCAGTAGCCCACCTTCTCCGTCAGTTCGTCCCATTCTGCGGTGAACTTCATCACGTCCTCGCGGCAGCGGCGGTTGTAATCCTCCACGGAGATGTATTTCGGACTTTCAGGGTTGTCGATATCGGCCTTGGTGATGCCCAGTTCCTTCTCCACGCCCAGTTCCACAGGCAGTCCATGGGTGTCCCATCCTGCCTTGCGTTTCACCTGATATCCCTTCATCGTCTTGTAACGGTTGAAAGTATCCTTGATGGTGCGTGCGAGCACATGGTGTATGCCGGGGTGTCCGTTGGCTGATGGAGGCCCTTCATAGAAGACGAACTCAGGGCAGCCCTCTCGCTCCTCTACAGAGCGGCGGAAGACGTTGCCTTTTTTCCATTGTTCCAACACCTGGTTGTTGATCTCGGTCAGATTGAGACCTTTGTACTCGGGAAATTTCTTGGCCATAATCGCAAGTATATATCTATATTATTGGTTTTCAATTGATTAAAACCCCTTTCCAAGATTGGTTGTAAAAGGTTTTTCCAATTAGGGTGCAAAGTTACGTATAATTTTTTAAAAACCCACAGCAAAGGCCTATTTTAACTTGATTTTAGGAATAGGTGAACAGACAGTTACAAATCCATCATTATCATTAGTCCGCACCTTTGAATGATTTGCTTGCTCATGCATGGCGTAGGCAGTTCGCCCCCAACCTGATCTATTTCAACCGCATGGCACCAAAAATTTGGAAAAGTCGGAGGTTTTGCTTATCTTCGCAGCGTGAATCCCCAGCAAACGCTGCACCCACAAGACCACTCTCAACCATCGTGTCGTCATGTTGAAAACACGTCATTGTCTTATTGCATTATTACAAAGCGTGGAAAGCGGAGTCATGGGATTCCATCGTAGGACATATCAGGAAAAGAATCATCATGAAAAGACTACCCCAAAACACAACTGCCGTATTGGTGATGCTGGCTCTCAGCGTCGGGGCTATGGCGCAGAGCACACATCTGAGTCGGAGTGACCAAAATAATCAGAAGAATCGAAGTGAACTGAATAATCGGAGTGAACGGAGTGGCTGCCTTGCGTGGGGCGACCAGGGCAACGGGACGTATGTCAACCCTGTTCTCAATGCCGACTATTCCGACCCCGACGTCATCCGCGTGGGGGAGAAATATTACATGGTGGCCTCCGACTTCCACTTCATCGGCATGCAGATTCTGGAGAGCGACGACATGGTGAACTGGCGCTTGGTGACGCAGTTGTACGACCGTTTCGACCTTCCGGGATGGGATGCCAACGCCCACTATGCGGGCGGCTCCTGGGCACCGGCCATCCGATATCACGACGGGAAATTCTGGGTGTTTTTCTGCACACCCGACGAGGGGCTTTTCATGACACAGGCCGAACACCCGGAAGGCCCCTGGAGTCCGCTCCATTGTCTGAAAGCCATCGAGAAATGGGAAGACCCCTGCCCCTTCTGGGATGAAGACGGCCAAGCCTACCTGGGACGCAGCCGCCACGGAGCGGGGCCCATCATCATCCACAAGATGAGTGCCGACGGCCGTGAACTGCTCGACGAAGGCGTGACGGTCTATACCGGTCCCGTGGCGGAGGGCACGAAATTCCTGAAGCGCAATGGCTTTTACTACCTCTCCATCCCCGAGGGTGGTGTAGGCGGCGGATGGCAGACCATCCTACGCTCGAAAAACATCTACGGTCCTTACGAGAAGAAAGTCGTGTTGGAGCAAGGTTCCACCGACATCAACGGACCGCACCAAGGGGCCATCGTCGACACGCCGGAGGGCGAGTGGTGGTTCTACCATTTCCAGGAGGCGGGCGCCTTGGGGCGCGTGGTACACCTGCAGCCGATGCATTGGCAGGACGACTGGCCGGTGATGGGCGTAGACATCGACCGCAACGGCATCGGCGAACCCGTTTACGTGTGGAAGAAGCCCCATGTCACCTCTGCCACCACCCCTCTCCTACCCCAGACAAGCGACGAATTCGAGACAACGATTTTCTCACCGCAATGGCAATGGAACCACAACCCGATGAACGAGGCATGGTCGCTGACGGAACATAAAGGAAGTCTGACCCTGCACGCTCTACAAGCCGGGCATTTCACGAAAGCACGCAACACGTTGACGCAAAAGGTGATGGGTTATGAAAGCGAGGCTGTCGCCACCTTCGACATTTCCCATCTGGCAGAGGGGGGACGTGTGGGACTCGCTTGCATGGGAAAGACCAACGAACTCTTGGGTGTGATGAAACGCGACGGGAAAACCATTCTATACCGTGGAAACAACGAGGGCGAGACGGAGTTAAAAGCCATCAACGGACGCAAACCCCTCTATTTGAGGCTGTCCATCGACATCCCAGGAAAAAACTTCCGCTTCGCATACAGCACTGACAACAAGACCTTCACTCCCACAGGCGAACCGTTTTTTGTCAACGCCGGATTCTGGAAAGGCATACGCATGGCCGTATACCATTACAATGTGAAGGCCGACGAAGGATATGTCACCCTGCCATGGGTGAGGTATGAAGTCAAGAGATAAGGGGGAGGTGTTTTTGTTGAAGTAGTGCGAAATGATGCAAAAGACACCTTGTTGAAGCATATATTGTGGAGGTAATGGGACTCGAACCCACGACCTTCTGCGTGCGATGCAGATGCTCTAGCCAACTGAGCTATACCCCCTTTTGCATGTCCTATGTAGTTTGCTGCAAAGATAGGAAAAGATGATGTGACATGCAACTTTTATCGCACTTTTATTTCATCCTCATCCTCACGAAGACGGGATAGTGGTCGGAAGGGTTGCGGCGTTGGTATTCCCCGAAGGAGATTTCCTGTGGAGCGTCATCCCCCTTGAGGTTGTCGGCGGAGTGCTGCAAGGGCGTCCAATAACTATCGGTGAGCACCCCGTAGGCATCCACCTTGACAGATGGCGAAACAAAGACATGGTCGATGCGGCTGGTGGTTTTCAACTGGGTCTTGAAACTGTTGAACGTGCCGTTTTCGGCAAAGCGCAATCGGGCGGCTTCATAACTGTCGGCCAACAAGCCGGAACGAGTGAAGATGGTGTAAATCTCGTCCGTCTGGTCTACATTGAAATCGCCGGTGAGCACGACAATGGCATCCTTTGCCATCTCCTGGATTTTCCTCACCACCAATTTAGCAGCCTCACGACGCGCCACCTTCCCCACATGGTCCATGTGCAAGTTGAAACAATAGAACTTCTTTTTAGTCAGCCTGTCTTTGAACTTCCCCCAGGTGCAGATGCGGATGCAGGCGGCATCCCATCCCAGTCCCGGGCGGTCGGGAGTCTCGCTCAACCAGAAATTGCCCTGTTCAAGGAGTTTCAGACGGTCCTTCTTGTAAAAGATGGCGGAATACTCCCCCTTCATGGCGCCATCGTCACGCGCCACACCGATATAGTCGTAACCGTCGAGTGCAGGGAGCATGTCGACAATCTGCCCATGAAGGAGTTCCTGCGTCCCCAAGATGGCCGGCGCGATGAAATTCACCTGGTCGCAAATCACCTGGCATCGCTTGCTCCACACCTCGCCCTTGATGGAGTCGCCATCGTTCTTGTTGCGGAGATTGTAAGACCCCACCACCAACTGCTGCGCCATCACCTCGACGGAAAAGAAGAGGGTTGCCAGCAACAAAGACAAGACCAACCTACTATTTTTCATTTTTAATGGTTTTCTAAAGACAAGAAATAAGAAGCAGCGGCAGAACCGCTGATGCGGCACTGGAAGCTATCACAAAAGAAAAAGAAGGCCTGCGGAGAACCGACCATGGAGGATGGGAGACACCTGCCTCTATAGGGACAAAAAACTTAAATTTTGTTCAATGCCTGCTGGATGTCGTCGAGGATGTCCTCCACGTCTTCGATGCCTACGGAGAGGCGAATGAGGTCGGGCGCCACCCCTGCCTCGCGCAACTGCTCATCAGAAAGTTGGCGGTGGGTGTGGCTGGCAGGATGGAGGACGCAGGTACGAGCGTCGGCCACGTGGGTGACGATGTTGATCATCTCAAGGGAGTCCATAAAGCGGATGGCGGTCTCGCGGTCCCCTTTCAGTCCGAAAGCGATGACTCCGCAAGAACCATTGGGAAGGTATTTCCGCCCAAGGTCATGGTATTTGTCGCCAGGCAGTCCGCAGTAGTGCACCCACGCCACCCTGTCGTCATCGTTGAGGAACTCCGCCACACGCTGCGCATTGGCACAATGGCGTTCCATTCTCAGGTGCAGCGTCTGAAGCCCCAGGTTGAGCAAGAAACAGTTTTGAGGTGCCGGGATGCTTCCCAGGTCGCGCATCAACTGCGCCACGAGTTTGGTGGTGTACCCCATCTTCCCGAAGGCTTTGACATAGGTGAGTCCGTGATACGACTCATCAGGGGTGGTGAGTCCTGGGAACTTCTCTGCGTTAGCCATCCAGTCGAAGTTGCCGCTGTCCACCACGGCGCCTCCTACCTGTGTGGCCAATCCATCCATATATTTGGTGGTGGAATGGGTCACGATGTCGGCCCCCCACTCAAACGGACGGCAATTGACGGGAGTGGCGAAGGTGTTGTCGACGATGAGGGGCACACCGTTGCGATGTGCGATGCGAGCGAATTTCTCTATGTCGATGACAGCACATCCCGGATTGGAAATGGTCTCTCCGAACAATGCCTTGGTGTTGGGACGGAAAGCCTGTTGGATTTCCTCTTCACTGGCTTCTGGGGAGACGAAGGTGCAGTCGATGCCGAGTTTCTTCAAAGTCACGCCGAAAAGGTTGAAGGTGCCGCCATAGATTTCGTTGGAGGTGACAATATGCCCACCCGCCTCGCAGATGTTGAACAAAGCGTAGAAATTGGCTGCCTGTCCACTGGAGGTGAGCACACACCCGACACCGCCTTCAAGGGCGGCAATCTTGGCTGCCACCGCGTCGTTGGTGGGGTTTTGGAGGCGAGTATAGAAATAGCCTTCCTTTTTCAGGTCGAAAAGGTGTGCCATCTCGTCAGAATCGTCATACTTGAAAGTGGTGCTTTGGATGATGGGCAGTTCGATGGGTTCTCCGTTCTTTGGCTTGTATCCAGCGTGGATGCAGAGTGATGCTGTTCTCAGTTGTTTTTTCATAATGGGCAATTTTCTTGCAAAAGTAATGCAAAAAAGTGATTCTACAAAAAAATAAGGGATTTTTGGCAGTGAGGGCACCACCCCAGACATTGGCCACTGACATTGGACCTATAGAACCTATAAAATTCCTAAGACCTATAGAACCAATAGGATTACAAGGACCACTAAAATCTTCGTTCTGGTCAGGGAAAAAGCAAAAAAAATTGACAAGACTCACGCGTCATTGCGAAAAAAAAGGTATATTTGCAGCGATAAAACACCTACGACATGACAACCGAGAAGAAGACGGAACCGACAGGCAAGATGAACATCCTCGACCTGCTGAAAAACATCCTGCCCTTTGTACTGCCCTACAAGTGGCTCATCTGCGTGACGTTGGGCCTCACCCTTGTCGGGTCGTTTATGGCACAGGTCAACGCCGTGGTGCTCGACCGTGCAGTCGACGCCATCAACGCCCTCATACAGCAACCCCAATTCTCATGGGGAAATGCGGTGAGCATCCTCACCACCATCAGCATCATCCTCTTGGGAAAGGAGGTGATATCTGCCCTGGTGACCTTCTTCCAACGTTATTACGGCGAGCGCATGCGCATCCTGGTGAGCAGGGACCTGTCGGTGAACGTGGTGCGAAGGATGCTGTCGTTCAGGATGGCATTCTTCACCTCCGAGGGCAACGAGACGGGCAAGTTGCAATCGCGTATCGACCGTGGCATCATGAGCCTGAGCAACACGGTTAACAACTTCTTCATCGAAATCCTCCCACTCTTCACCAGCGCCATCCTCGCCCTGGGATTGATGTTCATGGCCAATGTCTATGTGGGTTTGGTGGCCTTGTGCATCGTCCCCATCTATTTCTGGGTCACCTACATCCAGGCGAAGCGGATGAAAGGCGGGCGAAGAGGCATCTTCGGCGGTCACCAGGCGGTGAGCCAGAGCATCCTCAACATCATCGAGAGCATCACCGTCATCAAGTCGTTCAATCGTGAAAAGATAGAGGCCGGCCGACAGGCCGACATCCAGCGCACGATGACCGACCTGCAACTCAACACCCGCAAGCAAAGTTATATGTTCAACGGTTTGAAGAGTTTCCTCGAACAAATCGGCACCGTGCTCATCATCATCCTCACGGCCTACCTCGTACTCATCGACTATCCCGGGATGACCATCGGCAAGATCATGTACCATGTCATGCTCTTCGCCAATGTGAGCGCGCCCATCCGTCAGTTGCACCGCATCTACGACGACATGAACGACGCCCTCATCTACGCCGAGGGATTCTTTGGCATCCTCCATGCCGACAACGAGGTGGAGGAGACGGGCAAGCACCATCCTGCAGAGGTGAAAGGCGATTTCCACCTCTCCAATGTGGATTTCACCTACAGCAACGGCACACAGGCTCTCTTCGATGTCTCCATGCACATCCAAAGCGGCAAGATTACCGCCTTGGTGGGACTGAGCGGAGCCGGCAAAAGCACCATCGTCAACCTCCTCGACAAGTTCTACCACCCCGACTGCGGCAGCATCACCCTTGACGGCGTGGTACTTGGCGAGTGGGACACACAATGGCTTCGTGAGAACGTGGGGTTGGTGCTGCAGAAGAACCACATCTTCGACGGCACCATAGAGGAGAACATCAAGTACGGCAACCCCGATGCCACCCACGAAGAGGTGGTGAAAGCCGCACGACAAGCCTACATCTACGACCAAATCGTGCAACTGCCCAACGGATTCGAGACGCAGGCGCTCCAACTCAGTGGCGGCCAGCAGCAACGCATAGCCATCGCGAGAATGTTCCTCAAGAACCCGCCCATCATCTTCCTCGACGAACCGACCGCCAGCCTTGACGCCATCGCCACCGAACAAATCAAGGCGAGCATCGACGCCATCAAAGCCGGGCGCACCGTCATCATCATCTCTCACAACATCGGACAAATCATCGATGCCGACTACATCTACGTGCTCAAGGAGGGCCATGTCGTACAAGGCGGAAAACCCGACGAGGTCTATCAGCAAGGTGGTGTCTACAAAGATATTTTTGACGCCAGCGCACGAAGCATGAATGTGGACAAGATTGCAAACACGATAAAATAGTAAAGGCGCAAGCCACCGCGCACACAACCCGTCACCTGAGGAAGCAGGTTGCTTCAGTCGTCCGACCGCTCGATTCTTATCTTGCGGGATATGTTGCCGCGGACGACGATGTATGTACCGGGGCGTAGCGACGCACGGGCTGCGGCATAAGGCTTGCGGGCGTGGATGCAGATGCCTCCGATGGTGTAGATGTCCACCAAGTCGTCGGCGTCGATGACGGCGCCAACGCCGTCGGTTATGGCTGTGACACGCAGTTTGCCATCGGAAAGCATCGTAGAACTATCGAACTCATAACCCACGCCGCCGTCATCCACTTTCACGATGAAACTGCCCGTGTGGGAGCCGCTGACCTTAAACACGGTGATTTCACTGCCTACCTGTAATTGCCGTGTGGTGGGAACGACCACGAGGATGGTGTCGCCGTCATGCCTCAGATTTCCTTTCACGGTGAGGCACGAGTTGCCATAAGCACTCAACTGGCACAACGTGGTAGCCCCTTTCTTCAATGTCAGGTTCTGCAAGGTGGCCGTGCCGGTGACGACACCAGAGGAAGCCACGGTGACCTGGCCAGTGGTGACCGCCGTGGTGGAGGCGTTGAGAAGTTCCAATGTTCCTCCATTGACGGTGATGGGCGATGTGCTCCCTGCCGTCCTCAGCGTGAGGCGGCCCTTGCCCTCCTTGATGACTGCAGCGCCCTTGAAAAGTCCGGAGAACGCCATATCCTTGTCGAGACAGCCAACGCGATAAGTGGTCTGCCCTTCCAACACGCCGTCGGTGGCCGTGCCGGCAATGGCGCCGATTGTCAGCGTGGCAGCCTGTAGGCTGGCACTGCCTCCGGAGTAATGGGCGATGTTGGTGGCTGCATCGACCTTCAGCGTGGCCTTCGACATGTCGGTGACATTGCTCATCAGGCGCCATTGGCTGCCCGAGGCGGTCAGCGTGCCCTCGTAGTCCTTGAAGTTCAAACCAATGTCGCAGCGCACGTATTTTGACACGATGGTCAGTGCGCCCTTTCCCTTCACGCTACCGTTTAATTTGCCTCGTGAAGAACCCACTATCTTGTTGGTCGTGCCTTCTGCCACGGTGACCACGTGATTGAAGACGGGCACGGTCGACGTGTTGTTGACGTCGATTTGGTGCACCTCGCCACCTGCCAGCAGCATGGGCGACCCGTTACGTCCGAAAGTGGTGTTCCATGCCCCTTGGGCCACCACGCCCTTCTTGACAATCAAGCCGGCGAAGTTGTTGACACCGCCATAGGTGAAGTTCAGTTGGCCTGCGCCATCCTTGACCAGGTATCCTGAACCGCTGACGGCACCTTTCAACGAAAGCGAACTGTTGCTTTGCGTGATGCGTATGGTGGCGGTGTCGGTGATGGTGACCTGGCGGTCGGTGCCCATGTTCTCCTTGCTCAGCACGAGGGTGCCGCCGTTGAGTTGCAGGTTGTCCTTGGCAGCAGTTGCAGCGCCGAGGGCGCTCTTGTTTCCACCATCAAAGAAGTTGGGCACGGTGAGCGTACCGCCGTTCACGATGGTCTTGCCCGTATAGTCGCTGTATTTCATATTCAGCGTCACGTTGGCATCGTGATTCACGGTGATGCCTCCCTCGCCGCTGATGCCTCCCTCGCCGGAAAGAGTGTAAGTGCCACTGTCGAAGGTGACGCCGCTGGTGACCATCATCTCGTTGACGGTGACGTTCTTCTGCCACCCCTGATCGTTAAACACCACGGCGTCGCCTGCCACGAAAGCCGTGGAACCGTTGTAGTCGAAATTATGCGACTTGTAGTCCCACACATTGCTTTCATAGCCATACCACACCACACCTTGCTGTGGTACTCGACTTCCGTTGATGACAAGCACCAACTTGTTGTCTTTCACGACGAGGTCGTAGTTGATGCCCTCGAGGCCGTGCGTCTTCAATTTTGTCACGTCGCAGGTAAGTTCGCCTGTGCACGAGGCAATGACGTACTCGGTGGAGTCCATGCCAAAGAAGTTGACAGTGACATGGTTGGTGCCACGGAAGGCGAGGTCGCCCTCCACTTGGAGACTGCCGCATCGGGGATATGTCCCATGCGAGTTGCATATCAATCCTGCCGTCACTTCCAAATAGACGTTGCCGGGCAGCACCATGCTCTTCTTCGATGTGATGACACCATCCATGGCATCGTCTTCGGTTCCCGGCATCAGGCGGCATCCCTCGTGGTTTAATGCACCCTCAAACGTGATGGTGTCCTTCAAGGTGACGTTGCCACTCAAGGTGCCACGAGCGCGCAGTTCCACAGGTCCGGCGATGTCGCCACACACCTGCAGCATCCCCTCGCTGATGATGGTGGGACCAGTGTGTCGCAGCCAACCAGCCAAAGAAGCCTTGCCCTGCATCGACTTGACGAGCGAGCCGGAACCGGTCGTGACGATGCCATTCGTCGCCCCCAGGTGCTGACTCACGATTTCATAGTCGTGGCCTCGTGGGGTCATCAGGTAGATGACCGGGGCGTTCATCGGATTGTCAACCCAGATGCTGGAACTATTGTCGCCATTGATGTCGAAAAGGATGCTCTTGCCGTCTGCATAAGGTGCCGTGTTCGCCATGTCGAAGGTGGTGAAACCATCTTCAAGCGTGAAACCCTGGCCTATTGAAGAGGCAGAACCTCGTTTCCAACGCAGGTCAGTTTGGAACACGGGAGGCAGTGGCGGCATCGGCATGTCGCCACCGAGATAGAATCCAGTGTTGGGATGCTGGTAGTATCCACGCGTGGTGCAGTCGCCCCGGTAG
Source organism: Prevotella sp. (assembly GCA_017619375.1). Taxonomy (GTDB): domain Bacteria; phylum Bacteroidota; class Bacteroidia; order Bacteroidales; family Bacteroidaceae; genus Prevotella. Next base: position 212,761 of record JAFZSL010000075.1, on the reverse strand, counting down.
TGGGGGTCTTGCTGAAGGCAATAGATGCTATGGCTGGTGGGCATGGCCGTGGTGTATCCCACGAGTCCGGTGCAACTCTCGTCGTTCTGCTTGGCCAGGATGACTTCCTCGCGCCAGTCGCCCATGATGTCGCCCATGAATGCCGGGCGGGTGCCAGTGGCGGCGTGCGTTGCCCAGTTGCTCTCCTGCGAGAATTCTGCCAGACGGTCGCCCAGCACCTTCGACACCATCAGGTTGGTGCCCCAACCGCTTCCGCCGGGTGAATTGAGCCATTCGCGCTGCAAATCGCCATCCCACCAGCAACCCTCGAACATCGACCCCGTGCGGGTCTGGCCGGTGCGCTCGCCCTTGCAGTCGTACACATAATCATCCACATAACTCAATATCTCGTAGCCTTTATGCGAGGCGTCCATGTCGAGACAGGTGCCACGCCCCACATCGTAGACGCTGGGGAGATACCATTCCTTGATGCGCTCAGCGGTGCGGGCGTCGTAGAGCAGTTGGCCGAGCAGCGAACTCTGCTGTATGGCATAGACCTCCAGACCGGGGCGGTCGGGGTCGATGTCGGAGAGGACGAAACGGTCGCCGTGGCCGATGCCGGGACTGGCGAACCATCCAGTGTGGGGATTGACCGAATAGCCGCCTTGTATCATCTCGTCCGTGCCGTCACCGTCGACATCCGCCACGCGCAACTGGTGGAACTCTGCGGGCCAGGGAGTCTTGTCGTTACGACTCCACGTATGTGAATGATGCCAGTTTGTCGGATTGCCGTTGCTCCAGTCATAGTCCCAGGTGAAGACGTAATTGTGGTGGGTCTTGTTGTTGTCGCGGTCCAGGCATTCCATCACCAGTGAGGGGTGGATGCCGTCGAGGTAGCATATGGCGAAATGACCGTCCATGGCGGAGTAGCCATCACTCATGTAGTTGGGGCGTGAGGTGCGTGTGTAGTGGTCGCTGCCGTCGTGAACCTCGTCGTATTTCAGTTCGCTGGCGGCGATTTCCTCGCCCGTGAGGCCATCGATGACGCTGATATAGAACGGGCGGTTGCGCACGGCCTGCGTACGGTAGTCCACGATGCCGTCGCCATCGACATCGGGCACGTCGCTGCCCATGACGTATTTGCCCCAGGTGTTGTTGGCCTTGTCCCAGAAGCGGGTGCCGTCGCTGCTGCGTACCATCACCTCGCAGCGCCCGTCGCAGTTGATGTCCCACGCCACGACCATGTCGTTCTGACCGCCGCAGATGTTCACGTTGGGCCCCATATCCACCGTCCACAACAGTTCGCCCGTGAATCGGTAGGCCTGAATCTTATGGGTGGTGGTGGCGGTGTTCTCCGTGTTTTCCGCCTCGTCAGACACACCGCCGGCAAAAAGACGGTCCACTACCACGGCGTCATACTCACCATCGCCGTCGGTGTCCATGGGCCAGCAATACTTGGTGCGATAGTCATTGCGCGGAATCACCGTGTTGTCGAAGTCGATGTTCAACCACACATTGGGCCAAGGTTGGGTCCTGTATAGGAAGGGCTTGCTCATGGCACCCTCCTGGCCATCGGGACTGATGGCGGTGACGGCATATTCGGTATTCGCGACAAGCGATGCCGGCTTGTAGTTGGTCACCTTCAGGGGCGTGGCGTTCATCTTCGTGTATTCCGTTGCTCCTGCCGAACGCTTGTAGACATTATAGGTCGTGCCTTCCGGCTCTTGTGCCAACTTGCGCCAAGAGATAAGATAGCCCGTGCCGCCCGACGCGGTGACATTGCGCCCGCCTGAACGATAGACGGCCACCACTCCACGGTCCAACGGCTGCAGAAGCCGTTGCGCCCAAACGGAAAGATGACAAAGGAAGAAGAACAGCATCGACACGGCAATGCGCTGAGAACACAGCACAAAGGAAGGCAAGGTAGGTTTCATTTTTAAGTAGTTTACTGTTTTTAACGCACAAAGTGCCTGTCTGTATATCATTTGATGAAGTTGGTCCATGCAGGCCGTTCCTGTTTGGGGTGGCCATCCTCGGCGACATTCAGCCTCTTGAGCATCCACGCCATGTTGCGTCCCAGGGTACGCATGGTCTGCATGCCCTCCTCGTCCAGAGCCACCTGTCCGGGCGTATGGCCATAGGCCATGTTCCAATACTGCGAACTGACGACAGGCATGTTCATGATGGTGAAATACTTGTTCAGGCGGTCGAAGGCAGCCGACGCCCCACCCCTTCGGCAGACGACAACGCTTGCAGCAGGTTTGTATTGAAGCATAGGCCCCAGAGAGTAGAACACGCGGTCGAGCAAGGCGCAAAGGGAGCCGTTCGGCCCCCCGTAATAGACCGGTGAGCCAACGACGAGACCGTCGATGCCGTCCTTTACACTCCTCCACACTTTGTAGTAAAGGTCGTCATTGAACGTGCATTTGCCCAGCCTTCCGCACATGCCGCAGGCGATGCAGCCCTGTATGGCCTGTTTGCCGATGCTGACGATTTCCGTTTCGACACCTTCCGCGTTCAGTGTCCTGGCCACCTCGGCGAGTGCAAGACAGGTGTTTCCGTTCTCTTTCGGGCTTCCGTTGATCAATAGTACTTTCATAATATATTAAGGGGGATGTTATTATCTGTGTTTGAAAGCAGTCACCTTGCTGAGCACTTTGCCTTGTTTGTTGATGATGTAAAAACGATTCTCCAATTGAACAATGGCCAAACCCTCGCTGAAATCATTTGCATAATCCCAGATAAAAGGCATGACCATGCGGCCATTGCGGTCAACATAGCCCCACTTGTCATTCTTTTGCACCCAAGCCAAGCCCTCTTTGAATTCGTGGCAATCCTCCCAGTCACCAGGAATAACCACCCGTCCTGAATGGTCGATGTATCCTTCGTTGGTAGGAGCAAGTCCTTCGGAGAATCCCAGCCATTCCGGACTCCACTTGCCATCGATGACAAAATCACCATTCTCGTCGATGAAACCGTTTTCCTCTATGGACGCAAGTCCTTCCTTGAAACAAATAGTATTGTTTCCTTGATTCCAATCAAAGAGTTTGTTGCCTTCACTGTCAATGCAGAAATTGTTTTCATAATCATCAGTGGTGACATTGGCAATACCATCATAAAAAATCATGTCTTCATCGTATAGGCAAGGTATCACCAGCCTTCCATTCCTGTCAATGCATCCCCATTTCTCATTCTCGCCCATTACTGCAGCCAATCCGTTTTCAAAAGAATCGGCGTCATGCCATTTGCAGGGAATTGCCATTCGGCCGGATTTGTCAATGAATCCGAACTTTCCTTTGTTTTCATCCTCGACGACAGCCAGTCCCTCATGGAAGCCTTGGCATCGTTGGAAAGGATTGATTCCTGGTGCACATGTAATGACAACCTTCCCATACTTATCGATAAAGAAATATTCACGGTTCTTGTTCTCAACCAGGGCAAGACCTTCTGAAAAATCTTCAGCCCCCCCCCATTGGCACGGGATAACGATATTTCCCATAGCGTCGACATACCCCTCTCCATCTGCATCTTCCACACGTGCCAATCCTTCGTGAAAGTCACCAACATATTTCCATCCACATGGAGTGATGACACGCCCATTCTCCTTCGTTTCCTGCAACTTTCCATTTCGCAGCAGCATCTGCAGGTCCACGAACTCCATACTGGAACGAGTGACATCATCCGGGATGACAGGAGTAGGAGAACCACCCCCAATCAACTTCTCCATCACCTCCTCAGTGATGAAGAGGTCTTTGCCGAGCAGTCTTAACAGGTGTTCGCCAGACTGGGATTTCCGTTTCCTATATTCCTCCAAACGTTCGAAGAAATCGTAAAGATCAGTTTCAAAAGAATCGTAATCGACTCCTTCCGCCTCACAGAAGCGACGCAGATACTTTTTCTGTGTCCCAAAGGGTATGCCCTCGAGAACGACCTCCATCACCACCGCCTCGATATATTGGCGCAGCGTGTCGGAGATTCCATTTGATGATTTGTCTTGCATGGTCAGCAGTTTTACAAATTACACCATTCGTTTGCCAAAAGAGTTTCTGAAGGTCTACATTCCAGAATCTTCAGTACACTCCTTCGCTCAAATGTCATACATCTCACTCTCATCGGCTCCCGCGATCCTTAAATATTTGTTGGTCAGGGCGGCTACCGAGAGGATTTCATCAACGATGGCTTCTTTCTGTTCCGGATCTATATTTTCGTCCAGCATGGCATTCAGTTCGGCCATCCTCTCATCCAATTCTTTCACTTTGGCTCTCGCCTTTTCTCTAAAAGTCATCTTTCTAATGGTATTAAGGGTTAATGCTATTATAACTGAAAATTCCCACATTGAAGCCAAAGGCCATGTGCATGGGTGAAGCGCCACGACAAAAGGCATGCTGTGGCGATATTCATTCCTGCCTGTCTTGGCATCTTGTAGTCTTTCTGCAAATATACATCATAAACTCCTATTTGCAAAAAAACGGGCGGAAAAATGTATATGAATCTACAATTTGTTTGAAGCCTGACGAAATACAGCGCTTGCTCCGACCGTCTTGAAAAAGGAAGCGTATAGGTCGAATCAACGCAAGATTTCATAGGACGCACTTACTTAGGAAAGAAAATGTTTGGCATTCTCCATCATATGTTGTATCTTTGTCATGGAAAATGAAAACACTAATTGTGTAGAAAATCACCTACGAATAAAAGAAATCAATTTCCACATCGAATGATAATTACTATGTTTGACTCAAACAATAAAGAAAAAAGACTATGTACATTTTAGAATTAAGTTATTACAAATCATCTGAGTCCAAACATCCAGATGAGAATTTCGAATTGAAATATATGAAAGGCGCAACACTTGACTTTGCTGAAAAATACAACCTTCAAGAAGATACGAGTTGCGGTGAACTTGACTACCGAAGGGAAACAAACATAGAAGAAGTTAAGAAATGGCTGGAAGACGGCATCATAAGCTTGTATTATCCGGCAAAAGATTCAAAAATGTTCAATGAGATTGTTTTGTCTGCTCCTGCACCTATTTTGAAAATATCTGTCTATTATTGGCAAAGTGGGTATTAACTAAGAGATGTTGTGACTTTCACCTGGATATGAGCAAGGGTGGAAGATGGTCGTAACGGATATGACTACGGAAGTGGCCATGATGATTCCAACGATTACTATGACTATTTAGAAACAAGATACTTTGAAGGGTATTATGAGGGGCAATCCCAATAGAAGAGGAACAAGAGGAAGATTAAAAATGTATAAAGAATAAAACACATACAACAAATCATAACGAAAACAATATGAAAACAATACTTTTGACCCTAATGCTATTGGCAGGGAACGCCACGACCAACAACATGGTCAACCATGCCAATGAAACCTATGTGTACATCTGCACCGGCCCTAAGTCGAAGAGATACCATTGCACGAAAAATTGTCGAGGGCTGAACAATTGCTCGGAATCCATAGAGAAAGTAACCTTGACAAAGGCAAAGGAATTGGGCCGTGACGCGTGCGGAATCTGCTACAAATAAGATGAAAATATAGGTACCTCACATTTGACCACGAGAAATAAAACAAAAATGATATGAACTATTGGTTATTAACATGGAATCCCAAAAGATGGGGTTGGAACGAAAGGCTTGGTGGATATTTAGATCTGATGAATCGAATTCAGCAAGTTGGTAAAGTTTTTGAACGTTGGTCTACTGGAGTTAACGTTAGTATCAAAGAGGGGGACAGGGTTTTCTTAATTCGATTAGGCGAAGACCCAAGAGGTATCGTAGCAAGCGGTTATGCCGCAACAAATGTTTTCAAGTCCCCCCATTGGGAAGACCATCGTGCTGAAAAGGGTGACCTTTCAAAACATATTTATGTAGAGTTTGATAAAATACTCGACATAAAAGATTCGCCTTTACCAATGTCTATACTTAAAGTTATTTCGCCTTCATTTAAGTGGTCTTCCCAAGCTTCAGGCATTTCCATTCCAGAGGAAATCGCTTTGAAATTGGAAGAAATCTGGAAATAGTTTTGTCCTGAATCACAAGGACGGAGTTTTTGATTCAAGCAAAAAGAAAGTCGCCAATCCGTTGAGGATTAGCGACTTTAATAATGTGTGGGTTGTGGAGCTGGCGGGAATCGAACCCGCGTCCAAACAAGGAAACCATACGTTTTCTACATGCTTATTCCAGCCTTTGTTTTTCGTGCTACAGCAAGACCTGGACCACCAACTGGAGCCTTATCCTCTAAAATTTCATCATACCTGCGAGGCCAAACATGACTATTCCCGATTTGCCTGCGCCGCTTGATCCTCAGATTCGGGACTACACCCTCGGAGCGACGTCTCGTCCTGTCACCTGGTGGCAGGATTGAGCCTTAATCTACTATACTTCGATTAGGCAGCGAGAGCATACTCATTGTTGCCAATTAATTTTTTGACCGAATTTTTGAAGAGTCTACAGCCGTCACTCTGCATGCTTACGTACCATCTCAACTTGCTGTCAAATCCAGTCAACCCCAGATTAACTTGCAAGATGTCAATGACTTGACGTTGCAAAATCCCATTGATGAAGGAGCATTCAAGGCGGCACTCCACCTCTTTTCCGTCATTTGGGGCTGCAAATGTAGGAAATAGTTTTTAATCGACCAAATTTTCAGACCACTTTTTTTGTTTCTTCTGTCTGAAGACTTAGGCTGAAGACTTATGGACGACCTCTTGAAAAAACAAGCATGGGAAGCATCGCCTCCCATGCTTGTTTTTTCACTGAAGTTTCCCACCTTGAAGGCCGAAGGGCTGCCCAGAAGACGATGGTGAGTAGCAATCGTCCTGTCAGGTGGTAGACATCAGTCGTTTCATATCAAAAAATCATCTGCCCGCAAGATTACTTCTTTATCGGATACAGGCGAGTGAGGAAAATCATAATGAGTGCTATGCCTGCGGGGAAAAGGGAGAATATCAGCCATATCATATCACGCACGCCACCCATTTTCTCAATTTTTATGGTTGTGGTGCTCTTGTCTATTTCAGAAGTAGTCAAAGAGGTTTCTTCAGAAAGCGCCCAAATACGATTTTTCACCTTTTTCATTCCCTCCTCAGTAACCGTAATCACGTTGGAACCATTTGCAGTGACCTCGTTCTCTTCAAGTTCTGCGAACTGCATGAATTCAGCAGCCTCTTTACCAGCAATGGAAACGGTTGATTCCTTGCCGTCCTTTGTCTTCGAAGTGATGGTTATCGCATTTTCTTCCGGTACGATTTTCTCATTTACAGTAGACGTTCCCGAACTGAAACCCACCAATCCCAAGAGCATCGCAAGAAGAGACCCTGAGATGGCCGTGCCAAATTTCTGCGCCATGGTTCCCGAGGAGAAGATGAGGCCCGTGGAGGACGTGCCGTTTTTCTCGGTGGCATAGTCAGCCACATCAGCATACATCGACCACAGCAGTGGTGAATAAAGACCGATTCCTACAGAGGTGAGAACGACGATGGCGATAAGGAGCCAAATGTAAGCAGGATCTTTGGGAAGGAAGAAGAACAACGTAGAGAAAATCAAGCAGATAAATGCTGCCACGATGAACGCCTTGCGCTTCGAGCCCATCAACTGCGTGAATTTCGGCGACAGTCCACCGAAAATCATACAAGTGACCTCTCCAAAGGTCATAAATACCGTATAATTGATAATCAGGCTGCCGATGGTGATTTCCTTGCCCAAAATATAGTCGAACATATAACCAGCCACGGCATAACGGAAACCATTGAAGAAATTGGTGCAGATGCCTATGAGTGTAAGATAAATCCAGGGCTTGTTCTTGACCAAGTCGGCGAAAGGCTTGAAGGAGAATTTCTCTGCCCGGACTGGCTTCAGGCGCTCCTTGGTGAGCAGACCACATGCCAACGTTCCCGCTGCAGCAATCACACCGAAGACAACGCCAATAAATGCATATTGATGCTGTTCAGAGCCCCCGGCAAACTTTTGGATATAGGGGAAGGAGAGCAATGTGATGAAGCCCATGGCGTATGCACCTACCATGCGATAAGACGAGAACTGGTTTTTCTCGTTGTCGTCATCAGTCATCACACCGAGCAACGAACCGTATGGGACATTGACTGCTGTGTAAATCGCCATCATCAGCAGATACAGGGTATAGGCATAGATGCGTTTGCCCACCGGTCCGAAATCGGGCGTATAAAGGAGCAATGCGAAAATGAGACCGAACGGGATTGCGCCAAGAATGAGCCATGGGCGATAGGTGCCCCATTTCGATTGCGTACGGTCGGCAAGACTACCCATGAGCGGGTCGGTGACCACGTCGAACATACGTGCGATGAGCATAAGGGTGGCGGTGTCGGCCACGGTAAGTCCGAAGACATTGGTGAAGAACAAGGGGAATGCGATGGACATGACTTTCCACGTGATACCACCAGCGGCAGCGTCACCCAGAGCATATCCGATTTTTTCTTTTAATGATGCCATAATGTTTATATTTTTAGGTTTTAGATATTCTTTTTTGAATAATTATAGGTGATTGTAGGAGATTATAGGAGATTGTAGGTGATTATAGGTGATTGTAGGTGATTATAGGTGATTATAGGTGATTATAGGTGATTGTAGGTGATTATAGATGATTATAGGTGATTATAGGTGATTGTAGGTGATTATAGGAGATTATAGGATGCTCCAAAGGCTTTGTTTTTGGCTATGAGGCGCTTGATGGTTTCCACGCTGGAGGCTGTCGTCAATCCGTCCTCCGGTGTGTTCATGCAATAGTCGACGAGTTTCTCGATGGTGGAGGTGGCCACGTGCATGCGGGTGTCGCTGGAGGCGTAATAGATGAACACTTTCCCGTCGTCGTCGGCTATCCATCCGTTGGTGAAGACCACATTCATCACATCGCCGATGTACTCCCACCCCTCAGGCACGAGGAAATAGCCTCCGGGGCGCGCAATGACACGGGTGGGGTCGTCGAGTGCCGTCATATACATGTAGAGCACATAGCGCAGGCCACTGGCACATGCGCGGACGCCATGGGCCAAGTGGAGCCATCCCTTGTCGGTCTTGATGGGGTGCGGCCCTTCGCCGTTCTTCACCTCCATGATGGTGTGGTAGTGCCTGGCATTGATGATTTTCTCCTCCTTGACCTCCGCATGGGTGATGTCATCCACCAGCGCCCATCCGATGCCGCCGCCAGAACCGGTGTCGATGAACCCGTCCTGGGGTCGTGTGTAAAAAGCATATTTCCCATCCACGAACTCCGGGTGAAGTACCACGTTGCGCTGCTGACTCCGGGCCTTGAGGTCGGGAAGCCGCTCCCAGTTGACGAGGTCCTTGGTGCGAGCGATGCCTGCCGTCGCCGTGGCGGCGGAGAGGTCGCCAGGCTGTGTGTCGTCGTGCCGTTCGGCACAGAACACCCCATAGACCCACCCATCCTCATGGGCGGTGAGACGCATGTCGTAGACGTTGGTGGCGGGAATGACATCCTCGGGCATGGTGATTGGCTCGTCCCAGAAGCGGAAGTTGTCGATGCCGTTAGGGCTTTCCGCCACGGCGAAGAACGACTTTCTGTCAGCACCCTCCACACGCACGACGATGACATACTTGTCGTTCCACTTGATGGCACCGCTATTGAGCGTGGCGTTCATCATGATGCGCTGCATGAGGTGCGGGTTGTCCTTCTCGTTGAAGTCATAACGCCAAGTTAGCGGAGTGTGCTCGGCAGTGACAATGGGGTTCTTGTACTTGGTGTAGATGCCATTCCCCCACTCCACGGGTTCGTTTTTCCGGGAGAGGAGTTCTTCGTGACGGGCCTTGAGCGCTTTCACACGGTCTTGGAAAAGGCTATTTTGCATTGTTGTCATAATGGTCTTAGTGATGATAGGGGCAGCGGCAAAACCGCTGCTTGGGGAGAACGGGGAGAGACAGAGGGCAATGGTTTATTGTATATCCTTGAGGAACAACGTATTTGGGGCTTGGTAGAGTTTTTTGAAATCCTCCGCACTCACTTGGTCGGGGTCGGGAGCGAAATACTCCACCTTGTCGGTGCCGTTGTAGTTGCGCCAGGTGAGGAAATAGCAGATAGGATATTGGTCCATGACAGGTTTGAGCACCCTGGTCCACCATGTGGAGTCGGGGATGTTTACGAACCCACATTCGGTCATGGCAATCATCTTGTTGTTTTTCTTTGCGAAATCAGAGAGGAAGGCAAGGTCGGCGTTGAGAGCCTTGACAAATTCATCCTCCGTGCCCCACTGGTAGGCGTCCTCGCCGATGAGTTGCACACGGTCGTTGCCGGGATAGCGCGCCAGGAAACGCTGTTCGTCCCATCCCCCGTCGAGGTTGGGCGAGTAACTCCACATGAGGTTGTCGAGCCCTTGCCCCTTGAGGAAATCCTGAAGGGTGTCCCACAGTCCATGGAACTCCTCGTCAGAACAAAGTTTTTGTCCCCACCAGAACCAAGAACCATTGTTCTCATGCCAAGGCCTGAAGATGACGGGCACCGGGTCTCCATTCCCGGTCTTGAGTGTCTTGAGGAAATCGGCCACCCTTGTCATCCAAGTGTTGAATTTTTCCTTGACAGAGTCGTTCTGCAGGATCTGCCTCACCACGGTGGTGTCGCTCACATCCCAGGCGTTACCTCCGGTGACGGGATTTCTCGGATGCCAACTGATGGTGATGATTCCCCCACGCTCATGGTGCTTGACGATTTCGTCGTGTATGCGCACGAAGGACACGCTATCCAAGTTTTTATTGTCGCCCATCTCTATGCCTCCAAGGTCGAACCCCATGACGGCGGGATAGTCACCCACGGTGGAGAGGATGTCGCTCCTTTCCACCCCCGGCATGGTGTCGCCATCCCAGGTGAGTCCATAGAACGGGTCATCCTCATGGCCATACATATAGCCTTTCTGCTGCAAGGCCTGCAGCCGGTCGAGGAGTTGCTCGGCGCCGGATTTCGGAGTGTTCTGCTGTGTGTTGCATGCAAGCATGATGGAGAAGGTCATCGCCAGCAAAATCATTTTTTTCATATCGATTCTTTTTCGGAGTGTACGGAATAATCAGAGTAATCGGACGGGGCGGACAGGCCAGGCGGGTCATCTCAAATGCATCTGTTGCAAGAGCCATTCCTCCCACTCATCCCATTGCTCCTGATACCAGTAATGACCGGTCATTTGATAGATGCTGAGGGTTTTGGGCGCATTGACAACATTGTAGACGGAGTAGGCGGAAGATGGCGGCACCACCTCGTCGTTATAGCCGAAAGAATACCATCCCGGGCATTTGACGCGTCGTGCGAAATTGATGCCGTCGTAGTAGCGTGCGCCCTTCACTTTATCCATGTCAGGCTTGTCCACCTGGTAGAAATAGTGTGGCCATCCACAAGCCTTTTTCTTCAGAGCCACCTCATAGTCGCACATGGCGTCGTGCACGGGTGCGAGGAAGGTGATGCGGTTGTCGAGGGCGGCAACGGCGAGGGAGAGGAACCCACCTTGCGAAGCACCGGAGACACCCACCTCGTTGCCATTCCATTCCGGCAGCGAGGCGATGTAATCGACCGCCCTGACGGCCCCCACCACCACACGTTTGTAGAAGTTCTTGTCGGGTTGGTCGAGGTTGCTCTCCCAATACCCTTCCATACATGCGTCGCGCATATCCACATAGACGGAGAGCGGCAAGGTGACGGAGAAGCCGTGGATGCCTATTTCAAGGGTTATGGCGCCCTGCGAAGCAGTATAGACATCGCCGCTGTATGGTCGCACGCCCGCTCCGGGCACCCTGAGCAACGCCGGGTATTTCCCAGGTTTGACAGGGACACACAAGATACCATAAATGCGGCTGGAAGGTTTGTTGTTGACAAAACTCACCTCATAGACATTGACGGTCTCCGTGCATCGGTCGGGCAGTAGTGTTTTGTGTGGGTCGAGGGCATATTGGCGGGCATCCTTGAGCGCATTGCCCCAGAACTCATCGAAGTCGGCAGGGCACTGCGTGGCAGGTTCGATTTTTTCCGGCGAGAAACCGGCGGTACATAGCCCCACATAGTCTTTCCCGTCGACATGAGCGGTGACCTTGAGGCGATAGAAGCCCGGTTCCTTCATCGTGCCGGTCCAATTCATTGTGCCTTCGGCAAGTGTGACATGTTTTATTGTCACCTCGGGATACATCACGGGGCCTGCCTCATAGTCCACGTCGACATTGTCGAGCAGCGTGCCCGACCTCCTCACATTGACGACAAAGTGTGCCTTTTCTCCCATGGCATAGTTCCAATCCTTGTGGTCGGGCGTGACAGAGACAACGATGTTGTTGCCTCGGATTTGGGCTTGTGCCGGTGTGAGCAAGGCGATGAGTAGCAGCAGGGTCAATATTTTTCTCATGGGGTTTTTGTCTTTTTAGGGGGATAGGTGGGGATAGGTGATTATAGGTAGTTATAGGTAGATATAGGTAGATGTAGGTAGTTATAGGTGGTTATAGGTGGTTATAGGTGGATATAGGATTTTTTTGGATTGCTATTTACCTATGGCGGCCATGCGGTCCACTTCGGCCTTGACCACCTTGAGGGTGGAGGTGTCTGTGGCGAAGACCGAGTTGAGCCCTTGGTCTTCCTGTGCAGGGTCGCCTGTGTAGTCATCACCCACCTGCCATTGGTTGTGGGCAGGATTGGCGAATCCACCCCATCCCCAGAAGTTGCATCCGGCGAAGTAGCCACCCTTGACGGCATTGTCGCCTACGAGGGAGAAGGTATATTTGTAGAAAGCATCCCTTCCGGTGGTCGGCGTGTCCTTGGAGAAGAGGAAACCATCACGAGGATAGCCGAACTCCTCCATAACCAGCGGTTTCTTGATGCGTGCACAAATGTCGAGATGACGGTCGATGTAGTCCTTGGCCTTGATGCAACTGGAGTCCACATCCTCCACGAGGTGGTCTTTTCTTGCCCACGACCAGTTGAACGGCCAAAGATGGATGTTGCAGTAGTCGATATTCTTGTCGGAGCAGATGCGCTCGTAAGCCTCGAAGTCGCCCTCGCATCCCCACGCTCCTTCGCTACCGACGGAGATGAGATGGTTGGGGTCGATGCTGCGGATGAGTGCCGAAGCCTCGGCGAGCCATTTCTCGAAAGCAGGCAGTGCTTCCTTGCTGAACGCCCTTGGTTCGTTGCCGATTTGCCACGACATGATGGCAGGGTCGTCAATATATTTCACGCCAGTATATTGGTTGGTACGACCAAGGATGAATTTCACATAATCGTAGAACAATTGGTGGGCTTTTTCGCAAGTGGCATATTTGGCGACAAACTCCATATATGCGCCATATCCGTCCTCGTTGGGCCTGGGAGCCTTCCCCTCACCGGCATGTTCGAGGTAGAAACCGTATCCCCCACTCCACTCCCAAGCATTGTTGAGGTAGAGCACGGCGACCATGTCGCGCTTGCCCATCTCTTGAAGAAGGAAGTCGAGTCCGGCGAGGATGGTGTCGTTATATACACCCGGCTTTTCCTGCAATGTAGGCTCCACCTTGGTGGTGACACCTCTTTCGCCATCACTGCCCACGAGGATGCGGAGATTGTCAATCCCCATCTCCTTCATGAAATCCAGTTCTCGGCATAGGCGTTCGCGGTCGCCTCCCTGTCCTTCACTTCCAAGGATGGCACCATACCAGAAATTGGTGCCAACATAATAATACGGTTTTCCATTCCTTATGAAATGCCCGTCTTTGACGCGCACGAAAGGGTCGCTGCCATCGGCTTGGTTGCATGCACACAGCACCAATGCCAAAGTGAAAAGCGTAAACAAATGCTTCATAGTGGAAGAAAATTGCAATTTGGTGCAAAAATAAACATTTTTTCCCATATAGGATGATATTATCTTGCTTTTGTTTGATACAATTATGGAGAGAATAGGAGGTTTTAGGAGAGAATAGGTGGTTTTAGGAGAGGATAGGTGGTTTTGGGAAAGAATAGGTGGTTTTAGGGGAGGATAGGTGGTTTTTGGAGAGGATAAGAGGATAGGTGGTTTTTGGGGAGAGGAATGGGGTTATAGATAAACATCCCCCGACCGAGGCCGGGGGATGTTTATGCAAGAGGAAGTGCCTATTGTGAGTTTCCAAAGAGGGCATCAACAATATTCGGTTCTGTCCATTCGAGTTCGTCACGGTCGCAGAGTCCCATCCACCATAGTCCGGTGGTGTTGTATTGCTTGAACTTCTGCACCATGTATTGCGCATATTTCACGCGCTCGGCCATGGCCGGGTGCTTGCCGATGGCGCCAAACTCGCCGATGATGTATGGCACGCCGAGTTCTCCAGAGAATCGTTTCTCAATCCTCATGAAGATGTCGTCGATTTCCTGCTGGCAAGTGGTGTCAAACATGTAGATGTACCACTGCTGCGCATCCTTGTCACTGGTGTCGTTGCAGAACCAATATGGGTCGTAACTATGGATGGAAGCCATGATGTGGTTGGGATGGATGTCCTTGGGTATCTCCATCGCCGCCAGTTTGGCTGCCGAACTGCCCGAGCCATAGGGGTTGACCATCAGGTTGCGGTATTCGTTGTTTCCACCGGTGGCCCTGACGACATCGACGAAGTCCTGTTCCAACTTGTTGACAGCCGTGTAGCAGGCATCATCAGCCGGGTCGCCCCATTCCCCGCTGGCACTAAGAATCTCATTGAACGCCTCGAAGACAAGTCGTTCGTCATAGTCGCGGAAGCGTTCTGCAATCTGGGTCCAAAGGCTCTTCATTTGTGCGCTGATGGCCTCATAGTTGTCCATATCAGCCCTGAGCCAGGCGTTTTCAGCATCACCGGAGTCATGCTGGATGTTGAGGATGCAGTAGCAGCCGGCATCCAGCACCATCTTCACCACTTCCTCCACGCGGTTCATCCAGTCTTTTCGGATGGTACCGTTAGAGTTGCAATGGATGCCCCATGTGACCGGCACGCGTATGGTCTTGAATCCCCTCTCAGCGATGAAATCGATGATTTCCTGCGTGGTTTCCGGCTGTCCCCATTGAGTCTCAAAATCGTACGGAGTCTTGTCCTCGGGATCCCACCACGACCCCAAAGGATTGGAATCGAGGGTGTTGCCCAAGTTGTAACCCAGTCCCATGCGCTCGACAAAGGTGAAGGCACTGATGAAGGGGTCGTTGGGGTCAAGCCCCATGCCATTCTGATTGATGACGAGAGTCTTTGTCAAGGAACCCGACTTCACGGTGAGCGTGGTGGAGCGGTTTTGCTCTCCCTCGTTTTTCAAGACATCCAACTTGGTGTAGGACAATTTGTTGGTGTATCCATACCCTGCATGGACGGCAAGTTTCACCCAGGTGGTGTCATCCACCTCGGCAGTCCAATTGCCATCACTCTCGATGCCGATGATGGCCGACCCCCTTCCGATGGAGAATTGGAGTGCGGACACAGGGACCGCGTCCTTGGTCAGTTCTATCTTTGTGGCATTGCCAGTGCGCATGCCGTTGTCGACGGTATTGTCATCATCATCGCTGCAACTATTGACCCCCATGGCGGTGGCGGCGAGCAGCATGACGGCGAAAATCTTTCTCATTTTCATAATCATTTCCTTTAATGATGCATTATTTCTTCTTGTAGAAGATTCTCACATTGTCGAAGCACACGTCGATGAATCCACGTGCCGTGCCCTGGTTGATGGACTGGATGCGGAACTGGTTGAGTCCGACGTTCACGATTTCAGTATAGGTGAGTCCCGTGTAGCAAGGGAAGACGCTGAGCGGAACGACATGGCGGTACCATGTTCCCTTGTGGCTCTCACCATTGATGTCGGCGAGGACGGGACTGAAGTTCCTGAACGTCCCAGCGCCGTAATCCACCCATTCGAAGTTGTCATAGGTGTTCTCCGAATCGCCGATGGGCTGTATCATATACCTGAGATAGCCTGAGAACTGCCCGTTGTTGTAGTCGCAGTTGTTGTCAAACACCTCCATGGCGAGGTAGACCTCGTCGGCAGTGGCATTTTCGGGGATGATGTCGAACGAGGGCAGCGTGAAGGAGTGTCCGTCCCAGTCCTTGCGGAAATAAATCATCTTGCCCCACCACTGTTGGGCTTCGCTTTCCACCGTAAGGCGTGCATAGGTGCCATCGCTGGTGTAAGGTGCTGTTCCCGGCGTGACGGTCTCGTAAACTACATCCGGATCCCATCCATTGTTGATGGCATCCTCGCCTTCAAAATTGGTGAGCAGACAGTTGTAGTTGTAGAAGAGCGTGGAGGCCGTTCCACCCGGCGTGACGATGGTGAGCGTCCCGTCTGTTACGGAAGGCATCTTCGACATGGTAAAGGTGATGGCATCCTCGCTGGACGACACCTCAAATTGTCCTGCTCCCAGGTGGATGTCGCCGAAATCCACCGATTCCACTTGTACGAACTCCCTGCCAGTGATGACCACTTTCTCACCCGGCACCGGCATATCCGATGAGATGTCGAGCAGTACGGGACGTCCCGGCACCACTGAGAAGGCGATGTAGGTGGTTCCACTGGCACATTGGATGACGAGCGAACCATTCTGATACGGCAGGTCGGGCATGGTGACCCCCAACTGCGAATTGGTCTCGTAAACCTGGGTGCGGGAGTTGAGCCTGTGGTCGGTCATCACTGTTGTCACATCCTTGACCTCCACGATGTTGCCCCCGATGGTCTCCCAAACGGTGGTGTCAAGCACCTCGGCGGGGATGTCGGTGAAATAGACCCTCTCGATATCCACGAGGTTGAGTCCATAGACATTGAGCAAGTCGCCCGGCTTTCTGGGGTATATGGCTTGCACGCGTGAGATGGAAGGATATGGAGCGGTGATTTTAAACGAGTAGGTTGCCGTTCCGTGCGAGGTCTCAATACGTATCTCATCCTTGAGACTGCTGTCGAAAGCGGTGAGGACGAAACCGCTCTCCTCGGTGGGAACGGAGATGATGACGCTGTGGTCGGTATTGAGGGTGGGATTGAAACTCACCTTCTGGTCGTTTATATACACCCTTTGCACGTCGGCGAGGTTGCGCCCGATGACGGCGAAGGTCTGTCCTGTGCTGGCCTTGGTGAAGAGGCTGTCGGCCTTGGCGGGGTCGCACATCCTTACTCCCGTGATTTCGGGAGTGCCCATGCCCTCCTCGTCATCCTTGCAAGAGGTGGCAGTGAAGAGCATAACGAATGCCGCGAGGATGGCGCAGCAAGTCCATCCATGGTCGCGCAGGCTTTTGATATTGATGGTTGTCATGTTTCGTATGTTATGCGGTTGTAAGTTACTCTCCGAAATCATAGTTCTGAGCAGGCTGGTTGAAATAGGGGTTCTGGATGACATCTGTCTCAGGATACGGCATGAAGATGTTGGCCTCATTGAGGGTGATGGGAATGAGGTTCTTGTTCTGGCTCACCAGGTCGTTGACATCATAGACATACCCATCCTTCTTTGTAAGGATGATGTTTCCGTTCTCCAAGATGTTCTTGGCATTGATATCAGCATTCTTTGCCATGAAGTCGTTCCAATAGACGCCGCCGTCGTGATTCGTCCAGTCGGCGAAATACCAGCAGTCGGTGCCGCTGTTGAGGAAGGCGCGGTAACTGAAGGTGCCGTCGTCGTTCTTCAGGATGTCGTTCTCCCTGATTTCAAAGGCGCGGTGCTGCTTGTTGTTGAAGAAATCGAGCATGTATTGCGGCTTCCAACGATACCATACCACCATGTCGAACCAATTGAGATACTCCATGCAGAACTCGATGCGTCTCTCGCGGACGAGGTCGTCGAAGGAGAACGAGGTCTTCGGTTGCAACTTGGCCCTGATGCGTGTGGCGTTGAATGCGGCCAGCGCCTGCGGGTCGGAGGTTTCCATCTGGTTGCCGAGCAAGGCCTCTGCCTTGATGAGATAGACATCGGCAAGTCGCATGATGTAGGTGTTGAGCGGCGAGGCCATCTGGTCGAGTTCGCCGTTGGCGTCGGCCTTTCTTCCCAACACGCCTTTTTTCACCTGCATCCAATTCTTCCTGTAGGTGTAGCCACCCTCATTCATCCAAAGGTAGTCGTAGTGCCGTCCAAATGAGAAGAAGGTGCCACGGAGGCGGAAGGAGTCGGCGGGTTCCTCGTTGTAATAGTCAATCATGTCGGGCGAAGGACATAGCGAACCACCCCACACGTTGACATCGTCGGAGATGTCGTTAGAGGCGAGGTCGGAGTAGGTGGCGTTCATCGAACCATATTCGTTGGAACTGGGCTTTGCCCAACGGAGGGCGAGGATGGTCTCCGGGTTGTCGTTGTTCTGCATGCGGAAGAGTTGTTCGTAGTCGTCCATGAGGGCATACTGTCCGCAGTTGATGACTTCGTCGCACAGTTTGACCACTTCGCTGAGGATGCCCTGGTCACGTTCGCTCTTGTTCCATCCGCTTTGTGCCAGCAACACCTTGGCAAGCATGGCCTTGGCGGCATAGCGCGAAGGATGGTGGTCGGCACCGACGACGGGCAACAACTCGATGGCTCGTCGAAGGTCGCGCACGATGAACTTGAGCACATCCTCTTCCTTGGTGAGAGGACGGATGGGTTGGTTGATGATTTCCTGATTGTTCTCATACAGCACAATCTCGCCCCATCCCCTGAGGAGGTAGAAATAGGCGGTTGCCCTGAGGAGGTAGCATTCGCCGTAGGCCTGGTTCTTCACCTCTTCCGAGACATCGCCTGTGGCATAGTTCCTGACGTTGTCGATGGTCTCAGTGGTCATGCTCACCACGTTGTATAATGCAGACCATGCAGCGGCGACGTTCTCATCGAGTCCCGTGAGTTGGAACCTGGCAAACTCCGCATTGACATAGGGGTTCCAAGCATCGTTGGCCCTGATTGAACCCATTGCCATGAGAGAACGCCTGTTGAACTCGTGCCATGCACGATTGTAGAGCGGTTCGATGGCTTTGATCACGGCAGCATCGCTGTTGTAATATGTACTGGCTACATATTCACTCTCGGGTGTCTTGTCCAGGAAGTCCTCGCCGCAACTGACGAGCGATAGTGTCATGCTGCAACAAGCCCCGAGAATCATGAGTTGAAATATTCTGGTTTTCATATATTCAGTCCTATTAGTAGTATAACAATGATGCACCATCTTAGAATTTCACTTTCAGACCTACATTGTAGATGCGCTGCGAGGGATATCTGTACATGTCGATGCCTTGCATGATGACGCTCTGGTTGTAAGCACCAATCTCCGGGTCGTAACCATCATATTTGGTGATGGTGAAGAGATTCTGAGCGTTGACATAGAGTTGCATCCATTCGATGCCGATCTTATGCGACCACTTCCAAGGCATGTTCCATGCGAGCGAGAGTGTTTTCAATCTGATGTATGAGCCATCCTCGATGAATCGGGAACTGACACGGTTGTTCTCGTTGAGGTTGGTGCGCGCAGGGTTGATACGCTGGCTCTTCGCCGTTTCGGCGTTGGCCACGAACACATTGGATATGTCTGTTCCCAGTCCGTCCGGGTCGCGTAACTCGACGCGTGCGAAGTCGGCCACCGAACTGAGATAATTGCCCCAGTTGAGGTAGTTGGTGTGACGCTCGCGCACATAGTTGTAGATGTCGTTGCCCACGCTTCCGTTGAAGAAGAAGGAGAGTTCGAAGTTCTTCCAAGTGATGACATTGTTGATGCCGAAGGTGAAATCGGGGTTGGGGTTGCCGATGTACTTGCGGTCGCTCTCGTCGATGACGCCGTCGCCGTTGACATCCTCGAAGATGTAGTCGCCCACCCAGATGCCATCCACCTGTATGGGATGCATGGTGCCGTCGGTGGCCACCGGCCTTGCCACTGGCAGGCGGTTGCCATCCTTGTCGAGCATGTACTCTCCGAGTTGGTTCTTCTGGTAGAAGTCGTCCTCACAGGTGAACATGCCGATGACGTTGTATCCATAGAAGCGTCCCACGGCTCCTCCCACTTCGGAAAGGGTGTAGGTGAGGTTCCTGCTGTCGATGCCCTGGATGGCCGAAGCGGTACTATTGAGTTTGACGAGTTTGTTGCGGTTGATGCTCAAGGTGACTCCCGTGCGCCAGTCAAAGTCTTTCGTCTTGATGTTCTGCGAGTTGATGGTGAACTCGATACCTTTGTTGCGGATGCTTCCGGCATTCACCCAAGGTGCGTTCATGCCCAGCCAACTGTTCATATTGGCGTAAGTGGGAAGCGCCGCCGTCATCAAGAGGTTGTCGGTATTCTTGAGATAGGCGTCGATGATGATTTCTATGCGACTGAAGAGATTGAGGTCCAAACCGATGTTCCATGCCTTGGTCGATTCCCATGTGAGGTCGGGATTGCCTACGTTGGAAGGCAGGAAACCGGTGCCCCATGCGGTGGTGATGGGTTTGAGGGTGGAGCCATAGGCATAACTTCCTGCCTGCTGGTTGCCCACGAGTCCCCATCCCAGACGGAGTTTGGCGTTGTGCAGCCATTTGACGTTCTCCATGAACTTCTCCTGGGTGATGCGCCAAGCGACAGCGGCCGAAGGGAACCATCCCCATCTGTTATCCTTGCTGAAACTGGAGGATCCGTCGGTCCTGAGGGTGGCGGTGAGGAGATACCTGTCATGGATGTTGTAGTTGAGACGTCCGAAATAGGACTCAATGCTCCAGGTGTTGCCGCCGTTGTCATTGGTGGCAGTGTTGGCGTCGCCCACGCTCAGGTAGTGGATGTCGTCGGAGACGAAGCCTTTCCTGCTGCCGGAGAGGAAGCCCCACTCACCCCACTGTGCCTCATGGCCGAGCATCATCTGGAGGTGATGGCCCTTGAGAGGGTCGATGTCATAGGTGGCGTATTGCTTGAAGGAGTTGTATTCGTTCTTGTCAATGCGCCGTGTGGATTGCGAGGTGATGATGGTGTTGCCATATTGGTAGTCGGGCTGGAACTGATAGGTGTGGTTCCATCCCCTGCTGCCACCATACTCCACGCGTATGTTGAGCCCCTTGACGGGCATGATGTTGGCGAAGAAATTATAGTCGATGGAGAAGTTCTTGCGGTCGTTCTCACGCATGTCGGCCTCGAAGAGGGGGTTTTGGTAGGAGACGTTGAACTTGTCCGTGGCGTCGCTGTTGAAGCCGTATGTGCCGTCGGGGTTCTTGGCGGCCACATCGGGGAATTGCGACAGTGCGATTTGTATGACGTTTGACTCGTCGAAGGTGACGGTGCGCTTGGTGTTGGCAAACGACACGTTGGCACCCACTGACAACCATTTATTGACGTTCATGTCAAGGTTGGAACGGAAGGAGGCTCTTTGGAAACTGGAGCCGATGCCTATGCCGTCCTGGTCGAGATAGCCTCCTGAGATGGAGAACTTGGTGTCTTTAGAACCTCCGCTAAGATTGAGTTGATGGTTGTGCATGAATGCGGTCTGGAAGAGCACGTCCTGCCAGTCGGTTCCTTCGGTGAGCAGCGACGGGTCCTTGAAGTCCTCACGCATGGCCCAGTCGCCTCCATAAAGCCGTCCTCTCTCATTGTAGAACACGGCATACTCCTTGAGGTTCATCAAGTCCAACTGCGTGGGAATCTGCTGCCATCCGGCATAACCTTCATACAGCACCTGCGTCTTGCCCTCCGTGCCTCTCTTGGTGGTGATGATAACCACGCCGTTGGAAGCCCTGGAACCATAGATGGCGGTGGCGGAGGCATCCTTGAGCACTTCAAGCGAGACGATGTCGGAGGGGTTGAGTCCCGACAAGGCGCTGGAGTTGCCATCGGTCTGTCCCGACACGGCGATGCCGTCGATGATGTAGAGCGGCTCGTTGGCGGAAAGGGAGTTGACACCACGAATCTGGACGGAGATGCCGCCACCCGGTGCGCCGGAGTTCTGTGTCACCTGCACACCGGCGATGCGGCCCTGCATGGCTTGCTCGATGTTGGTGTTCACACCCTGCTTGATGGCCTTCTCGTCGATGCTCGCCACGGCTCCCGTGAGGTCGCTGCGCTTCATCGTACCATAACCCACCACGACCACTTGGTCGAGGGTGTGGGTATCCTCGGAGAGACGGACGTTGAGCCGTCCAGCCTTAGTGACCTTCACCGCGAGAGTGGCATAACCAATGTAGGAGAATTCCAACGTCTGGCCAACGGCGGCCTCGATGGAATAGTTGCCATCGAGGTCGGTCACCACGCCGGTGCTGGAGCCCTTGATTTTGACTGTCGCCCCGATGACGGGGTCGCCATTGGCTTCATCGACGACCGTTCCTTCCACCGTCTGGGCAAACGCCTGCAAAGGCAGCAACGTCAAGAATAGCAGCATCACCTTATATAATATAGCAAGGCCATGCTTCTTCATAGACTTTCTTAAATTCATATCAAAAATAGGTTTTTAGGTTGAGTCCCTTAAATTTCCTTATAAAAAAGGATTATTGTGGTTGTAGTTTGCTTTGTGCCTTTTGGCTGACTCGTTTCAATGAAAGAGGGTGGTCGTGAGGCCACCCTCTTATAATTAGTTTTCCAGTTTATTTCTGGATGAACTTGCGACCGTTCTGGATGACGATACCCTTGTAGTCGTCGCCCACGCGCATGCCGGCAAGATTGTACTTCTGGCCGTTCATCTGCTGCTTCGGATTGTTGATTTCCTTCACACCAGTTTCATCCACTTTCACCTTCCAAGAGACGTTGTCGAAGTAGTAGTTGTTCTCCAAGGTCTTGTCTTGGTTGAGGTTGAATGCGATGGTCTGCATACCATCCTGCTCGGCGGAGACAGTTCCCTGATAGGTCACCTCAGTCCATTCGGTAGGAATGTTGACAGTCTCGCCATTTGTGATGACAGCCCAGTGGAGGTATTCGCCAGCCTTCTTGTGAGCCTGGACGGAGACAGCAGTAGCCTTGTCTGCACGCACCCAGAATGACACCTTGTACTCCTCACCAGCAGCGAAGACATGGTCGGGAGCATAGATGAAGAACTGGGAATCCCACTCGTTAACAGCATTGTCGACAGCATGGACGACAGCGGCCCTTGAGCCGTCGAGGCCTACGCCAGCCTGCGGATTGAAGATGAAAGCACCACCGTCTTCACCATTCTTGGTGATGAGGCTTGTACCGTCTTCACCTTCCACGTCACCGTTCTTGACGAGTTCCTGCCATCCTTCCTCGGGTTGAGGACCGACGCTGCCGCCAGCCTTGACGAGATAGACATCCTTGATGACGAGCGTGGTGACATCGGAGCACTGAAGAGCCACCTGGTTGACCTGAGTGACATCAGCCTCTTCGAACGAGCACTCGAGTTTGGTGATACCAACTTCGCCCCATGCCTTGACATCGCCACTCACCGTCTGCACGACAATCTGGGTGTTGACAGTAGCAGGCTCAGCATACTCAAACACGATCTTGCTGTATTCAGACCAGTCGACCGGTGTGTCATTCTCAGCCATCCATGCGCTCAAGCCACCCCATGACACTGCGTTGAAAGTGATGGAACCATCGTCATTGTGAGTCAAGGACTCGCTACTGTTCCATGTATAGGTGAACTTGTCGATGATGCTGACATGGTCGCCCTCGGGACCAGGAGCGGTACCCTCGACAAATTCCACGGCAGTCACCTTGACAGCCATACCCTGGACACGGAGGCCGCCGTTGCCATTAATGACCTCTGCAAACTCCTCAGTGATTTTGAAGATGGCCTTGCCCTCTTCATTGGGGACAAGAGCGCTGCCAAGGTCGCTCCAGTCGGCATTGCTCTTCGGAAGAACCTGTGGTCCCCACTCCCAACCTTCAACATCAACAGGCTCGCAAGTGAACACGAACTTGTCGCCAGCCTTCACATCGGTCTTCTGGATGAGGAAATTAGCATCCCATGAGTCGAATGTGATAGGAAGTGCAGGGTCGATCACCAAGCCACCGGGACCTACGTCTGCCTTGGGAGTGAACACATAGCCACCGAAACTGAGTTTCGAGCCTGTGCAGAACACGTAATAGGTCTCGTTGGCCACGACGTCGAACTCCAACGTACCCGTGGTCTTCTCGTCAAGAGTGAAGTCATCGTTGATGGTCACCACAGTAGGCTCTTCTCCATCGGCTTTGACAGTAAGCTGGTTCTTGGACAGGCACTCGCCATTGCTCTTCACCACATAGAGGTTCTTACTACTATTGACAATGACAAAAGCGGTGATGTGGCCGTCCTTCGCAGGAGTAATCATATAGTAGCAACCCGACTGCGGGAGGTTCATGCTCTCGGGCTTGTAGCCAGAGCCGGAACTCTTGTCGCTGCCGTCGAGTTCACCATCCTTAGGGTTGTTTGCACCAACAACATACACCACGCGGGTCTTCTCTTCCATCTCACCCGTCTCGCTGTTCTCCACCATCACCTGCTGTCCGAACAACTCAGCGCAATAAGCCTTACAGGTAGATAGTTTAAGGTCATAGTTCTTGGTTGCGCGGTCATTGCCCAGCACCACCTTGGTGTTCTCTGAAGTCAGAGTTGCTCCATTGCCATAAGCGCCACCATTCTCAAAGAGCACCCTCTCCTGTGCATTGACAGAAAGAGCCATGATGGCAACGGCAAACAAAGTAAAAATTTTCTTCATAAGCGTTTGTTTAATTAGTTAGTATAAAGATAGGGCGTAAATACGGCACAAAATTACATTTAAATTATGAATTATTGTAATATTATCTTATCAAAGTATGGTACTTTTTTGTTT
This sequence comes from Prevotella sp., assembly GCA_017619375.1. Lineage (GTDB taxonomy): Bacteria > Bacteroidota > Bacteroidia > Bacteroidales > Bacteroidaceae > Prevotella. Next base: position 188,151 of record JAFZSL010000075.1, on the reverse strand, counting down.
TTTTTGCGTTTTACAAGCGGTTATTGCGCCTATTTTTCCTAATTTTGCCCCCATCAAACAAGACCCACCCCAGACAAGCATATGAAAAAGGTATTCATCATGGCCTGCATGGCACTCTTCACCCTCAGCGCACAAGCCCAGGAACTGTCGGCAAAGGTCACCATCAACCACAACCAGATACAAGGCACCGACGCCAGCGTATTTGAAAACCTGCAGGAGACCTTGGAGCAATTCATCAACGACAAGCAGTGGACCAGCCTGCAGTTCCAGCAAAACGAGCGCATCAACTGCAACTTCAACATCACGGTGACGAAATACGACAATTCGTCGAATCTCTTCACCTGCAACGCACTCATCCAGGCCAACCGCCCCGTGTGGAACTCTGCCTACACCACCACGTTGTACAACAACAGGGACAACGACTTCAGTTTTGAGTTCCAGCAGTTCGACCAGTTGGAGTTCAACGAGGAAATCATCGACAACCAACTCGTGGCGCTCATCGCCTACTACGCCTACCTCATCATCGGCCTCGACCTTGACAGTTTCTCACCCATGGGCGGCGAGGATGTCCTGCAGCGGTGCATGAACCTCACCAACAACGCCCAGAACCTCAATTTTCCAGGCTGGAAGGCATTCGACAACGACCGCAATCGCTTCGCCATCATCAACGACTACCTCGATGGCGGAATGCAACCCTTCCGACAACTGCAGTATGACTACTACCGCAAAGGGCTGGACGAGATGGCCACCAATGTGGAACGCGGGCGCACCAACGTGACCACAGCCTTGGAGGAGTGCCTGAAAAAGGCGCATGAAAACAAGCCCCTGAGCATGCTCCCCCAAATCTGGACCGACTACAAGAAAGACGAATTGGCCAACATCTACAAGGGCAAGGGCACGCAGAACGAAAAGGAAAAGGTGTATGAAATCCTTTTCGGCATCAACGCCTCACAAAACAACGCATGGGAGAAAATCAAGCAATGAAATCCCATTAACGTCATCCTGCACATGCTACACCGATTATATATCAAAAACTTCACCCTCATCGACGAACTTGACATCTCGTTTGAGGGAGGGTTCTCCGTCATCACCGGCGAGACAGGAGCCGGCAAGAGCATCATCCTCGGAGCCTTGGGACTGTTGCTTGGACAACGCGCCGACACCAAGGCCATCAAGGCCGGTCGCGACCGCTGCACCGTGGAAGCCCACTTCGACTTGCGCAAATACGACATGGAATCGTTTTTCGAGGAAAAAGACCTCGAATACGACGATGGCGACTGCATCCTCAGAAGAGAGTTGACCAGCGCGGGGAAAAGCCGTGCCTTCGTCAACGACACCCCCGTGGCACTCACCACACTCCGGGAACTGGGAGCGATGCTCGTCGACATCCACAGCCAGCATCAGAACCTGCTGCTCAACAAAGAGGACTTCCAACTCAACGTACTCGACATCATCGCCGGCAATCCGCAAGCCCTGGCCGACTACCAGACGGCCTTCAACACCTACCGCACCCTGGCCAAGGAAATAGAAAAGACCCGTGAACTGCTCCAGAAGAACCGTGAAAGCGAGGACTTCCTGCGATTCCAATACCATGAGTTGGAAGAGGCCCGCCTGATGGAAGGCGAGCAGGAGCAACTGGAAGAAGAGCAGGAGATGCTCTCACATGCCGAGGAAATCAAAAGCGCGCTTTACGAAGCCGACAACCTTCTCTCGGGAGAAGGAGGCGTGGTGGAACGGCTGAAATCCGCCAGCCATGCCATCGACGGGGTGAAGGAGGTGTACAAAGACATCGCCGAGGCCGCAGAACGCCTGGAGAGCTGTTTCATCGAACTGAAGGACATCGCCTCCGAAGTGTCGACGAAAGGCGAAGAGGTGGAGTTCGACCCCCGTCGCATGGAGGAGGTGGACAACCGGTTGGACACCCTTTACCACCTCGAACAGAAACACCACGTGGAGAACGTCGGTGAACTGATCGCCTTGAAACAAGACATCGAGCGGCAGATAGGGCAGATAGACGGCGGTGACGAGCAATTGCGGGAAATGGAAGAAAAACTTGCCCTCCTGAAGAGGTCTTGCGAAGAGAAAGCCGACCTGCTGACCAACATCCGCACCACCGCCGCACAGACGGTGGAGGAGGAGATGAGACAGCGTCTGGTGCCACTGGGCATCCCGAAGGTGAAATTCGAGGTGCAGTTGCAGGAGAAACAACTCAGCAGCGACGGGCACGACAAGGTGTCGTTCCTCTTCTCGGCCAACACGAGCACACCACTGCAGCCAGTGGCTCAAGTGGCATCGGGTGGCGAAATCGCACGCGTGATGCTCTCACTAAAGGCCATGATCAGCGGCGCCGTGAAATTGCCCACCATCATCTTCGACGAAATCGACACGGGCGTGAGCGGCAAGGTGGCAGAGATGATGGGGCGCATCATGCAAGAAATGGGCGACCACGACCGTCAAGTCATCAGCATCACCCACCTCCCACAGATAGCGGCAAGAGGCGCCTCACATTACAAAGTTTACAAGGAGGAGGGCGATAACGGCACCACGAGCCACATGCGCCGCCTCAACAGCCAAGAGCGCATCAACGAAATCGCTCAAATGCTCAGCGGAAGCGACATCACCGAAGCCGCCATCCGCAATGCCGAAGAACTCCTCGGAAAACCTGGGAAGGCATAGAAATAGCAGAGGTCCCAGGAATACAAAAAACAAGAAAAGCCAATGAAAATGAGAAATATTGCAACCTTGCTCTGCGGCGTGTTGTTCGCCTTGAACGTCGCCGCCCAGCCAGCCCCCGTTAAGAACGCAGCAAAATCCGTGTTCACCCTGACCACCTTCAAAGCCGACGGGTCGCTTCTCGCTTCCAGCCATGGCGTCTTCATCGACGCCAATGGAACAGGCATCTGCGACTGGGCTCCTTTCGATGGCGCCAGCCGTGCCGTCGTGATGGACGCCAGTGGAAAAAGCCTTGATGTGGAGTGCATCCTGGGGGCGAACGAAATCTACGACGTGGCGAAAATCAAAGTGAAAGGCAAGACCACCGCCACGCCATTGGCCACCGCCCCTGCTGCAGAAGGCTCACCCATCTACCTCGTAGGCTACTCGGTGAAGAAGCCGGAATTTACAGCCACCACGGTCAACAAAGTGGAGATGTTCATGGAAAAATACGCCTATTACATCATCCAGATGACAGCACCCGAAAATGCCGTGGGATGCCCCTTCGTCAATGCCAGCGGACAAGTGATTGGCTTCCTTCAACAGTCGCAATACACCACCGACTACCATTCCACCGATGCCAACTACATCGCCGACTTCGAACTGACCGGACTCACCGCCAACGACCCCGTGCTGAGGCGCACAGATATTCCCACAGCCATCCCCGATGACAAGGAACAGGCAATACTCGCCCTCGTACTCGCCCAGCAGGGCAATTCGCCACGTACCAGCAAGACCATCGACATGTTTGTGGAAAAGTTCCCCAACCTTCCAGACGGATACTACGCCCGTGCGCAAAAGGCCGTGAATGACGATGATTTCACCTCGGCACAAAAGGATATGGAAACAGCCATCAAAGTATCAGATGCCAAGGATGAGGCTCATTTCGACTACGCGAGGGTCATCTATCAGAAAGAGTTGTACAAATTCGACCAGTCATTCCCTGATTGGAACCTTGACAAAGCTCTCGACGAGGTCAGACAAGCCAATGCCATCCAGCCGCAAGCCCTCTATCGCCATCTGGAAGCGCAAATCCTTTTCTCCAAGAAGGAATATCAACAAGCATACGACTTGTTTCAGGAACTCAACAAAACCGAACTACACAATCCAGAACTGTTTTTCGAGGCAGCCCAATGCAAAACGCAGTTGAATGCGCCAAATGAAGAAGTGATTGCCTTACTCGACAGCGCCATCAATCTCTTCCAACGCCCCTACTCCATCGATGCCGCCTCCTATTTCCTCTATCGTGCCAACGTGCTGGAGGAACAAGGGGAATACCGCAAGGCCGTGCATGATTACAACCAAGTAGACACACTACTTGCCGGCAGACTTGGCGCCGATTTCTACTACAAACGCGAGCAATGCGAGGTGCAAGGCAAACTTTTCCAACAAGCCCTTCAGGACATCGAGTTCGCAACCCGGTTGGCCCCCAACGAACCTCTCTACGTGGCAGAAAAAGCCTCGCTCCAACTAAGGGTGAACATGAAAGAAGAGGCATTGGTCAATGCACAGAAAGCCATTGACATGGATCCAGAATACGATGATGCTTATCTTATCAAGGGATTGGCCCTCATACAGTTAGGAAAGAAAAAAGATGGCATTGCCGTTCTGGAGAAAGCAGGGGAAATGGGCAACGCCCAAGCTCCGGGACTCATAGAAAAATACAAGTAAAATCACGGATTGGAGCGTTTTATCCCGAATTAGAGAATTACAGAATTTCCCTTCACACAAGGACATTGCTCTGTAATTCTCCAATTCGGGATAAATCTTGGTCTCAAGGAATTCTCTAATTACTCCCTAATAGTCGTGGGTCTTTGGGATAACAAAAAAACCTGGAATATTTTATAATCCTTGAACAAAAATCACTTGACAAGGATCTTCTTGACCTTGTTTCCTGTCTTGACGACATAGACACCCTGGGGCAACTTTCCTTCGATGCTCACCACTTGACCAGCGATGTCGTAGACATGATTAGCATTGTCATGTGAAGTCATAACTGTCTCAACGATGCCGCTGTCCACATCTTTCAGCGCTATGGTCAGGTAGAGATCATCGCTCTGGTCGGCCAGGGGTGTACCCATATGCGAGGTGTCAGAGAGCATGCTCTTGATGATGCCCTCCCCCATTTCCAACATATAGCCATACATCGCATAGGAAAGGAAAGAGCGAGTACTTTCATTCTGCTGGTCGAAGATGAGGCTACAAGCCTTGTCGCAATCCTCCTCCAGTTCGTTGAGCACCACATTGACGGCATCCTTGAGATGTTCGTTGCCTTCGGAAGCAGTGAAGAAGACCTTTCTCAACGTACCGCCAAAAGCCTCTATGGCAATGGCAGCCAACTCATTAGGATCAGTAGGCACATCGTCGATGATTCCCGCGAATTCGGGGATTGAAGCGTAGTCTGCCAACAAGCTGTTGAAAGTAGACATATAGCCCATGGCCAGTGAGGAAATGGAATTGTCGAGGTTGTCATCCACCTTCATCCTCGCGGCCAACTGCAAATTTGGAAGGCTTTCGGTGCTCTTCACCATCCGCGTGTCCACCTGCATGGTGGAAAGGTCGTCGCTGACGGTAAGCAAAGTGTATTGGCTGGGGTAGCAAATGGTGGAAGCCAGATTTACCTCGGTGAGGGTGTCAGTACCCTCGAAGCCTGCCACCCTCGAAACATTGGGCATGTGCATATGGCCGGTGAGCACCACCCGTATGCCATGGTCAGCGAAAATTCGGGCCAGGCTGTCGCCATTCTCCGTGGCTGCCGATGGCATCACCCTCTCCTGTCCATTATAGTGATACATCAATTGATGGTGCAAGGCAGCCACCACCATTTTTTTCTCCTCCCTGGCACGGTCGGCTTGGGCGAGAACCCATTCCAAGGTGGCAGGTCGAATCCTGCCATACTCTCCTTCCCCGTATTTCGTGTCTCCACGACTTGGTATGCGGCAGTCGTCAATGCCGATGAACCTCATTCCCTCAATGGGTTCACAGACATAAGACAGCGAGATGGGGTCACGGTCGATGGCATCCTTCAGTCCGAAATTGTAATAGACCTGTTCAAACTGTTCCGGCGTGAATCTCTCCAACTTTTGCCTTCCCGTTGCAGTGTAAAGGCGCCCGTTGTCATTCTCCATGTCATGGTTTCCAGGGATGACCAGCGTAGGGATGCCCATGTCGAGCAACTCTTGCAACTTGGCTGCCACAGTCTGATGGCTCAGCAGTTCACCATCCTTGCTCAAGTCTCCCGGGATGACAACCAGTTCGGGGCGCAAAGCCTTGATGGTGTCCACGTAGGCGCAGAAAATCTCATAACTCTCTGCCTGCAACTTCCTGCTTGTGGCCATATCATTGACATACAAATTGTTGTCAGGTGCGGTCACCAAATCGGGACTCATCACATGAATGTCACTCATCACAAAGATGCGATGTCCGTCCTTTGGCAAAGGAGCCTCTTCCACAGCAAAGGCCAACCGAGCCTTCTCCTCACCATCCTTGCCCATGAGGATGGCTGCATAATCACCTGGCTTCAATTGGTTCGCCACTTCGTAGAGGCCATTGGTGCCATTGACGACACCTCTTTCCTTGAGCGGCAACACGGACAAGTTGTGATACAACAGAATCTTGTCACCATTGGCAGCACCCTCATAGCGTATGCCAATGGTTTCGCCTTGTGCAAATGACAACTTGTCACTATTCAGAGACAATTGCTGAGCAGACGCCGTCAAAGACATTCCAGCCATCCAAGCGACAGCCAGCATGTTTTTCCATCGATTTTTCATATCCTATTCATTTATATTATTTCCAATAAAAGATTCTTGCAATAAGGCTTTAAGCGCCTTAAGGACACTAAGGACCTTAAGGCCTTTAAGGACATCACCTCACGATGATTTTCTTGCCACGCACCAGATAGATTCCCTTGGGCAGCCCCTCGGTGTCCACATTTCCGTTCCTGACCTTTACCGTTCGCACCTTCACGCCCGACAGGGTATGGATGTCCACGGTCTCTTCCTCCATGGCAGGCAATGTCTTGATGGAAGTGGCTTCATCAAAGTCGCCAATGATGATATTGGCATGCGTGCCGCCGGGATTGCTTTCAGCGAAAAACGCCCTGAAAGGCATGAGCGACGCACTTCCCGTCCTGACAAACGATGTGCCTTGTTCGTTGAGCACAAACATATCCTCCACCATCCTCTCCACATAGGTGCCTTCAAAACGATAGACACTTGTCCTTGACAGCAGTCGGGCATCAGCGGTGACCTCCACGCCTTTGGCAGAGAATCTCAACTGCTTGCCGGTGAGGTCGTGCGTCGCCCCCCATTTGGAAGATGGCACAGCGATGAGGTAAGGGATGTGCGGTAGGAACGTCTCGACATGGTCGAAATAAGCCACGCCCGTCTCGACGTCTTGCAATGCATATTCCTTGAGCCAGAAGTCCTTGTTGGAGTCTACCGAACTATGGAACCAGTCTATGGTCTTGTTGTCTGTGACATTGGTCACCTCTTGCACGGCGAAAGGCAGGACGATGGTCTCCCAACCTCCCTTCCCGGAGGTCTGACGCTGAGGCGTCCGAGTGTAAGAGATGGTATTGGCATAAAAAGTGCGAGGTGTATAGAATGCATGTCCATCAGCCAGAGTGACCTTTTCCGCCACACCTGACTTCACCAAGTTATTGTCACTTAGTCCCGAAGGGACGACATCACTTTCTCCTAAGAAATAGATGGTGTTGGGATTGCCATTGGGAGTCAACTTTGTCACTCCGGCACCCTCCAGGTCAACAGCACACACCGCGTCGGGCACGTTGAAAACACTGTTGGGAGCGATGCTCTTTGAATTTCCCGTAGCCTCATAAGTGGTGATGCCAGGAACGAGTTGGAAAAATCTCACTTTTCCATTGGTGATGAGCGCATTGCCCTTCATCAGCCACAACTGGTAATATTTCCCGGTCTCTCCCTCATCGTAGGCATAATTCATCGTCATGGTCTCGCCTGGTGCAAGGGTGACAAGCATCTTGTTGCTCGACGACCCCTGGTAATAAGACTTGGTGGAACCCTTCATCAACCATAGCGTGATGATGTCGGAATAGAGGGACGCCCCAATGTTTTTCAATGTGATGGTCCCCTTGAGAATCTTCCCATAGACCGTGTTCCACTCTCCCGACTTCACAGCATTGTCCACCTGATAACCCACGACCGATAATTCACCATTGCTGGAGGATTCGGACACATCCACCGTGCATCCGCCAATAGACATCGTCCCTTGTGTATCCGTGGCAATCCACACTTTGTATTTGCCCGTAGTTGAAGGGGTGAATGAGAGAGTGACTTCGCATTGCTCCCCATCCTTGAGATACACTCCGGTCCTGCTGGCATAGGTGGATGCCGTAGAAGTGGTGCTGGCAAAGAGATACACCGTTTCCCCATACTCACCCCCACTGCAGGTAAGGGTGGCGGTGATAGGTATTCTCGACCCCTTGACCGCATTGGCGGGGAAGGAGAATGCGTCAGCGGTGAATATCCTGCCCTTTGAAGGAGAATTCAAAGAAAGCGACAGCGTGGAACCATCCCATGAAAGGTGGAAGAGATACTCGTCAGAACAGTCGGCAAGCCTCCATGTTTCCTCTGAATAGCGTTTGTAAACGGGTTTGAGTGCATATTCGCCCTTCGGCAAATTCACGTCCGACTTGTTCAAGGTGAGCAAGATGGGGCGGGTGGTCCTGTCCGGCATCGAAAAATAGAAGGCTGTACTCTTGAGCAAGTGAATCGTTTCATCCTCCATGACAGCAGCGATGCCAAACATGAAGTCATCTGCCCCATCTGTGTAATTAGCCACCGTGTATCCAATTGTCAAGCCTGAGAGGGTGTAATCGTAGGCAGAAAGGGTTGGGAGCATATCCCCTTCATAAGCAGGTTGTGCTCCCAAAAGCGCGCCTTGCGTCATGGTGAATCCATTCGACGTACTTCCCTCGACTGAAGAGAGCACGGAAAGGTTGTAATAGCCATTGTAAAGTCCACCCCATCCCCAATTGACGTGGTAGAGCATGTCGCCATCATATCCATCAATGAGGAAGGCATGAGAATAGTTTTCCGACCGTCCTCGATAAACGACAGGTCTTCCCGCCTTCACTTCATTGTAAATCATCTCCTCCCATTGGGCGATGGAATAGGCGCTGCGCTCCTTGAAACAACAATCCTTGGAAAAGCCGAAATAGTTCTTCAAGGCAGACGGAATGTCATAAGAATTTGCTGAAGAAGAAGAACCTGTCGAGGGTGGCACGAACTCTGTTTCGATGGATGCGGCGCAATAGTACATGAAGTCGCTAACCGCTTTTTTCTCCACTTCAGACTCCCTTCCCATATAATTGTCGAGCATATGGTCGAAGTCTATGGGAGTCCCCTCTGGCACACTTGGGACGGAAACATATCCAAAGTTGGGCCAATTCGTGGTGCAAGTGTAACCTTCGATTTCTGCCTGAAGCGTCTTCGGACAACTTGCTCGAAAGTAATATATCAACTGAGCCATCGCCGTCGCCACGCAACCGGTATTGCAAAATTCGCCACCAACATAGGGACAGCTATTGTAATAAGGCTCCTGTTGGCTCCAATTCGTTGAGAGCAGGGGGGCTATTGCATTGCGTGGCACCTCCATCACCCTTGAAGGGGATGGCATTGGCTCGCCATTTTCATTGTCACCAGTTCGAGAAAGGTGGTCGCCATATGCTTCCAACCATGCACGCAAGGCAGGAGGCATCTCATTCCAATCGAAATGACCTTTGTCAGAATAGCCCAGAATGGGAGAAACGCGGTCATCACCTGCCACGAGGACAAAGCCTTTCTCTTCACCAATGTCAAACGCATAATAAGGCATCGACTCTGTTGCCGCCCATTTGCAATCAAGTTGCGAAGATGCGTCATCGACAGCCAAACGAGCAGCTATTTCCATGGCCCGGCGCTGAGTTACCGGCCCAGCCAAAAGTGCGGAAGACACCCACAAGCAGAGCAAGATGAAAAGAACAAATTTCCTCATCTGAAGATACCTTTTTTTAATTTTGAATGTTTTCAACCGACAAAAATACGGAAAAAAAATGAAACCGTGGTAAAAAAACGAGAAAAATTACTTTTGAATGGCGCTTTGATTGTTTTTGAAGACCATGAAACCAGCAACACAAGAATGCCAGGAAGCCACATGTCATCTGCCCACGTCCGTGATGATGACAAAATGTCACCATAGTCATGCCCTACATGGCGTGAAGAAACGTAAAATAGTATTTAAAACATCCATATGATAGTTAACACTACTTGAATGTTTGTTAAAAGAGGACAAATATTATCATGGAAATCATCAATTAACAAATTTTGGGTCTATATTTGCATTCGCATTACGGGAGGCCGGGCAACATCACCATATGCCGCCCTCTCCCCATATGAGACAAGCGTATACATCAATCACATACATCAAAATGAAAACAAACAAGCAAAGCATGAGAACAGCAGGCATGGCACTTGCCTTCATCCTTACAGCTGGGACGCTGAGTGCCGCCAACGAAGGTCCAGTGGACCTGACCTATGCCGCCGAAAAAGCCGTGCCGGCAGTGGTACACATCAAGTACGTGCAAAACTCCAAAGTGAGAACCGTGGAAATGGAAGATCCGTTCAGCGACTTCTTCGACTTCGACCCCTTCGGTTTCTTCGGCAATCCCGGCAACGGCCAGAAACAGCAGCGCAAGGTGCAAACCCCCAAGCGGGAAGCCAGCGGCTCCGGGGTCATCATCTCCTCCGATGGATACATCGTCACCAACAACCACGTCGTCGATGGTGCCGACGAACTTACTGTCACGCTGAATGACAACAGAGAATTCCCCGCACGAATCATTGGTGCTGACAAGACAACGGACCTTGCCCTCATCAAAGTGGACGGAAAGAACCTGCCGTTCCTCACCGTAGGCGACTCCGAGAAACTCAAAGTCGGCGAATGGGTGATTGCCGTGGGCAACCCCTTCAACCTCAACTCCACGGTGACTGCCGGCATCGTCAGCGCCAAGGCCCGCTCCCTCTATGCCAATGGCGTGGAATCATTCATCCAAACTGATGCCGCCATCAACCAAGGCAACTCCGGCGGCGCCCTTGTCAACTCCCAAGGTGAACTTGTGGGCATCAACGCCATGCTTTACTCCCAGACAGGCAGTTACAGCGGTTATGGCTTTGCCATCCCAACCACCATCATGAACAAGGTGGTGGACGACTTGAAGAAATACGGTACCGTACAGCGCGCCATCCTGGCCATCAAGGGAATGGATGCCCATCGATACATCGACGAGCAGAAGGCGAAGGGTGAAGAGGTCGACTTTGGAACCAACGAAGGCGTCTATGTCAGCGATGTGGAAGAAGGCGGAGCCGGTGAAGAGGCTGGATTGGAAAAAGGCGACATCATCACCGCCATCGACGGCAAGAAGGTGACCAAGATGGCCGAGCTTCAGGAAATCCTGGCCAACAAGCGTCCGGGTGAGAAAGTGAAAGTGACATACTTGCACAAGAAAGTGAAGAAGGAGAAGACTGCTACACTGAAGAACATGCAGGGCAACACCGACGTGGTGAAGTCTGCCGACCTCGACGTGCTTGGTGCCAATTTCCGTGAAATCACCGACGAGCAGAAGAAGCAACTCGGCATCAGCTACGGCCTTGAAATCACCAAGGTGAACAAGGGCAAACTTGCCGATGAAGGTTTGACCAAAGGCTTCATCATCCAAAAGGTGAACGAAGAGCCCATGAAGACCATCGACGACCTGCAGAAAGCGGTGAAGGAAGCCTCTGGCAGCAAAGACGCCGTCATTTACATCCAAGGCATCTATCCCACTGGCAAGAAGAAATACATCGGATTCTCGCTCAACGACTGATTCACAAGTCGGGAAAACAACACCGACATAAACGAGAACACACCCAAAAACAAGCAAATGCGCAAATATTTGCGCATTTGTTTGCTATTTTCCGAAAAAGTCCGTATTTTTGCATCCACTTTAGATTAATGCTATATGAGACAACTGAAAATCACGCAATCGATTACGAATCGAGAGAGCGCCTCCCTCGACAAGTATCTGCAAGAAATAGGCCGGGAAGAGTTAATTTCCGTGGAAGAGGAAGTGGAACTTGCCCAACGCATCAGGAAAGGTGACCGCCAAGCCTTGGAGAAGCTCACCCGTGCAAACCTTCGTTTCGTTGTCTCTGTAGCCAAGCAGTATCAAAACCACGGGCTCAGCCTTCCAGACCTCATCAACGAGGGCAATCTGGGACTCATCAAAGCCGCCGAGAAATTCGACGAGACACGTGGGTTCAAGTTCATCTCATATGCAGTCTGGTGGATTCGGCAAAGCATACTGCAAGCCATCGCCGAGCAGAGCCGCATCGTGAGGCTCCCCCTCAACCAAGTGGGCTCGGTGAACAAGATCAACAAGATCCTCAACCAATTCGAGCAGGAGCACGAACGCCGGCCAAGCATCGACGAGATAGCAGCCAGCGTGGACTTGCCCGAAGACAAGATAGAGGACGCCCTGAAAGTGAACACACGGCACATCTCCGTTGACGCTCCTTTCGTGGAAGGAGAAGAGGGCAACAGCCTGCTCGACATCCTGCCGAACGCCGACTCCCCCATGGCAGACACGGAACTGGTGATGGAGTCTCTTCGAAACGAAATCAACCGTGCCTTGCTGACGCTGAGCGAGCGCGAGCGTCGCATCATAGAAGCCTTCTTCGGCATCAACCAACCCGAGATGACGTTGGAGGAAATAGGAGAGAAATTCGGCCTTACAAGGGAGCGTGTCAGGCAAATCAAGGAAAAAGCCATCCGCCGGCTTCGCCACAACACGAAGAACAAACTCCTGAAGACCTACCTCGGCCAATGACCCGGGAGTGGACATGCCGGAAGGAGGGACTTTCGGGGACCTTTCGGGGTCTTTCCGTCCATGATGGTATTATTTTTTTAAGGTAACAAGGAATCAACAAACCCTGATGAGAAAAAAACTTTTCGCATTCATCCTTTGTTCCTTGGCATTATGCTGCATGCATGTGCAAGGGAAGGAACGATGCACGCCCATTTACATCTTCGGCACTTCAGCCTCCTTCATCGACTCCGTGGTGTACATCACAGAGATTCAAATCGTCGACAGCGCCTGGGTGGCAGACAAGACCGGCTTCCTGGTAAAGCGAGGCAATTACTCCAGCCAACTGAGCAACTACCTTGCGCAACAAGGCATGACCTCACGCACGTGTTTTGTGACCTATGCGACAAATGAAAAGGACATTTTGAAAAAGATGGCCAAGATGCGCAAGAAACTCAATGGCAGCAAAAAGCACCCCAAGCATTTCGACATCCGCTTGATCGACGAAGAGGAATTCAAATTCCATGCAGAGCCCTCAGACAACATACAAGAGCAAGAGCTTGTGATTGACGAAAAGGCAGTCAAGCGTGCAGAGAAGTCGAAGAAGAAGAAAAAGACAGGCAAACTGGAATCAACACGCAAGGGAAACAACAACGACAACGACCTCCCTCCCACCGTTCCTCCACGCCATTGAAACCAATTCATCCAAAAATAGACAATGAACAATCCAGAAACAAGGTTTTTCTGCATAGGTGAGCACTATGTGAAAGTCAATTTCCTCGACACCACCCATAACAACATGAACCTGCTTCGGTCGTGCTATCCTTTTCTCGTGGACAGCGCCGAAGGACACGAACTGTTGTATGAACTCACCGTCGACGACGACCTCAAACCTTTGGGAAAAAACGAAAGAGAGAGAATACGTGATTTTGAAACCGGCAACGGCCACGTCATCGTCGACGAGATGATAGGTGGAGGTCACCAATTCATTTTCAAAGACTTGAAAGGCATAGAATGCTGCCTGCTGCAAGCCAGCGAATACGGTAATGAAATAAAATGCGCCCTCAAAGGCAATTTCGACATGCGAAGCTACGGCATCCACAATGCCATGATGATGGGTTATTCCATTGCAGGTAGTTTCAAAGACACATTGCTCATACATGCCTCCTTGGTCAGGAAAAACGGCTATGGGTATGCTTTCCACGCCGCGAGCGGAACAGGCAAGTCCACCCAAGTGAGCAACTGGCTACGCTACATACCTGACTGCGATTTGATGAACGACGACAACCCCATCATCCGCATCATCGACGGAAAGGCATACATCTTTGGCAGTCCTTGGAGTGGCAAGACCCCATGCTACAGGAACATCAAGGCAAGATTGGGTGCATTGACACGCATAGACCGCGATGACCACAACTGGGTGGAACGCCTTACTCCCATCGAAGGTTTCACCTCCGTGCTACCCTCATGCTCCGGATTGAAATGGGACAAGATGTATCATCGCATGGGTGACACCGTGTCAAAAATAGTCGAGACAACAAAAATATACATCCTCCACTGCCTTCCCGACAGAGAAGCCGCAGAGGTATGCCACGACGCCATAGCAGTCAAAGAATCATGAAGTCTGACATGTCCAAAGTCAAGAAACAAAATATTCTGAGACGTATTCTTGAAAAGTTCCTCAACCGCGTTCGCCAGCATGACGGTGGAAACAGAGAGGTAGACAGGAAAGAAAACAACATGGACATCCCCAATGAAATCCTATTCCCACTTCTCATTGAGGATATCAATAAAGGAAAGACGTGCACGCTGCGCCTCCGAGGCAACAGCATGCGCCCCTTCCTGGAAAGCAACCGCGACCTCGGCATCTTCTCTTCCCCTGGCGAGGTGAAAGTCGGAGACCCGGTACTGGCAGAAATCGAACCTGGCCACTATGTGATGCACCGGGTGATGAAAATAGAGAATGGGGACGTCACCCTCATGGGCGATGGCAACTTAAGTTGCGAATACTGCACCGTCTCAGACATCCGTGCAAGCGTTGTCGGCTTCATCCGCAATGGACGCCACAAGGCAGACTGGACAGATGGCTGGAAATGGAAAACGTATTCGTGGTTTTGGGTGACCCTGCGTCCCATACGCCGATGGCTGCTGGCTTTTTATCGCTACGTCTGGCTGAACATTTTCAAACTCAAGCCATACAAGCCTTTGAAAAGTAGAGAAATCAATGAAATAGTTAAGAATTTCGAACACAAGAAATCATCATCAATTAAAAAATAGAAAGAAATGAAAGCAAAGACAGGATTCGTCCTTCGTGAGATCTGCGGTGAAAAAATCATGGTGGCCGAAGGAAAAGAGAACATCGACTACACCAACGTAATCAGCATGAACGAGACGTCCGCGTTCCTTTGGGAGAACGTCAGCGGCAAGGAATTCACCATCGACGACATGGTGAAGCTGATCCAAGACAATTACGAGGACGCCCCCAGTGCTGACGAACTGCGTCCACATATGGAAGAACTCGTGAAAACATGGATTACTGCAGCCATAGTAGAGCCATAATCACGAGAAATACAATGTAGAAGGCGCGCACTTGGAAAGGTGCGCGCCTTCTGCGTTTCTAAGAAAATGACCCCCGCCAATTCCTGCACCTCACGGTGGAGGAATCTTTGGGTGTCACAGAATTAAAAGATCAGCATTGAAAATTTTCTTAATATACCCTGAAACTAACACTCAAATTATCCTGTCGAGTAAAATATGAATATATCTATGAGAATTATCCAATCACAATAACAACATCTCACCAGAAGCCAAAGGCAACGGTTCATGACTGTCGTGACTCATCGATGACATGATGGACGGGAACACCCTCCATATGCATGAATGTACTGTCAAAAGATGTGTTTTTTATTTTCCAATCAATTTTGTCGCAAAAATAACACTTTTTTGTGTAACGACAAAACAAAGTGGCAGAAAAAATCACTTTTTTCCCATTTTTCTCCTTTATTGACTATAAAATTAACTATATTTGCAGTCACAACCATACTACAATTATGAAAAAAGCTATCACAACCCTCCTTCTCACACTTGCATGCATGACAGCCTGGTGTGGAAGTGAAGTCAAACGTCCACGCCTCATAGTAGGCATCGTAGTAGACCAAATGAGATGGGACTACCTGTATTATTATTACGACCAATACGACACCGGCGGACTGAAACGCCTGTTGGACAACGGCTTCAGTTGCGAGAACACAATGATCAACTACGTACCCACCGTGACAGCCATAGGCCACTCATGCGTCTACACCGGATCGGTGCCAGCATTCACCGGCATCGCCGGCAACAACTTCCTTCTCAACGGTCGGAACGTGACCAGCGTTTCCGACACCACGGTATTCGCCGTGGGCAGTTCACCAGAAAACAGCGACGGGCAAAATTCCCCTCGCAACCTTCTGGCCAACACGATAGGCGACCAACTGAAACTGGCCACTGACTTCAAGTCGAAAGTCATCGGCGTGGCCCTGAAGGACCGTGCCGCCATCCTTCCCGCCGGCCATGCCGCCGACGCCGCCTATTGGTGGGACACGAAAGCCGGGCATTTCATCACCAGTAGTTATTACATGGAAAAACTACCGCGCTGGGTGGAGAATTTCAACCGGAACAACCACACTGAGTCCGGCTTCGACATCAAGACCTCCAACAAAGGCGTGACCATGACCTTCAAGATGGCAGAGGAAGTGTTGAAAAACGAGCACCTGGGCAAGCACGAAGTCACCGACATGCTCGCAGTGAGCATTTCCTCCACAGACGCTATCGGCCATACTTATAGCACTCGGGGCAAGGAGAACCGCGACGTGTACATGCAACTCGACAAGGACCTGGCTCATTTCCTCCGTGTACTCGACCGTGAAATCGGCAGCGGCAACTACCTCCTTTTCCTCACTGCAGACCATGGTGCGGTGCACAACGGCAATTTCCTCAACGAGCACAAACTTCCTGGAGGAGGCTATTCATCGAGACCCGTGAGAGAACAAGTGAACAACGCCCTTGCCCGCTGCTTCGGGGTAGCAGGCAACTACATCAAAGAGATGATGGACTGCCGCATCTACCTTGACCGTGAGTTCATCACCTCACACAATCTCGACTACACACAAGTGAAAAAGAAAGCCGTGGAAATACTCCGCGAAGACCCGCAGTTCGTCTACGTGGTGGATTATGAGGACGTGCAAAACTCCACCGTGCCACAATTCCTTCGCGAACGCATCATCAACGGCTACCATCGTTTACGCACAGGTGACATCATGGTGGTGTTGCAAGGCAGCCACATGCACGGCACCGTCACCCCCACCTACAAGGGCACCTCGCATGGCACTTGGAATCCCGATGACTCACACATCCCCCTCATCTTCATGGGATGGAACGTGAAGGAAGGCAGCACCAGTACACCTACCTACATGACCGACATCGCTGCCACCGTCTGTGCCATGGCCCATATCCAAATGCCCGACTGCTGCATCGGCAACGCCATCCAAGAAGTGTGGAAATAAGTGAAGAGCAGGAAATCCAGATACAACCTTTTTAAACATTTTAACACATCATAACGCATTGTTAATCAATCAGTTATAAAAAAGTTACAAATCAAGGAAAAAAAAATCAAAAAAAACATTTGTGATTGCGAAAAAATGCCTACCTTTGCAGCGTTTTAATAAACAAATGTTTTACAGATTTAAAAAAAGCAAGAAAATGAAGAAAGTTATTTTTATGTTCGTAGCTGCTGCAGCTCTGACATTTGCTGCTTGTACTGAAGAGAAGAAAGAAGCTGCTCCCGAGGCTCCTGAGACCGAGACTGCTGCTCCCGAGGCTGAAGCTGCTCCTGCTGATTCCGCAAACGTTGAGGCTGCTCCTGAGGCTGCTGCTCCCGAAGCTGCTGCTACTGAGGCTGCTCCCGAGGCTGAGGCTGCTCCTGCTGATTCCGCAAACGCTGAGCAGAAATAATCACTACGGACTATTAAGAATAAAACCGCTTGGCTCTTGTCAAGCGGTTTTTTATTTTGGCAACTGGTCAAATATCCTTTTCCCTTTGAAATGATACTGCCATACGATGGAGAAGGGCATGCGCTCCATTGAAGTGGAAGCAACCTTCTCCCTGCCACTTTGTATGCGCCCACGTTCCTCCTCGAACGTCGGCTTCCATTTTCTGAAAGCCCTTCTTGCTTGGAAGATAGCTTTGAAATCAGCCCAGTTGCCGTTGACCACAAGTGTCTCAAAGGCGGCTATATAGTCGAGAAAGCATCTCCATCTCATGACACGATGCAAGTCCTGCTCTGGCAAGTTCTTGTAGAGCATGGTCAGGTTGTTCCTGAAATTGAGGAATGTCTTTCGGGGGTTTCCTTTAGGCAGCGTCCCCCCTCCCAAATGATAGACATGGCTTTCGGGCAAGCAATAGACCTTCCTTCCCATGATGTTGAGTCTCCAGCAGAGGTCGATTTCCTCATTGTGGGCGAAGAACCTCGAGTCAAGCCCCCCCGCCCGGAAGTAGTCATCGGCCCTGATGACCAGGCAAGCCCCAGTGGCCCACATCACCTGCATGGGTTCATCATATTGCCCATTGTCCTTTTCCACGGTGTCGAAGACTCTTCCCCGACAGAAAGGATACCCGAAACGATCGATGAATCCACCTGCCGCCCCTGCATACTCAAACTGCCGCCTATCGGCCACCGACAACAATTTGGGCTGGCACGCAGCCACGTCAGGATGCTTGTCCAAGAAGGCCACGATAGGCGTGAGCCATCCTTGTGTCACCTCGATATCGGAATTGAGCAGCACGAAATACTCCGCCTCCACTTGTTTCAAGGCCTTGTTGTATCCCTCAGCGAATCCCCAGTTCCTGTCAAGCGTTATCAGCCTCACATCAGGATGGTTCCTCTCCAGGTATGGGATGGAATCGTCGGTGGACGCATTGTCTGCCACATAGGTGACAGCCTCATTGCGGGAGTGTTCCAGCACCGACGGCAGATACTGTTCCAGCATCTTTCTCCCATTCCAATTGAGTATGACAATGGCCACCTTGTCCATGGTATCATGCATTGATGCGCCCCATAAGCGCAGTTTTGTCATGGTTGAAAGCTCCGAGTGTGACGCTGACGATCTGGTTGTCAAGTTCAGGACTTGCCATATCAGGCAGCAGTTCGACCCTTATGTAATTCTTGGTGAACCCATGCATGATCCTCCCTCTTTGCGCCTTCTCGAAGAGCACCAAGGCAGTTCGTCCCATGTGTTTCATATAGAATTGTTGCGTCTTTCTTTCAGAGAGTTCGATAAGGATGGCTCCTCTTCGCTTCTTCTCCGCCTCAGGCACCACGTGTGGAATACGCAATGCTGTCGTCCCCGGTCTTTCAGAATAGGGGAACACATGCAATTGGGAAACGTCGAGAGATTCGAGGAAATTGCAAGTCTGCATGAAATGGTCCTGGGTTTCCCCCCTCATACCCACAATGACGTCCACTCCGATGAAGGCATCCGGCATACACGCCTTGATGCGCTCCACCTTATGGGCGAATAGTTTTGTGTCATATCTGCGGTGCATGATTTTCAGGACCTCGTCGGCCCCGCTTTGCAAAGGTATGTGGAAATGCGGCATGAAAGCCCTGCTTTGTGCACACCATTCGATAAGCTCATCAGAGATGAGGTCAGGCTCAAGGCTGCTGATTCTGTATCTTTCGATGCCTTCCACTTGGTCGAGTGCCTTGACGAGGTCGATGAAGCGTTCCCCCGTATTTTTCCCAAAATCTCCGATATTGACACCAGTGATCACAATTTCCTTTCCGCCTTCTTCAGCCGCCATCCTTGCCTGCTCCACCAACGACTCTATCGTTGCGCTTCTGCTGAATCCCCGGGCATAGGGGATGGTGCAATAAGTGCAGAAATAGTCGCATCCATCCTGCACCTTAAGGAAGAATCTGGTGCGGTTTCCCCTGGAGCAACTTGGGGCGAAAGCCTTGATGTCCTTTGTTTTCACTGCGTGGTATCTGTGAAGTGCCTCTTCCCCTTTCTTTTCCACCCATGCTTCGGAAAGGAAGGCGATGAGCTGCGCTTTTTCCTGAGAGCCAAGCACGAGGTCGACTCCATCCATTTTCGCCACCGTTTCGGGTGATAGTTGAGCATAGCATCCTGTGACCACGACGAAGGCTCCGGGATGCTTTCTTGTGAGGCGTCGGATGGCTTGCCTGCATTTATGGTCAGCCACGTCGGTGACGGAACAAGTGTTGACAAGGCATATGTCGGCCTGTTCCCCCTCTCCCACGTTGACGACTCCCATTTCCTGGAGCATTTTGGCAAAGGTTGATGTTTCGGAGAAATTGAGTTTGCAGCCCAAGGTGAAATAAGCTGCCTTTTTTCCTTGGAAAACCGAAGTGTCTATCATGACGTGTTATTGTGCAAGAGCCTCCATTGCTTTTGGCAATCCCTGCTCTGCTGCCTTTTTGAAATATTCGTGAGCCTTTTCCTTGTCTTGTTCCACCCCGTCTCCTTCCAAGAAGCAATATCCAAGCAACAGTTGGGCCTGTGGATTACCCATGTCGGCAGCCTTCCGGAACAAATCCACAGCCTTGGCGATGTCTTTCTTCACATTATTGCCCAATTGATAATCCAAGGCCATGTTGACCAAAGCCTGTGAGTTGCCCATCGCCGCAGCCTTTTCATAGAGTTCCACGCTCTTTTGGTGGTCCACATCCACCCCAAAGCCATAGTTGTAGCACATGGCGAGATAATAAGGTGCATATGGTTCGCTGTCCATTTCCTCATTGAGCCATTTCACCGCCCTGATGAAGAATTGCTGTGCCTTGGCATCGTTTTTGGCCACACCGAACCCATATTTGTAGCAGAATCCAAGGTAGTATAGAGCCTGTGTGTTGTCTTTTTCAGCAGCCAGTGCATAATATTCCACCGCCTTCAACCTGTCTTTCATCACCCCGAGTCCGTTGAAATAGCATCTCCCCAGATAATACTGGGAGGTGGAATGCCCGTTGGCAGCCATTCTGGCGATCTGGTCCACTTGTTGCTTGGTGATGTTTCCCCAGTTGATGGAATCCTCTATGGTGAAATGTGGTGTGACTATTTCACTTTCTCCCGTTTCTTGTGCGTAAGCAGGAGCAATGAGCAAAGCCATACATGCGAAAAAAAGGATTTTCTTCATTAGTCGCGGTATTAAGCTACAGGTTAGCCATTCCCTGTAGCAGTCATTCGTATTCATAAGAAAAGTCGAAATGCCTTTTCAAAGCTGTTTTCACTCTCCCATCACAGGATGCGGAGACAGCATTGAAAAGGCATTCGCTCAACTTGCTCGATGACAGATGAGCCACCTTTTCGGCATCTTCATCCGTTCGTCCAGCAAAGTGATTAGTCCCTGAGAATGTTCACGAGCAATGAAGCCACGGAAGTGGCGATGCTGATGAACGAGAACCATATGGTGACCGACTGTCCCAAAGCGGAGTTCTTTGCCTTGGTGGCATTAGGCTCCACATAGATGATGTCGTTCTGTTGCAGATAATAATAAGGTGAGTTGATGAAATTGGCATCCGTGAGGTCGATGCGGTGCACTGTCTTCTTGCCGGTTGCATCCTCCCTGATAAGCAGCACATTCTGCCTCTTACCATAGAGAGTGAGGTCGCCACCCGAGGCAAGGGCTTCGAGAATACTCATTTTCTCCGTCGTCACGGCAACCACCCTCGGACTGCTGAAATCACCCAGGAGTGTTACCCTGAAACTCGACATATTGACAGTGACCACAGGCTTTTCGGTCTTTGCCAGATAAGGGGTCAACTTTTCCTCAATCAAGGTTTCGCATTCCTTTCTTGTAAGTCCGACAACAGCAATTCTTCCGATAACGGGGAAATTGATGGTGCCGTCGTTTTCGACGAGGTATCCTTGAAGTGAACCACCACCACTGGAGAGGTCACCTTGAGCACTCAACCTTCTCGACACGGTCAGGTTGAAAGGAGCAGCAGCAGCTGGGTCTGTTGTGTGGACTGTGATGTGCAAGATATCCTTCGGTTTGATTCTTGCGTCGAAGAGATACTGCGATGCAGCAAGGCTGATGCTGTCAATGTTCTGCATATAAGGCACTTGCTTGCTTGTTTCGCAACTATTCATGAACATGATTGCCAAGATGGCTACCAAGGGTACGAAAATTTTCTTCATCTTGTCGATAATAGGAATTTAAAATTTGGTGCAAAATTAATGTTTTTTTTGGAACTGACAAATTATTTTGGCGAAAGATTATGTTGAGCAAACAAAATACCTCTCATGATGGCAAGCATCCAACGGGGAGAGTTGACATCAACCCTCCCCGCTACTGATTCAATAAAAAGCAGTCTCTTCTTACTTGATTTCCTGGTTTTCGCAGAAGCCCTGGTTTTCCCAGGGGCTCCTAATCTCTCATAGAGTTTCCTGGATTTTATAAAATCTTCCAGCCTTTGGACTATCATTAATAGTTTTGGGCCGCCAGTTCAAAGAAACTTTGAGGATGGTCGCAGACAGGGCACACCTCAGGTGCATCCTTTCCGATGACGATATGTCCACAGTTCCTGCACTGCCAAATACAGTCGCCCTCCCTGGAGAAGACCACCTTGTCCTCAATGTTCTGAAGAAGTTTGCGATAACGCTCCTCATGGTGCTTCTCAATGGCAGCGACTCCCCTGAATTTCTCAGCGATATCCAGGAATCCTTCTTCCTCGGCCTCTTTTGCCATTCTCTCATACATGTCGGTCCACTCAAAATTTTCGCCATCGGCTGCGGCCTTGAGGTTCTCCACCGTACTCTTTATACCGCCGCCTTCAAGCAGTTTGAACCACATTTTGGCATGTTCTTTTTCGTTATTGGCCGTTTCCTCGAAAATGGCGGCAATCTGCTGGTAGCCGTCTTTCTTGGCTTTGGAAGCCCAATAGGTATACTTGTTGCGTGCTTGGCTTTCGCCAGCGAATGCCTCTTGCAAGTTGCGTTCTGTTTTTGTTCCTTTCAATTCTTTCATGATGATCGATGGTTTTTAATGATTAATGGTATTATTAATTATCTGAGAAATCTGAGTGGTCGGAGTAGTCAAAGGAATCGGAGAGGCGTGATGGTCGGAGATGGCAGAGAGTTTACACGGTGATTTCTCCGGCCAGCGAACGGCTCATATAATAGCGTATCTGTTGTGGCTCCTGATAACGGGCCTGCAGATGCATGAGTTTGGTGACTGCACTTTCCACAGTGCTGTCATGGCCACTGACGACGCCGGCATCCTTGAGTTGCAATCCGGTGTCATACCTGTCCATTTCCACACATCCCGTAACACACTGGCTGATGTTGACGATGATGACCCCTCGGTTGCTTGCTTCCTTGAGCAGCCTCAACAGCCATGCCTGTTGAGGTGCGTTTCCACTGCCGAACGTCCTCATGACGACTGCGCGCAGCTCTCGTGCCTGGAAGACATGGCGTAGGAAGCATTCTTGTATGCCGGGGAAGAGCGAAAGCACGATGACGTTGGTGTCCATATCGACATGGGGAATCATCGGTTGTTGGAAATCGGGTGTGAAGATGTGATGCCGTGCATAGGTGAAATTAACTCCTGCGTGGCATAGTACGGGATGGTTGAAGGAAGCAAAGGCCTCGAAACCGTCGGCCGACCTTTTGGTAGACCTGTTTCCCCGAAGAAGCTTTCCACCGAAATAGATGCATACCTCCGGCACCATTGGCTTGCCATCGGGGGAATGGTCAGAGGCCAGTTCGATGGCAGTGAGGAGATTTTCCTTTCCATCGGTGCGCAGTTGCCCAATGGGAAGTTGACTTCCCGTGAGGATGACTGGCTTGGTGAGGTTTTCCAGCATGAACGACAGGGCCGATGCCGTGTATGCCATGGTGTCGGTGCCATGGAGGATGACGAAACCGTCGTAATGCTCGTAATTGTCATGTATGATGTGCACCAGCTGTGCCCACATCAGAGGCGTCATGTCGCTGGAGTCCACAGGAGGGTTGAAATGATAGGTGTCGATGCCAGTGCTGATGTATCTGAATTCCGGCAGGTTTTCCACAAGGTGGTTGAAATCGAGTGGTTCCAATGCTTTTGTCACGGGGTTCTGCCCCATGCCAATCGTCCCTCCCGTATAGATGAGCAGCACCTTGTTGGTGCGAGTCGGGAATGGCGAGGAATCTGATTTAGTATTGCTGTACGACATCGTTTGCGTGAATTTTAGTGCAAATATAACTAAAAAAGTGCTCTTTTCAAAATTTTTTTTGTAGTTTTGCAATTCATTATGGCGTGGACAACGAAAAGGCCTTGAAGTCATCACCATGACCACGTGCCTACCCCGAACCATCGACAGCAAGAAGCAAGCGCTAGAAACTATTCATCAAACTAAAACATATCTTATATTTATGAAAAAATTCATGGACGAGAATTTCCTGCTTGAAACAGCCACTGCGCAGGAACTATTCCACAATCACGCATCCAAGATGCCCATCATCGACTATCATTGCCACCTCATCCCCGAGATGGTGGCCACCGACCACAAATTCAGTTCCATCACTGAGGTGTGGCTTGGCGGCGACCATTACAAATGGCGTGCGATGCGCACCAATGGTGTCGACGAGCGTTTCTGCACCGGCAAGGACACCAGCGACTGGGAGAAATTCGAGAAATGGGCGGAGACCGTTCCTTATACCTTCCGCAACCCTCTTTACCACTGGACACACCTGGAGTTGAAGACCGCCTTCGGCATCACGAAACTCCTCAGTCCCAAGACCGCTCGTGAGATTTTCGATGAATGTAATGAAAAACTACGCCTTCCGGAGTACACCGCCCGTGGTTTCATGCGCCGTTACAATGTGGAGTGCGTGTGCACCACCGACGATCCCGTCGACGACCTCCGTTTCCACAAGCAGACAGCTGAGAGTGGCTTCGAAGTGAAGATGATTCCCGCGTGGCGTCCCGACAAGGCGATGAACATCGAGAAGCCCGAATTCGCTGCTTATGTGAAGCAGTTGGCAGAGGTTGCCGACATGGAAATAAAGTCGTTCAAGGACATGGTAGACGCCCTTCAGAAGCGTCACGACTTCTTCCATGCCAACGGTTGTCGTCTTAGCGACCATGGCATCGAGGAGTTCTACGATGAGCCTTACACCGACAGCCAGATAGACATCATCTTCAGCAAGGCTCTTCGCGGCCAGTCGCTTTCTGTTTTCGAGACTCGTCAATACAAGCATTGCTTCCTCCATGTGATGGCCGAGATGGACCATGCCAGCAACTGGACCCAACAGTATCACTATGGTGCTATTCGCGACAACAACAGTTTGATGTACAAGCAATTAGGACCTGATACCGGATTCGACTCCATCGGAGAGTTCACCACTGCAAGGGCGATGAGCACCTTCCTGAACGAGTTGAACGAGAAAGGCAAGCTCACCCGCACCATCCTCTACACCCTCAATCCTTGCGCCAACGAGGTGATAGCCACGATGCTTGGCAATTTCCAGGACGGCTCCTGCCCGGGAAAGATACAATTCGGCTCCGGATGGTGGTTCAACGACCAACTCGACGGCATGACCCGTCAGATGAACGCCCTTTCCGTACTGGGGCTTCTCAGTCGTTTCGTGGGCATGCTCACCGACTCCCGCTCATTCCTCTCCTACCCCCGCCACGAATATTTCCGCCGTTTGCTCTGCAACCTGCTCGGCAACGATGTGGAGAAGGGTCTCCTCCCCGACGACATGGAGACGCTTGGCAGGATGGTGGAGGACATCAGCTACAACAACGCCAAGAACTATTTCAAGTTTTATTGATTTGAAGTATTCGCACAACGATATGACGGAATAACGATATATCGTAAAAAACGAAACAACCATAAGAAATCCGCAGCATCTTGGTGCTGCGGATTTCTTATGGTTACTGCATTATCAGACGATGATGCGTGTTTTCCTGTAATTATCCCTGAACTCCGTAGGGCTGCAATTCTTTTTCTTCTTGAAGATGCGGTTGAAATTGCTCAAGTTGTTGAAACCGCAATGGAAACTGATTTCGGAGATGCTCCTGCTGGTGTCGACAAGCATGCGCGACGCCACCCCCAACCTGATGTCAATGATATAGTCGGTGAGGTTGCGTCCGGTGTGTAATTTGAAGAACCTGCTAAATGCGCTTGGACTCATGCCAGCGATGTCTGCCAGTTGTGCCAGCCTGATCTCATCCATATAATTCTGACTGATGAAATTCTTCACTTTGAGGATTCTCCTGCTGTCGTCCTCCACGGCTATCTTGGCGAAACTGGAGGATGCAAGTGGTGTAGCACCCTCGCATTTGGACAATTCATAGAGTATGGTGAGGAACTGCGTGACGGCATAGAACCCCTCCTTGATGCTGCTGAGTTTGTCGAGCATGCCATAAACTTTCATGATTGCGCTCACGGGAAAACTCAGTCCCTTTCGGGCCTCGTTCATCATCTTCTGGATGGGCAGGAAGGGCGTCCGTGCGAAGAGTGTGTCGTCCCCCGTATGGAAGTCGAACTGCACGGTGATTTCCCTGATGTCCTCGCTGCGACATTCGTATTGCTCCCACACATGTTCCAAGTCGGGACTGGTGATGAGGACGAGGTCGTATTCACCAATCACCTCGCTGTTGTCTCCGACGATTCTCCTCACCCCGGCGGCATGTTCCACGAAGTTGAGTTCAAAAGCCTCATGGTTGTGGATGGGATACGTGAACTCCTTCTTCCTTCTGTCGGCGATGTACAACACATCCTTGCCCATCAAGGGTGTGATTTCATGCATGACCTTCCTCTCGTCCATGTCGCCTCCTTTCCCTACCAAGCTACAGTTTGAGTCCTTTGAGTATCTCGCTCATTTTCTGAACTGTGGTGACTCTTGTAGGCACGAGGGGCAGACGCAGGACGTTCTCTATGAAGCCCATCTCATGAAGGAGGGCCTTCACGCCCGCGGGATTGCCATCGACGAAGAGAAGGCTGTAAAGGTCGGTGAATTTGTGGTGTATCTTCCTTGCCGCCTCAAACTCGTTGTTGAACTCCAACCTGATCATCCTTGAGAATTCCTTGGGCAGGGCGTTGCCAATGACGGAAATCACGCCCACCGCGCCACTGGCCACCATGGGATAGGTGAGAGCATCGTCGCCACTGATGACATCAAAATTGGCAGGTTTATGCTTGATGATTTCATCCACCAGTTCCAGACTGCCACTGGCCTCCTTGATGGCCACGATGTTTTCGCAGTCGTAGGCCAGGCGACAGGTGGTTTCCGCTTTCATGAGGATGCCTGTTCGTCCCGGTACATTATAAAGCACCACGGGCAGGCTTGTTGCCTCAGCGATGGCCTTGAAATGCCTGTAAAGTCCCTCCTGCGAAGGTTTGTTGTAATAGGGGCAGACGCTTAACACGCCATCGATGCCGAGGAAATCACCATTCCTCAGTTCTTCCACGACGGCGGCAGTATAGTTGCCTCCACACCCCATAAGGATGGGAACACGCCCCTTCACCTGCTCCACGATTTGCCTCTTGATGCGACTTTTTTCTTCCTTGGTGAGGCATGGAGTCTCCCCCGTGGTGGCGAGGATGCAAAGGAAATCTGCACCGTTGTCAAGTTGGTAGTCCACCAGTCGGCTCAGCGCTTCGTAGTCCACGCTGCCATCGGACTTGAAAGGGGTGACGAGGGCTATGCCCAGTCCCCTGAAAATATTCTGTGTCATCATTTTTGGAATGAAAAAACCGAATTACAGATATTATGGCCAGACAATTGTCAGAAACCGAACCAACGCCTTTTCTTCTTCTTGGGCTGTTGTTCTTCAAATTCCTGCATCTGTTGCTGTGCCTTGCGCTTTTCCTCTCTGATGATCTGGTAATAGTCGAGGTGGTCGTGTATCATGTGATAAACGGTTTCCCAATCGAAGCGCCCGCCGATATTGCAATCATCCACATAGATATCGGCGTCGATTTTTCTCGTATTGTTGTAATGCTCATTGGTGTCAGCACGCAATGTCTCGTTGATGGCGGCAAACTCCACCCCTCGCTCGCGACACCAGTTGATGGCCTCTTCGAGCAGTGGACCCTCACGGACCGTCCACAATACCAATTTGTGTCCATCTTCCATAAGTTTCCTAAGTGTCTCTGTAGCATGGGGAATCTCCTCCCCTATTTTCGGATAACGGTGTTCAACCACCGTCCCGTCGAAATCGATAGAAATGACCATAAAATGTTCTTAGATGTAAATAGGCTGCAAAGTTACGACTTTTTTTCATAATCGCGAAAAGAAATAAGAGATTTAGAATTATTGAAGAGAAAATTGACCTGCGGTCGAAGTTGCTCACGCTCGACAGACTTCAAGGAGAAAATCGTTTTATCCCAACTTATTGACATCATCATTTGTTTTTTGCTATAACATGAAGATTTTTGAACAAAAAGCATTAACTTTGCAGAGTCATGAGAAAAAGTGAGTTGCCATGGCATTTGGTCTGCTTTCTCTTATGAATAGCTTAAGAACAATCATATCCTAACCCAATAACAACGATGAGAAAAAGACTTACCCTCTTGGCTTTCATGCTCGTGATGTGTGCAATGGCGACATTTGCGCAACGCACCACCGACAAGCTCGATCGCGGGTTGGTTGTCGTACCCTCCGGGTCTGGTAGTTTCGTGAGTTGGCGAATCTTCGGCGAGGAATATTACGATACCCAGTACAACCTCTACCGCGACGGCACGAAATTGAACGGCCTTCCGTTGAATGTGTCCAACTACACCGACCCCTACGGCCATGCCGGCAGCACTTACCGCGTAGCCGCCGTCGTGCGAGGCGTGGAACAGGAATTGAGTGCTCCAGTCGCTCGCATGTCCACCCAATACAAGGAGTTTCCGGTGAAACCCATCCTTTCCCGCCGTGGTACGGACATTTCCAAGGATTACAGCATCAACGATATCGCCTTGGCCGATGTCACTGGCGACGGCATCTCGGAGTTCCTGGTAAAGCGCAACTACGACCTTGACAGCGATGCCACCGGCCCCTGCCCGGTAGCCAACGACTCCGCCTATAACTTCCTTGAATGTTACACACTCGAAGGCGAGCGCCTGTGGTATATCGACCTCGGTCCCAATATGTGCAGCGGCCCCGACGAACAATACGACATCGTGGGCTACGACTGGGACGGTGACGGCAAGGCAGAAGTCCTCATGCGCGCCGCCGACAACATCATCATCCACCATGGCGACGGCACGAAGACAGAAATCGGCAACATGAACGTGAACACCCGCAACACGGTGAACCATGCCGCCAACATGACCTACACCAACACCGGTGCTGAATACCTACTCTATATGGAAGGCGCCACCGCCAAGCCCTACCCCATCGGTCCCAACGGTGCCAGTTGGATGGCCTATCCCCTACCCCGCGGCAACGCCAACGACTGGGGCGACGGCTACGGACACCGTTCCACGAAGCACTATTTCGGAGCACCATTCCTTGACGGCCGCCACCCCTTCATATTCCTCGGACGCGGATGCTACACCAAGCACCATATGAAAGCCTTCTCCGTCAACCCCGACCACACCCTCCAACTCTATTGGGAATGGAACAGCGGCAACTCCGGCTCCTATTTCGGCCAAGGCTTTCACAACTACGGCATCGCCGACGTGGACTGGGACGGCCGCGACGAGATTGTCTTCGGTTCGATGGTCATCGACGACAACGGGAAAGGACTCTCCACCACCGGCTTGGGACACGGCGACGCTCAGCACTGCAGCGACTTCGACCCCTACCGCCATGGTCAGGAAATCTTCACCTGCAACGAAGACCATCCTGCCATGAACTACCGTGACGCCACCACCTCCAAAATCTACTACCGCCTGCAATCCACCAGCGACGACGGACGCGCACTCTGTGGCAACTTCTCCAACGACTACCCCGGCTGCATCGGCCACTCCTCACAGTCGGGCACCGTCTCCACCGTGGCAGACAAGGTGATCACCAACGGTCCCAGCGGCTTCACCAACAATTTCCGCATCTACTGGGACGGCGACCTGTTGGAAGAAGGACTTGACGGCGCCAGCAGCCGCGAAGGAGCCTGCCGCATATTCAAAGGCGACGGCTCCATTGTCTTCACCGCCAACGGCACCGCCAACTGCAATTGGACGAAAAACACACCCTCCGCCACCGGCGACATCATCGGCGACTGGCGCGAGGAACTTGTGCTACGCACCAGCGACAACAAACACATCCGCGTCTACACCACCGACATCGCCACCAACCACCGCAACTACACGCTGTGGCACGACCACCAGTACCGCCAAGCCATGGTGTGGGAGTCGATGGGTTACAACCAACCCCCTCACGCCAGTTACTTCCTTGGCGAATTGGAAGACATCACCGTCGCCCCGCCGCCACTCACCATGACCGGACGTGTGGAGGTAGCCAACGGAGGCACCATCGGCAGTGCCAATGACGGTCAGCATGTCATCGTGTGCGAGACCAACGACACCCAAGTGACCGTGAGCGAAGGTGCACAGCCGTGGGTGGCCACCTTCAACGTTCCTTCGTGGGTGCAAGGCACCAACAGCAGTGTCACCAACGGCAGTCCTAACATCATACGCACCTATTACACCTGCAACGTGGAGGGCGGAGCCTTTGCCGGCAAGACCCGTCTTGTGAAACAAGGCGACGGCACCCTCAACCTCCCCAAAGTGGAACAGCAACACACGGGCAACACCGACATCTGGGCCGGCGTATTGAACTTCGATGGCAGCATGCTCCATTCCTCCCTCTGGCTCAATCGTTTTGCCGAACTCAATAGCGACGGAGGAGTGTTCCGCCGCATCAAGATGGACTACGCCTCCACCCTTCGCCCAGGACGAGCCGACAACAAAGGCATCGTCACCACCGACTCCCTCCTCCTCGGTTTCGGCTCACGCGTGGTGTTCGACCTCTACGACGACCTGACAGCCGACCAAGTGCTGGCCAAGTTGGTCACCATAGAGACGAAAGACTGGAAATATGGCCCGAAATACCTCATGCCCGTCTTTGAGTTCGTCAACCACGGTGCGGAAATCACCCCGGGACGTTACCTCATCGGTGAGGCAACCACCATCACCGGCAATCTCGACGACATCCGCATCGAGGGCCTCGGCACCAAACACAAGTGCGAACTCACCCTTGAGGACGGCAAACTCTACCTCGACATCCTCAGCATGCGTGGCAACGACGAAATCGTGTGGAACGGCGAGGAGAGCGACACTTGGGACATCGGCGGCACGGAGAATTTCACCAACAGTTCTGGCGAGAAAGATGTCTTCGTGAGTGGCGACATCGTCACCTTCGACGATAGTGCCAACAAATTCACCGTCAACATCAACAGCGAGATTGAAGCCGACAGCATCATCGTGGACAACAGCCAAAACGGCTATATCTTCAAAGGCACCGGCTCGATTGTCGGCGGCACCACATTGGTGAAGCGCGGTAGCAGCACCCTCACCATCATGACCGAGAACAGCTACACCGGAGGCACCCGCATCTCCGGCGGCACGGTGGCCATCACCAGCCTCTCCAACTCCACCAAGGCCAAGGGCAACCTCGGTGCAGTGGTCCTCACCTCCAACAAGTTCGTCATGGAGAACGGCGCCGAACTGCGTACCACAGCAGCCATCACCAATGGTTCGAACATCACCTTTGCAAGTGAGGATGGCGGACAAATCAACAACCTGGCCGACTTCATAGTAGACCGTCCGATGATGGGCACCCGTTTGGTCAAGAAAGGTTCGGGATGGATGAAACTCAACGTGGCCAACACCGGCCTGCAACGCCTCGTCATCTCCGGAGGCACCGTGCAATGTGTGAATAGCAACACTCCTGCACAGACTGTGGAATTCCAAAACGGCACACTCAGCGAGAACACCAGCACCAGTTACACCATCGAAGTTCCACAAGGCAAGCGTGGCACTTGGAATCTCATCGACCGTGGAAGCTACGCCAACAAGTTGATTGGCAAGGGAACACTGACGGTCTATTGCCCCGTCGTGGTGGGGTCGGGATGGAACGCCACACGCACGCAAATCACAGGCAATTGGTCTGAATTCGAGGGCACCGTCACCTGCAAGGTGCACAGCAGCGACACTCGCTTCACCCTTGACAACAGTTACGGAATGCCCAACGGCACATTCGACATCCCCGCAGGCGTGGAATTGCAGAACAGCGGACGCTCCTACCGCATCGGCCGTGTGACTGGCACGGGCAGCCTCGGTGGTTCCTGCACATTCAGCAATGGTGCGTCCGTTGGCGCCAACACCTGGCTTGTGGGCAGCGACGCCAACTGGACATGGGCTGGCAAGGTGACCTCCAACGCCAACTTCACCAAGATGGGCGAAGGCCGCCTCACCTATAGCGGCACAAGCGACAATTCCGGAAACATCATCGTCAGCCAAGGTGAACTCCTCCTCTCCTCCGGCGTACTCGGCACCGGCAACCTCACCGTCAACCAGGATGCCATACTCTCAGGTACGAACAAGGACAGCAAGCCGCTGACCAACTCCACCGTGACCATCCAAGGCACGCTGCGTCCTGGTGCATCAGCCAGTTCCTATTCAGGCACTCTCTATTTCGGCAACAAGAACGTGACCATCGGCCCCAACGGCGTCTATGAGGTGAAAGCAAGGGCTTGCGCCTCAGCCACCAACCCCGGCTGCACCAACATAGCCAACATCAACCGCCTGACCTTCAACGGCACGCTGCGCGTCACCTTGGTCGACAGCCACATCCTGAAGGCCGGCGACTCCATCCGCGTGTGGCAAGCAGGCAGCATGACTGGGACACCGACACTCGACCTGCCTGCCGGCATCGACTGGGACACCAGCCATCTGAGCGAAGGACTGCTCTACGTGGTCTCCGTATCGACAGGCATCGCACACATCACCGTGTCGCCACAAAAGCCGGCCGACATCTACGACCTCAACGGACGCCTCATAAGGCAACGCGCCACCAACCTCGAAGGCCTGCGCCCTGGCGTTTATGTGATACATGGCAGGAAAGTGGTGGTGAAATAGCCCCTTCTCCCACCCCATAACCATTTGACGAAAAGACAAAAACAACACAAATGAAGAAGAGACCAAACATCCGTTTCATGGCGCTGGCCATCGCCATGTTGACCTCTGTGGCATCCTTTGCCCAGGAGAAGACCCCTGCTTTCCCCGGCGCCGAGGGATTCGGCCGCTATACCACTGGAGGCCGTGGCGGAGCAGTGTACCATGTGACCAACCTGAACGACTCCGGCACAGGGTCGCTGCGGTGGGCCTTGGGGCAGAACGGCACGAAAACCATCGTGTTCGACGTCTCCGGCACCATCCATCTCAACTCCTCCTTAAGCATCGGCTCCAATACCACCATAGCTGGACAGACCGCCCCCGGCGACGGCATCTGCGTGGCAGACTACCCCTGCTCCATCAAGGGCAACAACGTCATCGTGCGTTACATGCGCTTCCGTCTGGGCAACAAGAACGTGAAGCAAAACGGTGCCGACGGTTGGGATGGCTTCGGCGGTTTCGACCAGAAAGACTGGGTCATCGACCATTGCTCCGTCAGTTGGTCCATCGACGAATGCCTCTCCGTGCTTGGCAACCACAACACCACCGTTCAGTGGTGTCTCGTCTCACAAAGCCTCGTCAACTCAGGCCACTCCAAGGGAGCACACGGCTATGGCGGCAACTGGGGTGGCAGCGGCGCCTCCTTCCACCACAACCTGCTGGCCCACCACACTTCGCGCACCCCGCGCCTCGGCCCGCGTCCCACCACTCAACTCGACGAGCGGATGGACTACCGCAACAACGTCATCTACAACTATGGCAGCAACGGCTGCTACGGCGGCGAGGCCATGAAGGTGAACATCGTGAACAACTACTACAAGCCCGGTCCCGGCTCTGCCACCAACTACAAGGCCAAGCGCATCGCCAGCATCGGCATCCGCACCAATGCCTACTGCCAGGAAAACCCGTCCTACACACCAGCCCTGCACATCTGGGGCAAGTATTTCGTGGAAGGTAACAAGAACTCGAAATACACCGACGTGAGCAACGACAACTGGACCTATGGCATCTACGCCCAGATTTCGTCTGCCGACAACGACAACACTTTCACCGCCGAGACCAAGGACACCATGAAACTCGACGAGCCCATCCCCTTTGTCTACACCACCACCCACACGGCGGAACAAGCCTACGAAAAAGTGTTGCTCTATGCAGGCGCCTCGCTGAGTCGTGACTCCTACGATGAAATGATGGTAGCTGACACCCGCAACAATGCTGCCACCTACACAGGAACGGGACTCGGCAAAGGATTCATCAACAGCCAGGACGACAACAAACCCGCCGACGCCGGTGACGATTGGAGCGCTTGGCCCACGCTGAACAGCACTGCCGCACCCGCCGACTCAGACGGCGACGGCATCCCCGACGAATGGGAAACCGCCCACGGCATGAATCCCAACGACAAGAGTGATGGCAACCATGTCAACGACGAAGGCTACACCCTATTGGAAGTATACCTCAACTCTTTGGTGGCACACATCACCGCAGCGCAGTATGCCGACGGCGTGGTGCAAGGCTACATCGAGAAAGCCCCCAACAGCAATGGTGACGAAGAAGGACTCTCCACCATCGCCGACGGCGACATCCTCTGGGTTTTCGACGGAGGCGGCGAAGGTCAGCAAGCCACCATCGCCGGCGACATGGGCAACCTCGTTGCCGCCAGCGAAGTGGTGAGAGGCGGCAACTTGGAATATAAAGGTACACGCAAGCTGAAAGAAATCACCTTCACCTTGGTGCAGCCGTTGGTGAACAACGAAACCTCATCCAACGATGAGAATGCATTGATGTTCAACATCACTCCCGCCGAGGGATGCTTCTTCCGTCCCACCAAGATTTCTTTCAACACCACCCGCATCGGCACCGACGGCGGCTTGGTGGATGTTTTCTGGAAAGACGCCAACGGGAAGCACGACATCGACGCCGCCATCTCTCCCGACCGCAACAACGGGAACCCTGGCTACACTTCCTATAGCAAGGACGTCACCGACATCAGTTCCACTGACGGCACAGGCTGTCTGATGCTCTGCGTATACAAGTTGGGAAACAGCAAGCAGGTGGGTTTCGCCAACGTATGCGTCACTGGGCAGATGAAAAGGGAGATCACCGGCGTGGCCGAGGTGGAAAGCACCACCCTGCAACCCGACAACGCCATCTACAACCTCCAAGGACAAAAGGTAGCCACCCCACGCAAGGGTGTATATATCATCAACAAGCAAAAGGTGATGGTGAAGTAGGAGGAACAAGGAGGTTCAGAAAAACTTGTGACACTAAGGAAAACCAGAGAAATTGCCTTGTGGAATTCCTGACAAAGCCCTCAAAAAGGCAGGTTTTTCAGTCAAAACCTGCCTTTTTTGTTAAAAATCCTACAAAGGATGTCAATATTTCTTTTTTTTAATTTCTTTTACTTATCTTTGCCAAACAATACATCTACCACACGAACTACTACAAAACTGATTCTACTGTATAAGACATTTTTAACCAACCTAAAATAATATCTATGTCTGGTAATTTTAAAATCTTTAGATTGGCGCTATTGTTCGCCCTTGCCATGTTGGCGGACAACATATCGGCGCAGACTATCAAAGGTACGGTGACCGACACAAGCGGAGACCCCGTCATTGGTGCCACTGTCATGGAGACAGGCACGCAAAATGGCGTGGTGACCGACATCGACGGTAACTTCACCTTGCAGAATGTGAAAGGCAAGACCATCACCATCAGCTACATCGGAATGAAGACGCAGACGGTGGCCCTTGACGGCAAGAGCGATTATGCCATCCAAATGGAAGACGAGGCATCCACCCTCAACGACGTGGTGGTGATCGGTTACGGCACCGCCAGGAAGAAAGACCTCACCGGAGCGGTGGCCACCGTGAAAGGCCAAGACCTCGCCAAAGTGCCTGTGGCCAACATCAGCGAGGCCCTCACCGGAAAGATGGCTGGTGTGAACATCACGACCACCGACGGTTCACCCGACGCCGAGGTGCTCATCCGAGTACGTGGTGGCGGCTCCATCACCGGTGACAACTCTCCTCTGATTGTCATCGACGGTTTCCAAGGTGGTTCCATCAGCGACCTCTCACCCAACGACATCGAGGACATCACAGTGCTCAAGGACGCTTCCTCCACCGCCATCTATGGTTCCGAGGGCGCCAATGGTGTCATCCTCATCACCACCAAGAATGCGAAGGCAGGAAAGACACAAATCAACTACAACGGCTACTTGCAGACCAAGAAGGTCTCCAAGCGTCTGGACGTGCTCGACACCTACCAATACGTGATGTCCAACTATGAATATTCCGCCCTTCGTGGCGAAAGCGCTCTCAACTCCTTCTACAAGCAGTTCGGCGTCTTCGATGACCTCTATCTTTACAAGAGCGTGGAGGCCATCGACTGGCAGGACGACTTGTTTGGCGAGAACGTACTCTCCCAAAGCCACAACCTGAGCCTTCAGGGAGGAACGGAAAAGACGAATTTCAATCTCTCCGGCACCTACGACTTCAACGCCGGCCTGATGCCCAACAACGATTTCTCCCGCTACGCCTTCCTCTTCAAGTTGAACCATGAACTCAACAACAACTTGAAGTTCTCCATGACGGCACGTATCAACGACCAGACTGCCAACGGCCAAGGCACCCAGGGTGGCACCTACAAGGTGCGTACCGAGCAAGCCCTCTACGGTGTGGCCACCAAGGGTCTCTCCGGCATGATCACCCCCGACTTCAGTACCATGTCGGAAGAGGAAATCGAGGAATGGCAGCGTGCCAACATGTCGCTGGCCGAGCAGTCGGAACAGTACTGGCGCCGCCGCAACAACCGCGGTTTCGTCTTCAACGCCGCCCTCGACTGGAAGACCCCTCTGAAGGGTCTGAAAGCCCACTTGGAAGGTGGCTATTCCTATGGCTTCAACGAAGTGAAGAACTGGTATGGCTCCACCACCACACAGGCTTCCTATGTCGGTGGCAACCCCTTGGCAGACTGGACAAAAACCAACACCAACAGCATCCGTGAGAGTTTCACGCTGACCTACGACACCAAGTTGAACGACATCCATCATTTCAACGTGATGGCCGGTCAGGAAATTCGTTCCAGTCGCAGCAACTACAACTCAATGGCCAATAACAACAACAGCAACGCCTTTGATGCCGAGGCCGTGTTTGCCAACTTTGGCTTGGCCACAATGCAGTCGATGACAGGTTTTGTCAGCGCCGACCAGAACAAGGTATCTTTCTTCGGTCGTCTGAACTACACCTTGCTTGACCGTTACCTGCTCACCGTCACCTTCCGTGAGGACGGTAGCTCGCAGTTCGCCCCCGGCCACCAATGGGGTTTCTTCCCTG
This sequence comes from Prevotella sp., assembly GCA_017619375.1. GTDB lineage: Bacteria > Bacteroidota > Bacteroidia > Bacteroidales > Bacteroidaceae > Prevotella. Next base: position 151,147 of record JAFZSL010000075.1, on the reverse strand, counting down.
CCGCCGCCGCATCATGGCGCATCATAGAGGAACCTTGGATGGAATCCACCCGCAAGTGGTTGTCCAACTTGAAGCTTCGCGTGTCCTATGGCAAGGTGGGCAATGACAAAATCAGCAACACGCAGTACGTGCAACTTTACAATGCCAACAGCGGCTCCAAGCGCTACGGCGTCGGCGAGACAGCCAATTCACACCTGGCCGTCTCCACCACGCTCGCCAACCCGAACTTGACATGGGAGAAGCGCACCACCCGCAACGTAGGTCTTGACTTCGGTTTCCTGCACGAGCGACTCACCGGTACCCTCGACTTCTACTGGAACAGCACAGACGACCTGCTGATCAACCACAACGTCGCCGCCCCAGGCTACACCACCGTATGGGAGAACTCCGCATCCACCAGCAACAAAGGTGTGGAACTCACCTTGAACGGCGTCATCATCCAGAAGCAGAAATTCCACTTGAACGCCAACTTCAACATCGGCTTCGACAAGTCGAACGTGAAGGGTCTGGCCAACGGCTTGCAGGAGATGACCTTCGCCTCAGGATGGGCCAGCACCGACAACAAGAACCAACAAGACTACATCGTGCGCATCGGCGACCCCATTGGCCTGGTATATGGCTGGGAGAGTGATGGTTACTACACCACCTCCGACTTCGCCAGCTACAATGAGACGACTGGTGTCTACACCCTCAAGGACGGCGTACCCACCACATCCCTCCTCGGCGGCGTCATCGGCATCCGTCCAGGTGCCATGAAACTGAAGGACCGTGACGGCAACGGCGTGGTCGATGCAGCCGACATCACCGTCATCGGCGACACCAACCCCGATTTCTCCGGTGGTTTCGGCCTCAGCGGCGACATCTACGACTTCGACTTCAATGTGAACTTCACCTACAAGGTAGGCAACGACATCTACAACGCCAACAAGATACAGACCTCCTCACGCTACCGTGCCGGCACCTATCCCAACATGCGCGCCGACATGAGCCAAAGCAATGCCTACTCCTACATCAATCCTGAGACCGGCGTCCTGCTCACCAGCCTTGAAGACCTGGCCTTCTGGAACGAGGGTGGAAACGGCAAGTCTCCCAAAGCCATGTGGAGCCCCTTCTCCACCGGTGATGCCGTGGTCGTACCCACCGACTGGGCTATGGACGATGCCTCTTTCCTCCGTCTGCAGAGTGTGACATTGGGCTATACCCTTCCCAACACGCTGACCAAGAAATTCGGTGTCCAGCGCTTGCGTTTCTACGTGACGGGAACCAATCTGTTCGTCATCTCCGACTATCCCGGCTTCGACCCCGAAGTCAGTTCCTATGCACGCAACAGCAGTTACTCCGGCCTCACCCCGGGCATCGACTTCTCCTCTTATCCCAAGAGCCGTGCATTCACCTTTGGTGTAAACGTAACGCTGTAATTAACCACAAACCATTGACAAACATATGAAAATCAAGAGTCTATATATAGCAATTGCAACACTCGGAGTGATGGGGTTGACCGCATGCGACGACTACCTGGACGTGGAGTCTCCCTCACAGATGGACCAGAACATGGTGTATAGCTCCGCAGAGTTTGCAACCAACGCCATCAACGGCGTATATGTACTGTTCGGCGAGGATCCATACACCTCCCGCATGTGCGGCGTGTGGATGCAGAACACCGACGTAGAGGCCATGAGCGTCCAAGAGGCAGTCGCCACCAACCACCGCCAGGCCGTATGGCCTCTCCAAGGTCCTGGCAACGTGGGATGGAGTGACGTGAAAAAAGTATGGGACAACAACCTCCAAGCTATCGAGCGCGCCAACCAGGTGCGTGCCGGCATCGACGCCAGCAACATTGCCAACACCGATGAGATGCAGCAGATCAAGGGTGAGGCCACCTGCCTGAAAGCCTATCGCTACTACCTCATGTGTAATTTCTTCGGCGACGTGCCCTATTATGACGTGGCCGCCAAATGGGGTGAGGAAATCGACAAGCCCCGCACCGACAAGAACATCGTCTACAGCCGTGTCCTCCAGCAATTGGTCGACATCGAGCCTAATATGAAATGGAGCGACGTGAACACCGGCGGCATCGAGCGCATGAACCGCGACTTCGCCATCGGCCTCATCGCCCGCATAGCCCTCTTCCGCGCCGGTTACGGCATGACGAAGGACGGCACGATGAAACGCGCTGAAGAATACCTTGACATGAGCAACCCCGACCTCGCCGTCACCTACAAGGATGTGACAGGCGCAGAGAAGACCGCTCGCACCTACACCGAATACTACCAGATGGCCAAGGATTACTGCCAGAAGCTCATCCAACTGAAGCCACGCGAGTTGTATGCCAACTTCGAGCAGCCGTTCATCAACGAGATGAACTACACCATCGAAAACAATGCCGAGGTGCTCTACGAAGTGGCCTTCGTACAGAACTACGGTGGCGACATCGGCTGGAGCTTCGGCGTGCCCAACACCGGCAGCAACGTGAATGGCACCACTACGGCCCAGGTGGCCATAACCCCGACCTTCTACATGTCGTTCGCCGACAATGACATCCGCCGCGACATCGACGTGGCCAAGTATGCCCATGAGAACGACACCGTGAAGGCTTCCGCTTCCACTGGATTGTATGTCGGCAAGTGGGACCGCGCCCGCGCCGCCCACGACCTGGGTTCCGGTTCGTCAAAGGGAACAGGCATCAACTATCCGCTGATGCGCTACTCCGATGTGCTGCTGATGCTTGCAGAAGCAGAGAACGAGTTGAACGGCCCCACCGCCCTCGCCAAAGAGCAGTTGCTCAAGGTGCGCGCCCGCGCTTTCGCCAACAGCCCCACCTACGCCGCTGACGTGACGGAGTATGTAGCGAAACTCAACACCAAGGAAGACTTCTTCAACGCCATCGTCAACGAGCGCGCCTGGGAGTTCGGCGGTGAAGCCATCCGCAAGTTCGACCTCGTACGCTGGAACCTCTATGCCAAGAAGATTGAGGAAGCCATGCGCACCGCCCTCTGCTGGGGCATCGCCACCAACGAGGACCTCATCAGCGACCCGGCCGTGCTGGCGCGCTTCCCCGAGGCAGTCAACTACACCACATGGGCCGACCGCCTCTATTATGTGAAGAGCGGCAAGGAGAACCTCAAGAGCGACATCAAGTGGTATAACGAGAAATACAAGGCCGACCTTGACGATGCCACTATGACCGCCGAAGGATGGCAGAAGGTGAATTGGGGCTCAAATATGATCAAGCGCACACGCACCTATGTGTATAATGGCAAGGACTACGGCACCACCACGCCTACAAAGGCCAACAATGCCGACGGCTCCGTCACCTACACCTTGGGCGCTGCTCCCAACACCGCCACGGTGACCGTACAGGCAGGCGAACCCACCGGCATCATCCGCAAGGATGTCTATGCCGCCAGCGACTACTACACACGCCTGTATCGCGGCTATTCCAACGGTGCACTGACCGGCAACGGCGTCGTGCCCTACCTGCTCCCCATCACCACCGAGACACTCTCTGCCAGTTCAGTCCTCGACAACGATGGTTACCACATCCTTGACGCCAATATGGAGAAAGGAACGAATGTCGAAGTGGCTACGATAGAAAAAGAATACAAATAAACAGGAAACAAAATGAGAAAGATATATAAGACCATGTTGCTGCTCCTCGCAGCAACCGCAGGAATGGGAACGTTTGTCAGTTGCAGCGACGACGACGATCTCGCCAAGGCCGATGCACTCTTCCGTCCGATCATCACAGACGACAACATCGAGATGGGTCTGGATGACAACCTGGTTCCCTATATGAATGTGAAATGGGACAACTACACCGACGCCAACCAATACACGGTCAGTGTGGAACCGGCCGACGCCAGCGTAGCCCCCAAGACCATCACCACCAGTGAACTCTCCTGCCATTTCGACGGCTTGGAGTATGACAAGGAGTATTTCGTCAACATCAGCGCCGCCAACACGACAACCGGCTTGAGTTCGAAGGCCTACTCACTGACGGCCACCACTCCCGACTATCCGACAAGCCTCTCCACCATCCAGACAACCGACATCATAGACATCGCTGCCCGCGTGCGCTGGACACCTGGCGTGTATTATGACCGCCTGCGCATCCTCAATGATGAGGGCGAAGTGGTGACAGAGGTGACCCTAACCGAAGAGGACAACGCCGCAGCACAAAAGGTGGTCTACGGCCTCAGTCCCAAGACCAGCTACCGTGTGGAAGCCTACACCGGCGACAGCTACAAAGGGAAGAAGCGTTTCACCACCGCCGCCTCCGAGAGTTTCTCCGGCGAGGTGATCGACCTGCGCGGACTCGATGAGAACACGGCATGGAAATGGTTCTCCACCGGCTCCGGTTCTGCTTATGCCAACACCCTCGACTCGCTCATCAAGACCGAGTATCAGGACAAGGACATCACCGTCATCCTTGAGGGAGGCACCAAGTACCGCATTGCAACCATCGAACTTCCCTCCACCACCGGCACCATCACCTTCGTCACCGGCCTGAGTCTCGCTGGCGAGGCACAGATGGGCGTGGAAGGCAACTTCCGCGTTGCCGGCAATTCCGATTTAGGCGGCGTGGTGTTCAACAAGATCGCCTTCACCGACACGGACAGCAAACCGCGTACGGACAGCCACTATGGTGCCACCTACATCTTCAATTTGAACCAATCGGGTGGCAACATCGGCACGATAAAGTTCCAGGACTGCAGCATCAAGTACAAGCGTGGCATCTGCCGCATACAGACGACCGCCACCATTGAGAACGTCATCATTGACAACTGCGTCATCGACTCCATCAGCGGCTACGGCCTCACCAATGCCGACAACGCCAAGGCTGACATCCAGAATGTGAAGATCACCAACACGACGGTTTCCAACGCCGAGAAAATCTGCGTGGGCACCAAGGGCTTGCAACCCAACTCCCTTGTTGTGGAGAACTGCACCTTCGTCTATACCATAGCCGATGCGAAACCGTTCTTTGACTTCAAGTCGAGTAACTGGAGTTCGTTCAAGGACAAGTTCATTTTCAAGAACTGCCTCATCGGCATGGCAGGGCGCAACAAAGAGGAATTAGCCACCACCGGCATCTCAGGCTGGAGCGGCGACCTCCAACCGGAATGTTCTGACATCTACTACACCAGCGACCTGTTGTGGCAACCTGTTTCCGAGGAAGACCCATCGCCAAGGGCTGCCTTCCCGGGCACCATGCTGTCAACAAACACCGCCAACACCTTCCAAGACGCTGCCTCGAGCAACTTCAAGGTGATTACCAATGAACTGGGTGGCACGAAACCCAAACCAGGCGACCCACGTTGGTATTAATTTTTACAGCACCGCTGAATCATCAAGCACGCATCCTGAGTGGGGTGCGTGCTTGAATTTTTTATACCGATTCCTTCCTTTTTCATTTTTCTTCAATTTTTCATACAAGAATTGAATATTTGCTGCATTATAAAAAAAAGACTATCTTTGCAAGCGTTATGTATAAAGGCAGATACAAAGACTTGAAAAAGTACAGGTTGATACTTGCCTGCATGATGGCAGTGGTGCAGCATGTTGGGGCCCAGGAATATTTTTCCTCTGCTTCCGACCATGCCCGTCTTTATGTGGGGGCGGTAGAGCCCCAGTATCAAAAAACGTTGTGGCATGACATCCCATATTACAATGGCACCACCAATTTTTATAGAGGCCGCATCAGCTACCACGGCGTAGTTTATGACGATGTGCAACTACGTTTCGACCAATTCAAGCAGTGTGTTGTCGTTATTCCTCCCGGGAAAAGTGCGTTTTGTCTACCTGAGCAGGAATTTGTTGACTGGTTTGAGATGGATGGTCACAGATATGTGCATGACCCGGAGGATGGCACACGATACACGGCCATGCTCTGTGATGGCAGCACCAATGGCATCCGTCTTTATCATGCAGTGTGGAAGGATCCTGGCGGTGATGATACTTTTGGAGGAAAGAAATATCAAAAGACTCTTTATACCAAAGAACTTTACACGCTCATCACCCCAAACGGGGAAATGCATCATGTGAAGCGTGCATCGGATGTGGCAAAGGTGTTTCCTGAACAAAACAAGCAAATTAAACACTTTGCAAAGAAGAATCATCTTTCCTTCTCAAAGAGAGTGCGTGAGAGCAGCCTTGTGAAAGTCGTGGAAAGTGTTTCTGGCGCACCCATACCCAATCCCCATCCCCTATCCGTTGTATCCAATCGTGAAGCGGAAACAACAAGAAGTGATTCGGTTGTGCAGACCACTATTGACACATCTATTGACAACGCGACTCTAATTGCCGGTATTCCAGTTCTTGACAATGATTCTGTAGCAAGGGGAGTTTCTTCGTCAAGTACAACCGTCTATGTGTTGCCGGGTGTGAAGAAGGCAAGGGCAAGCATTGCCGATGACCAGGAACTTGACGAGATAGTGGTTGTTGGTGGACGCCCTTCGGCTGTGAGCAATATGATGATGGGGGCGGAGAAGTTCAAACCCGTATTGCTCAAGAACATTCCGTCTGCCTTCGGCGAGTCGGACATTATGAAGATAGTGCTCTCCCTGCCTGGTGTCACCACGGTGGGAGAGGCTTCAAGCGGTTATAATGTGCGAGGAGGAGCAACAGACCAGAACCTCATTCTTTTCAATGGAGGTACTGTATATAATCCTTCTCATCTGTTCGGACTGTTCACATCGTTCAATTCAGATGCCGTTGAGGATGTGGAGCTGTTCAAGTCAAGTATTCCCGTGGAGTATGGAGGCAGGATAAGCAGCGTGTTGAAAGTGACCTCGAAAGAGGCCAACATGCAGAAGCTTACTGGTTCGGCAAGCATCGGTGCGCTTACCAGCAAGGCGAACATAGAGATACCTGTCGTCAAGGAGCATGTATCGCTGCTGTTGAATGGCCGCACGACCTATAGTGACTGGATTCTCAAGAAGTTGCCGGAGAAAAGCGGTTACAAGAACGGTACTGCAAACTTCTATGACCTTGGTGGCGTGCTGACATGGAAGCTCAATAGCATGCATCGCCTCAAGGTGTATGGATATTGGAGCAATGACAAGTTCTCGTTCAGTTCACAGGATAATTATGGCTATCAGAATCGTAACTTCTCTTTGGAGTGGCGCTCCATCCTGAATGAAAGAATGACTGCCACCCTTTCTGCCGGACAAGACCACTACGACTATTTCAATGAGGACAAGTACGTACCTTCCATGGCAGCCCGGTTGAGTTTCGGCATTGACCAGTTATGGGGAAAGTTGCATTTTCGTCAGCGACTGTCTGAAAAGCAAGTCATCTCGTACGGCCTCTCCATGCAGCACTACAATGTACAGGCTGGGAAATACGAGCCTGTGGGCGAGGAGTCCTGCATCATGACAGACCAGTTGCAGCGAGAAAAGGCGTTGGAGAGTGCCGCATATTTCGACTATGAGCGGTCGCTCACTGAAAAGCTCTCTGTTTCTGCCGGCCTGCGCTATTCCATATACAATGCGCTTGGGCCTCGTGATGTGAACATTTATGATGGCGGTGAACTTCCATCAGAGAGGACATTGTTGGAGACACGCCATGAAACGGGTGTCTTCAAGACCTATCATGCTCCAGAGTTACGTTTGTCGGCTCGCTATGCCCTACAGGAAAACCTTTCCTTGAAGGCTGGTTTCAACACGATGCACCAGTATATCCACAAGGTGTCGAACACTTCCATCATGTCACCCACCGATACATGGAAACTTTCCGATTTTAACATCAAGCCTCAGAATGGCTGGCAGGTGGCAGCCGGCATCTACCACGAGACAGCTGACAAAAAATACGAGTTCTCTGCAGAGGTGTACTACAAGCACATTGACGACTATCTCAACTATCGCAGTTCTGCAGTCCTGCTGATGAACCCCCACCTTGAGACCGACGTCATCTCAACCAAGGGAAAAGCCTATGGTCTCGAACTTCAAGCAAAAAAACCAGTAGGAAAGTTGAATGGATGGGTGAGCTACACCTTCTCACGTTCCTTGCTCCGTCAGGATGACGAGAGGGTGGCTGCCCCTCTGAACAATGGCGACTGGTATCCTTCCGAATACGACCGCCCCCACGAGGTGAAGGCGGTGCTCAACTACAAGCTTACCGAGAGATACAGCTTTTCAAGCAACTTCAACTATGCCACTGGCCGTCCGACAACCTTGCCTGCTGGAAAATTTTACAGCTTGAAGAAAATGAGATACATGCCATACTATACTGACCGCAATACATACCGTATTCCTGACTATATGCGTTTGGATCTTGCATTCAATATCGAACCTACCCATAAGTTGACAAGTTTTCTTCATACGTCGTTCTCCATTGGTGTGTATAACGCCCTTGCACGCAGAAACGCCTATAATGTCTATTATGTCACCGAAGACGATGAAATCAAAGGATATAAGCTGTCTGTGTTTGGCACAGCCATTCCTTATGTTTCACTTAACATACGATTCAACTAAGATATGATGCAACTGAGTAAGACGCTATGTTTTGTGCTATGCCTGATGGCAGGCGTATGTACACTGTCGGGCTGTATTGAAGAATATGAAGCAGACCTTTCTGCGGAAGATTCCGACTTGCTCGTTGTGGAGGGCACGATATGTTCAGCAGAATTGAATAAGTTCTATCTGTCGCGTTCACAAACTATCAATTCTTCCTATACCCCTCAGATGGAAATGGGAGCAAGTGTTTCTGTACGAGGGAGTGACGGTTCTGAATACAAGGCGCAGTTAACGGATGATTGTTACTCTTGCTGGATTGGCCTTCTGGATCCTGACATAGAGTATTGGCTGCATATTGAGACAAATGGAGAGGTCTATGAATCCGACCCTCAGAGACCTCTTCCTACAGAGGGGATAGCAGATGTATGTGGGGTGCAGAACTCTTCTGAAAACAGCATCGACGTGCTCATCACTCCTGATGTCCCTTTTCAATCTGATAAGCCGAATTTCTATTCGTGGTCGTACGACGAGACATGGGAAGTGTATGCTGACTATACGACCCGCCTTTTTTTCGATACGGAATTAGAGAAAGCTGTCTATAAGCCTGACCAGTTTCCTGAGCGTGGATGGAAAGATGCAGCAGGTTCGACTATCACGTTTGGCACCAGCCAAAGTTACGATGGACAGCACATCCAAAGACTCAAGATTTACGACATAGACTATGACAATGAGCGTATCTTTCACAAATATAGCGGATTGGTGCATCAACGTGCCATCACAAAGGCAGAGTATGAATATGAACTAGCGCTGCAGCAAGCTGGTTCTGAAATGGGAGGCTTGTTCACTCCGCTACCAACGGCCCTGCCTACCAACATCCGTTGCCTCACGTCACACAAGCACGTGATTGGATATGTGGGATGTTCGTTGAATACAAGTGATTATAGGTTCTTCCTCAATGCCAGCGATTTTTCCATCCACCGTCCTCCAAAAAAAGACGAGCGCACATGGTTTGAGGACACCAGCATCGCTGATTGCCTCCAAATGGTGGAAGAAGGCAAGTACCTATGCGAATGGCAAGATAAGAGAATGGAGCCTGGTGGAAAGTTGAAAACAGCTTGGGCTACTGTCTATCAACTCGATGTCAGATACAAGGGTGCATATATTCAAAAACCTGATTTCTGGCCATCTGAAGAAGACGAGTAACATAGTATGAAATCATTAAGAATTGAAGATGAACAACAGAATAATATCACTGACAGTTGCGATGGTGCTTGCTCTGAGTAGCTTTGCTGCGAGTATTGAGACCGACCGCACATGGTATCTTGCTGGTGAGGCGATGAAAGTAAGCGTGACTGCCGACGAGACCTTGATTGCATACGCAGAACTGTGTGATATGAATGGATTGGCTGCCGGTGTCGTGGTAGGCCTCAAAGACGGAAAGGGAACCGGCATCATCGAATTGCCTTCCCACCTCCATAGCGGTTATTATGTGTTGTCTGCATACACTCGTGGCAACGCCCAGGTGGTCCACCAACTTGTCGCCATCGTGAATCCTCTCCACAAGAGCGGGTACGACGATATCGAATGGGTGGAAATCAAACATTCCGACTCATTGAGTTATGCTTCAACCGATGAAGGGCAACAGGTAGGCGACAGCAGACCGGGAGCGGGAGGGTTCCCTGCTGCCTATTGGGTGGACGAGAAGGATGTCGATGTACCTGAGGTAGAAGGCCACATCATCAAGGCACGTGTCAAGAATGTCCATGAGGGTGATACTTTCAATGCCAGCCAGATTTGCCCTTCCATAAGCATCATAGGTAAACAGATTCATTATTTTGAGGGAAAGATGGTTAACGACTCCACGGCTGTCTTCTACACCTACGGCATCCATGGCAAGTTGCCCTTGGTGCTGTCTGCCATATCATCAACAGGTGTTAATCTGCCCATCGAGATGACAAGTCCCTTTGCCACCTTGCTCCCCAAAAGACTCCCGCATCTCGTGTTTCATTACAAACGCAGCGAGGTGGAAGCTCGTTCCATTGACATGCAACGCCATCAGATGGCCATCACACCTGCCAAGCGCGAACCACAGTTGGGTGTTCAATCTGATGACACGGCGGAAGAAGGAGAACTATTAGACTATGACGCGACTGCGTTTGGCACCCAACCTTATTTGGCGTATAATCTTGACGAATACCGCCAGTTTCTCTCCATCAGGGAAGTGCTGCTGGAATATGTGATGTGCGTCAGTAACAAGAAAATTGATGGTGTTCCCCGTCTGATTATCCATAGTGAGCAGATGCCCAATGAAAGTTCTTGGCCAACGTTGGTACTGATTGATGGTATGCCGGTCAACGACGTAGAGCAACTTCTCAACTATGACGCCCGCCGTATTCACTATATCAACATCTACAATGGCCAATACACATTTGGTAATGGTTTATATAACGGCATTCTGTCGTTTGTAACACGCTCCGGACGACTCACCAACTATCCTACAGAGCCCAATATGCAGTATCTGGTGTATGATTTTCCGGAGTGAATCAAGGGAATCCTCCAGTTGGGAAGAATCACGGGAACCGGGGAAGCATCATCTGAAAGTTGGAAATAAGAAACCAATCATAACTCTCCGTGATTCATTCAACGAACATGAAGTAGACGAAACAATATCATGCCGCTTTACAATGTATTTCGGCTAATTCGGCTATTTCATGTTCGTTACCAATTATTTTCCTTTTCGTGGTTGATTTTTTGATGAACTATTGTGACAAGTAACAAAAAAATCCTATTTTTGCAATCAAAAGGGCAAATGACTTTGTTATTTGATAGATATCCTGTTATAATCCGTGCCATATGAAATACAGCATATTCATTAGTTATTCCAGAAAAGACAAGGAGATAGTTGCTCCTTATGCAGAATTCCTTCGTTCACATGGTTATTCTGTTTGGATAGATTTGGAAGATTTGCCAGCCGGACATGCTTTTCCTGAGGAAATTGTAAACGCCATCAAGGAATGCAAGATTCTCTTGTTCTTTTCCTCTACTCATTCAAATGGTTCAAAATGGGTGAAAAGAGAGGTTGTTTATGCAGACCAACAAGACAAACTGATTTTACCCATACGTCTTGACGATTCCGAATATCATTCATCATTGCAATTGCTTTTGTCAGGAGTTGAGCATATTGACACTTTGAGAAAGAAGCCAAATGTGGTCATGAATGAACTGCTGTCGTCCTTGGAAAAGGAAATAGGTTTGAATACGGATGGCGAGCTATGCCCCATAGTAAACAAGAAATGTCCCAAACCCAACTCCAGTACGGATTCTTTTGTTCAAGAAAAATTGAAATCAGCAAACCGCATACAGTTATTTAAATACCAAACTAAATGTGAAGCGTTGGTTTTCACGGCTCTCTGCGAGGCAATATGGCTGTTGATTTTAGGCTTTGTCCTCATCCCCCCGGGTATTCTTTCTCACGCTTTGTCACTTTTTGTTTGTGGCGCCATGGCTTTTTTCCTATCCATCTACACAACTCATCTGTCAACGAGTTCCATGATTGTGCCAGGTTGGTATAACAGACACTTGACAACATATGGGGCCTTGATTCTGACGATGGATTTTTTCGTGTCCACCGCCTGCCTGAGCATTTCCGGCTTATTTAGTACAAGGGTTTCCATAGCCCTCCTTTTCTTCTTTGAGTCAATAATTGGAATTATTGGCATATACTTGATTTACAGGCTAAAGAAAACAGGTTACTACATTCTATGGATAGATGTTTTGTTGTTTGCCGGGTCAAGCATCACTTTGTGGTCGGTTAAGCATAGGGTTGTTGGTGTAATCGGGACGCTCATTGTCTTATCATTGGCCATGTTGATTTTGACCTATACACTAAAACTCCGTAAAAATGGAAGTTCCACATGGGGACTCCTATTTGGTGAGAAGACGCATCAAGCAGACCAGCGACCCAGCGCCATAGAACGTTTCCTTCTTTCAATATGGGTAAGATTATTCCATTGATGCATGAATCAGTAATTACAATTATTGACCATCATTGAACAAACTGTAATTCAAGTTTCTGTCTACAATTTTTCCAAGTTTTCGTGGAGCCAATCCATGCGTTTCAATAGCCAGTTTTTCAGTTCTTCCACCTCTTTGGCGTAGGTGTTTTTCACCCGTTCCTCCGAGGCTGTCTTGCTGCAGAGACATCCCCAGATATGGTTGTCGAGCGGCACTTTATCCGCCAACAAGCGACAGGTGGCATCGATGTGATCGATGATATCCTGGCGACGGGCGTAATAGACGTCAAAACGCTCCTTCACCTTTGCCACGAAAGCAGGGTCGTCGAAGAGGCGCCCATACCATTCTGAGAATTTAATGTAAAAGTTTTTCGGATTATTGATGAGCCAATCCTTGCTGTAAGGATAGCCACCGAAGGCGATGTCGAAATCCCACACCGGTCCCATCTTCAGTTTCCCTCCAGGAGAGAAATGCATGAAGCAACTGGTATAAAAAACGGCATCGCAGTTCTTCGCCATCTCATTGACAAGATACCACTCCACAAAGGAATCCATGTCAAAGTAGTTCCCATAGCCGGATAACGGGTTGGTGAAATCCTCTGAAAACAAGGCATCCTCCGCTTGCTGGATGTAGCGAGAGATGTCGTTGTAGGCCACGTTGTCGAATTCCACATCAGGGCGATGGATGCTGACAGGATGATTGAGCCTCGAAGTGCGGAATGTGGTATCGTGGTAACGCGCCTTGCCGTCCACCTCCACCACGATGCTGTCTCCTTCACGCAGGCAGATGTCCTCCGCACTCTCGCACAACAGGTAGATGCCCGCATATTTGCCGTTGAGCATCAAGTCGACGAAACACGCCCGGGGTGCGTCGGTCCTTCCACCAATCTCACGAGCCAAGAAAAAAGCCAGTTCATTGCGCATCAGTGTCAAGTCCTTGTAGTTGGCCAACAACAAGCGGTTGGTACCGGGAGGGAGGCCGGGGATGTTGTTCTCGTTAGGGAAGAAAATGGAATAAGGCTTCTTGGGGTCCACCCAACTCGTATTGCCGTGGCCCTTTACCATGACCATGTCGGAGAAATCGGAGTTATCGCAATTGTCGGTCATCTGCAGGGAGACATTCTCCATCAAGGCGCGAGTGATTTCCGCATCATTCGGAGTGTGGAGATAAAGAAATGGCAATCCGGTGGCAGGCACCTCCTCTGCAGGTATCTCGAACTGTTCGCTGGAACAGGAAAAAAGACTTGCCAGGATGGAGGACAGAGGGATGACCAAAGCCGCCACCATCAAAAGACGGCAGCACCTCGTTTTCTTGTTGATTTTGCTTCTCTTTCCGGGCATCGTTTTTTTGAGGAGAGGTTGGAGGGTTGCAGAAGTTGAAAACGTTGAAGACAATGGTGATTTATTCATATTTTCACTTGCCAAGTCAGTCCAATGACGTGACGGCAAGGGTCGTCGTCATCATGGTCCCTCTCATATCTGTAGCGATAGAAAGCGTCGAAGGTGTTTCGGTTGTTGAGTTTCCATTCCGCCCCTAACGTGTAACGGATTTTCTCCAAGTCCCAAGCGTTATAGGTTTCCACGCTGGCATAGGGTTTCAAGGAAATCCCTTGGAGTTTGTAGGTGGCTGTCAACCTGCTACGCAAGACGTTGTGTGCCTTTCCATGATAAAGGTGCGGAGCCCTGTCGCTCTTCTTATACACATAGTTGTAGCGGTTTTCCACTATTCGCTCCACTTGATAGGTATATTGCCATCGCTCACGCAAGGACAGTTTGAAACGCCCCCATTGCCTGCTCAAGGCGAACGAGGCATAGGCACGGTTGCGCACACCCCAGAATTCACGCAGGTTTTTTCGGTCGCCTATCTCTGCCATACCTCTTCGCACCTCGCGGTCACCTTCCTCGTAGTGTGAGATGCGCTTGTTGTGGTCGACAAGAAACACATAGCCCCCTGAAAGATTGAGCCACGGAAGAACCTCCCAACGGACACCGATGTCGGTCGAAAAACGGTCGATGGCACTCATGTCGTCGCGTGTGCGCATTTCAACAGCTATGTCAAGACGAACATGCTTGTCTAACTTTTTCGTCATCTCCACGCCCAGTTGGCTCCCGAAGTCGTCGCCCTGAGCACGAATCGTGAGGAAATGGGTCATGGCCAAAGCCAACAGCAAGATTTGCTTGTTCTTGATGTTCATCTCAGACATCCTTTCATTATTTCTCTACATTGCCACGAATTGGAGAGGCATGTCCTCACCCTGCAGTAAGTAGCATCAGGATTCTCAACACTTTCTACGTCTGGCCACAAATTTGAGAATCATAGTATTACCGCACTTCCAGCGCAGAGTCACCATCAATATTTCTGCCCCAATTCCTTCAATGCATCTTTTGCACCAGCATGTCCTTTTCTCGCAGCCTCTTGGAACAGTTCAATGGCCTTGAGAACGCCTTTTTTCACGCCATAGCCACCAAGATAACAACTGGCAAGCATGAACAAGCCATCGGGGTCACCCTGGTCTGCCGACATGGTGGCATACATCACCGCTTTCTCGTAATCACGCTCTACACCCTCGTTGAGGAGGTAGAAAGATGCCAGTTTGTTTTGTGCATCCACATTGCCCAACTCAGCCGATTTGGTGAACAACTCCACAGCCCGTTTCTTGTCAGGTTTCACTCCCTGCACTCCCATCAAGCAAAGGGCCTCGTTATACATCCCTTTGACATGGTTCTGTTCTGCGGCGAGGGCGAACCATTTCTCCGCTTCCTTCATATTCGGCTTGCCACACTGTTTGATGGTATAACATGCGCCGAGGAAGTTCTGCGCATCAGCATTGCCTTGTTCTGCAGCCATGCGTGCCCATCTCTTCGCCTCCTCGCAACTTTTATCTACCCCTTTGCCATAGAAATAGCAAGTGGCCAGGTTGTATTGCGCCCCATCGTGGCCAGACTCTGCTGCGTTTTCGTAACAACAGACAGCTTTTTCGGAATCAGCCTTCACCCCCTTGCCATTCGCATAGGCAAGCCCCAACAAATATTGTGCCTCGGGGATGCTGTCTTCAGCAGCCATTGTCAGCCATTGCACGGCGGTGGAGTCATTCTGCTCCACACCCTTTCCCTCTGCATAGCATTTGGCGAGTTCCAACCGGGCCATTCCATATTTTTGCTCTGCAGCCTTCCGGTACCATTCCGCCGCCCCTGCAAGGTCGGCAGAGTCGCATAGCGTCAAGTGCCTGGCCAAGGCATACTGTGCCTCCGCCACACCATATCCGGCACTTTTCTTCATCCATTCCAAAGCCAACAAGGAGTCTTTGTCCATGCAAAGGCCTTTCTCATAACCTTGTGCCAGTGTCCATGCGGCATCGGCATATAGGTTTTCGGCCGAGAGCGTGATCCAGCGCAAAGCCTCTATGGTATCACGTTCCACACCCAACTCACCTTTGGCATAGCATAGGCCCAAGAGATATTGCGCTTCGGCATCGCCCTTGCGAGCCAAACCGCCATAAAGCTGGCCTGCCACGGTCTTGGAATCTCCTTTGCGCAAAGAGATTTTCTCCTTCTTCTGGGCTTGAAGGGGTGAAGTGGCCATCAGCAACGCCATCACCAGCAACAATCGATTGAATATTCCAAACATCACTTTTGTTTTCTGTTGGTCAAGGTGAATGGTCATTTTTTCTTCTTGACAGCCTCCCGGAGGTCATCCTCGTCGAAAGTGAACACATGGCCCAGGATGCCTAAGGACACCATCCTTGTCTCCCCTTTATAGGTCACCTCGCCGATGCTGAACAAGTAATAATTTTTGACTTTCAACTTATTATTCATCACTACATTCAACAAAGTGCGAGCGAGGGGAAGGCCAACCAGCCCCGCTACATCATCAACCACGGATGGCAACTTGGATATCTCTTCATCCACCACGTTGATTACAACGGCCTTGATGGCCTCCTGATGATCTTTCTTGTCAGGGCAGGTAGCCCACATGAGAAAACCCAAACCCACGATTATGGCTAAAACGAACCATTTTTTCATATCACAAATAGTCTAATCTATGTTTAAGAATGCAAAAGTAATCCTAAAACGACAACAAGCCAAACTTTTTCTCGTTTTTTTCATGACGGGAGGGGAAACCAAAGACATTGAAAAGATTGAAAAACCGAAATACTCCTATTGCTCTTAAAAACAAAATGAACAACACCATAACAACATGGCCAACATCAATGAACCACGAAAATCCGAACACGAAATAGCCGAAAGAACCGAAAACAGATATGGGAAGCATCTTTTGTCATTTGTCGCCTCTTCTTGTCCCGTGTTGTCTCCAAAACGATGCAGAGCCATTCTGACAACTTCAAGAGGACATTTTAAACAGATGTAAACAGATGAATGTATATAATCATTAAAATCATCATTTTTTTTGGCATTGTCGTTTCAAAGGCGTAAATTTGCAATCCGATTGGCAAGACGTGGGGAATCAATAATTCACCCTTGTGGAAAGCCAAGAGATTTCCATCCATCGAACACCTAACCGAAATGTAAACACATGCGATACAAGATAAGTGCTCCGACGCACATCGAAACCACCATCGACCTGCCCTCCTCCAAAAGCATCAGCAACCGTGCTTTGGTGATGCAAGCCCTCTCCGGCAGCACAGAATGGCCCTCTAACTTGTCCGACTGCGACGATACCACCGTCATCATCCGTGCCCTTCAAGACATGCCCCCCACCATCGACATCAAGGCCGCCGGCACCGCCATGCGCTTCATGACCGCATACCTATCCGTGACCGACCATGGCGAGCATGTGCTCACCGGCACGGAACGCATGCGCCATCGTCCCATAGGCATCCTCGTCGATGCATTGCGGCAGTTGGGTGCCGATATCGATTATGTCGGCGAAGAAGGCTATCCTCCTCTTCGCATCCGTGGGCGCCACCTTGATGGGGGACGCATCGACGTGGCAGGCAACGTCAGTTCGCAATTCATCTCCGCTCTACTGATTGCCGGTGCCACAATGCGAAACGGCATGGAACTACACCTCACCGACAACATCATCTCACGCCCATATATCGACTTGACCCTCTGCACGATGCGCGACTTCGGTGCAAAAGTGGAGTGGACAGGCCCCGACACCATCGAGGTGGCACCACAACCCTATCGGCCCACCCCTTATTTCATCGAGAACGACTGGAGTGCAGCCTCCTACTGGTATGAAATGCTATGCCTGAGCAGCGAAGAGTCAGTGGTCCGCCTCAACGGGCTCACCGATGGTTCTCGCCAGGGCGACTCCGTCACACGCTACATCTTCAGCCTCTTGGGCGTGAAGACCACCTTTGGCGTAAGAGAGAAAGGCGTCCCCACAACAGTGACACTGAAACACCACGCGGTGAAACTCCCACGGTTGGAGTTCAGCTTCATCAATCAGCCCGACCTCGCCCAGACCTACGTGGTGACATGCGCCCTCCTCGGCATACCCTTTCATTTCAAAGGACTCAGCACACTACGCATCAAGGAGACCGACCGCATAGAGGCCTTGAAACGTGAGATGCTGAAACTCGGTTTCGTGGTGAGCAGCACCATCGACAACGACCTCATATGGAACGGCGAGCGCTGCGATGCCGACATACACCCGGTAATCGACACCTACAAAGACCATCGCATGGCCCTTGCCTTCGCCCCCGCTTGTGCTTGCTTCCCCGGATTGCGCATCAACGACCCCTCGGTGGTGAGCAAGTCCTACCCCCGCTACTGGGAAGACATGCGGAAAGCCGGCTATATGATAGAGGAAGAACCATGAGTTATGTGACCATCGTGGTGGCCGCCCTCTTGTTCCTTGGTGTCGTCACCGCCCTCATTCATTTTTTCTCGAAAGGCGATGAAGAACCCGTCGCCGCCCCACCCTCTTGCGCCACCTGCAACGGCAATGACAGCCGGTGCGAACAAGAATGCATGCTTGAAGCCGCAGTGAAGGAAATCGAATATTTCGACGACGAGGAGTTGGATGCCTTCCAAGGGCGTCCCTCCGACAGTTACACCGACAGCGAAGCGGAACTTTTCAGCGAAGTGCTTTACACCATGCGTCCCGAAGAAGTGGCGGCTTGGACCCGAAGCCTCACTCTCCGTGGCATCAACGTCCCCAACCAGTTGAAGGACGAGTTATTCATGCTCATGGAAAAATGAATCCCATCGGCACCAGCCACAGAAACCATGGAAGCCATGGAGACCACAGAAGCTAAACAGCCTATGGAAGCCATAAAAAAATTGAAAATCCCTTTCCAAGGCAATAAAAGAGGTGTTTTGGCGGTTATATAATAATGAATATGAATAGGACGAAAGCCATCATCCCTCTGTTGCTGACATCGCTGTTTCTGGTGTTGGCAGGCTGCTCTTCGCACAAGAATACAGCGAAGAGCCGTTTTTGGCAATCGTTCACGGCGAAATACAACATCTACTACAACGGCACACTGGCTTACATCGAAGGCTCCCAGGCCAAGGAAGACGGGAACAAAGACAACTACACCGAAATGATTCCCCTCTACCCGGTAGGCAACAAAAGCAGTGTGCAAATCGGTTCCGGCAGTTTCGACAAAGCCATTGAAAAGAGCCAGAAAGCCATCAAGTTGCATAGCATCACCAAGCGTCCTGAATGGACAAAGAGCCGCAGGAAAACCGCCAAGGACATAGAATGGCTCAGCCGTCGCGAATACAACCCGATGCTATGGAAGGCATGGATGCTGATGGGGCGTTCACAGTTCCACAAAGGCGCTTTCGACGAAGCCGCCTCCACCTTCTCCTATATGAGCCGCCTCTACCAAACGCAACCCGCCATCTACTGCAAAGCCCGCGCCTGGCTGGCCAAATGCTACATCGAACAAGACTGGCTCTACGATGCAGAAGACGTGATACGCAACATGGAACGCGACTCCATCGACTGGCATGCCACGAAAGAATGGAACTACACCTATGCCGACTACTACATCCACACCGGTGACTACGAGAAAGCCATCCCCTATCTTCGCAAGGTCATCAAGAGCGAGATGCGCCGCAAGCAGCGCGCCCGCGAATGGTATCTCATGGGGCAGTTGGAAGCCGAGTTGGGCAACAGAGAAAATGCCTACAAGGCCTACAAGCACGTGCTGAAGGAGAACCCTCCTTATGAGTTGGCTTTCAATGCCCGTATCGCCATGACAGAGGTGATGGCCGCCGGCAGCACCAAGAAGACCATCAGCCGCTTGAAGCGCATGGCCGCCTCCGACAACAACAAGGATTATCTCGACCAGGTGTACTATGCCATGGGCAACGTCTATCTTCTCGACAAAGACACCACCAATGCCATCGCTGCTTACGAGAAAGGCAACACCAAAGCCACCCGCAGCGGAGTGGAGAAAGGCGTGCTGCTGCTGAAGTTGGGCAACCTCTACTGGGAGAAGGAGAAGTTTGGTGACGCACAGCGTTGCTATGGAGCCGCCATCGGCATGCTCGACAAGGAGCGCAAGGACTATGAAGAATTGTCCAACCGTTCGAAAATCCTCGATGAATTGGCCCCTTATACCGAAGCCATCCACTTGCAGGACTCCCTCCTCGAACTGGCCGACATGCCTGAAAAGGAACGTCTCGAAGCCATCGACCGCGTGATAGAGGCATTGAAGAAGAAAGAGAAAGAGGAGAAGAAAGCACAAGCCGAAGCCGCCGTGCAAGATGCGCAAGGCCGTAACAACACCGGTGCCAATAACCGTCAGCAAAACCAGCAGAACAACGCCCAGAACAAGCAGCAACAGCAAGGCGAATGGTATTTCTACAACGCGCTCGCCGTCTCCCAGGGCAAGACTACTTTCCAACGTCAATGGGGAAAGCGTGAGAACGAAGACAATTGGCAACGCTCGAACAAGACCGTGGTGAGCGACTTCTCCATGGGGCAAGAGGGAATGGAGGGCATGGCCGAAATGGGCGACTCCGTCCTTGCCGCACAGGCTGCGGCAGAAGACTCCCTCGCCACCGTGCAGGACAGTGCACAAAACGACCCCCACAAGCGAGAGTACTACCTCAAGCAGATACCCTTCGAGGAAGAGCAGAAGCAGGAATGCCACGCCATCATCTCCGACGGGCTCTTCCACTCCGGCATCATCTTCAAGGACAAGTTCGACAACCTGCGACTCAGCGAGAAACAGTTTGACCGACTCACCTTCAACTACCCCGAGTTCGAGAAGATGGATGAGGTGTACTATCATCTCTTCCTCCTCTATTCGCGCAAGGGAGAGACCGCCAACGCCGAAAGTTGCGTGGCAAAGCTGCAAGAGCAGTTCCCTGAAAGTCAATGGACAAAAATACTCACCGATCCCTATTTCGTAGAGAACTCGAAATGGGGCGAGCAGATGGAAGACTCCTTATACACCGCCACCTACAACGCTTTCAAAGGCGACCGCCACGAGGAGGTGATGACCAATGCCACCCTCTCTGAGACGCGGTTCCCATTGGGAGCAAACCGTGATAAATTCCTTTTCATCAGGGGTTTGAGCCGACTCAACCACGATGACGCAGAGGGATGTCTGGAAGATATGAACGAGGTGGTGAAAAACTTCCCTTCCGGGCGCATCAGCGAAATGGCCGGCATGATCATCAATGGTGTGAAAGAAGGGAAACGGCTGAAGGGCGGCCAATTCGACCTCAGCGACATGTGGAGCCGACGTTCCGTAGTGCTCAACGACAGCGACTCCCTTGCTGCAAGGAAATTCACCCCAGACCGCTTGAAGGAGTTCGTCTATGTCATCGCCTACCACCCAGACTCACTCAACGAGCACCAACTGCTCTACGAGATGGCACGGTTCAACTTCACCACCTACATCGTGAGAAACTTCGACATCGAACTGGAAGACCTCGACGGCATCCACTTGATGAAAGTCTCCGGCTTCCGATTCTTCGATGAAGCCCACCAGTATGCCAGCGAGGTTCACAAGCAAGAGAACGTGGTGAAAAGGTTGCGCCATGCCCGAACCCTTATCATCAGCAAGGAAAACCTTGAATTGTTGGGCAAACAATTCAGCTTCGATGATTATAACGAATTCTATGTGAAACATTTCGCACCTTTGCGCGTTCCCGCCGACAACCTGTTGAGCGAGCCCTACGACCTTGGCGACGGTGAAGAGACCGACCTGAAGGGAGCCTTCGAACAAGACAGGGGCGAGGAAGACGGAATGGAAGACGGCTTCAACATCGAAGGAGGTGGTACAGGCAATCCCGACGACGATGGTTTCGAACTGCCGGAGGAAGAGTCTGGCGTCAACACCCCCGGAGGTCCGGGCAATGATGTCATCGACATTCCAGAAGGGCCGCAAGGCCAAGGAGGAATACCCGACGAAGGCGATGTGCCCGCCATCCCCACTGACGACGAAGGGACACCCACCATCCCCACTGACGATGACGGGCTCTCCCCCACTGGCGACGACAACGGGCTCTCCATCCCCACGGATGATGATGGTTTCACCATCCCCACGGACGATGACGGTTTCACCATCCCCACCGATGATGACGGGGGACTATCCATCCCAACCGGTGATGACGGTGGACTTACCGTCCCAACGGACGACAATGGCAACAACGGCAACGGAGTCAACAACTCTGTGGTGAATCCTGGTTCCAACAACAACGGAGGGGACATCCCGGAAGACGATGAATACAACCTCTTCGAGTCCAAGCGAAACCCCAATTCCGGCAAAGTGCCCACCAAGACTGACGCCAAGAACAACCAAAAAAAGGTGGAACTACCCACCGATGCCACATCAACCAAGACAAGCCAGAATAGTCGGAGCACTCGGAATAATCAGAATAATCAAAATAATCGGAATAATCAGAGCGAAAAGAAGCCTGAAAAGAAGGACCAAACCGTCCCCATCAACCCTGATAAAGAAGACACCGGCATCTATTTCGATGATTTCGACGTTGAGCCTGTGCCAGCGGCTCCTACATCCAAGAAGAAAGAGAAGGAACTTCAAGAAATCGACTTGGAAGACGAATATTACGACCTGGATGGATTTTAATCATGAACAACGGACAATTATTATGGGTGGACGATGAGATAGAACTGCTCAAAGCCCACATCCTGTTTTTGAAAAAGAAAGGTTACGAAGTAACCACCGTGAGCAACGGCACTGACGCCATCGACCAGTGCCGTCAACAAACCTTCGACCTGGTGCTCCTCGACGAGATGATGCCCGGACTCTCCGGCCTTGAGACCTTGTCGAAAATCAAGGAAATCTCCCCAGCCACTCCAGTGGTGATGGTGACCAAGAGTGAAGAGGAAAACATCATGGACCAAGCCATCGGTTCCAAGATTGCCGACTATCTCATCAAGCCCGTCAACCCCAATCAAATCCTTCTCACCCTGAAGAAGAACATCCACCGCAAGGAGATTGTCACCGAGGTGACACAAAGTGGATACCAGCAGAATTTCCTCGATATCTCCATGAAAATCTCCGACTGCAAGACAATGGAAGACTGGACCGACATCTACCGCAGGCTTGTGCACTGGGAACTGGAGTTAAGCAGCACCGACAGCAGCATGACTGAGATGTTGAGCACGCAGAAGGAAGATGCCAACAACGGCTTTGCCAAGTTCATCAAGAAGAACTACCTCGACTGGGTGGCAGCCCCATCTGCACATGGCGGCCTCTCCCGCACGGTGGGGGATGCCGGAGAGCGTCCGATGATGAGTCCCGACATCTTCAAGAACAAGGTGTTCCCTTTGCTCGACAAAGGCGAGAAGGTGTTCCTCATCGTCATCGACAATTTCCGCTTCGACCAATGGCGGGTGCTGGCACAAGAGATTGGCGATATGTTCGACATCGAAGAAGACATCTATTGCAGCATCCTCCCCACCGCCACCCAATACGCACGCAACGCCATCTTCAGCGGCCTCATGCCCGACCAGATAGCGAAGATGTTTCCCGAATTATGGGTGGATGAGGACGAGGAGGAAGGAAAGAACCTCAATGAAGGCCCGCTCATCAAGACCCAATTGGAGCGCTTCCGCCGCCGCAACACGTTCTCCTACCATAAAATCAACGATTCTGCCGGAGCGGAAAACTTCATGCAGCAGTTCAACAACCTGAAGAAGAACGACCTCAACGTGGTGGTGGTCAATTTCATCGACATGCTATCCCATGCCCGCACCGAGTCGAAGATGGTGCGCGAACTGGCCAACAACGAGTCGGCCTACCGCTCCATCACCCTGAGTTGGTTCCGTCACTCCGTGATGTCAGAACTCTTCCGCTCGCTGGCCCAGTCAGACTACAAGGTGGTGCTGACCACCGACCATGGCAGCATCCGTGCCTCCAAACCCATCAAGATCATCGGCGACCGCAATACCAACACCAACCTCCGTTACAAGTTGGGCAAGAACCTAAGCTACAACCCCAAGGAAGTGTTCGTGATGAAGAACCCGAAGCAGGCCCAACTGCCGGCCCCCAACCTGAGCACCACCTATGTCTTCGCCACGGGAGCCGACTTCTTCGCCTATCCTAACAACTACAACTATTATGTGTCCTACTACAAGGACACCTTCCAACACGGGGGCATCTCAATGGAAGAAATGCTCGTACCCATTGTCACCCTCACCCAGCGCAAACGATGACCACCATGGAAATCATCATACCCACCCTTGACAAACTCCCCACGGCCGCCCAAACCTTCGTGGAACACATCGGCGGTCGCACCATCTTCGCCTTTTACGGGAAGATGGGCGCAGGGAAAACCACCTTTGTCAAAGCCGTCTGCGAGGCGCTCGGCGTCGAAGAGGTCATCACTTCTCCCACCTTCGCCATCGTCAACGAATATGAATCGTCCAGAACGGGTGACAGCATCTACCATTTCGACTTCTACCGCATCAAACGGCTTGAAGAAGTCTACGATATGGGATACGAAGAGTATTTCTACAGCGGACAGTTGTGCTTCATTGAATGGCCGGAACTGATAGAGGAGTTGCTGCCGGAAGACGCCGTCCGTGTGGAGATAGAGGAACGCGGCGATGGCTCCCGTGTCGTGAGATGGAACGACTGACAGGCAGCGTGCCTACCAATCTTGCATCTGGATGAAAGTTCGTATCAGCCTGTTACTGCTTTTGCCATTGGCATTCCTCTCTTTCAAGGAATGTTTCATCTCCTCACCTGAAACGGAGGAGGAAAGCACAGGTGTGCATTGTAGTGATGGTATTCCTCTTGCCTCAGATGACGTTTTCAATCGCCGAATCCTCAACAAAGGGTCGTTCAACTTCGACCAACCACTTGAAAGCATCACTCCCGTCATGGTGGAAGAAGCCTACACCCTACCCCGTCTTGGCAACGACAAGGGGAAAGTGTGCTACGATAGCGAAGACGAGCCTTCCATCTGGACGGCGAAGAAAGCAGGACTGAGAGCCGGCTCATGGGAAAGCACCGCCAAATACAACGGAAACCTGCTGCGCAACCACATCATCCCCAACCCCATGTGCGCGGGATTGTTGCTCGACCAACAGTACTGCATCGATGTCACTTCACACAGGCCGCCCACCAACAAGACGTGCGGCAACCGCAAACCTGATGCCTATAGGGAAAAAGCCATACCCTTGGAGAGAGACTTCACCATAGAAGGCATCACAGGCAAGGACGGTACCAAAGGCGGATTTGTCACCAACACCATCCTCTTCTACACACAACATTCACTCAACCTCATCAACGCCCACATCACCACTCGCCGAGGAGGAGAATACTACACGTTCTACGTCGATTGTTCCAACGGTATCGACCAAGTGCAAGCCATCGACTGCATCTTTGACAGTAAGGCAGCCTATGGAGGCAGAACCATTTACCTCTATTTCAAGAATATTCCCATGTTGGACGACAGTCGACGCCTCATACCCGATAATTGCCTCAAGCATTTGTATGTCAAAGGCAACACCCACAACGGCAATGCCATGGTGGCGAGCGACATCGCCCGCTTCACCAACACGGCAAGGTTCGTGGGCAACACCTGCCTCAACATCAGGGGAGGCACAGCCATCTCCATCACCATCCTCAACGAGATAGAAAAATCGGAACCACAAAAAGACGCCACCGGGAAAATCACGAGCCGTGTCAACCATGCAGGCGCCATGGCCTACGCCTCATGCCCGATATGGATTGTTGGCAACACTTTCGAAGGAGCAAGCAGGAAGAAGCCCGATGGGACACGTGACCCCTATGTCTACTACCAACACGACAACTGGTCGAAGACCTATGGGGCGGTTTCCACGGAAACCGGTCAAGTGTATATGATAGGCAACACCATCCGCCATTTCGTCTCGGCGGGTTCCATCTGCACCCGCACCGACTCTAACGGCAAAGTGACTGATGTGGACTGCATGCCGGGGACGCAAGACGCCTATCTCACCGCCCACAGCGTCTATTACGTAGGAAACACGGTAACCAACGTACTTCGCATCCATCCGGACAGAAGTACGACTATCGGCATCTGCAAGGGAAAGGGTGTGGTGCTCCCTTATTCATGGCGTCGCGAGGGGCACGACCATGCCGACCCAGTGAGGTATTACACCCACAACAAATATCTTCTTGACAAAGCCGCCGCCATACGTATGTGGACAGAAAGGACCTACCCTGTTTCCGTCACCTATCCCTCCAAGTACACCCTCGACTGGACGGTGGGCAAAGCAAAAGACAGCCAAATCAACATCGATGACATGCTCACCATCCAAGTGTGTTCCAGCGACAACTGCTTTAACAGCGACCCCGCCAAAGGGCTGACCTTGCAAGAGAGATGGGCACCGGCAAGAAAGAACGCACCTTTCAAGACCTTCACCTTCTCGCACAACCTCATCGACTTCCGTGGAGGAAACATCGGTGGCATGGCAGAGAGCAGCAACATCTTCACTGAAAACTTTATCTGCGAAAAAAACACGTTCATTGCCGACCGCATCTCTTCCGACACCATGTCGGAAGGCAAAGCAGTCACTCTCTTTTCTTCAAGGGCATGGGAAGGAGGTTCCGACAAGGAGTATGTCTTTGTCGTCTCACTATTCAACACCTATGCTTGGAAGGACAAGAAAGGAAAGGAGCAATTCCTCAACAACACCTCGTGGCGCATCAAGGACAACACGTTCCGCATCAGTCAGAAAAATGCCAAGATACGTTTCGTGCTTGCCAAATACAGCCCCAACTACAACCCCGTCGAAGCCGGAGAGATAAACAACAAATGGGTGCTCCCCTCCAAAATGCAAGTCTCAGGCAACACCGCCACCAATGGTTGCGTGGTGAAATGGGAGCAACTCAACATTGCAGGATGGAGGCACAGTCCTTTGGAAATTAAGGATGAAAGATGATGTACACTTTCATCTATCATCTATTCCTCTGAGTCCTCTTCAACAGGTTTTACAACGGGCGTTTCCAACTCCCATTCCACATCAAGGTCATCGCCGTCTTCTTTGACAGAGAGGATATAAGACAGTTTTAACGAATCGTTGACATGGCCATAAAGTTTCCCTGCATAATCATAATTATTCACGGGATTGAGGTAGAAGGTGTCAACCACAAGGGTTTTTCCGTCTTCAGCCAATTCTTTAGATATGCCTTCAATAAAGATGTCTTTCAGTTTGTTGACATCCACTTCCCTCTCTTTCTTACATGCGCCCAAGGTGATGCAAAGCACAACAATGGCAATAATGGATAATACTTGTTTTCTCATCATAGTTGAATATTTGTCCTTGATCTTCAATTTTACACTTTAATAGACTTTCCACCGCAAAGATAATGAAAAATCCGATTTAGCGAGCAAAAAGACTGTTATTTCTTTTCGAGCATGAGGATTTTATCCTATTCGAGTGAAAAGCAAAACAAATAACGAAATGTTTGTTTTCTTTCCCGAGACACTGCCTTTCTACGTCCGAAGGGCGAAGAGTGCTTTCTTTGCAGAAATGGAGCCATGTCTGCTGCCGTTTTCTCGAAAAAGTGCTATCTTTGTGTAAAAAGGTTGTCCAATTCAATGATTTTTACTACCTTCGCGGTCGAATCGCCCAAAAGCGATTTCCTACACCGCATATGAAATATTACAGCACCAACAAGAACGCCCCTTTGGCCACCCTTCATGAAGCGGTGGTGAAAGGTCTCGCCCCTGACCGCGGGCTTTACATGCCAGAGCGTATCAAGCCCCTCCCGAAAGAGTTTTACGACCGCATCGACAAGATGTCATTCCAAGAAATCGCCGTGGCCGTGGCCGACGCCTTCTTTGGAGAGGATGTTGCAGAAGACGACCTCCATCGCATAGTCACCGACACCCTTTCGTTTGACTGCCCCGTAGCCAAGGTTGACGAAGACATTTACGCCCTCGAACTCTTCCACGGCCCCACATTGGCATTCAAGGACGTGGGTGCTCGTTTCATGGCTCGTCTGCTGCAATACTTCATCCATCAGGAAGAAAGCGGACGGGTAAACGTGTTGGTGGCCACCAGTGGCGACACAGGTTCCGCCGTCGCCAATGGTTTCCTTGGTGTCGACGGCATCCACGTCTACGTGCTTTACCCCAAAGGCAAGGTGAGCAAGATTCAGGAAAGCCAGTTCACCACCTTGGGGCGCAACATCACCGCCATCGAGGTTGACGGCGTGTTCGATGACTGCCAGGCATTGGTGAAACAAGCCTTCCTCGATGCCGACCTCAATGCCCACATGCGATTGACAAGTGCCAATTCCATCAATGTGGCACGTTTCCTCCCTCAGGCGTTCTACTATTTCAATGCTTATGCACGGATGAAAGCCCTTGGCAAAGGCGACAATATGGTGATGTGCGTTCCCAGCGGCAACTTCGGCAACATCACCGCCGGTCTTTTCGGCCACGAGATGGGACTTCCCATCAAGCGTTTCATCGCGGCTAACAACGCAAATGACATCTTCTACCAATATCTGCGCACAGGCAAATACGAACCGAAAGCCAGTCAGCAAACGTTAGCCAATGCGATGGACGTAGGCGACCCCAGCAACTTCGCCCGTGTCTACGACCTCTATGGAGGCTCCCACGCCCGTGTCATTGCCTACATCGACGGCGCCACCTACAGCGACGACGCCATACGTGCCACCATGCGTGAATGCCACGAACGCACAGGCTACGTCCTCGACCCCCATGGCGCCTGTGGATACCAAGCCCTCCGGGAGTTGTTGCAACCAGGAGAGACCGGTGTATTCTGTGAGACCGCACACCCGGCGAAATTCAAGGAAAAGGTAGACGAAATCCTAAGTACCGACATCGACATCCCCGACAGGTTGGCTGAATTCATGAAAGGACAAAAAAAGAGCGTGGAGATGTCACGCCGATTTGAAGATTTCAAGGCTTATCTTCTTAAAGAATAAAAGCAAACGGGCTGTTTCAAAACGAATATGAAACAGCCCGTTTTTTTCGTTTTCCAGGGCATGAAAAAAACTCCCTTTTTCGTTGTTTGCAAACGAAAAATGCATTATATTTGCAAAGAGAATGAGAAGTTGAGATGCACCTCTGCCACTCAGTTTCCATCATCATATCCCAAGGTATTGAGAAACATTCTATGACACACATCACACTCCCGGAAGAGAAGACACGACAGTTGCCCTTCTACCTTGCCATGGAAGAATACGTGGCACGTGAGATGGACCTGGACGACAGTTTCTTCATCTGGCAAGTGAAACCGACCGTCATTTTCGGGCGCAACCAACTTATGGAAAGCGAGGTGAACATAGACTACTGCCGTACTTACGGCATAGAGACCTATCGCCGGAAAAGCGGAGGTGGGTGCGTGTATGCCGACATGGGCAACCTGATGCTCTCCTATGTGACGAAAGACGACCACGTCAACCTCACCTTCAACCGCTACATCAACCTTGTGGTGCTTGCCCTTTACAAAATGGGGATAGAGGCGAAGGCCACCGGCCGCAACGACATCCTCATCGACGGGCTCAAGGTTTCCGGCAGTGCTTGCTACCACATCCCAGGCAAGAGCATCGTCCATGGCACCCTGCTCTACGACACCAACATGGAGCATATGGTGGGCAGCATCACACCGGACAACGAGAAGTTGCGCAGCAAAGGCGTGGAGAGTGTGAGACAGCACATCACATTGTTGAAAGACCACACCCGACTAAGCCTGGAAGAAGTGAAGTCATTCCTCTTAAAACACATCTGCGACAAGGAAGTCTGCCTTGACACCCGCGCCGTAGATAGGATAGAAGAGATGTCACAAATCTATTTCACCGACCACTTCATTCATGGGCGTAATCCAAGATATAGCGTCACAAGGAAGGGACGCATCGAAGGGGTGGGAACCTTGGAAGTGTGCCTGGAGTTGAAAAACGA
Organism: Prevotella sp.; assembly: GCA_017619375.1. Lineage (GTDB taxonomy): Bacteria > Bacteroidota > Bacteroidia > Bacteroidales > Bacteroidaceae > Prevotella. The sequence goes on along the minus strand of JAFZSL010000075.1, from coordinate 121,350 downwards.
CACCATCAAGGACCTCGACATCACCGGCGACTTTTTCCTCACCGGCGACTTGGAAGGCGGCATCATCGCCCCGCTGAGAGGAAAAGCCCTCACTACCGAGGTGTTGGAGCAAGCCCTGAAGGAAGACCTTGGCGACATCATTCCCCACCTCCATCGCCATCAACTCATCCACATCCTGCTATCCGAATGAACCATAAGACTCCAACCAATTAATACAAGCATAATGGAAAACAAGAGAACCTGTCTTTATGATGAGCATGTGAGCCTCGGCGCGTTGATTTCTCCCTTCGGAGGTTTCGAAATGCCCATCCAATACACTTCGATCATCGATGAACACAATGCCGTGCGCAACGCTTGCGGCGTATTCGACGTGTCCCACATGGGAGAGGTGCGCATCACCGGCCCCGACGCGGAGAAATACGTAAGCCATATCTTCACCAACGACATCTCTGGCGCACCAGACGGAAAGATATTCTATGGCATGATGTGCTATCCCGATGGTGGCACTGTGGACGACCTGCTCGTCTACTGCATGAAACCGAAGGACTACTTCCTCGTCATCAATGCAGCCAACATTGACAAGGACGTGGAATGGATGAAAGGACACCTCGAAGGCTACGACGTAAAGATGGACCACTGCTCCGACTATTACGGAGAGATAGCCGTACAAGGTCCTGAAGCCGAGGACGTAGTGGAGAGCGTGCTTCAACTGCCTTGCAAGGAACTTGCATTCTATACAGCGAAGACCCTTGACATCGACGGGGAGCAAATCATCGTCAGCCGCACCGGCTACACCGGCGAGGACGGTTTCGAGATTTACGGTTCCCACGACTTCATCCGTCGCCAATGGCGATTGCTGATGGAGAGCGGACGTTGCAAGCCCTGCGGCCTCGGCTGTCGTGACACCCTCCGTTTCGAAGTGGGACTTCCCCTTTACGGCGACGAACTGTCGCCCGAGATATCACCCATCATGGCAGGATTGGGAATGTTCTGCAAACTCGACAAAGCCGACTTCATCGGCAAGGACGCACTGGCTGCCCAGAAGGCCAATGGTGTGACGAAACGCGTGATCGGCATTGAGTTGGAAGGCCGCGCCGTGCCTCGTCACGGCTATGCCGTTCTTCACGACGGAGTGCAGGTGGGCGAAGTGACCACAGGCTATCACTGTATCTCTATCGACAAAAGTGTCTGCATGGCTCTGGTGGACACTGCCGCCGCCGCTTTGGACACCCCGTTGGAAATCCAAATCCGCAAGAAGACCTTCCCCGGGAAAGTGGTGAAAAAGAAATTCTACGACAAGCATTACAAGAAATGACCCCAGGAGGTCCTACAACCTCCTATAATCTCCCATTATCTCCTAATTATACATCAATCACAAAAAAACAAGAATATCATGGCAAAAGTATTGGAAGGACTCTACTATTCAGAGTCGCACGAGTATGTTAGAGTAGAAGGCGAATTCGGCTATATCGGCATCACCGACTACGCCCAACACGCATTGGGCAATGTGACATACATAGACATTGAAAAAGAGGAAGAAGAAGAGGTTGAAGTCGGAGAAGAATTCGGTGTGTTGGAAACACAGAAAAGTGCCGAGCCCCTCTTCTCGCCTGTCAGTGGCACGGTGGTGGAGGTGAATGAAGTTCTTGACGGCCATCCCGAATTGTTGCACGAAGACGCCTATGCCCATTGGATCATCAAGGTGGAACTCACCGACAAGACCGAACTCGACCAACTGATGGACGCCGAGGCATATCAAGAGCATTGCAAGGAATAAGACAAGGTCACCGCAAAACCACCTACCCTCAACCATGCACAAATATCTCCCCCACACCCAGCAGGACATTGAGTCGATGCTGAGCAAGGTGAGCGTCGATTCACTCGACGCCCTCTACGCCGAGGTGCCGGAAAGCCTCCGCCTCCAAGGCGACTATGACCTGCCCGACGCCCAAAGCGAACTGGAAATCCGGAAGACCTTCGAACGGCTTGGTGAGAAGAACCAACCACTCACCATCTTCGCCGGTGGCGGCATATACGACCACTACACTCCAGCCGTGGTGCCATCCATCGTCGGCAGGTCGGAGTTCCTCACCAGTTACACCCCCTATCAGGCCGAAATCTCCCAAGGCACGCTGCACTATATCTTCGAGTACCAAAGCATGATGGCTGAACTGACAGGAATGGACATATCCAACGCCTCGATGTATGACGGCACCACAGCCACCGCAGAGGCCGTGCTGATGGCGGCAGGACAATCGAAGAAAGCCAATCGCGTGTTGCTCTCCGACACCCTCGACCCCAAGACGGCTCAAGTGGTGCGCACCTATGCGCGATTCCACCATGTGGAAATCGCCACCATCGCTTCGAAGGAAGGCGTCACCGATGCAGAAGACCTGAAACGCCAACTCGAGGAAGGCGGCGTGGCCGGCGTGGTGGTGCAGCAACCCAACCGCCATGGCATCGTGGAGGACTTCAGCGGTTTCGCCGATGTCATCCACGAGAAAAAAGCCCTTTTTGTCATCAACAGCGTAGCCCTCGACCTTGCCATACTACGCACCCCCGGCGAATGGGGCGCCGACATCGCCGTGGGCGACTGCCAGTCGCTCGGCATACCGATGTCGTTCGGCGGCCCGTACGTGGGCTACATGTGCTGCAACGAGAAACTGATGCGCAAGTTGCCGGGCCGCATCGTCGGAATGACCACCGACAGCCGCGGGCAACGCGTCTTCGTCCTCACCCTGCAAGCACGTGAGCAACATATCCGCCGCCAGAAAGCCACTTCCAACATCTGTTCCAACCAGAGCCTGATGGCGCTTTGGGCAACCGTCTACTGTGCCGTCATGGGAAAGGACGGTGTCAAGGAAGCCGCCCAACGCTCATGCGACGCTGCCCACTACCTCGCGCAACAACTTGTGGCAACAGGACGCTACCGCATGACCTACGACAAGGAGTTCTTCAATGAATTCTGCATTGACTACGACGGCGACGTGGACGCCCTGCTGGAACACCTGGCCACCCACGGCATCCTCGGCGGCTTGAAGACAGGAGACCACACCATGATGATCGCCGTCACAGAGAAGCGCACCAAGGAAGAGGTGGACCATCTCGTGAGACTGATGAAAGAATGTTGAACACAGCGAAGCCAAAAACACCCACATCTATGAACAACAGACTATACGGACAATTGATATTCGAGTTGTCAAAACCCGGGCGCAAAGGCTATTCGCTGCCTGCCGACGCCTTCGAACGCCACGAACTGTCTCCAGAAATGCAGCGCGAAAACGAAGCCGCGCTGCCAGAATGCGACGAACTGACCGTGGTGCGTCACTACACCAACCATAGCGCCAACAACTTCGGGGTGAACAACGGTTTTTATCCCCTTGGCAGTTGTACGATGAAATACAACCCCGTCATCGACGAGGAAACCGCCGCCCTGCCCGCTTTCACCGCCTTGCACCCCCTCCAGCCCGAAAGCACATGCCAAGGCGCATTGGAGGTGTACTACCGTTTGCAACAATCCCTCTCCGCCATCGCCGGCATGGAGGCGTTCACCCTCAACCCCTTCGCCGGTGCACATGGGGAACTGACGGGACTGATGGTCATCCGAAGCTACCACCTCGAACGTGGTGACGAAAAACGCGTGAAGGTCATCGTCCCTGACTCCGCCCATGGCACCAACCCCGCCTCCGCTGCCGTTTGCGGCCTGGAGGTTGTAGAGGTGAAGAGCCGTGCCGACGGATGTGTGGACGTGGACGACTTGCGTGCCTTGCTCGACGACAGCGTGGCGGCCATGATGATGACCAACCCCAACACACTGGGCCTCTTCGAACGCGATATCCCCGAGATTGCCAAACTCGTTCATGAGTGCGGTGGCTTGATGTACTACGACGGAGCCAACCTCAACCCGTTGCTCGGCGTCTGCCGTCCCGGCGACATGGGCTTCGACGTGATGCACATCAACCTCCACAAGACCTTCGCCACCCCGCACGGCGGCGGCGGTCCCGGCAGTGGTCCCGTGGGCGTCCGCAAGGGTTTGGAGCACCTGCTCCCCTCCCCTCGCGTCACCTTTGACGGCGAACGCTACCATCTCCTCAGCGACAATGATGCCATCAGCGTGGGCGCCTTCCTGGGCAACTTCGGCGTAATCGTCAGAGCCTATACCTACATCCTCTCCATGGGCAGGGAAAATCTGCGCATGGTCGGCCCGCTCGCCACACTCAACGCCAACTATATCAAGGAGTCGCTCAAGGACTTGTATGAACTGCCCATCAGCGGCCTATGCAAGCATGAGTTCGTCTTCGACGGCTTGAAAGACAAGAGCACCGGTGTGACAACGATGGACGTGGCGAAGCGACTGCTCGACTACGGCTACCACGCCCCCACCATCTATTTCCCCCTTCTCTTCCATGAGTCGCTGATGATAGAACCGACAGAAAGCGAGAGCCTTGACACCATCGATGGTTTCATCGAAGTGATGCGACGCATCGCCGAGGAAGCAGCCACACAGCCAGACTTGGTGAAAAACGCTCCGCACAGCACACCCATCGGAAGGGTGGACGATGTGAAAGCCGCAAGGCAGCCCATTCTCACCTACAAAAAGATGAAAGGTTGACCCACAGCCTTGACAACAACAGAAACGATATGCTAACATCCGACCTGATCATCATCGGCAGCGGCCCTGGAGGATACAGGGCCGCTGCATATGCCGCCAGCAACGGCCTCAAAGTGACCATCATCGAGGAAGGAGCCGTCGGCGGCACCTGCCTCAATGCAGGGTGCATCCCCACCAAGACACTCGCCCGCAATGCCGAAATCGTCGACACTCTACGAAAGGCCGAGACATTCGGACTTCAGCATCTGAACTACGACTTGGATTTCAGCCAAGTGCAGGCGCGCAAGCAACAAGTGGTGGAAACCTTGCAGAAAGGTGTGGAGACCCTCCTCTCTGCCCCCGGCATCACACTGGTGAGGGGCAAGGCCAGCTTCACGGCACCCAAGGTGGTGGGCGTGGGCGACGAGGAATACACCGCTCCAACCATCATCATCGCCACCGGTTCCACGGCCAAGCGGATTCCCATCCCTGGATGCGACCACCCCAAAGTATTGACATCCACGGAATTGCTCAACATCAAGACGCCTCCACGCCGCTTGACCATCATCGGCGCCGGCGTAGTAGGGATGGAGTTCGCCTCCATCTTCAACAGTTTTGGCAGCGAGGTGACCGTGCTGGAATACCTGAAGGAATGCCTTCCCATGCTCGATAGCGACATCGCCAAACGACTGCGCCAGACTCTCTCCAAACGAGGCATCAACTTCGTGATGCAAGCCAATGTGAAAGAGATCAATGACGAGGGTGTGGTCTATGAACGGAAAGGCAAAAGCGCCATGGCCGAAGCCGACGTGGTGCTGATGGCTACAGGCAGGGCACCCCGCACCGACGGATTGCAGCTGGAGAACACTCAGGTGGAAATCGCCCGGACGGGCATCCTTGTCGACGAGCATTTTGAGACAACGTGCGTCGGCATCTACGCTATTGGCGATGTCAACGGCCGCATCATGCTCGCCCACGCTGCCACGGCGCAAGGGCTGCATGTGGTGAACAGGCTCATGGGACGTGAAGACCAAATGGTGCTCGACATCATCCCCTCCGCCATCTTCACCAATCCCGAGGCAGCCGGAGTGGGAGCCACCGAAGAGGAATGCAAGCTTAACGACATCCCCTACTTCTGTAAGAAAGGCTTCCACCGCGCCAACGGAAAGGCCTTGGCTATGGACGAGAGCGACGGTATGGTGAAACTGCTGTTCACACAAGAGGAAGAAAAACTGATAGGCTGTCACGCCTTCGGTGCACACTCCGCCGACATGGTCCAGGAAGCTTCCGCCCTAATGACCCAAAACGTCACACTCAGCAAACTGCGAGACATCGTACACATCCACCCCACCATCGGGGAAATCATTCAAGACGCGTGCTGGTGACCAATCCCGGATAGAATGGTGGGGAGGTCTTATCTCGAATTAGAGAGATTTGTCAAAGACCCACGACTGACAGGGAGTAATTGTAGCATTCCAGAGTAGCCATGATGATAGGAGTGCCGGCATAACCGGCACCTACAGAGAACCGCAAAAAACAGATGAGTCTTTAATAAATGAAACCAAGGCTTTCTCCAAGAAAATTTTCCAATTTGGGATAAAAAAAAACACTTATTTGGGGTGAAACATTTGGAGATTTGTGGGGAAAGTCGTATTTTTGCACCAAGAAAGAGACATTAGGTCGTATCGGGTTAGATCGGGATACTCATCAAATTATTTCGAAAAAAAGAGATTACTTCTCTTGTCGATGGCGGGCCACATCCGAAAGGAGAGCTGTAAAGCCGGTGGATTACAAAGACGGAAAGCTCTCAAATCATTAGAAAACGGAGTTTTCATCACATCACCGATACGACCTTCTTTTTTTGTTCCTTATCACTCACCAAAAGCCTTATCCCATGTTTTCCGGAATAGTAGAAGAAATGGCCACCGTAACCGCAATAAGACGCGATGGTGGCAACGTTGACTTCACGCTGACATGCTCCTTTGTCAACGAGTTGAAAATCGACCAAAGCGTCAGCCACAACGGAGTATGCCTCACCGTGGTGGCCATCGACAATGACCAATATACCGTAACCGCAATGCGCGAGACGCTGGAGCGCTCCAACCTCGGTCTCCTCTCCGTGGGCGACAAGGTGAACGTGGAACGCTCCATGCTGATGAACGGACGACTCGACGGCCACATCGTACAAGGTCATGTGGACGGCACCGCACGTTGCATCGCCAAGGAGGATGCCGACGGCAGCACCTACTTCACTTTCGAGCACGACTTCTCCCCCGAAATGGCACGGCGTGGCTATTTCACCGTGGACAAGGGCAGTGTCACCGTCAATGGTGTCTCGCTCACCGTCTGCACCCCCACTGAGCGCACCTTCCAAGTGGCCATCATCCCTTACACGATGGAGAACACCAACTTCTGTCACATCGAAATAGGAACCACCGTCAACCTGGAGTTCGACATCCTGGGAAAATACATCGCACGCCTGCAAAGCTTGATATAAGACACTTGTTGCCTTAGGAATACCAGGTAAACCAGGATCACTAAGAACACCTGTCTGCATCAATCCTTAAAAATCCCTAAAGAGGAATAGTAAACAAACTATTTTGCTTACCTTTGCGTTTTTAGAAGAAAACATCATCCATGACACGCATCATCACCATCTTAGCGTTATTGTTCTGCCTTCCCAGCGTCCGTGCACAAGAAATAGTGCCGGAAATCAACCCTTCGGCGACCTACACCAACGCCAAAGGTGAGGAAGAGACGAGTGAAGATTATTCCGGCCCCGCTCCCTTGAAGGCCAGGTTTCAAGCCAACCCCTCGAACACCGATGGTTGGACCGAGTATTACGAATGGCGTTTCACCAAGGAAGGCGAGACGGGGTCCGAAGAGCCCTATCTCATCCGATACGAGCAAGACACCGAATACACCTTCACCGACTCCGGTTCCCACCATATCGTATGCTACGCCATCTTCACCCAAGGCAACGATACCATCGCCTACACCGATGAATATTGGAGTGAAGTGGATCCCTTGCGTGTCACCATCAGCGAGAGCAAACTCGACATGCCCAACGCCTTTTCACCCAACGGCGACGGTATCAATGACATCTACAAAGCCAAGGAAGGTTACCAAAGCCTTGTGGAGTTCCATGCCATCATCTTCAACCGCTGGGGGCAGAAAATCTATGAGTGGGACGACCCTGACGGAGGTTGGGACGGCACACACCACGGCCAGGACGTAAGACAAGGTGTCTATTTCGTCGACGTACAAGCCAAGGGTGCCGACGGACGAAAATACCACATACGTCGCGACGTCAACCTCCTGAGAGGCTTCTCTGAAAAGGCCGACTCCACCCCCGCCAGCGATAACTAATCCCCAAGGGAATAAAGACCTCAAGGACCCCAAAAGCCCTAAGGACCTTAAACCTTAAGGACCTTAGGACCGACCTTGAAAGAATGACAGCGTGTTAGAATAGTAAAAGGAGAACAATGCAGCGGGAAGACGAAAAAATCAATGTATGGGGCGCCCGTGTCCACAACCTGAAAAACATCGATGTGGAAATCCCCCGAGGCAGTCTGACAGTGATTACCGGCCTCTCAGGGTCGGGCAAGTCATCACTTGCCTTCGACACCATCTATGCCGAGGGCCAGCGCCGATATATTGAGACCTTCTCTGCCTACGCACGGAATTTCCTCGGAGGGCTGGAACGCCCCGACGTGGACAAGATCACCGGTCTGAGTCCTGTCATCAGCATTGAGCAGAAGACCACCAACAAGAACCCCCGCTCCACCGTCGGTACCACCACGGAGATTTACGACTTCATGCGCTTGCTATGGGCACGTGCCGGCACCGCCTACAGCTATCACACGGGCGAAGAGATGGTGAAATACACCGAGGAAAAGGTGCTCGAGATGATTCTCACACGCTACGAGGGGCACGCCATCTACATCCTCGCGCCCCTTGTCAGGCAGCGCAAAGGCCATTACCGCGAACTTTTCGAGAGCATGCGCCGCAAAGGTTACCTTTACATCCGCGTAGACGGCGAAATACTTGAGATAGAACGAGGGATGAAGGTGGACCGCTACAAGAACCACAACATCGAGGTGGTGGTGGACAAGTTGAAGGTGCAAGGCAAGGACGACGACCGCCTGCGCCGCAGCGTGGACACCGCCATGCGCCAAGGAGAAGGCATCGTGATGATTCTCGACAAGACCGACGACACCCTGCGCAACTACTCCAAGCGTCTGATGTGCCCCACCACCGGCGTCTCCTATTCCGACCCGGCCCCCAACCGCTTCTCATTCAATTCTCCCGAGGGAGCCTGCCCACACTGCAAAGGATTGGGATACATCAACCAGATTGACCTGGCCAAGGTGATTCCCGACCGCAGCCTCTCCATCGCAGAGGGTGCCATCGTCCCATTGGGGAAATACAAGAACCAGATGATTTTCTGGCAAATCGACGCCATCTTGCAAAAGGTGGGTTGCACGGTGAAAACCGCAGTTGCCGACATCCCCGAGGAAGCCCTTGCCGAAGTGCTCTACGGCACGCTCAACAACGTGCGCATACCAAGAGAACTCGTCCACACGTCCAGCGACTATTTCGTTCCATTCAACGGCGTCATCAAATACCTCCGTCAAGTGATGGAGAACGACGACAGTGCCAGCGGACAGAAATGGGCGGACCAATTCCTTGCCACATGCACCTGTCCGGAATGCAAGGGCCAGCGCCTCAACATAGAGGCACGCTCGTTCCGCATTTGGGACAAGAACATCGCAGAGGCCTCCGACCTGGACATCAGCCAGTTGCGGGAATGGCTCGATGAAGCCGAGCAACACCTTGGGAAGAAGGAAGGTAAGATAGCAACAGAAATCCTCAAGGAAATCCGCACACGCCTTGACTTCCTGCTTGAAGTAGGACTTGACTACCTCTCCCTCAACCGTCAGTCATCCACCCTATCGGGAGGAGAGAGCCAGCGCATCCGCCTGGCCACGCAAATAGGTTCGCAACTGGTCAACGTGCTCTACATCCTCGACGAGCCCAGCATCGGCCTTCACCAACGCGACAATGACAAGCTCATCGCCAGTCTCAAGCAATTACGCGACATCGGCAACACCGTCATCGTGGTGGAACACGACAAGGAGATGATGCTCTCCGCCGACTACATCGTGGACATCGGTCCCGAGGCGGGTCGCAAAGGCGGCGAGGTGGTTTTCCAAGGACCCACGGAAGCCATGTTGCGAGAACACACCATCACCAGCCAATACCTCAATGGTGAGAAGCACATCCCCCTGCCCGACCACCGCCGCAAGGGAAACGGCAACAGCCTATGGCTCAGGGGAGCCAAGGGGAACAACCTCAGGAGCGTCGATGTGGAATTCCCCTTGGGAAAACTCATTGTGGTGACAGGTGTCAGCGGTTCAGGCAAGTCAACATTGGTGAACGAGACATTGCAACCCATCCTCTCCCAACAATTCTACCGTTCGCTGAAAGCCCCCATGGCCTACGACAGCATCGAAGGCATCAAGTTGGTGGACAAGGTGGTGAACGTGGACCAGTCGCCCATCGGACGCACGCCAAGGTCGAACCCCGCCACCTACACAGGGGTGTTCGGCGACATCCGCTCCCTCTTCGTAGGCTTGCCAGAAGCGAAAATACGCGGCTACAAGCCAGGGCGCTTTTCTTTCAACGTGAAAGGCGGTCGCTGTGAGAACTGCGGCGGCAACGGCTACCGCAACATCGAGATGAATTTCCTCCCCGACGTGATGGTGCCTTGTGAAATATGCCATGGCAAACGCTACAACCGGGAAACGTTGGAAGTGAGATACAAGGGCAAGTCCATCGCCGATGTGCTTGACATGACCATCAACCAAGCAGTGGAGTTCTTTGAGAACGTGCCCAACATCCTGCACAAAATCAAGACCATGCAGGACGTAGGACTGGGCTATGTCAAACTGGGACAACCCTCCACCACGCTATCCGGAGGAGAAAGCCAGCGCGTGAAACTGGCTACGGAACTCTCCAAGCGCGACACAGGAAAGACACTCTATATCCTCGACGAGCCCACCACGGGATTGCATTTCGAGGACATCCGCATTCTCATGGACGTCCTCCAACGTCTGGTGGACCGTGGCAACACCGTCATCGTCATCGAGCACAACCTCGATGTCATCAAACTGGCCGACCACATTATCGACATGGGGCCAGACGGCGGCCGTGGCGGCGGTCATGTAGTGTGCACCGGCACGCCAGAGGAGGTGGCGGCCAGCGGAAAGGGCTACACCTCACTATTTCTACAAAAAGAGCTGGGCTGAATACCAACCCAGCTCTTTTTAGCTCCTAATATATCTTCTAGCTTGTAGGCATCGAAGCGGTCGTATGCCCCGTCGGTGCGGCTGACGTAGAGGTCGTTGGCATCTTTCGTGCTGATGCGCTTGATGATGACCTCCATCTCGCCGTCTCCGTCGAGGTCGGCCACCTCGGCATCGTTGGCGATGTATGTGGAAGTGATGTCGTTGCCCGCATTGTCATACACCTTGGCCAAGGGGATGTCGAAATAGCCCGACCAAGAGGAAGAGTATACGTAACCATCCCATGGTGTGACGGCTTTCGATGCCGCCTGTTCCACCCCTCTCACCACGGCCTTCACGGTGTAGGAACTGGTTTTTGTGCCTCCCGTATCGGTGTAGTTGGACACGATGAGCGGTGTGTCGTTGAGTTTCACACCATTTCGATAGACGTTGTAGGTCACGTCATAGTACTCTTCTCCCAATCGTCTCCAACTGAGGAACACTCCATTGCCTGTCTTCACGGCTACGAGTCCTCGACTGAGTACGTCCATCTTGCGTTGTGCACTTATGGGAAGCACAAAGCATGCCGCCAAAAGCAGCATGAAGAAAGTCTTTCTTTTCATTGTAGTTTGCTAATTATCAAGGTAAGGCGTCGGGTAAAGCCTTTAGGTTAGGGTTTCTATTATCGACAAAAATAATAAAAATACATATTAGTCTTATCATTTGAAAGACAAATCTAACCTTAATAAGACAAATCAAACAAAGAAACCGACATTTCAAACAACAATGATAATGAAATGTCTCCGCCTACCTGTTTTTGGTCCTTAGGAAATGCCACGCCACGTATCCAAGGGCTGTGATGACAACATAGACCAGGAAAAGCTGAAGGCGGTTGATGTCGATGCCCTCCACACTCGCCCCGGGCAGGCCGGACACCCATCTGGCCATTGCTGTCTGCAAGGTAACCACGAAGGCGAGCGCCTTTGCCACCCATGGCAGGAGTGAAGGCACCAACGCCGCCACCAACATGGCTGCAGTGAGGTAAAGGACGATGGTGGCCAATGGCACCACGACGAAATTGGTGAGCAGGAAATAGACGGAGAAGCGACCGAAATAATAGGCCGTAAGCGGAGCGGTGCCCAACTGCGCACAACATGAAACAACCACTAATGCCCACACCCATTTCACCACCCTGTGCCTTTGAAGGAATTCTGTTGGGACGAGCCTGCTGACGGGTTTGTAGCACACCAGGATGGCGAAAACAGCCATGAACGACATCTGGAATCCCACATCGTAGAGACAGAGCGGGTTGCACACCATCATGATGAGGGCGGTGAGCGCCAAGGCATTGAGCGACATACGGTCGCGTCGCAGCAGACCCACGGCGGCATAGATGGTGATCATGATGGCGGCTCTCGTCACCGAGGGTGACAGACCAGTGAAGATGGCGTAACACCAGATGCCGAGGATGACAACCATCTCGCGGAGTGCACCCCGCCTCCTGACACCAAGGACGAGCGAAAGCAATACGTAGATGATGCCGAGATGCAATCCTGAGAGGGCGAGCACGTGCGAGGCGCCTGAGATGGAATAGATATCGCGCAGGTCGTTGGTGAGACGTGTCTTATCGCCCATCGCCATCGCCACGGCTACCGCCATCTCCTCGTTGTCCAAGCCCAGAGTGAGGTAGCGGCGCAGGGTAGCCTGCCGGAAGCGCATGGCCGCCAGGATGGTGCGGTCGAGGTGTGAGAGGCTCTCCAGGCTGAGGGATGCCTTCCGCCATTCATCGGGCAGAATGAATGTGGTGGCGGTGAAGCCATGGCAGCGAAGATAGAGGGGATAGTTGAAATGGGATTTGTAATAATTCTCAGGCTTCTGCATACGCGAGGTGGCGATGATGCCGTCGCCCACGTTCAACTGCTGGTATCTCTTTACGAGGGTGTCCTTGAGCAACGAGGCTTTCACCTTCCGTGGGGCATCATCGCCTTCAAGGAGCCAAAGGTCCATGCGCACCACTTTTCCTCGCTCCTGCGGTTGCGTGGCCACCACCGCCCGATAGGTGATGGCATCTTCCGGCAACGGCCTTTCCAACTGCCTACTTTGCCTGACGGCCAAGGTGCCACCAAGAAAAAGGAGGGTAAAGCAAATCAACACCCCTTGCAGCACATCGTGCTTCCTCGACACCATGGTGCATGACAAGGAGATGACCAAAAGGCCTATCCACACCCATTCAGGCATCGCTCCTCGCATCTCATAACCGAGGAAGATGCCCAATGCCATGCATGCCGCAACACGCAGGAGGGGAAATAGTTGGATGGGGCCGTTGACTCTCATGACTGACAAGGTTGGGCAAGATGGTGACGGCATACTTCACGTCTCCATGCATACTGCTCCAAACACAGTGTTTGATTGTTGAAAAGGTTTTTGCAAAAATACACAAAAAAATGACCAACATTGGTCTTTCCTACAAGATTTTCACAAAAGGCTCTAAAATCATTTAAAATGATGTTGATTAAAGATTTTGGCAAGGTACTCACATTCTTTCCATCATCATCAAAAAAAAGGCAGCCGAGGCTGCCTTTTTGATTGTTCTTTATATCGTCTGAAGCAAATGTCTTGCTCCAACTTCAAGAATCAGAACTTGTCTGCTGCGTTGTATATCCATTCGTAGATGCAACTGAGGATGCCGAAAGCAGCGATGCCCGCGGTGCAGATGGCGAGGGCGAGTTTGGTGTTCTTGTCGCTCTTGAAGGTGGGCAGCGGCTTCTCGGTCTTCTTGATGTACATGGCCTTGACGATGAGCAAATAGTAGTAAAGGCTCACCACCGTGTTGACCAACGCGATGAAGACGACGATGTAGGCCAACACACCGATGCGTGTGTCGAAGGTGTGGCCACTCACGCCCGACATGAAGACGAAGAACTTGCTGAACATACCGGCGAATGGTGGAATGCCCGCCAATGAGAAGAGCGCCAATGTCATGAGGAACGACAGTTTCGGGTTGGTGGTGTAGAAGCCGTCGTAAGCATCCATGTTGGTGACGCCGCCGTTGTTTTGTTCCACCACGCTGATGACGGAGAACACAGCAAGGTTGGCCACGACATAGACGAGGATGTAGAACGAGAGGGCCGTGATGCCCATCGTCTGCTCACCCGTGATGGCCAGCATGATGTATCCCGCCTGGGAGATGGAGCTGAACGCCATGAATCGCTTGAGGTCCTTCTGCCTGATGGCAAACAGGTTTGCAACCGTGATACTCAGCACGATGACGATGTAGAGGAAATAGTGCCACTCGTTGTACAGCGCCGGGAACACCTTGAAGAGGATGGCTGCGAAGGTGAATGCTGCAGCACCCTTCGACACCACGCTCAGGTAACCGGTCACCACTGTCGGTGCACCCTCGTAGGTGTCAGCCGTCCAGAAGTGGAAGGGAACGAGAGAGATTTTGAAGCCCAGTCCGCTGAAGAAGAACACCATGCCCATGACTGTGAGGTAGCTGACATTCAGGTTGGCTGCCACGTCGCCGAAATAGAGCGTCCCGCAGGCGCCATAGATGAAGGACAGTCCAAAGAGCATCACACCGCTGGAGAAGGCCGCCGTGAGGATGTACTTGGCGGCACCCTCGGCCGAGTTGTTGCGGTGCTTGTCGAGTGCCACGAGGCACGCCATGGGGATGGAGGCCATTTCCAATCCGAGATAGAACAAGAGGAAATGTCCTGACGACATCATCATGAACATGCCCAGCAAGGTGGAAGCCACGAGCATGTAGAACTCACCCTCGCGGTGCCTGCTCTCCTTCTTGGAAATCCATTGCCGGCTCATGATGACGACGACGAGAGACGCCAGGGCGAGGATGGCTTTCATGACGCTCACGGCGTCGTTGGTGACATACATCCCTCCGAAAGCCGTCTTGGGCTTCAGCGGCAGCGCACACACCAAAGTGAGCACGCCGAAGAGCACGCAAGCGAACAAGTTGAACCAAGGTCTGCGCTCATCCTTTTCAGAAGCGAAGTCTGCGATGAACAACACCACGAGGATGCCGGTGAGCACTGCCTCGGGTACCATGTATAGGAATTGACTGTAATTCATGACTTTCAGAATGATGGATTAATGACAGTGAGGATGGGTGCCACGGCGTCGTTGATGACGTTGCTGGCCCAGAGTGGGAAAAGGCCCAGGCCTGCCACGCAGAAGATGAGGCAGCATACAGCCACCCGCTCGTCCCATGTGGCGTCGGTGAGTTGCTCGTAGTGCGGGTCGGCCACCTTCTGGTAGAGGATCTTGCCCACCACGCGGAGGATGTAGACCGCGGTGACGACGATGGAGCCGCAGGCGATGATGGTGGCCGTGCGGTGGAACACGTCGTTGTTCTCAAACGAACCCACGAAGATGGTCATCTCAGCCACGAAGCCCGAGAAGCCCGGCAGTCCCAAGTTGGCGAGACCTGCCAGCACATAGCCCACGGCAAGGAAAGGCATGATTTTCATCAGTCCTCCCAACTTGCGCACGTCACGGGTGTGAGTGCGTCCGTAGATCATGCCGATGAGGGCGAAGAAGAGGGCCGTCATGAGACCGTGGGACAGCATCTGGATGATGGCGCCCGTGCAAGACGTGCGTGTCATCATGAGGATGGCGAAGAGCACGAGTCCGCAGTGCGACACCGACGAGTATGCATTGATGTACTTCAAATCGGTCTGCACACAGGCGGACAACGCTCCATATACCACCGAGATGGTGGTGAGGATGATGAATATCCACGACAGTTCCTGTGCTGCATGGGGCAGGAGGAACATGGCGATGCGGAAACAACCATAGCCGCCCAACTTCATCAGCACGCCGGCATGGAGCATGGAGACAGCCGTCGGGGCCGAAGCATGACCATCGGGGCTCCATGTGTGGAACGGGAAGAGCGCTCCCAACACGCCGAAACCGATGAACACGAACGGGAAGAGGATGTTCTGCACGTGGTGGTCGATTTCCATCCCCGGCAGCGCATTGTTCCTCGCAATCTCTATGACGTTCATCGTGGAAGCCCCGCTGAAGAAGTAGATGCCCAGGATGCCCAGGATGAGCAAGGCCGAGCCGCCCATGAGCATCAAAGTAAGCTTCATGGCCGAGTACTCCTTGGCGCCACTACCCCACACGCCGATGAGCAGGTACATGGGGATGAGGGCCACCTCGTAGAACATGAACATGGTGAACATGTCGGTGCAGATGAAGAATCCGTAGACACCCGAACTGAGGAGGGTGAACCAGAGGAAATACTCCTTGGTGAGCGGCTTCAGCTGCCATGAGGCGAAGGTTCCGGTGAAGACGATGATGCTCGAGAGGAGCAGCATGACAACGGAAATGCCGTCGACACCCACGGAGTAGCAGATGTGCAGCGGCTTGAACCACTCCACGCTTGCCGTATAGAGCATCGGCTCGAGGTCGGCCGGATGGCTTTGCCTCAAGTGAATGAAATCAATGGTCAGGTAGATGGACAATGCCAACAGGAGGGAGGCTCCCACCACCATCACCGTGCGTACTTGGTTGAGCGTGCGTGCGAGCCACAAGCCCAGCAGCATGAGCACGGGAATGACAACGAAAATAGTCAGTATACTCATTTCTTCATTTTTTTACAATGCACATAACAACAATAAGGTAATGGCCACGCTTCCGGTGAGGAACCATACGGCATACTGGCGCACGTCGCCGCTCTGCCAGCCGCGGATGCTCTCACCAGCCTCGTTGGTGCCCCAGGCCATGAAGTTGAACGTCCCGTCGATGACGTGGCGGTCGAACCATGCGATGGGTTTCGACACGAGGTTGAAGATGATCTTGTGAGTGATGAAGAGCCACACCTCGTCCATATAGAACCGTTTGTAGGCCGCACGGTGCAACTTGGGCATGGCGGCGTAGAGCTTGTCGGCGATGGGCTGACGCTCACCCTTGTAGATATAGGTGGCCAGACAGATGCTCAAGATGGCGATGATGGTGGAAGTGGCAGCCACTTTCGTATCGAAATGGATGGTGTAGTTCTCGCCTGTGGCGGAAACGAAGTAACCAAAACTTCCATCCCATCCCAGGAATCCTGCCAAGGTGGTGTAGATGCCCACACCCACGGTGATGACAGAGAGGATGATGAGAGGCACCGTCATGGTGGCAGGAGCCTCGTGTGGCGTGTGGTGCTCGTGAGCCTCCTTGTTCTCCGTGCCCCAGAAGATGCCGTAATAGAGGCGGAACATGTAGAAGGCCGTCATGGCGGCGACACCCGTCATGATCCATCCCACCACGGGACTGTATTCGAAGCATGCCGTGATGATCTCATCCTTGGAGCTGAATCCCGAGAAGAAGGGGATGCCGGCAATGGCAAGGCATGAGATGAGGAAGGTGATGTGGGTGACCGGCATGTACTTGCGCAGCCCGCCCATGAGCGCCATCTCGTTGGAGTGCACGGCGTGGATGACACAACCGGCGCAGAGGAAGAGGCAAGCCTTGAACATGGCATGGGTGAAGAGGTGGAACATGGAAGCCATGTAACCCAGTTGTGCGTGGTTGTCAAGCACGGCACCGTGATGTCCTGGCAGGCATACGCCGAGAGCCACCATCATGAAAGCAATCTGCGAGATGGTGGAGAAGGCCAGCACACGCTTGATGTCGGTCTGCGCACATGCCACGGCTGCAGCATAGAAAGCGGTGAACACGCCCACCCACACCACGATGGGCAGGGCGTTGGGCGCATATTGGATCCACAAGGGGAACATGCGTGCCAACTGGAAGACTCCGGCCACCACCATCGTGGCGGCGTGGATGAGTGCCGACACAGGCGTGGGGCCCTCCATGGCATCAGGCAACCAAATGTGCAACGGGAACATGGCACTCTTGCCGGCACCGCCGATGAACATCAGCACGAGGGCCGTAGGAATGATGAAACCACCAGCGGCCACAGCCTTCGACGGTTCACATACGTGGGCCAATCCCGCAGCATCGATGTTGTTGACGAAAGTGAAGCTGAACGACTCAGTGTAGTATCCGAAGATGAGGATGCCGATGAGGAAAAACATATCGGCAAACCTGGTGACGATGAACGCCTTCTTCGAAGCCGCCACTGCGGAGTGCAGCTTGTAGTAGAAGCCGATGAGCAGATAGGAACTCACACCCACCAACTCCCAGAAGAGGTACATCTGGAAGATGTTGGTAGCCACCACCAGTCCGAGCATCGACATGGTGAAGAGAGAAAGGAATGCGTAGTAACGCTGGAATCCCTTCTCACCGTGCATGTAGCCGAAGGAGTAGATGTGCACCATGAGGCTCACGGTGGAGATGACGATGAGCATGACGACCGAAAGGGGGTCGAGCAGCATGCCCATGTCAAAACTGAGTTTCCCTAAAGGCAGCCACGTGAAATTGAATGGCACGATGGCCGCGAAAGCCCCATTGTCCAACCTCGGGGCGGAGAAATACGTGAATGCCGTATAGTAGGAAAGGACCGTGACGATGGCCAATACCGTGGTGCCAACGAGTCCTGCCACCTTGTGAGACATCTTCATGCCGCAAAGTCCCAATACGAGGAAGGAGAATGCAGGCAGGAGAAGTATCAGAAAAGCATAACTGTAATCCATATGTTGTGATAGGTTTTGGGTTTAAGGGTGGGAAAAACCACCCTGTCCACCTTTTATGATTTTATAGTTTCATGTTCTCTATACGATTCACCTGGTCGCTATTGAACCTGCGGTAAACGTTGATGATGATGGCCACGGCAACGGCTGTCTCGGCAGCTGCCACACCGATGGAGAAGAGCGTGAAGAAGAAGCCTTCAAGCTGTCCGGGATAGAGCAGCCTGTTGAACACAGCGAAATTGATGTCCACGGCATTGAGGACAAGTTCGGTCGAGATGAGCATCGCTATCAAATTGCGACGCGTGACAAATCCGAAGACGCCGATGAAAAAGAGCAGCGTGCTTAGTACGAGGAAGTATTCTACTGGTATCATGTTACTTGTCCTTTCTTGAAATGACGATTCCACCGATGATGCAAGCGAGCAGGAATACCGAGATGAACTCGAACGCGAGGACGTACTGGAACTTTTCCGCCCCCATGAGCGCTTGACCGATTTCTTGCATGGGCACCTCCTCGTTGGGGATGGCCAGGGATACGAACTTGTGCTTGAGAAGGATGAACAACACCATGGCGAACCCGGCGAGGGCGACGAGGGCGCCGGCAACCACCTTCTTTCCACGAAGGCGCTCGGCCACACCTTGCAGCGTGTGCTTGGAGACGAGTTGTATGGCGAAGACATAGAGCATGGTCACACCTCCTGCATAGACACTGATTTGAGCGGCTCCCAGGAAGGTGTAGTCAATAAGGAAATAAAGGCCTGCCACTCCGAAGAGCACGAAGAGCAGGAACGTGGCCGCCCGCATGAAACTCTTTGTGGCGACACACATCACAGCCGAACCCAAGATGACGACTGCGAGGATGCAGAACATAATGATATTGGCCATGGTCCTTATTTGGTTTTAGTATTGAATTTGCCGATGACGAGTGGAGCTCCTCCCTCGATGAGGCCGGGCAGCGAACCACCCTCGTAAACCTCCTTGTCAAGGTGCAACACCAGCGCACCACGGTCGAACGTACTGTTCTCGAAATCGTTGGTGAACTCGATAGCGTCGAAGTTGCACGCATTGGTGCACAACTGGCAGAACATGCAGTCGCCCAAGTCGTATTGGTAGTCGAGAAGCACGCGCTTCTTCTTGCCGGTAGCCTCGTCGGTACGCATCTCCGATACAATCTTGATGGTGCCGTTGGGACAAGCCTTCTCACACAGCGTGCAGGCAGTGCATTTGGAGGTGCCGTCCTCGTTGCGCTTGAAGACAAGCCTTCCACGGTGCCTCTTGGCGACATGCAGCGTGGTCTTGCGGTTCTCGGGATATTGCTCGGTCGACTTGGGTGTGAAATACTCCTTGAGAGTGGTTTTCAAACCCACGGCGAGCGTCTTCACTCCATCCGCGATACCGCCGAAATATGATTTGTTTTCCATTTTCTTATTCTTTTTCTGAAGGTCGTTTAGACTTCCTTTTTCATATTACCAGTGGAGTCCGAAAGCCACCACCAAGGTCATCAGCACCAGGTTGATGAGCGACAGCGGCATGATGTATTTCCATTCCAACTTGAGAATCTGGTCGATGCGCAGGCGGGGGAAAGTCCACCTGATCCACATCAGGATCCAGACGATGAGGAACGTCTTGCCCATGAACCAGACGATGCCCGGTATGTAGTCCATCACCTCATCGAAGCCCGCCACGCCGATGCAGATGGGCTCCCATCCTCCGAGGAAGACGGTGACGGCAATGCCTGAGATGATGAAGAGGTTGAGGTATTCGGCGAGGTAGAAGAAGCCGAATCCCATTCCGGAGTACTCGGTGTGGTGGCCGGCAGTCAACTCACTCTCCGCCTCAGCCATGTCGAACGGTCCGCGATTGGCCTCTGCATTTCCTGCGACGAGGAAGGTGAGGAAGGCGATGATGGCGGGGATGTGGCCTTTGAAGATGAGCCAGTTCCAAGGTCCGTGCTGTGCTTCCACAATGCCGCTGACCTGCATGGTCTGGGTGAGGATGACGGCGGTGATGAGGCACAGGCAGAGCGAAATCTCGTAAGAAATCATCTGCACGGCTCCACGCATGGCGGAGATGACGGAGTACTTGTTGTTGGATGCCCATCCTGCAAGGAAGATACCCACGATGCCGATGGAAGAGATGGCGGTGAGCAAGAACACGCCCACATTGAAGTCAAGCACCAACGCCCCTGCGTTCCAAGGGAGGAACGAGAAGGCTCCCACCGAGCCAATGATGACAAGGAAGGGCGCCACAGCATACAGCAGTTTGTCGGCCCTGTCGACGAAGAAGATTTCCTTGATGAGCATCTTCAGCACGTCGGCGAACACCTGCAGCGTGCCCCACGGTCCCACGCGCATGGGGCCCAGGCGGCATTGGAAATAGGCACACACCTTGCGCTCCATGAAGATGAGCACGATGGCGATGAGGGCGTATGCCACCAATATGAACAGTCCGACGATGACGCACTCGATGAGGATGGCCCAGAAGTCGCCCAACCCCAGCGTGTCGCGCAGCAATGAGTCGAACCATTGTGTTACTATGGAAAAATCAAGATAATGTAACATATTTGAATGTTTTAGCGTGGTTATCTGTCAATGTCTGGAATGACAAAGTCGATGGCGGCTCCCGTGGTGACAAGGTCTGCTATCTTTTGTCCTCTCAGCATGGGGTCGAGGGCTCCTACGAGCGTGAGTCCCATGGGACGCATCTTCATGCGGTAAGGGCTCTTGTCTCCCCTGGAGTCAAGGTAGACACCGAACTCGCCGCTGGCTCCTTCCACGGAGAAGTACCACTGTCCCTCAGGCACCTTGATGATGGGTTTCTGCTTGATGTAGAACTCGCCTTGGGGGATGTTGTCGATGAGTGCCTCGATGATGTCCAAGCTTTGATACATCTCCTGGATGTGCACGAGATAGCGGTCCATGGAGTCGGCTCCAGGCAAGAGGATTTGCTTCCACTCCACCTTGTCATACATGTCATAGGGATGGTTTTTCCTCACGTCGTTGGCCCATCCGGCGGCACGTCCCGCAGGTCCAGTGACAGCGTAGTTGATGCAGTCCTCGCGGTTCATCACGCCTACACGCTCGAAGCGGTTGTGGGTGATGACATTGTCGCCGAAGACGTCCATGTATTCCTGAATCATCGGGCGGAGGTAGGTGCATAGTGTCTTGACATTCTCCACGAAATTGGGGTCGATGTCGTCTTGCAGTCCTCCGATGCGGTAGTAGTTCTGTATGAGTCTGCCGCCGGTTGTCTCCTCCATGGCGTTGAGCACATGCTCGCGGTCGCGCATGCAGTAGAGGAAGGCGGTGAGTGCGCCAAGGTCCTGTGCGCAGCATCCGCAATAAAGAAGGTGGGAGTCGAGACGCTGCAACTCATCCATGATGGTGCGGATGTACTTGATGCGGTCGGAGAGCTCCACGCCGAGTCCTTCTTCGATGACTCCCACGAGGGCGTGGCGGTGCATCATGGCGGAGAGGTAGTTGAGTCGGTCGGTTAGCGCAAGAGTCTGCGGATAGGTGTATCCCTCCCACATCTTTTCTATGCCGCGGTGGATGTATCCCAGGTGCGGATAGATGCGCTTGACCTCCTCGCCGTCGAGGACGGTCTGCAACCTGAGCACGCCGTGTGTGGAGGGGTGCTGAGGTCCGACGTTGACCACATATTCGTTTTCATCGAACAGCCGGTGGCGGGTGCACACCAGTTTGCCGTTGTCGTCGAGGGTGTAGGTGTTGGCGTATTCACTCTCCTCGTCGTCCTCGAGGGAGTAGGAGTCGTCGAATTGCCAGTCTTTCCTGAAAGGATGCCCCTTGAAGTCGTTTCTCAGGAACAACCTCTCCATGATGGGGTGTCCGAGGAACTTGACGCCATAGAAATCATAAACCTCTCTTTCGAGGAGGTCGGCGGCTTTCCAGATGTCGATGACGGATGGGATGACAAAGTCCTCGTCTACCTTCTTGGCGATGGTTTTCACACTGGCACGCTCATGGTTTTCAGTGTTTTCCAAGATGTAGATGCATCCCAGTCCTTCCTCGCCGAAGTCCTCACCCACTATGGTGACAAGGTAGTCGTAATGCTTCTTTTCCTTCAGCTCTCTCATTTCCTTGCTGAAGTTATCGAACGATACGTTGATGAAGTCTAATTTCATTGCTCTCCCTCCTTGCCTTTATTGAGTTCGTTGACGAAATCCTCTGGTACGTCGGTGACGACGATAGGCTTTTTCCACCCAGAGGCGATGGCCTCGTTGGAAAGGCCTTGCTCACGCTCCTCGGCGTTTTGCTTGTGGTTGGCGCCACCGAAGAATTTCTCAATCTTCACCTTTCTCTGCAACTGCATCATGCCGTAGAGGATGGCCTCGGGTCTCGGAGGACATCCGGGAATGTAGACATCCACGGGCACGATTTCCTCAATGCCCTTGACGACATGGTAACTCGACTTGAAAGGTCCTCCAGAGATGGTGCAGCCACCCACGGCGACGACGTATTTGGGCTCGGCCATCTCGTCGTAGAGTCTCTTGAACACAGGCGCCATCTTGTGGGTGATGGTGCCGGCGGTCATGATAAGGTCGGCCTGACGTGGTGAGTTCCTGGTGACCTCGAAGCCGAAGCGCGAGAAGTCGTAGCGAGCACAGCCGACAGCCATGAACTCGATGCCACAGCAAGATGTTCCGAAAGTAAGCGACCATAGGGAGTTGGACCTTCCCCAGTTGATGAGTTGGTCCAGGCTTCCCGTGACAACGTTGACGCCACCTTCATTGAGCTCTTCCACCAGTTTCTCCAAGGTCTCATTGTCCTTGAACTCCTCGTATGGAATGCTCTTGATACGCGGTTTCCTTACATCCATTCCAACGCTCCTTTCCGCCAGGCATAAGCCAAGCCAAATACGAGCACGAGCAGGAAGAAGCCGATGCTGGCAATCGCCATCACACCATACTCCTGAACCACCACGGCCCATGGGTAAAGAAAAACCGTCTCGATGTCGAACATGAGGAAAAGGATGGCGAAGAGGTAATAGCCTATCGACACGGGAATCCAAGAGGACCCGTGCGTAGGAATACCGCACTCGAATGGTTCACCTTTTACCTTGTTGTACGACCGAGGTCCAATCAACTTGGCGATGACGTAAGCGCCTAACACCAAGACAACTGCCGTCAGGATGACGGTTATTAACAAAGTGAAATACATATATATGTGTTTAATGTTGATAGTTCCCTTGTAGAGAGAAACAGCATAAAGCGGTGCAAAGATAGCAAAAAAAAGGAAATAATGCTAACAAAAGTGAAAATAATCCTTCCTTGAATCAAAAATTAGCGCCATTTTAGCACTACGCAAAGTTTTTGTTGTCATTGCATGCATCTGCATACCTGATGGTGACAGTTTCCACGCTGGACACCAATGGGGCTGAGGTTGTGGAGAGTTTGTATTTCTTACATTTCATCTCCGTCTGCATATCCATCATTCATCTTGTATCCCTTCACCATGATAGAAGGACAAGCAGGCAATTTGCGGCGCTTGCCCTTGACCGTGTTGCGAGCGTAACTGCTCTTGAAAGTGAGGGGGAAATAGATGGCTCCCTTGCCCTTGGTATCAACAATGCTAAGACAGATACAGTATTTCTGCGTCCCTTTCAGCACGATATTTTCCGTAGGAGTGACATCCAAGAGTTTGCCATTGTCGGCAGGACTAACAACTTGATAGATGGGCATGTTGAGGACATTGACAAATCGTTGGCCATGTACCTCATAGACATTGAAACTCAGCGTACACTGCTCGAACAGGCATTCCTTCACCATGATGAGGATGTCGCTAAGCACATAGTCTTTCGAGTTGGAGAAAATCGGTCCCCATTCATAGTTATTCGTATAGCTAACGCCACTAATGAAACCAGCAACTCCGAAACCGACCCACGACTTGCCCGAAAGCGTTTGGGGCTTGCTCTTCTTGCCTATTACCACCTCGGATAATTCCACCACCTTGTCTTTCAACTTCACCGTGAGTTCGTTGGTCTGGCTATAAACATGGAAGGGAACCGTTTCTGTCTGATAGGACACGTGCGAGAAGGACAGATCGTCTTTCCTGCCCGCTGGAATGTCGAGCACAAAATGTCCGCGTGCATCGGAAATGACACCCACGCTGTCTTCCTCGAAACCAATGCTGACATACTCCACCGCCTCACCCCGCTCGTTGACCACATGGCCTTTGACGGTAGTCTGGGCCGATGCTGAAAAGGAAAAAAAGGAAACGGCCTGAATAATGGCGAGATACAAGATACGCTCCATATAAATTACTCGTTAACATATTCCAAAATGTCGGCAGGTGTACAATCCAATGCCTTGCATATGGCATCAAGTGTGCTGAACCGTATGGCTTTGGCCTTGCCCGTCTTCAATTTCGATAGATTGGTGATGGTAATGCCCACACGCTCGGATAGTTCGTTGAGCGACATCTTCCGCCGTGCCATCATCACGTCAAGATTAACCATAATCATGCGCCATTCCTCCTTTCATACTGTCAAGTCGTGTTCTGTCGCCACATCATAGGCTATCTTATACATGGCTCCAAAAACGAGCAATGCCAGAGCGTATACAAAAGGATTTGATGTGAGGACGATTTGTCCAGGGCCATCAACAATGAAAACCTGATCGAAATTGTCGGCAGCCACAGTCTGCAGGAAAATCAGTATGGCACCAATATTGATAACGGCCACATTGGCTTTAGGGAATAGTTCCTCTCTTCTTATACCTCGCAGCACATTAACAAAGAAAGTGACGAAGGCTGCTATCAGTCCGAACGTAAAGAGAAGGTGCAAAACGAAGATGGTGGCGGTGTAGGCCACTATTGTGTTTTTCGCATCCAGGTGGATATGGCGGTGCGCCGTATCAAATATGAAATTGAAGTTCTGGTAGCAGACGAACAAGAACCAACATGCACATACAAACAGCGACATGTAGCAGAGCCATTTGAGTCTTCCAATCATTTTCACGTTCATAATCAAGTTATCTTTTGGTGAAACAAATCTGGGGCAAAGATATTGATTTTTGTCGAATAACGACAAATAATAAACGAATATTAAATAATTTTTAATCTTTTACATACCTATTATCTTTACAAATCCTTTGCCGTTCACGAGGTTTTATCAGAACTTATTTCTAAACAAATAATAGATTGCCATTAATATAAAATCCCCGCATCGCCATAACCATGTCTTTTAGGGCATCCCACTCGTCACCTTGCCGACCATTATAGTAATCTGCCTCTTCTGGTAACATTCCCGATATGAATGTTTCCCTCCCCGGGCCTGGTGTCAAACCGACCCATGGAAGGTCACCAATCCCTCCATGGGGCCTTGCTCGACGCCGCAGAGTACAAACCCTTCCATTTCGGCGGCGCGCGCCAACTGTTCGTGGAAATGGAAGGCGATGCTGCCAATCATCTTGACAGGCAGGTCGCGTCGCCGGTACTGCACGAGGTTCCTGCGGAAGAAGTCACAGAAATTGTCCACGACAAGAGCATTCACCTCTTCGACCTGCAGATGTTGGTGGATGAACCTTGTGACCTGCGCCAGATACCTGTTGGGCAAGGGTTGGCGGTAGACGGATTGGATGACGTCCGCCACGTCCTGATGTGTGGCAGCCTTGAATTCTTCCAAGAGCCATTGCGGCATCAGCCCCTTGAACAGGTCGGCCACGAAACGCTTTCCCATCACGGCCCCACTGCCCTCGTCACCAAGGATGAAACCCAGGGGCGGAGTGTTCTGCACGATGTGCGTGCCATCGTATAGGCCGGAGTTGGAACCGGTGCCGAGGATGCAGGCGATGCCTTCCTCTCTTCCGAAGAGCGCACGTGCCGCCCCCAGGAGGTCGCCGTGCACCTCCACGCGAGCCGCCTGTGTGACCTCGCCCACCAAGCGCTCCATCCTAACCGACATCTCCGGTCTCACGCCGGCTCCATAGAAGAAGACTTCCTGAGCGTTCTCCAAGTCGGCAGGCCACTGTGCCAACAACTCGTCTTCCAATATGCGTATGATGTCTTCATCACTCTGGTAAAAGGGGTTGATGCCTTGCGTGGCAATCCTTGCCACCATCTCGCCATCTCGTGCCAGGCACCAGTCGGTCTTCGTACTTCCACTGTCGGCTATCAATGTCATGGTATGAAGCATGTTTTGTATGGATTTGAGGGACAAAGGTAACGCAAGGTTGTCGTAATGCAAAATAAAAGAAGAAGTTTTTTGATTTTCTCTTTCTTATTAGTACCTTTGCATGCATGATTGGAAAAAGATTGGAATGTACACCGCATAATTCTCTCCCGATGAAAAAGAAAATCCTGTTGCTATTGCTGCCGTTGCTGTTGTCCGCCCTTCCCGGCCATGCCGTGCTGAAGGAGAGGGATTTGAACTCTACGCTTTCCATATTGCGCGAGGAGATGACTTCCTTTTACAAAGACCTCCAGAACGAAGCGAAGAGTCACAAGAAATATCGCGAACAAATCATACGCGAATTGGTTGACATCTCCAATCGCAGCAACCAAAACGCGCTGATGCTTTACTCTCAAAAGAACGAGTACGTCTTCGACCTGACCTATGCGTGCAACGAGGTGACCCAATTGTACAAGGACTACCACCGGAAGATTCTTCCCTTCCGCATGAGCATCGAGAACATCGACTCTGAAATCGCCCGTTACGACAGCTTGAAGACAAGCCTCGACAAGATGTACACGCGCAACCTCCCCGACACCACCAAGGTGAACCGCAACGTCTGCCTGACGCTCGCGGTGTGCATCAGCCGCATGCTTTGGGAGAACCGTCAGAGCATGAGTGATTACATCGATATCTACAAGGAGACAGAGGAGCGTCTGGAGCGTATGAACAGCTACGCCAACAACCGATACAACGAGATACAAAGCAACATCTTCGTCAACGGCGGCGACAACTACCTCACCATCCTGTCCAATTTCCGGTCACGTGTGTCGAAGACTAAAGACACGGTGCAGGAGAAATACCTGCCATCGAAGGTGAAATCGGATTGGGACAGCCGCATGATCATCGGACTCTTCATCACGATGGGCATCTTCGCCCTCGCCGCCATGTCCATCAGTTTTCTCGGCACCAGGATGGTGAGGAAACACCTGGGTAGCGACAGCATGGGCAACAAGCGCTCGGCCATCATCATGGCAGCCACCGTCATCATCTTCGCCATCGCACTGCAAATCATACGCATCTTCTGGAACCAGAATTTCTTCATCATGGCGAGCGGACTTCTCACGCAGTATGCCTGGCTGCTGGGTGTCATCCTCGTGTCATTGCTGCTACGCGTGAGTTCGGACCAAATCATGAGCGCACTTCGCATCTACGCGCCACTGATTGCCATAGGATTCATCGTCATCGCCTTCCGCATCATACTCGTACCCAACGAGTTGGTCAACCTCATCCTGCCTCCCATCCTCCTCTGTTGTGCCATCTGGCAATGGTGGGTGGTGTCACGGCACAACCACAACATCCCACAGTTGGATGTGTTCTACACCTATATCTCCGCCATCGTTTTCGTCATCTCCGTCATCAGTTCATGGATTGGCTTCACGCTGCTCAGCGTCCAACTTCTCATCTGGTGGATCATGCAGCTCACCTGCATCCTAACCATCACCTGCCTGCGCTCATGGATCAAGAGATGGGGCCAACGGCATCATCTGGAAGACAAGCCCATCACGCAGTCATGGCACTACGACCTCCTCTATAGCGTCCTGCTGCCTGCATTGGGAGTGATGTCGGTACTACTGGCCATCTACTGGGCGGCTTCCGTGTTCAACCTCACGGAACTGACATGGCGCATCTTCACATACAAGTTCATTGAATCCTCCAACATCACCATCAGCGTACTGAACATCGCCTTGGTCATCATCCTATGGATGGTGTTCTCCTACCTCAACCACACAGCCCAAGCACTGCTGAAACATTATTTCAATCAAAAAGACCCCTTCTCGGCTGAAAGCCGATTCGTCATGGGGAGGAACATCATCCAACTGCTTGTGTGGGGCTTGTGGCTCATCATCAGCCTTGCCATCTGCCATGTGGACAACACCTGGCTCGTGGTAGTCTCGGGAGGACTTTCCACCGGTGTGGGCTTCGCATCGAAGGACATCCTTGAAAACATCTACTATGGCATCTCACTGATGGCCGGACGCATCAAGGTGGGTGACTGGATCATATGCGACGGCATACGCGGAAAAGTGAGTTCCATCAGCTACACCAGCACGATGCTGGAGTCGGTGGACGGTTCGGTGATTGCCTTCCAGAACAGCCAATTGTTCACCAAGAACTACAAGAACATGACGAAAACCTCCGGCTACGAATTGCGTCTCCTCGACGTGGGCGTGGCCTACGGCACCGACATCAACAACACACGCAAATTACTCGTGGGGGCATTATCCAACCTGCCCTTCGTCAAAGAAGACCCCAACCAGCATCCGGTGCAAGTGTTGCTCCGCGAATTCGGAGATAGCAGTGTCAACCTCAAGGTGGCGATATGGGTGCCAGTGATTTCCCAATACAGTGACGACTGCCTGGTGCTTGAATGTGTCTACCAGACCTTGAAGGACAACAACATCACCATCCCATTTCCTCAACGCGACCTGCATATCATCCCGGCAAATTGATAATCACTCCGCTCACTCTGACAAAAAAAAGACTTGGCCAAGCTTGGCCAAGTCTTCTTCTTTTCAACTTTTCCTATCGTCTGTTATCAGACGTCCAAATTATAATTCTCTTCGTCTTCTGTCTCCGTCTCGTCGAAAGCGATGTCGGCCATTTCTGAATTCATCTTCATCCTGTCATCTTCATCCATCATCATTCTTTGACTAAAAGAAGCGTTGAGTTTGCCAAACCACGAGAACTTTGAACGTGAATCTCTATAGTAAGCTTCTCTCACACCGTCTTCAGTGGCATCAAAATTAGCGGAGTAGCGAATGGCGAGGGTTTCGGCGGTGAGGGCAGCATCTTGGTTGGCTCCCATGAAAGTGAAGGTCCACCCTTGCCCTTTCAGACTCTCCACAAGCGCCCTGATGGAAGTGCGCGTGAATTCCTTTGACGCGTTTTCGTATCCATCGGTGATGATGGTGACAGAAATGGCAACATCCTTAATATCCTTGACATGACGCTGAATATCGGTGATGGCGAACCCCATGGCATCATAAAGCGGTGTACAGCAGCAGGGTTGGTAGTCTTTTAACTTCATGGGATGAGCCTCGGCGACGGGTACCTTGTCATAAATCTTGTCGGTGGAGCAACTACAGAATGCCACCAACGAAATGTAATGATCCTGGGTCTCGGCATAACGCTCTTGAGCTTTCTTGATGCCGGCAAGGGTTTCATTGAAACCGTCGACCGCGGCCTTGCGCATGCTTTGCATCGAACCGCTACGGTCGAGGACCACCAAGTTGTAAATCTGTGTCTTCATAGCCTTTTTCTCTTCCTTGTTTTCCATTTTAGTAAAATTAAACGATTAATAAACTTCATACTGTTCATATGGCAAAAGCCATCTTTATGACAATAGAGTCGAAAGGGAATGCATTTCTATCACCCTTTCATAAAAAGGAGTTTGTTTTTTCCAATTTTTGATTGGCGTCTCCAGAAAAAATAGTAACTTTGCCACGAAAGAAGGTCTTTTCATACCATAGAGGACCTGCAGCAACGTCACCAAGGTGACAAAACGGGATAAATCTCACTCCCTGCATTGACTACAACTTACGCATGCTACTTCAGCAAAGCCAAACCAAAGGTTGGTCGGCTTGCCGCCACTTGAATTGGAAATGTTTTTACAAAAAAAAGAAAATAAATTAAAATCGAATCTTCAGCGATGAATATTATTATTGTTTCTTGTATCGTGGCCGTTCTTCTCTTGGCGGCAGTGATTGCCTATGCCATCTACTTGAGAGTTGAAGCGAGGAAATGCGCTGTTGAGGCGAGGCAGTTCCATGTGAGGTTGCAGGTGCTCACAGCCCCCAATCACCTCTTCACCGACAAGGAATTGGCCACCTTGAAAGAAGAGATGGCCCCATTGCTTTTCAAGGTGAACAAACTTTACAAAAACCATTTCATCTCCAACGAATATCTTGACCGTCTGGGATTGGAGGATTTCATTGAGGAGCGCAGACACCTCAACCACTCTCAATTCCTCAACAACAGTAAATATTAGGAAGAAAAGTCTTCCTAAAACCTCCTACTTGCTCCTAAAACCTCCTGATTTTCTCCTAAAACATTTTGGAGGCTTCAGCTCCTCATAAAAGCCCGGATGAATTCTCCCAGCTTCAGCAAGCCATACGACCCTGCCACTGCGCTTGTCTCATCATAGAGCAAGACATTATCGGGGGTGATGTCCCTATGCCAGATGAGGAAAGGCACGGGACCTTTCACATGGGTCCGCGTCTCCACCGGGGTGAGATGGTCGGGAAGGACGGCGATGCATACGGGTTCGTCCCAATGCTTCACCTCGTTGTATATGGGTTCCACGATACGATGGTCGAGATATTCTATCGTGCGGATTTTCAAGTCAAGGTCTCCGTCATGTCCAGCCTCGTCGCTCGCCTCCAAATGCAGGAAGACGAAGTCTTCGTGACGTAACGCCTCGATGGCAGCAACGGCCTTCCCCTCATAGTTGGTGTCATAAAGGCCGGTGGCGCCTTCCACTTCCACGATGTTCAGTCCGGCGTAGTGGCCGATGCCCTTGATGAGGTCGACAGCGGATATCACGCTGCCACTCTTCACTTCCGGAAACATTTCACCGATGGTTTCCATCGAAGGGCGGTATCCGGGACTCCAAGGCCAGATGGAATTGGCCTCGTCTTTCCCCTCCTCCCTCCGTTTCTGGTTGAAGGGATGGGCTGCAAGGAGTTCTTGCGAGCGGACGATGAGGTCGTTGAGCAATTCTGCGGTCTCTTCCGGGGTCATCCTCCCCTTGTCGGCAGGGCTGTCCACCGGTGTGTCGCCTTTCACCAAGAGAGGTTGCCAAGGTTCGTCGGGATGGTCGTGTGGAGGTGAACAGGTGATGTGTTTGTTGCCCCCTTTCACCACCAACAGGTGACGGTATTGGATGCCTGTGATGAACCGCACCCGATCATTTCCCAAATGTTCGTCCAAATAGCGGATGAGGGTGTCACCGTCACTGGTGGCGAGGTGACCGCCATGGTGGTTCTTGATTTTGCCGTCGGCAAGACAGATGATGTTGCAGCGGATGGCCATGTCTTCAGAAGCCATTTCATATCCGATGGAGGCGGCCTCCAACGGTCCGCGGCCTTCATACACCTTGTCGAGGTCATAACCCATGATGGCGGTGTTGGCCACTTCAGAACCGGGAGGGAAACCCTCCGGAACGGTCACTAATCTACCATTGCGCCCTTTGCGGGCCAGCATGTCCATATAGGGAGTGTCGGCTGCCTGCAAGGGAGTGCGGCCTCCAAGGCATTCGATGGCGTGGTCGGCCATCCCGTCGCCCAAGATGATGATATGCTTCATTTCGTCGGGGTTAGATGTTGGCAATGCTCATGATATTGGCGAAGACACCGGCTGCGGTGACGCTGGCTCCGGCGCCATAGCCCTGGATGAGCATGGGGAACTCGCGGTAACGCTCGGTGGTGAGCATCACGATGTTGTTGCTGCCTTGAAGGTTGTAGAAGGGATGCCCCTGCGGCACCTCTTGCAGCGCCACGCTGGCTTTGCCGTGATCCATCACCGCCACGAAGCGCCAACGCTTGCCCTCTGCTTCCAATCTCTGGCGGCGCTTCTCGAAGTCGTCGTCAAGGTTTGGCAACTTTTTCCAGAACTCTTCCACATTGCCTTCGAAAAATTCAGTGGGAACGAAAAGGCGTTTCTCCACGTCGCCCTGCTCCACCTGATAGCCTGCCTCGCGGGTGAGGATGACCAACTTGCGCACCACGTCGGTGCCGCTGAGGTCCACACGTGGGTCTGGCTCGCTGTAGCCTTGCTCCTTGGCGCGGCGAACCGTCTCAGAGAAGGGCACATCGGCAGCTATTTCGTTGAAGATGAAATTGAGCGTCCCGCTCAGCACGGCCTCGATCTTCAGTATCTTGTCGCCAGAATTCACCAGGTCGTTGATGGTGCCGATAATGGGCAGACCTGCACCCACGTTGGTCTCATAGCGGAATTTCACGCCACGGCGAAGTGCCGTCTGCTTCAACTCGCGATAGGTGTCGTAGTCTGAGGAGGCGGCAATCTTGTTGGCGGCGATGACGCTGATGTTGTGTTCCAAGAACGATTGGTAGAGACTGGCCACTTCTCGGCTCGCCGTGCAGTCGACGAAAACGCTGTTGAAGATGTTCATGCCAATCACCTCGTCGTGCAGGCGCTGCGTGTCACTTGGTGTGGACTGCTGCAATTGTTCCTTGTAGTTGTCAAGATTGATGCCGTCGCGGGTGAAGATGGCATTCTTCGACGAAGCTATTCCCACCACATTGAGTTTCAACCTATTGCGCTCCATCAACAATTCATATTGGGCGCGGATTTGCTCAATGAGTTTGCTGCCCACCGTGCCGATGCCACAAATGAAGAGGTTGAGCACCTTGTATTCGGAAAGGAAGAAGGAGTCGTGAAGCACGTTGAGCGACTTGCGGAGGAAACGCCCGTCCACCACGAAGGAGATGTTCGTCTCCGAAGCACCCTGGGCGCAGGCTATCACGCTGATGCCGCTACGTCCGAGCGTGCCGAAAAGTTTGCCGGCGATGCCTGGTGTGTGCTTCATATTCTCGCCCACGATGGCGATGGTGGCCAGCCCGCTTTCGGCATGCATGGGGAACATGGCTCCTGTCTCTATCTCTTTGGCGAACTCCTCGTCGAGCACCTCGACGGCCTTTTGGGCTTCCGTGTCGCGCACGCCGATGGAGGTGGAGTTCTCCGAAGAAGCCTGCGACACCATGAAGACGGAGATGCCATTGGCGGCGAGGGTGCTGAAGATGCGCTCGTTCACACCGATGACACCCACCATCGACAAACCGGTGACGGTGATGAGCGTCGTCCCGCTGATGCTCGAGATGCCCTTGATGAGCTTTCGGTCGTCAGCCACCTTCTCCTTGATGATGGTGCCGGCATTGGAGGGATTGAACGTGTTCTTCACCCAAATGGGGATGTTTTTCACGCAGACGGGATAGATGGTGGGAGGATAGATCACTTTCGCCCCGAAGTTGCAAAGCTCCATCGCCTCTATATAACTCAGTTCGTTAATGGTGTAGGCACTCTTGATCACCTTCGGGTCGGCGGTCATGAATCCATCGACATCCGTCCAGATTTCCAATGTCTCGGCATCAAGGGCGGCGGCGATGATGGCTGCGGTGTAGTCACTGCCGCCACGGCCCAGGTTGGTAATCTCGCCCGTGTCGCGGTCCATGCTGATGAAGCCTGGGACGAGCGACACCTGGGGAAGTTCGGCGAACGTCTCACGCACAAGACGGTTGGTCAACTCACTGTCCAACGTGTGGCGGCCGTTCTTGCGGAAAGTCTTGATCATCGGACGTGAGTCATACCATTTCGCACCCTTCACCATGGCGGCAACGATATGGCTGCTCAAGCGCTCACCGTAACTCACGATGGCATCGAGGGTCTTCTCGCTGAGGTCGTGGATGAGGTAGACACCGAAAAATATGCTTTTCAACTGCTCGAACAACGTGTCGATGGTGCTGGTTAGATGCTCGCGGTCGTGTGGCTCGGTGATGACGGTGTCGATCATGCGATGATGGCGGTCCACCATTGCCTGGAACTCATCCTTGTAACTCTCGTCGCCTTTCAAGGCCAACTGCGATGTGGCAATCAACTTGTCGGTGATGCCCCCAAGGGCGCTCACCACCACTACCACCGGTGTGCGACGGGACTCCGTCTCCACGATGCGCTTCAAACTAAGAATGCTCTTTACGGAACCCACGGACGTTCCGCCGAATTTCAATACTTTCATCTTGTCTTTCTTGTCATTTGGAACCCCGAAACAAAAGGGGCCTTGTCCATAATTCGGCACAAAATTACGAATAATAGCCGAAATACGGAAGATTTTCGCGATTTATTCTTACATAAGGCCATCCAGGCCATCCCATAGGCATGACCTTGTGCTCATTGTCGAACCCAGGCACAAGGAAGAATCCCGTTCTGCAGTCATTTCTTCTCCATCATCACCACATCGGGGCGGGAAAGGCATCCTCCAAATGGTCTATGTCGGCATGAGTGCCGTCACCCACGACAGTGATGATGTCGAAACGCACGTCGGCATCCAGGCGGTAGCGTTGCAGATAGGCGTTGGCGGCTGAGGCGAGGTTGCGGACTTTCTTCCAATCCACTGCAGCCTCGGGCGCAACGTAGTCGGTATTGCGCCGTGTCTTCACTTCCACCACGACCACCGTCTGTCCATCCGGGGTGAACGCCACGATGTCGAGGTCGCGGTGCCCGATCTTCCAGTTCTGATGGCGTATGCTGTAGCCCTTGCCTCGCAGATAGTCTGCAGCGACACGCTCGCCCCATGCTCCCAAGTCGTTGTGTGTGGCCATTGATTCGTCTTCTCTTTTGGTTATTGCATGCAAACTTACGAAATAAAGCAGAGACGTGAAAAAAATCATGAAAGATTAACGCAAAAAAAACGGATGTGCACCATTGAAACTTTGTTGAAGAACCATTGAACCTCTTTTACTTAGTCGTATGATGAAAAAAAGAACCCTTTATTTGGGGCTTTCACGTAATATACCTATTTTTGTACATTTAAAATAATGTAGATGATAATATCAGGAAAACCAGAGTTGATTGTCATGCTCACCCATCACGACTTCACGGTGAGCGACGCTGCGAAAATCTTCGAACATTGCCGGGAATCGAAAGCACGGTGCTGGGGAATGAAAGAGCACCGTTTGCCTCCCGAAGAGATGAGAAGCCTCTTCTCGTGGATGAAGGCGTGTGGAATGACGACGTTCCTCGAAGTGGTGGGATATACGGAAGAGGAAGGCATGGCGGGGGCCGAACTGGCTTTCCAATGCGGCTGCGATGTGATGATGGGAACGAAATACTTCGATTCCATCAATGACTTCTGCAAGTCTCACAATTTGAGATACATGCCCTTTGTCGGGAAAGTGACAGGACGCCCCTCCGTGCTAACCGGCACGATGGATGAAATCATCGATGAAGCACTTGGATATCTGGCAAAAGGGGTCTTTGGCATTGACCTTCTGGGCTATCGCTACGAAGGAGATGCGCGCAAACTCATCAGCACCTTCACCAAAGAGGTGGAAGCACCAGTGTGCCTGGCAGGAAGCATTGATGGCTTTGAACGTCTCGACGAGGTCAGAGAGGTGAATCCGTGGGCATACACCATCGGCAGTGCATTTTTCGAGGGGAAATTCCTAAGGGAAAAGGTAGGAAAGACGATGGATTCCGAAGCCACGGATGCCGTTGAAGGAGACCACCTTGAGAAAATCCGCGAACAAATCAACACTGTGTGTGAATACATGGTTGAAACCAATAGTCAAGACGAGAAGTGAAAGAAAAGATGAAAAGTGAAGTGGTGGACTACTACGACTCGATAGCCACCACATACGACGAGAGCAGGTTTGACAACAGTTACGGCAGGTTCATCGACGCCGAAGAAAGAAGGGCGATGGACTTGCTGATGGAAGGACAACGGACCGACGGACTGAGGCTTGACATGGCCTGCGGCACGGGAAGGCTGACCAACTATGCCACACATGGGCTGGACGCCAGTGCAGAGATGATGAAACTTGCCAGGCAACGGCATCCCTCGGTGACATTCAAACAGGCTTCGGCCAACGAAACAGGATTCCCCGACAAGATGTTCGACATGGTGTATTCCTTTCACTTGATGATGCATCTTGAACCGGCTACCATCAGCGAGATTTTCAAGGAAGTACACCGAATACTGAAACCAGGGGGGCGCTTCATCATGGACATCCCTTCGAAGAAAAGGCGTCAACTGCTTCATCACCGCCAGGCTTCATGGCATGGGGGAACGGAGATGGCGCAAGAAGAGATGCAAAAAATGGCAGAAGGACTTTTCACCATGCAAAGAACCTTTGGGGTGATGCTCCTGCCCTTGCATCGGCTGCCAGAGGGAATTCGATGGCCTCTGCTAAAATTCGACTATGCCATGGCCAACGGTTGGTTGAAAGCATACAGTTCTTACCTGATATACGAATTCGTAAAACAAGACAAAGGATGAGAAGGAAGAATTTTTGTGAGATAAGCCCGCTGACTTACGCCATATCCTTGCAAAAGGAGATATGCAAAAGACACCTGAAAAATTGGTTGGGCAAAGAAAAATATGCCCAGGTAAAACAAGAAGAGCGATTGGAGGTGTTGGTCTATGAACAACACAACAACATGATCAAACGAGGACCAGGCATCGATGAGAAATTACAGCAGAACAAGGCCGGCAACATAAGGCTGGCGTGCTCACGCATCAACGGACTCGTGGTCATGCCGGGGGAGACCTTCTCGTTCTGGAAAAGAGTGGGAAAGACATCGAAGAGAAACGGATTCGCGGAAGGCAGGGTCATTGTGAACGGGAAACTGGTGGCTGGTGTGGGTGGAGGCCTCTGCAACCTGGCCAACAACCTCAATCTAATCATACTCCACAGCCCGCTCACCATCACCGAAGTACATCACCACTCTGACGCATTGGCACCCGACCCGGGTGGGAAAAGGATTCCTTTCAGTGCTGGAACGTCGGTGAACTATAATTTCATAGACTTGAGATTCCGCAATGACACCAAGCAACCAGTGCAACTCTGCACATGGTGCGAGGGCGACGACCTCTTCACGGAATTGCGCACCACCGCCCCCTACCCCACCATATATAAGATTGTGGAGGAAGGACACCATTTCCATAAAGAGGGAAACGGGAAATTCTACCGTGTGTCCAAAATATACAGGGAGACCATCGACAGAGCCACAGGAAAAGTCTTGAAAAAAGAACTGATATGGGACAACCACTCCGAAGTGATGTTCGATTACAATCTCATACCAAAAGAACTGATTAAATAAATTGAGGATTGAAAGGAAAAAAGCCAAAAAGTTTTGGCTATCTCACTTTTTCTCTTTACCTTTGATTGCGATAGTGAATAATGGAATTTTAGCATAGAATCATTCATGAACGACCCTGTTTTCAACGACCATAACAAGGATGAATTCCCACCTGCGCACACGGCTGAGCATCTGCTCAACCAGACAATGGTGAGGATGTTCGGCTGCGAAAGGTCAAGCAACGCGCATGTGGAGCGCAAGAAGAGCAAAATCTCCTATGTGTTGGAGCGAAAGCCCGACCGCAAACAGGAGAAGGAGATAGAACGCATGATGAACCAGTTGATAGAGGATGACCTGCCTGTGACGTTCGAGATGGTGGACAAAGACCACCTGCCCGACGACGTGGATGCCTCAAGGCTTCCTGAAGACGCATCACAGACCATCCGACTGGTGAGAATCGGCGATTACGACGTATGCCCGTGCATAGGAAAGCATGTGCGGTCAACCGGACAGATAGGTCATTTCGAACTTTTAGGCACCAACTGGGACGAGCACACGCACGTCTTCCGCGTCAGGTTCAAGGTGGTGCCCTGACTTTCACATCATTATAATCATATGAGGAAAACTATTTTGCTCACTGTCTTGGCCACCGTGGCGTCTTATGCTTGGTCCAATCCCAGGACAGTGGAGGATATGAAATCCGCAGCAGCCAAAGTGCTGGCTGTGGAGGGGCGCCTTGCCGGCAAACGGCTCGTGGGCGACCTGCAAATGCAAGAAATGCGCGAAGGCGTAGCGGTCATGGGCTATGACAATGGCGGCTTTGCCGTTGTCACCACCGACGACGCCTTTCCCGAAGTGATGGGGTGGTCGGAGACAGCATATGATTCCGAGACCACCAACCCCCATTTCAAATGGTGGCTCGATGTGGTGGACAAGGTGACGGCCGACCCTGCCAACGCCCCGCTGCTCAGCCAAGTGACACCTGAATCGTTGGGATATCCTGAAAGGGTGGCACCGCTGCTGAAGACGCTATGGGATCAGTCGGAGCCATATAACGACCTTTGCCCCAACTATTGCCCCACAGGATGCGTGGCGACGGCTACAGCCCAAGTGCTCAAGTATTTCGAATGGCCCGACCATGGCACCGGCACCGTATTCACCTATTTCCCGTTCGCTGATTTCAACGGCGAGCGGCTTGAGGCGGTTCTCGACAATGACTCGTTTGATTACAATTTGATGCTGAATGAATATTACGAAGAAGAAGGACCATTTCCAAGAGGCAACCAAGCGAGAAAGAAGGCGGTGGCCAAACTCATGTATCATGTGGGGTTGGCCATGAAAGCCGTATATGATTACAACGGCACTGGAGCCTACAATGAAACCTTATGCTACGGACTGCGCAACAACCTCAGGTACCCCTTTGCGGTCACCATAGACAAAAAAGACTATACCGACACCCAATGGATGAACATCATCTTCGACCATATCAGCCGGGGAATCCCCATCATCTACGGTGGGTCTGATGAAAGTTACAGTGGTCACGAGTTCGTGCTGAATGGATACAACAAAAATGGGTACATCTACATCAACTGGGGATGGGGAGGATCAGAAGACGGATATTTCAATCTCGCTTCACTATTGGTGTATTATGGATTCTATGATTTCAGGTATTACCAAGACTTGGTGGTGAGGTGCACGCCGGAATGGTTGGAAGCCGACACCGTCGAAGTGACGGTGGAAACACCGGGAACGCTGGACGAAATCCTCGCCGAGCAACGCGACTCCATCGTGTGCCTGAAAGTGAAAGGAAGCATCAACAGCACCGACTTGCGGACGCTTCGCCAAATGGCTGGAAGGGATGTGGACGGAAAGGTCGCCTTTGGCAACTTGTCCGTGCTCAACCTTGCCGAGGCACGTGTGGTGAAGGGAGGAGAACCCTTCCTCATCGAGGACGACAGCCTCTGTATCACCGACGACGACGTGATGCCTGACAAGGCATTTGCCAACTGCACCTTCCTTGTCGATGTCACCCTGCCCGACCTGCTCCTGGGGTATGGCGACGGCGTGTTCGCCGGATGCAACAACCTCGACCGTGTATACCTGAAGGCTGTCGAGGAGAGCGATTTCATCGTGGAAGGGAGTTTCGTGATGAACAAGGAGCGAGACGAATTGATAGAATGCTTGCCCGGAATGGGCGACGACCTGGACTACGTAGTGCCCAACGGCGTGAAGGTGGTGCACCCCTATGCCTTTGCAGGGAGGTTCCTCTATGAAAGGATTACCCTGCCCAATAGCGTCGATTCCATAGGGGCGTTCGCATTCAACAGGTGCTTCGACCTCATCAAAACCTATGTCAACGCCACGACACCGCCCGCCATTGACGCGACGGCCATCGACCCACTTGACATCTCCTTGCGCACACTCTACGTGCCAAGAGGCACCAAGCAAACCTATCGCAACGCCAAGGGATGGAAAGAATACGGGCGGAACATCAAGGAATTCGACGCCAATTTGGAGGATGGCATCGACGAGGCGGAGAACACCACCCCGGCACAGGTGCCAGCGCAATCCTACGACCTTCAAGGGAGGAGATTGAAGCACGGGGCCTCACACCATGGCGTCATCGTCTCCAAGGATGGGAAAAGGTTGGTCAAGCCATAAAGGCTCCTAAAACCTCCTACTCTCTCCAAAAAAACAACGGGAAACCTCTCAGGTTTCCCGTTACTCATTTCGTCTCTATTTCCTCTTTCATGTCTATGTATTGCTTTTTCGCGTCATAAAATTCATACTGCAAAAAAGCAAGTTTCTGAGAGGAAATGACATGCACTCCAAAACCATACTTGAACTGCCATTTTCGTTTCAAGGATATCACGCCTTGATTGATGTAGGCAGCCACGTAAGGATGAACGTGCAAGTAGAAGGTCTTGACGCCTATCTTGTTGACTAGGTGGTCAATCTTACTCTCTAACTGGTCGGTGAACACGATGCTTGAACGAATCTTCCCCCTACCGAAGCAGGTGGGGCATGTTTCGTCCACAATGACGTCCATCGCAGGTCTGACACGCTGTCGTGTGATTTGCATAAGACCAAATTTACTCAAGGGCAGGATGTTGTGGCGTGCACGGTCTTTCTGCATGTTCTTGCACATGCGCTCGTAAAGCAACTGACGGTCTTCTGCAAGGTTCATATCGATGAAATCGACGATGATGATGCCTCCCATGTCGCGTAGTCGCAACTGCCGGGCCAATTCATCGGCAGCTCCGAGGTTCACGTCCAACGCATTGGCTTCCTGGCCGTTGGCCGACCTCGTACGGTTGCCGCTGTTCACGTCCACCACGTGCATCGCTTCAGTGTGCTCAATGATCAGGTAGGCGCCGTGCTTGTAATTGACGGTCTTCCCAAAACTCGACTTGATCTGCTTCGTGACGTTGAAATTGTCGAAAATGGGCACCTGGCCTGTGTAGAGCTTGACTATGCCAGCCTTTTCAGGGGCAATCAGTGTGACATAGTCCTTCACTTCCCTCCACACCTCTTCATCGTTGATGTAGATGTTCTCATACGAAGGGTTGAAGAGGTCGCGAAGCAAGGCAACTGAGCGGCTCGTCTCCTCAAAGACCATCTGTGGACGCTTCTGTGTCTTCTGCACTTTCGTAATGGCGTCTTCCCAACGTTTCAAGAGGATTTTCAGTTCTGTGTCGAGTTCTGCCGTACGCTTTCCCTCGGCGACTGTTCTAACAATCACTCCGAAATTCCGGGGCTTGATGCTCTGGATGGCTTGTTTCAGGCGAGCGCGCTCCTCGCCGCTCTTGATTTTTGTCGATACGGAAACTTTATCATTGAAGGGTATGAGCACCAGGTAACGCCCTGCAAAGCTCAACTCTCCTGTAAGTCGTGGGCCTTTTGTCGATATAGGCTCTTTTACAATCTGCACCAGCACTTCCTGACCGACAGTCAGCGTGGTTGCGATGCTGCCGTCCTTCTTCAAGTCGGGAAGACGGCTTGCTTTGGTGATGGGATAAAGTTTCTTCCTGTCGCTTTGTACCTGCTTGAGGTATTTGGCGTAAGAGTGGTATTGGCTACCCAAGTCAAGATAATGGAGAAAGGCGTCGCGTTCAAAACCAACATCTACAAAGCAGGCGTTAAGGCCTGGCATGAGTTTTTTCACTTTCGCGATGTAGACGTTGCCTACAGAAAAAGATGCCGAGCGGGCTTCACTCTGATACTCTACCAGCTTCTTGTCTTCCAGAAGAGCTATCGAGATCTCCTTTGCACGGACATCAATCACTACTTCGCTGGTCATTCTACAGAATCTTTACTTGATAACAAAACGGCATGTCAACAAATTCCATCAACGGAATCTCTTGACACGCCATACAGCCGAATAGGCTGTGGAGTGTTCAGCTTGTGGCTTACTTGCTCTTATGCCTGTTCTTTCTCAGTCTCTTCTTGCGCTTGTGGGTGGCCATCTTGTGGCCTTTTTTCTTCTTTCCGTTTGGCATGGTTTAATGATTTGAATGGATTGATGAATATGTTTTGACCAATCTATGCGAAGTGTTAGTCTTCACTTTCCACAGCCTCGCCCTTCATCTTGCTGACAAAACTCTTTGCAGGCTTGAAGCTGGGAAAGTCGTGTGCCTCTATCACAATCGTCGTATTCTTCGAGATATTGCGAGCGGTTTTCTCGGCACGATGCTTAACGATGAAGCTACCGAACCCTCTTAAATAGACATTCTCCTTTTCAAGAAGGCTGTCTTTAATCACTTCCATAAATGCCTCTACGGTGGTGGAAACGTCCTTCTTGGCAACACCTGTTTGGGACGAAATCTTGCTGATGATATCTGCTTTGGTCATTTTAATTATAATTTTGTTGTTGATAAATTTTACTTATTCTTTCAAATGGAATGCAAATATACGAGTTTTTAATGTGATAAGAAAATCTTTTTTGCATTTTTTGATTTTTTTCTTAAGAAAATTCCAATTTTAGTCTAAGAGGCACTATTTTAATGCTTTATCTTGATGAAAGTAGACATTTCGACCATGATGTGCCGAGTTGCCGAACGATAAAGAATTTTTACTTTTCCAGGATGTTTTTCAGCATCAAGGGGTGCCATGCACCTTGAGGGAGCCTGTATGAACGCAAGAGCGGCATGGATGCCCATGCCGCTCTTGCATTATTTTTTTACCTTAAGGAAATTCATTTGCCTTTCCACCAGCTCTTCCTCTTGGGGGCGGAGTGGTCGCTCAGGCTTGTCTTGCGTGCATCGGAGATCATGTCCTTGAACGACCTGCCCTCCTTGATCATGGAGTACATCGTGCCCCAGTCGGGCAATCCGCCTACGTTGCGGTCGTCAATCCACACCTCTGCCTTGATTTTGCGTGAGAAATGGTTGTTGTACTCCTTTTTCTCCTCAGGATAGTCTTTGTTGACTGCGTAGAACTCCACACCTCGCTGGCGGCACCATTCCACAGCCTGGTCTAAAAGTTCCCCCTCACGCACCGTCCAAAGGATCACCTTGTGGCGGTCGGCAATGAGCATCTTCAGCGTGTCGATGGCGAAAGGTATTTCAGGACCAATCTCCGGATAGCGATGCTCCACAATGGTGCCGTCGAAATCTACTGCGATGACCATGGGAGATTATAGCTTGATGGAGGTGTCGTTCTTGTTTCCGTAGTGGCTGTTGCTGTATCCACCATAAGAGCCATAGGTGCCGTAGCCACCATAGCCGCCGTAGGACGAACCGTAGTTGCCGTATTTGCCGTAACTGGTGTAGCGGCTGTACTTGCCATACTTGCCGTAGCCATAATAGTAGCCATATTTCTTCTTCGACATGTCGATGCCGTTGATGACGATGGCCATGTTGGGCAGTTTCTTCTCGTTGGCAAGGGAGTTCACCAAGTCAAAGCTTGACTTCGGAGTATAGTCGGCGCGGCACATGTAGATGGTGGCGTCGATGACACGTCCCACTTG
The DNA here is from genome assembly GCA_017619375.1 of Prevotella sp. GTDB lineage: Bacteria > Bacteroidota > Bacteroidia > Bacteroidales > Bacteroidaceae > Prevotella. The sequence continues at coordinate 77,899 of JAFZSL010000075.1, read as the reverse complement.
AAGCGTATCAGTGACAAGACCTACAGGAGCGGTGTCTATCAGCACATAGTCATAGTTTTCTTTCAAGTAGCCGATGACGATGTCGAGCGACTGACGAGAAATCAACTCAGACGGGTTGGGCGGGACGGGTCCGGCGAGCAGCAAGTCGAGGTTGCCATTCACACCAGAAGGAATGATTTGGGCCTTCACGTCATCCTCGCTGGGGTTTTCTTGGGCGAGGAGCGGTGTGATACCGTGCTTGTGGTCGTCTATTTCGAACAACTCAGCAAGACGAGGCTTGCGGATGTCAAGACCCACCAACACCACTTTCTTCCCCAGGAGAGCGAAACTCACCGCAAGGTTGGCACAGTTGAAGGTCTTGCCCTCACCTGACGTGGTGGAGGTGAACATGATGACTTTCTGTCCCTCCCGTAGCATGAACTGCACGTTGGTACGCATCGCTCGGAAGATTTCCTCCATCTGGTTGTTCTTGTTCTCATGCACAACGATGTCGGCCTTTGTCTTCGCCGTCTCGCTTGCCACAGCCACGTCGGCAATGATGGGAAGCTGAGTGAGGCGTGCAACATCATCGTGACCCTCGATCTTATAACGGAAGAGTTTCAAGAGGAACAAGATGAGACCGGGGATAAGGAGGCCTGCAACGAGTGCGATAGGAATCACCACCGTGGGGACAGGAGTGATTTGCCCGATGCTTTCCGGAGCTTCGATCAACTTGCCCTTGTCGGCAGTTGAAGCCAGGGAGATGGAGTTCTCCTCACGTTTTTGGAGAAGCATGAGGTAAAGGCCTGACCTCACCTCTTGCTGACGGCCAATCTGCGTGAGCATACGCTCTTGCTCAGGAGTAGCAGAAACCTGGCTGGAGAACTTGCTATATTGCTGCTGCAAAGCGTTGCGTTGGATTTCAATGTTCTTCCTGCTCTGGTCCATGGCGCGCCTGATAGTGGCTTTCATGTCATCGAGCTGAGCGGTAAGGGGAAGAACGGCGGGGCTTTCCTCTGAAGCGGTGCGCAGAAGGCGGTTGCGTTGCAACACGATTTCATTGTACTTGTTGATGAGTGAGGATGCTGTGGCATCGCTCAAGCCCACGTTGGAGGGAAGCGTCTGGTATTCGTTTTCGGAGCGGTCCATGAAGTCGGAGACGCTGTTGAGGAGGGCGACCTGGGTGTTGGCCTCGGAAAGGCGATGGTCGTACTCGGTGGAACCGGTCATGGCTGCGTTGGCATTCATGCGGAGTTCCGTCATATGCTGGCTTTTCTTGTATGCCTCCAACTGGCCTTCTGTCTCGCCAAGTTCGGCATTGATCTTCTCCAAACGACCGTTGATGAACTCCTCGGTACGGTAGGCGACTTCGTTCTTGTCCTCGTTGGCCTGACGGTTGTAGCACAACACCAGTTGGTTGAGGTAGTCAAGAGAACGGCGTGGAATCTCATCCACGATGGACATCTTCACGATGGAGGTGTTCTTGGAAGTGGGGTTCACGCTGAAATACCTCTTGAACTTCTTGCAAGCGGCCATAGGTGAACTGATGGTTACGAAAAGCGTACCGCCATTGGCCCACTTTGTGTTGCCATTGGAGGAGAATGTGAGGTTGCCGGCTCGTGTCTTCACTGTCTGTGGAAGCGAAGTAAAGGTCTTCTCTATCGTGTACGGACCCTTGGAGGAGCCTTCCTCGTTTGTCACGTAGTACGTTCCGGAAATCAAGTAGTTTCCATTATTCTTGGTGATGGTCAAGTTGATGGGCACCTTGATGTTGTCAAGATGAGCGGCATCGATGTCCACCGTGACAGGCTGGGTCTTGTATACGAGAATGTTCTTCACACGACCCTTCAACTGGTAACTTACATAAAGTTTCAAGTCCCTCACCACATCGGCGGCCAAGGCGTGCGAGGAGAGGATCTCCATCTCGTTGTCAATACCTTCCGTTTGGGATATCATACCCAGGTTGGCGGCACTGAGAAGACCACCACGGCTGCGGGTGTTGTTATCCTCGTCCTTGATCAGCATCTTGGCGGAAGACTGGAATCTTGGCGTCGTATACCTTAAATATATGGCTGTGATGCCAAGGGCAATGATCAACGAGAGTGCAAACCACTGCCAATTAAGAATGAATGTCTGGAAAAGCTGATTGAAATTGAAGAATGAAACTTCCTCATTGTTATCTTTCTTCAGGCTTTCCGGAGTTTGCGCGTTTTTGTTCTCTTCCATTTCTGTTTTTTATGTTTGTGATTTCTTGTTTTATATCATAAGGTCCGTTCCGCTAGGCGGAGGAGATATTGTCCGTAGTCGTTGTTGAGCATCTGGCGGGCGGAAGAAAGCAGGGTTTCCCGGGTGATCCAGCCGTTCTTGCAGGCTATCTCCTCCAAGCAAGCCACCTTCAACCCCTGACGCTTCTCTATCACCTCGATATATGTGCTCGCCTCGGCAAGGCTGTCATGTGTCCCGGTATCAAGCCATGTGAACCCACGGCGGAAGGTCTGCACTTTCAATTCCCCACGACGAAGGTATTCCTGGTTCACCGATGTGATTTCCAACTCACCCCTGGCGCTGGGACGGATGCCTTTGGCTATCTCGATGACTGAATTGGGGTAGAAATACAACCCCACGACGGCATAGTGGCTCTTGGGGCATGAGGGTTTCTCCTCGATGCTCAAGCAATTTCCAGCACTATCGAACTCTGCAACGCCATATCGCTGTGGGTCGTTGACATAGTAGCCGAACACGGTGGCAAGCCCCTCGTTTGCAGCGGCCACGCTTTGGTGAAGGAGGCCGGTGAAGCCGGAACCATGGAAAATGTTGTCGCCAAGGATGAGGCAGACGGTGTCGTTGCCGATAAACTCCTCGCCGATGATGAATGCCTGGGCAAGACCATCGGGACTTGGTTGCTCAGCATAGGAAAAACGCACACCAAACTCCTCGCCGCTGCCTAACAGGCGCTTGAAACTTGGAAGGTCGGTGGGGGTGGAGATAATCAGTATGTCGCGGATGCCGGAGAGCATCAATACCGAGATGGGGTAGTAAATCATCGGCTTGTCGAATATCGGAATCAACTGCTTGCTGATCCCCTTGGTTATCGGGTAAAGCCGTGTTCCTGAACCGCCTGCCAATACGATTCCTTTCATACCGTCACTTTCTTTTTCCTTTTTCTGATACAACGGACCAATCGGTCAATTATGCCATTGGGACATTTTAGGCCGCAAAGTTACAAATAAAACTTCAATACGAAAAACTTAATCCTTGAAAATATTCCTTTTTTTATTATTTCTTTAGACATTTCGCCTTTTTTTGCATAACTTTGCACCCATAATCACAACTAATCATAATTTTTTCAGAATATGGGATTCTTTTCAAGACTTTTCGGGAAAAAAGACAAAGAAGAAGTAAAAGTGGGTGGAATGGAAGACTACATGACACTCGTAAGGGTATATCTGCAAGCGTCACTCGCAGAAAGGATAGGCATCACCAACTTGGCCATGCTTCCTGACTTGAGGACGTTCAAGACCACGCTTAAAGTGCCTACTGTCAACAACAAGCTGGGTGTGGGCGAGAAAAGCAAATGCAGGAAAATGATGAAAGATCTTTATGACACCAACGATGACTTCTTCAAGGAACTTGATGCATCCGTCAAGAAAAACTGCAAGAAAATCACCGACGTGCAACCCTTCATCCTGCAGTTCCAAGCCTTCATGCAAGACCTCATGATGCTTACGGGAAACCTCATGAAGTTCAAGCTCAGACTGCCCTCCTTTTTCAAGAAAGCTCTTTACACCATGACGGAGAAAACCATCAACGATGTGTTCAACAAGAACGACTTCTCCGACCCGGGAGTGACAAAAACCGTGCTATCCGTCAGGAAATACAACCAAAAGCTTGCCTTCTCACAGCAATGGGTCACCGACTTCGTCTACCAGGTTGTCATGCTGGCGAAGAAAGAGCCGAAGCAAAAAGCCGAAGACGACAAAAAATGACCCTTTCACGCCCGGCAAGGGCTGCACAAGGCTCATCATGACAAAAAAAGCCTCCTTTTTTTGGTTATTCTGTTTTTTTGCAGTAATTTTGTGCGCAAATTACGAATCATGACTGTTGAAGAGAAGACCATTGCGCTTTTTGCTACACGAGTCAGGCAATTGATGCTGCTCTACAACCGCGTGTGCGAGGAAAACGAGCAGCTCAAGCAGGATTTGGCGAACTGCAAAGTGGAAAAAGAGAAGCTCATGGAGCAACTCAAGACAAGACAGGATGATTACGAAAGCTTGATGACGGCAAAGATGCTCCAGGTGAGCGAGGGCGACATGGAGGCCGCAAAGGCCAGGCTCGCCAAACTGATAAGGAGTGTCAACAAGTGCATCACGCTCCTAAGTGAGAAATGACGTGGACAATGCCAGAGGAGAACAAGGATAAACTACATATAAGATTGCGCGTCTGCGACACCGAAATCCCCATCAGGGTCAACAGAGAGGAGGAGGAGGTGTATCGCAAGGCAGCAGCACTTGTAACCAGTATTGTGAATGTCTATACCAATCGTGCGCAAGGGAAAAAGGGTACGATTGAAATATTATATATGGCATTGGTTGACATTGCACTCAAATATGAGAAAGAATTGAAGCGCAATGACACACAACCTTACCATGATATTCTCACCACTCTTACGAAGGAGATAGAGGATGCCTTGGGCGAAAAGGCCTGAAGGCCCTGTGCCGCAAGCAAACGAAGAAACTTGAGGAACAGGGCAACGACCCTGCACCTGAGGGAAAGGAACAAAGAGGATGGGCCTCGAAGGAGGCTCGAATGTGCGAATATCATCAATACTAACTTTAATATACTTTAATAATATGGACCTGATAGTTGCCATTATTGTAGCAATCGTATGCCTCGTGGTAGGTGTTTTCGCTGGCTACATGATGTTTCTCCACGTTGTCAAGGGGAAATACAATGAGATGATAGACGCCGCCAAGAAAGAAGCGGATGTCATCAAGGAAAAGAAATTGCTCGAAGTCAAGGAGAAATTCATCAACAAAAAGGCTGAACTTGAAAAAGAGGTGCAGTCCAGGAACCAAAAACTTCAGCAAAACGAAAACAGACTCAAGCAAAAGGAAACATCCCTCAACCAAAAACAAGAGGAACTGGGAAGAAGAAGGCAGGAAATCGACCAAAGCCAGAAACGCATCGACAATGAGAAGAAACTTCTCACACTCAAGCAAGAGGAACTTGAGAAGATGCAGAACCAGGAGAGGGAGAAGTTGGAAGAACTCTCAGGACTCAGCGCCGAAGAAGCAAAGAGAAGGCTTGTGGAGAGCCTTAAGGATGAGGCAAGGACCGACGCCGCAAGCTATGTGAACGAAATCATGGACGAGGCTAAACTCAACGCCAACGCACAGGCGAAGAAAATCGTCATACAAACCATCCAAAGAGTAGCCACCGAAACGGCCATAGAGAACTCCGTCAGCGTCTTCCATATCGACAACGACGAGGTGAAAGGCAGGATCATCGGCAGGGAGGGACGAAACATCAGGGCCCTCGAGGCTGCCACCGGTGTGGAAATCGTCGTCGACGACACTCCCGAGGCCATCGTCATCTCCGCCTTCGACCCCATCAGAAGAGAGGTGTGCAGACTTGCCCTCCACCAACTCGTCGCTGACGGAAGGATACACCCGGCAAGAATCGAAGAGGTCGTGGCCAAGGTGAAGAAGCAACTCGACAACGAGGTGGTGGAAATAGGAAAGAGGACCGCCATCGACCTCGGCGTGCATGGACTCCACCCTGAACTCATCAGAATCATCGGAAAGATGAAATACCGCTCATCTTACGGGCAAAACCTCCTGCAGCATGCCAGGGAAACAGCCAACCTCTGCGCTGTCATGGCCTCCGAACTCGGCCTCAACCCGAAAAAGGCAAAGAGAGCAGGACTGCTGCACGACATCGGCAAGGTGCCTGACGAGGAAAGCGACTTGCCACACGCACTCTACGGTGCGAAAATCGCAGAGAAATACAAGGAGAAACCTGACATCTGCAACGCCATCGGTGCTCACCACGACGAACTGGAGATGAACACTCTCCTTGCACCCATTGTGCAAATCTGCGACGCCATCTCCGGAGCAAGACCTGGAGCCAGAAGGGAAATCGTGGAGGCTTACATCAAGAGACTCAACGACCTCGAGGCCATTGCCATGAGTTATCCCGGCGTCACTAAGACATATGCCATTCAGGCAGGAAGGGAATTACGTGTCATCGTTGGGGCCGACAAGATGGACGACAAGGAGTCAGAGGCACTCTCTGGAGAAATCGCCAACAAGATCCAAAACGAGATGACATATCCCGGTCAAGTGAAAATCACCGTCATCAGGGAAACCAGGTCGGTGGCATACGCCAAGTAGGCCCTTGCTGTAAACAAAGACACAGAAGATACACATCATGGCCACTCCCCTGGGGGTGGCCATCTTTCAATAATACAACACACCCATGGGTTTCATCTATCATCCTTTGTTCAGAGAGGGGGTAATCCTTGCCGCCATCATCCTCTTGGCTGTTTATTGCGTGGACAAGTCAAGGCAAAACCAACGAACAAGAAACGCGCTATACAATTGTGCATATGTGCTATATGCTGCTGCAACAGGCAAAGCCATCCAAATCATAGAGCTCGTATGGACTACCAGAGCATGGAGAGAGGCATTAGGACTGATTATCATCACAACAGCCGCCTTTGGGTATGCGAAATGGCTCAAACCTCAGCGTGACATCCCGTATAACAAGGTGTTTTACATCTTAGGATGGGGAGTGATAGCCATACTCTTTATCATACAGGCAGCCTTGCTGCTCATGGTTTGCTTTAGAAAGATTGAAAATTGAAGATTGAAGATTGAAGATTGAAGATTGACCTACGGTCGAAGTTGCTCACGCTCGGCAGACTACAAGCAAGCTTGGTCTGCTCTCACTTAATCGCAACTTTGAAGATTGACCTGCGGTCGAAATATCAAACTGAATACCTTGCTTCAATCTTTTACGCTTCCAAATCCCTGTCCCTTCGTTTTCGTATATTCCCATCTTGTGCCAGTTGCTTGTCGATATGCTTCTTGCAATATTGATGCAGTTTGATGCAGAAGAAGCAAAGGACAATCATGATGACGCCTGAGAGTTCAGGAAGGATTGTGATAAGAAAGGCGATGGAGTCGTATATGCCATGGGCCAGGATCGGCGCCAACAGAATGGACCATTTCACCCGATCCGAATCGTCGACGAAATTGTAGACAGAATAAAAATAGCCCATCAACACGGCACAAGCGTAATGACAAGGCACAGCCAGGAAAGCCCTTGAGATAGCCACCATCATATCGCCGGAGCCCATCACATATGCTATGTTTTCCACGGTGGCAAAGCCCAGTCCGACGCACACGGAATAGACGATGCCATCATAGTGCTCGTCATAATAGGGATTTTTCCGTAAGATCAACCATAAAGCGAGCAATTTAAAGCCTTCCTCCGGCAACGCCGCCCCAAAGAAAGCCTTTATGGTAGCGCCTAAGACGTTTTCTCCGAATGCAGACACGATAGGCATTAAGATGCTTTCCACGAAGATGATGGGGATGCATGCTACCATACCGTAAACGAATGCCTTGAACAAAAGCCGAAAAGGTTCCGGGATGGGATCCTTCATATAAATGTACAAGAACAGAAGTATGGAAGGTAGAACGGCCAATATCAGCAAGAACAACATAGACACATTTTTAAAAGGGTGAATAAGAATATAAGTATGATTATCACGACAAAGATATGCATTTTCAGACATACCACCAAATATATATCCGTTTTTTTGACGAAGAGGCATCCTCTTTTATATATAGCAATCAAGGAAAATCCCAATACTTCCGACTCTCTCCCAACACCTCCTACTCTCTCCCAATATCTCCTACTCCCTCCTAATACCTCCTATTACCTCCTATTACCTCCTACCCGATCCCGATACCTCCCATCCTCCCCTACCATCGACCTTCTAATTTCGGAGAAAAACATTTTTCCCGAGAAATGGGAAAGAAATGCGTAATGTGCTAATACCCAAACACAACACCTAAAAATAAATAAAAAAGGCCAAGCGAGCGCGAGATTTCAATTATTAAAATTCCTTAAATCGCATTTTTTCATCATCGAAAATGAAGGTCGAAAGAGATAAAAATATTATCTTTGTAACCGATTTCAAAATCTACTTTTTAGCAACTTGTTTTTGTTTGAACTTTCAAAAGTTGACCAAAACGGGAAACTTTTTGAAAATTGAGAGAGGAAATGTTTTCCAAAATATCATTATTAACACAATGAGGGATTATACTATTTTGAAGCGCGACGGCAAGCGCGACCGCTTCTCGTTGGACAAGATCATGAACGCCATCATCAAGGCTTTCCACTCTGTTGGAGAGTCGGCCGATCTTGGTTCTATTTCAAAGATTATCAGCCACTTGAACATCACCGACAACATCACCGTGGAAGATATCCAGAACATGGTGGAAGAGGCTCTCATGAAAGAGGGTCACTTTAAGGTTGCCAAGTCGTTCATGCTCTACAGGCAGAAGCATACTGAGGACAGGGAGACTATGGAGCGGTTGAGATTTTTGGCAGACTATGTTGATGCAGCGAATGCCGCAACCGGTTCAAAATATGACGCCAACGCCAACGTGGAGCACAAAAACATAGCCACCCTCATCGGCGAACTGCCCAAGTCGAGCTTCATCAGACTCAACAGGCGGTTGCTCACTGACAGAATCAAGAAAATGTATGGGAAGGAACTGGCCGATGAATACATTGACAAGCTCACCCACCACTTTATATATAAGAACGACGAGACATCGCTCGCCAACTATTGCGCATCCATCACCATGTATCCATGGCTCATCGGCGGGACGATGTCCATAGGTGGCAACTCCACCGCCCCCACCAACCTCAAGTCATTCTGTGGCGGGTTTGTCAACATGGTCTTCATGGTCTCCAGCATGCTCAGCGGCGCATGCGCCACACCGGAGTTCCTCATGTATCTCAACTATTTTGTTGGATTGGAATACGGGAACGACTATTGGAAAAACCCTGACAAAGTGGTGGACCTCTCCGTCAAGCAAAGGACCATCGACAAGATGATTACAGACTGTTTCGAACAAATCGTCTATTCCATCAACCAACCCACAGGGGCGCGCAACTACCAAGCAGTGTTCTGGAACATTGCTTATTATGACAAATACTATTTTGAAAGCCTTTTCGGAAACTTCTATTTCCCCGATGGTTCACAACCTGACTGGGAAGGATTGTCATGGCTGCAAAAAAGGTTCATGAAATGGTTCAACAAGGAGAGGACAAAGGCCGTGCTCACCTTCCCCGTGGAAACCATGGCACTGCTCACCCAGGACGGCGATGTCATCGACAAGGAATGGGGCGACTTCACCGCAGAGATGTATGCAGAGGGGCACTCCTTCTTCACCTATATGAGCGACAATGCCGACTCCCTCAGTTCCTGCTGCCGACTCCGTAACGAGATACAGGACAATGGTTTCAGCTACACCCTCGGAGCGGGAGGCGTCTCCACCGGCTCCAAGAGCGTACTCACCATCAACCTCAACAGATGCATCCAGTATGCGGTCAACAACGGCATGGACTACAAGGAATACCTTGGTGGAATCATCGACCTGTGCCACAAGGTGCAACTCGCCTATAACGAAAATCTCAAGGAACTCAAGGAACATGGCATGCTTCCACTCTTCGATGCCGGATACATCAACATAGGAAGGCAATACCTCACCATCGGCGTCAACGGGCTCGTCGAGGCAGCCGAATTCATGGGACTGCAAATCACAGACAACCCCGACTACCTCGCATTCGTGCAAGGCGTCCTGGGGCTGGTCGAGAAATACAACAAGCAATACCGTTCGAAGGACATCCTCTTCAACTGCGAGATGATTCCGGCAGAAAATGTCGGTGTCAAGCACGCCAAGTGGGACAAGGAGGATGGCTATTTCGTGCCGCGTGACTGCTACAACAGTTATTTCTACATCGTGGAGGACGACTCCCTCAACATCATCGACAAGTTCAAACTGCATGGCGCACCCTATATCGAGCACCTCACCGGAGGTTCGGCGCTGCATATGAATCTCGAGGAGCACCTCACACAACAGCAATACAGGCAACTGCTCAAGGTGGCAGCAAAAGAGGGATGCAACTATTTCACCTTCAACATCCCCAACACCATCTGCAACGACTGCGGACACATCGACAAACGATACCTCAAGGAATGCCCGCACTGCCATTCCAAAAATGTCGACTATATGACAAGAATCATAGGATATCTCAAACGGGTGAGCAACTTCTCCGAGCCACGGCAGGAAGAAGCCCAAAGGAGGTTCTATGCGGGTAACAAGCAATACACGGTCTGAGAACATTCATATCATTCAAAACTTACACCCCTACAATTACCATGATGAAGTATGTCAATACTGGAATCGTATTCCAGGAAATACCCGACGAGGTGACTCTCGCCATCAACATCTCCAACTGCCCCTGCCACTGCCCGGGCTGCCACAGCAAATACCTATGGGAGGACATAGGCACGCCACTCACGCCGATGGTCATCGAGCAAATGGTGAAAAACTATGGGGACGACATCACTTGCATCGCTTTCATGGGAGGCGATGCCGACCCTAAGTATGTCAACATCATGGCCAAGTATGTGCACAAGATGTTTCCACAGCTCAAAGTGGCCTGGTATAGCGGCAGGCAAAGGGTGCCTTCATTTGTCAAGAAGAGCGACTTCGACTACATCAAGGTAGGACCGTACATCGCACACCTGGGATGCCTTAAGGACAGCACCACCAACCAAAGGCTGTACAAGAAAGCCTCCGGCGACGACTTCACAGATGTAACTCCTGTCTTCTGGAAATGAAATGGGATAAGCCGCAGATTGCCATCATCTGCCGCAACTCACTCACTGTGCTGGGGTTGAAGCAACTCCTGCAATGCATCGTACCCATCGTGCCCGATGTGAAGATTGTGGCCTTTTCTTCCGTACAGGAGTTTTGCGACGACGACCCAGATCGGTTCTTCCATATCTTCGTGGATTTCAACCTCTTGCTCACCGACAGGCAGTTTTTTCTCGATAGAAAGCACAAAACCATCGTTCTCACCACCCAAGATGACCATCAGTCGTTGTTGGCGCCTTTCCATTGCCTTTGCGTCAACGTCCCGGAAAAACAGTTGGTCAAGTCACTCCTCATGGTACAACAAAAGGGGCACGCCCATGGGAAGAACATGCCACTACCAGCGAAAAACGCAAAAAGTGACCTTACCCCAAGGGAAGTGGAAGTGCTTTCACTCCTGGCGCAAGGACTCATCAACAAGGAGATTGCCGCACGACTCAACATCAGCCTCACCACCGTCATCACCCATCGCAAGAACATCACCGAGAAGCTGGGTATAAGAAGCGTGTCGGCCCTCACCATCCACGCCGTCATGAAAGGCTACGTGAGCATTGACAGCATTTAGTTTTTTTAGTTTTTCTGGAATCTCCTAAAAACTCCGATACTCACTAAAAGTTCCGATTTTCTCTTTTACATCCAAGGTGCGAGGAGATGTGCGAACCACCCTACAGTCTTCTGCCATCGTGTGCGGAATTTGTCCCATGTCTCAGGTGTCAGGTAGAAACTTTTGGCCTTGTCACGCTCGAACATGTCGCACAACTGCTGAGTGACCTCCGGGTCGATGATGACGGCATTCTCCTCATAGTCCCATCGTAGGCTGCGGCTGTTGAGGTTCGCACTACCTACCGTACAGAACTTGCCATCCACCATGATGATCTTCGTGTGATGGAATCCAGGCTCGTAAATCCACACATCGATACCCTTTTTCATCATCTTGTGGACGTTGTAGAAGACGCAGTCGGGCGTCAAAGGGATGTCGCTCTTGGCCGACACCATCACCTCCACTTTCACCCCACGCTTCGCAGCCTTGTACAGTTTACGTTTCATTGTTCCGTTCAAGGTTAAGTAAGGGTTGACCAGTTTTATGCTGTCCCGGGCGTCGTCGATGGCATTGCAATAGAACTGCCGGATAATCTTGTTGCTCGTGCGTGGCTCGCGGTTGATGACACCCACCGTCTTGTGGAAGGCATTGGAAGTGGTGTCTGGCTTCAAGCCCTTGAAATAGGGACTTTCATTTGACGTGAGGCGGAAATATTTCGCATCATAATTCACATGGGTGGGGCTCACCTTGTTCCAGATTTTCAAGAAGATGCATTGAAGCGTGTTCACCTCCTCTCCCTCGATGCGGCAATGCATGTCGCGCCACTCCCCCACCACTTCCGTACCATTGATGTAGTAGTCGGCCACATTCATGCCTCCCGTATAAGCCACCTGACCGTCGATGACAACGATTTTCCGGTGGTCGCGAGAGAACACATGGTTAATCCATGGGAAGCGGATGGGGTCAAACTCATAAATTTCCACCCCGGAGGCACGGATGGCACTCAAATGCTCCTTCTTCAATGGTTGGTTGTTGGAGTCATTGCCGAAGCCGTCGAAGAGGGCGCGCACCTCCACACCTTCCTTCGCCTTCTCCGCCAGCAAGTCAAAGAGCAAGCCGGCGATGGAGTCGTTACGGAAATTGAAATATTCCAAGTGGACGCTGCTTTTGGCCTGGCGTATGGCCGCGAACATATCGTCGAATTTCTCCTGACCGTTCATCAGCAGCACCACGCTGTTGTCGTGGGAAAAGGTGACATGTTCACGTTCCAACTGCTTGACGATGAGCGAGTCGCTGCTTTGGGAACGAGCGTTGGAAAGCCCGATGAAGAGCAGGAGGAAAAAGAAGGCGCTTTTTTTCATAACGATGACTGAATCATATCATACAACGGTAATGGTCGACGATGCCTAAAAGGTGACGCTCTTGGTCGATCACCAACACCGTGTGAACCTTGTACTTATTCATAATACGTTGGATTTCGGTCACTTTCGTAGAAGGAGTGACACATTTTGGAGAAGTGGTCATGATGTCGCTGACGGTCTTGTCGAAAAACTCCGACTGCCACCGCTCCATGGCACGTCGTATGTCGCCATCGGTAATCAACCCTTCCACCTTGCCGTCTCGAAGGGAGACGCCAAGGCCCAACTTACCCTTGCTCACATGAATGATGGCTTCGCCAAGATGCATATCGGAGGGGATAATAGGAAGATCGTCGCTCTTCATCACGTCACGGGCGGTTGTGAGAAGGCGTTTACCCAACTCCCCACCGGGATGGAACTGTGCGAAGTCGCGCGGACGGAAGTGGCGCACTTCCATCAAGGCCACAGCAAGTGCGTCGCCCATGGCAAGGGCTGCGGTGGTGCTGCTCGTCGGGGCGAGGTTCAGCGGGCATGCTTCCTTCGACACTTTCACCAGGATATGTGCAGAAGAGTATTTGGCCAACAGGGAGTCTGCGTTGCTCGTCATGGAGATGATGGGGATGTTCATATGGAGCACGATGGGTATGAATCGCAGCAACTCGTCGGTCTGGCCTGAGTTGCTCAATGCCAGCACCACATCGTCGGAGGTCATCACTCCGAGGTCTCCGTGATAGACGTCGAGCGGGTTGATGAAGAAGGATGGTGTGCCGGTGCTGGAGAAGGTGGCAGCGATCTTGGCGCCGATGTTGCCGCTTTTTCCCACACCGGTGACTATCACCTTGCCTCGGCAGTGGTAGATCATCTCTACGGCATGGTCGAAATTCTCATCCAACTGTCCTATGAGTTCGTTCAGAGCATTTGCTTCGTCTCTGATGCATTGTGCGGCATAGGTGCGTGCTTGCGCCAATCGGTCGCTGGAAGTGTTGCTCATTGTCTTGTAGCTTTTGCTGATTGATGGTTATGGAAAGGTTCTGGAACAGCCCTGTGTTCAGAGGAGCGTCTTCACCACTTCCTCCAAGCGGTTCAATGGTAGCATGTTAGGCCCGTCGCTTAGTGCATGGTCGGGGTCGGGGTGCACCTCGAAGAAATAGCCTGTGGCACCGAAAGCCTTGGCGGCAAGTGCCATGGAGGGGACGAAACGCCGGTCGCCACCTGTCTTTCCGCCGTCGCCGCCAGGGCGCTGCACGCTGTGAGTGCAGTCCATCACCACGCGGGGTACGATATCCAACATATCTGCGATGTTGCGGAAATCCACCACAAGGTTGTTGTAACCGAAGGTGTTGCCACGCTCCGTGAGCCACACCTCACTGGCGCCGGCATCTAACGCCTTCTCCACAGGGTAGCGCATGTCGCGACCGCTGAGGAACTGCGCCTTCTTGATATTCACCGTGCGGCCGGTGCGTGCAGCAGCGATGAGCAGGTCTGTCTGACGGCAGAGGAAGGCGGGTATCTGCAGGACGTCGGCGACGTCGCCGGCAGGGGCAGCCTGCCACGACTCATGGATGTCTGTGAGAATGCGCAGGCCATATGAAGAGCGGATGTCGGAAAGCATCTGAAGGCCTTTGTCCATGCCCGGTCCCCGGAACGAGGAGGCCGACGTGCGGTTGGCTTTGTCAAAAGAGGATTTGAAGATGATGTCGATGCCCAGACGGGAATTGATGGCCACCAACTCCTCGGCAACCGTTTGAAGCAAGTGCATGGATTCTATCACGCACGGGCCTGCAATGAAGATGGGTCGCATGTTCTTTGATTTTTCTGCAAATGTAGTTAAAAATATCGAATTATTAGCTTGTTGGAAAAAAGAATTTGTTTTTATGTCAATGAAAGATGCTTTTTTGCATTATCTTTGCAAAAGAAAAATAAAAATGAAGGAAGTCTATGTCTAAAAGCGCCAACGGTATAAAATACATTTTCGGCACCTTACTGTTCCTGCTGGCTTTGTTGCTGGCTTATGAGACCTTTCGCATCGTGAAGGCAGTCATCTTCCCGACGCCTCCCATGACGATGTGGGGGAATCTGGAGATGTATCAGTGGACTGCTGTCGGTGCTTTGACATACCTTGTGTTGAGATGGTTGGCAAAGCGCAATGCCAGGTCCCGAGACATCACCTTCCTTGGGAGGTTAGTAAGGCTGAGGGTTTCATGGTTTTACAAGAACCTGCAATGGTTCGAGGTCTTCACTCACGAGTTGACACACGCCGTCGTTTCACTCCTCATGTTGCGGAAACTGAGTAATTTCCAAGCAGGGGAGCGGTCCGGAGTGATACACACCTCCGGAGGGTCAATCTCTGGCATCTTCGTTTCACTGGCCCCCTACTGTCTGCCCATCTATTCCTATTTCCTCCTGATGCTAAGACCCATCATCGCTACTGATGGACTGTGGATTTACGACATCCTGCTTGGCGTTACACTCGCCTTCCATTTTGTTTACTTCTCACATGACACACGAAACTACCAGACGGACATCAACCAATATCCCTACTTCTTCTCATATTCTTTCATCGCCACGGCCCTGCTGTTCAACATCAACTCCATCCTCGTCTCCTTCTGGTCGTCCAAAAACATCTTCACTGCCTGGTGGTATTGTCTGAAAGAACTCCTGCCGATGTAGGATTTTACCAAAGGATGAATGCCAAGGTTGGCTGAGAAAAGTAGAGATTTGCTAAAAGAACGACCCAAACTTCAAGTTACTTGTTTGTTGTTTTCGGGCGGGCACAAGACCCGCCCCTACGACTTTAGGGGATTTTTGCCCATACCTTGTAGCAAACAAATTCGAGGTCAGGTCGTACAAACATTCCGGATGGAAGCCAACAAGTCCTTAAAAACAAAAAAATAACACATTATGGCAAAAAAACATCATCGTTAAGGAAAAAAAACATTAACTTTGCACCGTCTATCAAATTGGTCGAAACTAATCTATATCATCATTCTGTATGGTGGCTATCCATTTCAAGCCACCCTCGTTTCAAAAAACAAACTTTTTTACTAATCCATTATAACATCAACATGACAAAACAATTCCGAACCATCACCCTGCTTTTCCTGGCCATGCTGGGAATGGCACTTGACGCGACGGCCGCCGACTTCAAGGACTTCAGTGTCCAGGTGAACAACCAGTCGGGAACACTGCTCACCAGCGAAGAGCAAGTGCAAGGCACCTCCGTCAACTTCGGCGTGGCAGTAGCCGACGACGGCACTGTCACCCGCGTGGCAGCCGACGATGCCTCTTCCGTGGCCACCGTCAGCGGCACGTTCCACAGCGACCACGGCTGCACAGGCCTGAAAGTCGTCGTCGCCGTACCCGGCTCCGTGAAAATCACCGTGGGTCAATGCACCTACAGCAGCAACACCATCAAGGTCACCAACAGCGGCGGCGAAACGGTTGTCAGCAAGACCCCCTCCTCCCCCGCCTGTTGGAAGAACAGCCACAGCAACGTGGACGAGCTCTATTACACCGGCGATGCCACCACCCTCACCATCACCGGCATGGGCTACTGCCCCTACGTCGCGGTGGAAGCCGTCAACGAAACCCCGTCGAAATACGCCATCACCTACGCCTTGGGCAATGAGACAGCAGAAGGCGTACTGCCTGCATCCAGCGAAATCGACGCAGGCGAGACGGTAACCATCCCTCTCAACCGCACCCTCTACAAGGACGGCTACACCCTCACCGGATGGACCAACGGCTCCAGCAACTACGCACCCGGTGCCACCATCACCCCGGATGGCGACCTCGCCCTCACACCTGTCTTCACACAGAACAGCGTGGCTCTTGCCGACCGCACCTCTGACGTGACCCTGAAATGGGACTTCCAAAGGAAGAATGGCGCACCCTTGCTCAACTACCAGAACCAAGCCGGCATCTACGTCACCCAGGGCAACGTCAATGGCAACACCATCGACGTGAAACTCGACTTCACCACCTCGCCCGGCAAAATCAACAACACCAATTGGACCGACTGGTGTCAAATCAACAACGGCACCACCTTCACCATCCCCTCCTGCAAGGGAGCCGTCGTCTCCGTGGAAGCATACGCTGACCTGAACGAACTCACCATCGACGGACAAAACGACTACACAAGCGGACAGACCATATCCTACACTGTGGCCAACTCCGCCGAGACCATCGACATCGTCATAGGCAACGACGGACAATACTACCGCTACATCCAGACCGTCCTTCCCGTCGTGGCCAGCCAAGGCGGTGGCGACACCTTCGACAACGTGGACGGCACCATCACATGGCCGGTGGGCAACGAGGAGAGACCCATCATCGCCACCGACATCACCAACGCCATCAGCAGTGCCTCCGTCAGCGTGGGCGAAGGACTGATAGTAGGGTCAGCCACTTATTTCGACACACCGATGGTGAAATACCAACCCGCCAACAGCAATGCCGGCAATGTGGAAGGCGTGATGATTGAGTACCGCGTGAAAGCTGCCAAAGGCGTCAAGTTCACCCCCACCAACGTCACCTATGCCGCAGTGAAGGTAGGAACCGACAATGCCACATACAGCTGGAGCTACACCCTCGACGGCGTGGAGAGCACCATCACCAGAATCGACCCGAAACCAGACCTTTTGCGCAATGATGGCAGAAACTCCAGCACGGCACAACTCAACCACAGCCATGACATCACATCCACCGGCGTGGATGAGTTCACCTTCCGCATCTACATCTCCGAATGCGCCAACAACAAGCAAATCTGCATCGGTAACATGGTCATCACCGGCACCGTGGATGGCACCACACAAGCCGTGGAGACCTTCCCCCTCACCCTGACAGCCAGTCCAGAGGCAGGCGGCACAGTGAGCGCCTACCCCAACGACGAGACGTATGAGGCCGGCAGCGAAGTGACCCTTACCGCCACACCGAACTTCGGCTACCATTTCATCAACTGGACCGATGGCGACCACAACGTGGTATCGACCGATGCCAAATTCACCTACACCGTGAACGCCGCCTCGGCACTCACCGCCAACTTCCAGGCCGTGAACACCTACGCCCTCAACCTCACCATCGACGGCACCAACGACTACATGGTGACCCTCGACCCCAAACCCACCGTGGTGGAAGGTAACATAATGTATGAGGAAGACACCTATGTCACCCTCACCGCCAACCAATACGAAGGACTGGTGACCTTCAACAACTGGAGCGACGGACAGACAAGTCAAGAGATACGCGTGAAGATGACCGAAGACATCGACCTCACCGCCTATTTCACACAGAACGACATCATCGCCGGCTGGGACTTCTACACCCGAGGCAACAACGGCCGTGTGGCCGATTTCTTCTCTCAGGACAACGAGACGACAGCCTTCACCCTGACCGACGGCACCACATCTGTCTCCTGGCTTGACAAGAGCACCGAAGCTGCTGGAGGCTACGAGTCGATGGCCGGTGCAGCCGTCAATTGGCGCACTGGTGAAACAGAAGGCGACGTGGGGCATTACTACTGGCAGACCAAGATCAACGCCGAGGCGTTCACCGACATCAAGGTTCAGTTCGACATGCTCTACAACTACAACTCCTACACTGTCTATAACGTGGACTATTCCACCGACGGCGAAAACTGGACCAACAACGGGAGCATCACCCTCACTGGTGCCAAGAACCTCTGCCATTATGAAGGCACTCTGCCCGCCGATGTCAACAACGAGTCCAGCCTCTACATCCGTATGATTCCCGACTACAACTCCTCCATCGATGGCACCTCCTCCAAAAACGACGGCAACTCCATCGCCATGCTGTTCATCACCGGCACGGAGCAGTTGGAAGACGATGAGACGGCTCCCGTCCTCGTCTCCACCGTTCCGAAAGAAGGGGCTGACAACGCCTCCGCCAACGGCAAGGTCGTCATCACCTTCGATGAAAAGGTGAAACTGGCCGACGATGCCACCGCCACCCTCAACGGCAAGACCCTCAACGGCACAGCCAGCGGCAAGACCGTGGTATTCGAGTACAAGGGTCTGGAATACTCCGCTGCATACACCTTCACTCTGCCCGCCAACAGCGTGAGCGACCTTTGCGACAACTACTTGACAGAGGTTGTCACCATCAACTTCTCCACGAGGAGTGTCCCCGAAATCGCCAAGGGTCTCTATGACTTCTATGTGAAGAGCAACGACGACCTGGTGGCCGCCATCAACGCCGCCAACAGCCGCAGCGACAAGGCCACACGCTACCGCATCTTCATCCACAACGGCACCTACACCCTGCCACAAAGCACGACAGAAACCATCAACAGCGATGACGGCAACACCTATCCCAGCCCCGTCACCAAGATCTCCGCTTCCAACATCTCATTCATCGGAGAGAGCATGGAAGGCGTGGTCATCACCAACACCATCCCCGCCAGCGCCACCTTTGCCGGAACCTACGGCACGACGAGCGTCTATGACGGCATCAGCAAGAGCGACGTGCTGCAACTGCAAAACGCTGTTAGAAACACTTACTTCCAAGACCTCACCGTGAAGAGCGGCATGGAAGACGCCCGCGGCCGCAACATCGCCTTGCAAGACAGGGGTTCGAACACCATCTACAAGAACATCTGCCTCTGGGGCTACCAGGACACCTGGACATCAAACAACGACAACGGCCTCTACTACTTCGAGAACGGTCTCGTGCGCGGCCGCACCGACTTCCTCTGCGGCAAGGGCGACTCCTACTTCAATCAAGTGGACATCCAGATGTGCATGAACACCGGCGGATACATCGCCGTACCATCGAAGAGCATCAACTACGGCTACGTCTTCAAGGACTGCACCATCAAGGGTGAGGACAACGCCCTCAACGGGAAGTACACCCTCGGCCGTCCATGGGGCTCTGGCACTCCCGTCGCCCTGTGGATTGACACGAAGATGGAGATCGTGCCCTCCGCCATCGGCTGGAGCGAGATGAGCAACGGTTGGCCCAAGCGCTTCGCCGAGTATAACTCCACCACCGCCAGCGGTCAACCTGTCGACCTGAGCGGCCGCAAGACCGTGTTCGGCGACAATCATCCCAACAACCCCGTACTGACCGCTGAAGAAGCTGCCGAAGCCGCCGACATGACCAACATGTATGGAGAATGGGACCCCACCTCCTTCACCGAGCAAGCCAGCGCCCCGTCGAATGTGAAACTCACCGGCACCACGCTTACCTGGGACGACAGCAACCATGTGTTCTGCTGGGCCATCGTGAAGGACGGCAGCGTCGTCGACTTTACCACCACTCCGACCTATGAGGTGGATGATGCCGATGCCACCTACGCCGTGCGTGCAGCCAACGAGATGGGCGGACTCGGCGAGGCTACCATCGCCATCGTCTCTGCCAACTGGCTCATCGGTGACGTGAACCACGACGGCGAGGTGAACATCACCGACGTGACGCTGACTGTCAACTACGTCCTCAGCAACAGCGACAATAACTTCTTCATCACAGAAGCTGACGCCAATGGCGATGGCGAAGTGAACATCACCGATGTCACAACCATCGTGAACATCGTGCTTACCCATACGCAGCAATAACATTACCGCCATCTTTTGGCAGAGTTGACAATCCGGGTGGGCGTCTTGCCCACCCGGATTTCGTTTTTATTCACCAAGGAAAATGCAGCGCCAAGAATGTTCAAGGAAATCAAAGGAAGTTTTAGGAAGCGCCCCCTGAACGGATGTTCAAGGAATTTTTAGAAGTGCCATGAAAGGGTTATTTCTGATTTCCATACACTCCGAAGAGGTTGTCGCTTTCGACAAGTTCTATGACCTCGTTCTCCACGAGTGTGCGCTTGACAATCTCATTCTCGCGCCAGAATGTCGGGTCGTAGCCTTTTTGAGAGATTTCTCGCAAGAGATTGTTGTCAAATCCCAATTTTTTCTTTTCCGGGGCGAATCGCTCCCCCACGTTGTACAAAAGGCCGGAGGTGCGGTATTTCTTGCCAAAGTCTTGGAAACTCACATCGAAATGGACGCTCTGCACCTCAGTGAAGCCGTTGTCCTGCATGTAGTTGACCTCGAAGGAGTAATCGACGGGCACCACATGCACTTGCCCTCTGACCGTGTTTTTCACGTTGTCCCTATGTCCGACCCCCTTGTATTGCAGCAGTTGGAAGGTCTCAGCATCGACATATAGGTCACATTCCACCGACCATTGCCCCATGTTCCTCGGCACGAAGTGCAGCATATACATGTCGCGCTCCCCGACGCTCATCCCACGGCATTCCACCTGGTAATACTTGCGGTAAAAATCAACGAGTGGCACGAGTTGCTCTCCCTGGTTATAATTGTTGTCAAGCACCGGCACCTGTGCAAAGGTGTAGTAATTGAGCGGATTGGTGGTAAGCGAACTGGCCACCGTCCAGTACCTTCCCGTGAGTAGGATGAGGTCCCTCACCTGCAAGGAAGAAAGGCCGGTGAAAAAGGTTTCGAGGAAAGTGGTGCATCTGTTGTCGGTGAACGTCGTCTGCCTATAGAAGAACTGATATCGCTCCCATCTCCATTTGCGGAACTCGCTCCGCTGCTTGCTCCTCACTTTGTCCACGTAGTATTCTGAACTGCGGACGAGCACCTCGTCGAGAGAGTTTGTATCAGCTTCCAATATCACCTTTCTCCCCACCTTCGAGGCAGGAATCCTCATGGTTTTGTATCCCACGTAAGAGATGCGCAGGACATCGGCGGGGGCGACATCGATGGCAAACTCGCCCTCCATGTTGGAGATGGTGTTCTTCTCACCATCGACATAGACAGACGCCAGCGGCAAAGCTTCGCCTTTCTTGCCGACGACTCTCGATTCGACATGCAACTGGGCTGATGCCACACCCACGTGCAGCACCAGCCCCGCCAGAATCAGCAGCCATTTAGGCCGCTTGGTATTTTTCATTCTCATTGTTTATCCATCATGATGAAGCCTTTGTCACCCAAGCCTTCCGCCGATACACTCAAGCCTTCGCTGAAGCTGTTGTTGTAGAAAGATACCGTGGCCCTTCCATTCGCATCGGTCACGACGCCCGGGTTCCAATAGATGGTCCTCCTGTAGTCGCCTTGTTCGGGCAGCGGCTCCTTGCTATAGTCCACATGGTAGAACTCATCGGGTTCGCTCAGTCCTTGGAAGTTGATGCGGAAGCCAAAGAGACTGGGCGCAGGTTTGCTGTTGGGGAAATCTTCTTCAGTCTGGAACTCCAAGATGGCCGTCAATGGCTTGTCGAAGTTTGCAGCATTCTTCGGGTCAAAGTGTCCGAGTCGGTCATGATGCGTCCATGCCCTGTGAATGAGCGAACGGTCGGCGACATCTGCAAAGAGCTGCAAGTTCTTGAAATTGATATCGTGCGGGAAGAACTTCATCCCCGGTGGCAAATTCTCATCATAACCGTAGCTTCCCGGGCTCACGAATCCAGAGTTGGGGCCGAGCAAGTCTCCATCCACCATGGGGTAGACGTTTCCATAAATGCCTATGAGCATCAATAGTTTGTAGAAACCATTATAAGCCAGATAGGTTTGGTCGAACTTGTATTCCGCCTGCCCCTGCAACCTATTGTAGATGCGTTGTGAATTGACTTTCTTGGAGAGGTAGGACGGAGTGGGGTTAGGCATCGGGCCATGATTCGCCTTCATCCTTTCCTCCTCGTCTTTCTTGAAGCGTACCATGTCGGCAAAGAAGCGGTCGTCGGCGAAATTGTTTTGCACGCTGCCATCCCTTTCAGCACCTGGGTTCCACCATCCACCCTTTTGTGCATCGTTGCCCATGAGACTGAATTCATCTCCCAGACTCATTCCAAGATAGGTGTCCGAGTAATGGAACTCATTGATAGAGCCGAAGATATTGGAGAGATAGGTCATCATGTCATTTACATCGATGACGGCGACGGGTTTTCTGCCCGAGATGTCAGCCCAGTGGCGTTTCTTCTCCTTGACGACCTCGCTGAGGATGTATGTCTTGGTCTTTTCGTCATAGTAGGTGATGGCGTCCTGTCGGGTTTTCCTTGCCATCCATCCGTCGCGGAAGATATTCTTGTCCACCTCCTCGTTAAGCGCCCATGTCTCATAGTAGTCGTAGTTCCTTGCCACGGGAGAATAGGGGTTGAGTGGAATGATGTGCTTGTCAATCCAATGCATGGGTACGCCCTTGGTGTGTACGGTGATGTTGTGTCCTCTCACACCGGCTGCCGACTTTCCGATTTTCTCTGCACTCTCCGTGTTGACGGTCAACGACATCCTTCCTTTCCCGTAGAAAGGATTGAGGTTGAACATGAAGAATCCGAGGGAGTCGGTTTTGATTTCCGCCTCGACGTTGCCGTTGTATGGAGTGGTGAGTTCGTTGAACACCCATAGGGGTTTGTCCACCCTCTTCCACAGGGCGTAGTCGTAGGTGCCGTGGTCGTCCACGAGCCTTCCCCTGAAATTGAGTCCCCGCTCCACGACGAAGAGAGGTTCCCATTTCGCGCCCTCGTCCATCATTTTCTCAAACTCATACCTTGTCCATCCCTGCACCATGAGGAGCATGTCGAGAGCCGCCATGTGCTCTTGGTCGTCGCTCTCGAAATAGTATTCGGGATGCGGTATGAAGCCCTTCACCTCGCTGGAGAGGAGGAGATAGGAGAGCATGTTGTCATCGGCATAAATGTCGTCGTGGAACCTTTTGTCGGTGACGGCAACGGCGAAATGGTTCCTTCCCTTGACGGGGTTTCCATCCTTGTCCACCACCTGGCATTGTATTTCAACCTGCTGGTTGGGTGTGAGTTGGTCTTCGTTCTCAGGCATCTCCACCTTGATTCTCATGCCATCCATGTCGTGCTTGTTGACGAAGACAAGTCTTTGCGCCACCACCTTTCCCTCCGCGTTGTAGAGGGTGAAGACATTGACACCGGTCTGCAACTCATTGTCGCTGACGGTCATTTGTTGACTCTTCTCATTCCTCAGGTCCACGATGCCGCTCTTGAGCGTGCGTCCCCTGGAGGTGACACTGATGCCCAGTTGCACCCCTTTGGTCTGGTCGTTCCTGGCGATGACGGCCTTCCATCCTTCATTGGTTCTCGTCAGGTTGAGTCCGACACCTTGCTTATGTGCCTTGGGCAGCGAGAAGGTGTAGTCCTTGCCATTGTAGTTGGTCTTCAGTTTCAGTCCCCTTGCCCATTCGTCGTCGCTCTCGTCGCTCTCATCGGTGGTGACAGAGAACACTCCCCGGCCGGCATAGTCGGTCTTGAAAGTGCCTATTTCCTTGCCATTCCGGAGGATGGTTCCTTCGATGTTGAGCGTGCGTCCATCCGTGGTGTGTGCCTGGAAGGCCACCCTTGTCGGCACGCCACGCACCATGTTGCCACCTTCGGGATAGAAATCGATTTTCAAGCGGTCCTTCGTGCCTGCCTCCACCGGTGCGGTGATTCTTGGCAACACAGGGATTTTCCTTTGCTCATAATGACCTTTTTCCACCTGTTCATAGACGGGGAACACCCTGCTGAAGATGCCAGCATTTCCGTTCAGGTAGTGTTGGAAACGCTCGCCATAGAACTCCTTGACAAGGATGCCGGTGAAAGCGTCCCAGCCATGACCGTTGCCAGGAGCGAAATTGAGCATCCAAGCGGTATAGGCCCTTACCTCGTAGAATCCGGCATTGAGGGTATCCTTGAGATGGAAGGACCCGTTGGCCTGTCCGTTCCTTACCATCAGTTTTTGCGTCTCGACGGGGTAGCCGATGGGATTGACCAACTCGACATAGAGGATGCGGCTGAGGTCAGAGGCCTTCAGCGAGGCGTCATCCACCACGAAAGCCTTGTAATAGATATGCTCCCCTTTATAATAAGAGGTGTTGTCGAAATGGAGATACACTCTCTCCTGGGGATTTTTCTTAGCGAACTGTTCAAAATTGGTCTGCAGCGCCTCCAGTTTCAAGCGTTCGTCTTCCACTTGCGCCATAGTCAACAATGGTGCCATGGTCAGCACTAAAAAGAAGAAAATTTTACGCATAACTTTGCTAGTTTAATAGTTTTTTGCAAAAATAAAGAGTTTTTTTGCTATCGTCAAGGTTTTTCCCCTATAGTGCCAGAGGGAAATCCCCCAAATGTGAGGGGGAAATCCCTAAAATTGTTGAAAATTGAAGATTGAAAATTGAAAATTGAAGATTGAAGGTTGAAAATTGACTTGAGGTCGAACTTGCTCACGCTTGGCAGACTTCAAGCAAGCTTGGTCTGCTCTCGCTACTCCAAAAATTCAATCTTCAATCTATCTCACTCATGCACATGGAGGTTCCATCCGAGGTAGGTGTCGATAGCCTCGTTGAGAATGTCAACGACATCGGTGCGGCACATGGCGACATGGTGCTCGAATCCATTCTTGCAGATGTATTTCATGAGTTGCTGCAGATGCTCCACCTTGGTGACAGCGATGCATCCATCCATGCCATAAGGCTCGTCGGTGATGACGCCCTTTCCGAGATACGCCTTGATGCACCCCTTCGGGTCGTCGGTGGTGATGCGGAAGAAGGTGAAGTCACCCGCGGTCACCTTGGCATAGACGGCGCCGAAGGTGTTGACCTTGCCCAAGGTGCGTCCCAACACGCCGAGAGGTCCCAATCGGAGGTTGTTTTGTACGAACGACTTGGGGAAGTTGCCACAATGGGTGCAGACACACTTGTCTCTTTCCTCTGCGAAATTGTTGTTCCAGTCGAGCAATGCCGGTGCCTTTCCCGATGCCAGTGCGAGGGCGTACATGGATACCGCACCTGCGATGTCCGTTTCACAAGCCGCCGGGATGAGTTTGTCACTGAGCATCGACATGGTAACACATGCGGCACAGCCGAAGTTCTGCTCCAGTGAGTCCCAGCACTGAATGGCCACCGCCTGCACGTCGTTGGCTTTTATCCACTGCTCCACCGCCACGCCGAACTTCGCCTGCAGTTTGAGTTTCTCGCGATAGTTCTCCGGTACCTCGGCATAGTGGCTCACCCGTTGGCACATCTCCATGAAAGCCGGATCGTCGTCCTTGATTTTCTGTGCAGCGAAGAGTATCTCCGACAAGTCAGCAGGGACGACGGTGATGCCATAACGTTGCAGAAGTTTTTCACTGGCCCTGCAAGTGTTGAACCCCAAGGGGCGCGTCCCTATCTGTCCGATGCGGCAATGGCGCAACCCGTTGACCACCCGGCAGATGGCGGCAAACTTCTCCAAATCCTTCGCCAACAGCGGACTATAGATGGAATAGGTGTGCAACGTGGTGTCGGTGAAAGGAATGCCATACTGGTAAAGGTTGTTGCATACGGAGATTTTCCCGCAGAAAGCGTCTCTCCTGCTGTCGAGGTCCACCTTGTCGTTATCGTCATCACAAGCCTGCACGAGCACCGGCACGTTGAGTTCCGCATCGCTGATGGCATTGATGATGCCGATTTCGAACCCGAAATTGGGCAAGGAGACGACAATGCCGTCTATCTCGTCACGATGTTCACGAAACTGCCTGGCCACCTTCAGTCCATCCTCTCGAGTCTCGATGCTGCTGCTTCCTGTGGGTGTGGCATCCTCCGGCAGGATGACGTATTCGTAGCCCAAGTCGTCCATGGTTTTGAGCAACTGCTTTCTCACGTCTCTCGCCAGTTCTGAATTAAAATACGCGCGTGTCCCGATGATCACGCCGAAACAAGTCTTTCCGTTTTTCATATTCGTCTTTATATCGTTAGGTTTTTAACATATCTCTTTCAAGAATTGTAATTATCTCTTTTTTATCACGAATTTGAGAATTGTGAGCCCCCTCTTTTTCATCTTTTGATGATTTGCACATTTTGAATACGAGACAAAGAAAATCTCCAATTCTCTAATTCGGGATGAACTCTCCTATTCCGTGATTCTCCGGACAGCCTCACGCCATCCTTGGTAACGGGAATCCATCTGTGCGGATGCGTTGGGGACAAAGGTCTTGACAACCTTTCTGAAGGGTGTCACTTGACAAAAATCCGTCCATTGCTGGCGAGCGAAGCCGTTCATGACCACCGTTCCCAATGCGGAGGCATCCTCCACCTCGGTGCACACGACCGACGTGTTGAGCAAGTCGGCCTGAAACTGCATGAGGAACTGATTCTTCGTCGGGCCACCGTCGGCGCAAATTTCCTTGAGTTTTCCTCCCGTGGCCTTTTCCATCACTCCCACCAGATCCCCCACCTGATAGGCGATGGACTCCAATGCTGCACGTAGCACATGGGCCCTTGTGGTGGCGAACGTCATACCGACGATAGCCGCCTTGGCATCGGGTTTCCACCACGGAGCCCCAAGACCAGCGAATGCAGGAATGACATACACCCCTTCAGTGGAATCCACGGTGACGGCCTCCTTCTCCATCTCTTTCGGATGGTCGATGAGTCTCAGTTGGTCAGCCATCCACTTAAGAGTGGCTCCCGTACTATAGATGTTTCCCTCATAGCCGTAGAAATGCTTTCCCAATGCAGAGAATCCCACCGATGTCACCAATCCATCGGGAGCCTCCAACGGACGCTCGCCGATGTTGACCATGACTGACGACCCCGTGCCGTAAGTGACCTTTCCCGAGCCTGGAGAGAAGCACATCTGTCCGACAAGGGCGCCATGGGAGTCTCCGAGCACCCCGGCGATGGTGATGGGCTTTTCAAACAGGCCTTCCACCGTCGTCTCACCGAACACGGCATCACACGGCACCACTTCAGCCATCATGGAACGGGGAATGCCAAAGAGTTGGAGCAACTCGTCATCCCATTGCATGGTGTGAATATTGAAGAGCATGGTGCGCGAGGCATTGGTAGTGTCGGTGAGGAAACTTTTTCCTTTCGTCAGTTTCCACACGAGCCAAGTGTCTATGGTGCCCATCAACAGCCTGCCCTCCTCAGCCGCCTGGGACGCCCCCTCGACGTTGTCGAGCACCCATCTCACCCCCGTTGCGGAGAAGTTGGGGTCAATGAGCAGTCCGCTTCTTTCCATCACCATCGGTGCATGACCTTGTTCGCGCAACTGTCGACAGAGTGCCGCTCCCCGGTTGTCCTGCCATACGAGCGCCCTATAGACAGGTTTCGAGGTTTCCTTGTCCCACACCACGACGGTCTCACGCTGGTTGGTGATGGCAAGGGAGTAGTCATCGTGCTCCCTGCCTTTCACCAATTTGCTTATGGCCTTCACCATATTGTCGTATATCTCCTCGGGGTCGTGCTCCACCCATCCTGCTTGTGGATAATGCTGCTGGTGGTCCACGTCGCACCTGTCAAGCATACGGCATTGCTCGTCAAAGAGCATGGCCTTAGTCGATGACGTGCTTTGGTCAATGGCGATGATTCTTTTCATGATTGGGGAGTTTTTTGAGGAGTTTTTTAGGAGTATTTTTTAGGAGTTAAAGAGGAGTTAAAGGGGAGTTAAAGAGGAGTTAAAGGGACGTATGTTCACTTTACAACATTTATAACCTCATTATCTCTAATTTGCCAAAGTTGCGTTTTAGAGTCTTCCCTTTGCGGCTAATGTGTCGTAATTGTTGTTGAGGTTTCTCCAGTCCACCTTGGTCTTGGTGGGAATGGCGTTGATATACTTCTCGATGTTGGTGTAACCGTCTCCATTGCAATCCTTTACGGCATCCGATGGGTCGTTGGGGTCGAGACCGTTTTCCTTTTCCCATTCGTCGGGCATTCCATCACCATCGGTATCTACGCGAGGCGTCCATTCACTGAAGTCGGGATAGCCGCCCATCTGTCTTGGGTCGGTGATGATGCCTTGCTTGTAGGAGTCCTTCGGCAGACGTCTGTATTTGAACAGCCCGTCCTCGTCCTGCGACTTCTGGTGCAATCCCCACATATCACCATAGGGGTTGTCCTTCACCTTCTTCTCATATTTGTCCACATAGTAGGCTTCACCAGTGCGCACCTCCTCGATGATGCGCTGGTCTACGATGTCACGGCAGGGAACAGTAGCCCCTACGTTGTCGAGCACCCACTGGAAAGCCTTCTCCGCCCCCATGATGGTGACGAAAGGCATCTCGAAAGGTTCGTCGGAACGCATGAGAGCCAATTCGGTCTCATCCATCTCCCCGTCCTTGTCGGCGGTCTGTATGCCACCGTTCCAGTTGTCCTTGCAGATTTCCGGGAAACCCTCCATGATGTTTCCGGTGGCATAGACCCTTCCAAACTGCTTGAACGGGAAAAGGTTGACGCTTCTGCTCTCCGACTTGATGATGCGGTGTCCTACCGGCGTGTCCTTTGGTGTCAGCGGTCCCGGTTTGTAGTAGTTGTTGATGAAATTGGACATGGTGGTGTATTCCCCACCGTCGGCGGTGCGGTGCACCCAGTTATAGACCACGTTGTTGATGAAATTGAACACCCCTCCCCACCCTATTGAGGGATTCCTTCCGGTGTTGTCAGCCCAGAGGTTGCGCATGAAAGTGGTGTTCTCCCCTCCGATGGTGGAGCCGAAGGAGTGGTTCCACGTGTCGAGGGCCTTTGCCGAAATGGTGTTCTGTATGGTGACGTTGACGGTGGGTTCCTTCCTTTTATCCTTGCCATCGCCAAGGTCGAACATATGTCGGTAGAAGGAGATGTTCTCGTCGAGTCCCCACTCGCAGGAGCAGTGGTCGATCATGATGTTTCCCACAGGATTTCCTCCGAAAGAATCCTCCCTGTGCCACACGAGGGTCTCCCCTCTCCTGAATCGCATGTGCCTGACAATGACATCGTGGGTGTCTACTTGGAAGGACTCACCAGCGATGATGATGCCGTCGCCCGGAGCGGTCTGCCCGGCAATGGTGATATAAGGCGCCCTGACGAAGATGGGCGACTTGAGTCGTATGATTCCTGAGACGTTGAAGACGACTATACGTGCCCCACCTTGTTCACAAGCCCATCGGAAGGATCCGGGGCCGTCATCGTTGAGGTTGGTGACGGTGAGCACCTTGCCCCCTCGTCCTCCAAAGGTATACATCCCGCCCCCCTCTGCACCGGGGAATGCGGGTATCTTGGCTTGTCTCAGGTCATAGGGCCTGGCCGCCCATGGCACGTAGGGCCTTCCTTCCTTCGCCTCTTTGACGACGATGGGGAATGCCGCCTGCCAGGCGGAGTCACTATGTGCCTTCCAGCATGTTTCAAGAGAGTCGATGAGGTGCTTGGCCTCATCCGTGAGTTGCGGGTACTGTGCAAAGGCTGTGGATGCCGTCATCAGCATCATTAGCGCCAGCAGATTAGTTTTTTTCATTTTTTGAGGGGTGTGATAGTGATAGGTTGTGGCGGCCATAACCGCCGCGAACGGAAAAACAAACGAAACATACGCAAGAGGCGCAGGATGGCGGCGGCAGAACCGTCGCGTAGGGAGAGGCGAAAGACGTGACGAGAGGACTGGCTATGCCGGCCTTATAGGAAGGAGCAAGCCTCGATGTCGCGCATGCCGTTGATGAAAGCAGGCGCATCCATCCTTTTCTTTCCAGCCTTCTGCAACTGTTCGATAGAGAGCATGCCATCACCCGTGGCCACCAGGAGTTTTCCTTTTTCCACTTTCAATGTTCCCGGGGGCATTCCTGGGTTAGGCATCTGGCATTTGGCGGTCTTGTAGATTTTCACCACGACCTCCTCAGTGCCGCCCGCTTGTCTTATGTTGGTCCAAGCGCCGGGATAGGGGCTCAGTCCCCTGACGAAATCGTAGATGCGCTTGGCGGGCATTGTCCAGTCGATGCGGCAGGTCTCCTTGAAAATCTTCGGTGCCGGTTTCAACAAGTCGCCGCCCATCATCTCATCCTGGGGGATGGCATCCACATGCCCGTCACCCTCGCGGATACGCTCTATGGTGTCCAAAGCAGCCTCGGCCCCAAGTTTCATCAGTCCATCGTACACATATTGCACGTCGACATCATCGGGGATGTCGAAGGTACGTTTCAAGATGACTTTTCCGGTGTCGATGTCGTGGTCGAGGAAGAAGGTGGTGACACCAGTGACTGTCTCTCCATTGATGACCGCCCAGTTGATGGGCGCCGCCCCCCGGTATTGTGGGAGGAGTGCGGCATGGACGTTGAAAGTGCCGTATTTCGGCATGGCCCACACCACTTCGGGAAGCATCCTGAAGGCCACGACAACCTGCAAGTCGGCATTGAATTCCTGAAGTCGTGCCACAAATTCCGGGTCCTTCATCTTCTCGGGCTGCAACACGGGAATGCCTTCCTGCATGGCATATTTCTTCACCTCCGAAGGCATGAGCACACTGCCATGTCGCCCCACGGGTTTGTCGGGTTGCGTGACGACAGCCACCACGTTGTAGCCACCTTCCACAAGGGCTTTCAGCGTGCCAACGGCAAACTCCGGCGTGCCCATGAAAACGATTCTTAGTTCTTTCTTTTCAATCATTGAGTATAGGGGTTTTATAGGTTCTATAGGGAGAATGGGGAGACCTGGAATACCAGAGATGTCTGAAATCCAGGGAGTCCCCGGGTATGTCACTCCGCCGACATGTCGGCCACCATCTTGCGATACATGGCATACATCCTTGTGCGGCTGATATATCCGATGAGGTGTGCCTCATTGTCGATGACTGGCAACACGGCAGCCTCTGTCTCGTCGAATTTCCTCATGACATCCTCCATGGGGTCGTTGACGCCCAGCGTGTCGGCCGGTGGTGTCATGAGTTGTGCCACGGTGAAATGGTGGTACAGTTCTATCCTGAACATGACGTTCTTGATTTTTGCCATGTCCACCTCGCCAAGCAACGTCCCGGCATTATCGAGGACAGGCATGAATCCCGTGTTGCTCATGCTCATGACATGGACAAGTTTGCCCAGTGTCATATCCTTGTCCACGGGAGTGTAGTTACGGTCGATGATGCTTTCGAGGTTCATCAATGTGAGTACGGCCTTGTCGGTATGGTGAGTGATGAGCTTTCCCTCCCTTGCGAGTCTCATTCCGTATATGCTGTGCGGCTCGAAGATGATGATGGTAAGGTATGCGCAGATGCTGACAATCATGAGCGGGATGAACATCTTGTATCCTCCGGTGATTTCTGCAATGAGGAAGATGCCTGTCAGTGGCGCATGCATGACACCCGCCATGACACCCGCCATGCCCAACAAGGCGAAATTCTTCTCCGGCAGGTAGATGCTGATGCGGTTGATGTTCCACAATCTGGAAAAGAAGAATCCGGCAAAAGAGCCGATGAAGAGCGATGGCGCGAACGTACCACCGCATCCTCCTCCACCGTTGGTGGCGGAGGTGGCGAACACCTTGGTGAGCAGCACCAACCCGATGTATGCCATCAGCCAATCGCCATGTCCATAGAAGAGGGAGTTGTTGAGTATGGTGTTCCAATCGGCCTCTGTCCTTCCGTTGATGAGGATGTTGATGCTGGAATAGCCTTCCCCGTACAATGAGGGGAAGAGGAAGATGAGACTGCTGAGCAGCATACCTCCCAAAGCCAGTTTGAGGTACCTGTGCTCTCCCAGTTTTCCGAACACATTCTCGCACGCCGTCATGAGTCTGATGAAATAAAGGCTCACCAGTCCACAGAAGATGCCAAGAAGTATGGTTGCCGGCACACGCTCCACCTGCCAAGGTGCGTCGAGGGTGAATTGGAAGAGCGAGTCGCTGCCCACGAGTATGTATGTGAAGCAAGTGGCAGTGACACTTGAAATGAGTATGGGCATGAGGGAAGCCATGGTGAGGTCGATCATGAGCACCTCTATGGTGAACACCAGACCTGCCATCGGCGCCTTGAAGATGCCGGCGATGGCGGCAGACGCCCCACACCCCACGAGCACCATCATGGTCTTGCCGTCGAGTTTGAAAGCCTGCCCCAGGTTGCTTCCTATGGCAGAGCCCGTGAGCACGATGGGAGCCTCCGCTCCCACGCTTCCTCCGAATCCGATGGTGATGGCGGATGCGATGACCGAGCTCCAGCAATTATGTCCTTTCAGCCTGCTTTGTTTCCTGCTGATGGCATAGAGTATCCGTGTGATGCCATGGCTGATGTTGTCTTTGACGACATATCTGACGAAGAGTGAAGTGAGGTAGATGCCAACAACGGGGAATACGAGGTATAGCCAGTTGAAAGAACGGATGTTGAATCCGGCGGTGAGCAACCTTTCTATTTGGTTGATGAGTCCATGCAGGATGAATGCCGCCACTGCAGCCAGCAAGCCCACGAAGAAACTGAGGATCAACAGGAAGTGTCTGTCGGAGACATATTTCGTCCTCCATTGGTTGATCCTTTCCGTGAGCGACGGTCTTGCTTCTACTGTGGCAGCCATTATCAAGAGGAGTTAAAGGGGAGTTAAAGAGGAGTTAAAGGGGAGTTAAAGGGGAGTTAAAGGGGAATTTGAAGGACTTTTATTCTTTTTTCATTTTCTCACCACTTCCACCTCTCCGTTTGGTCTAAGCCTGATGATGCTCGACGGAGCATGGGGTTTCTTCTCCTGTCGGCGCGATGTACAGACGTAGTCGACAGCCTCCAGCAGTTCAGGTGCGATATCCCTGTAATTGGCAGCCGGTGGTTGTCCGCTGATGTTGGCGCTTGTGGAGACTATGGCTTTTTGGAAGCGGTAGCACAAGAGGTTGGAGAAGGGTTCTTTGGTTACCCTCATGGCCACCGACCCATCCTCCGCAATCACGTTATGGGCGAGATTGACGGCATCGTCGAGGATGATGGTGACGGGGTTGGTGGATAGTTCGATGATGTCCCATGCCACATTCGGCACGTCACGCACATACCTTTGCAGTCGGGCATCACTGTCCACCAGGCATATGAGAGCCTTGCTATCCTCCCTTTGTTTGATTTCGAACACCTTCTTCACCGCCTCAGGGTTGGTGGCATCACACCCTATGCCCCAAATGGTGTCTGTGGGATAGAGGATGACGCCGCCCTTGCGCATCACCTCCACCGCATTTCTTACATCCTTTTCGTATTGTTGATTTTCCATAAATAGTTTTTTTCTTTGACTGATGAGCGGTGGCAAAACCGCCGTCTAAGGAGAACGACCTCGGGTTAGTCGGACTGCTTCAAGAGCGCACGGATGGCCTTCCTTGCCTCCTCCACCGACTTGTCACATGTGAACAGTTCTGCGACCCGCTTCCTGCCGGCTTCGGCATAGCGTTCGCGGAGCCGGTCGTCGGCCAGCAGGCGGTCGATGGCGGCAGCATAGGCGTCGACATCCGCCAATGGCACCTCCTCTCCTGTTTCTCCCTTGACAGACACCCAGTTGACCCCCGACCCCACGAGGGTGAAGGTAACCGGTACGCATTTGCAATACATGGCCTCAGCCAAGGCGATACCGAAAGCCTCCTGCTTGGTGTTGGAAGCGAAACCGAAGACATCGGCGGCATGGTAATAACACCTCATATCATCGTGGGGAATGCGCCCAATGAAGACCACCCTGTCGGAATGGGTCATCGCCTTGAGTTTCTCTGTCACCGCCCCCGTGCCTCCTATGACGAAGACACAGTCGGCCTTCACCTTCCTTTCCGCTTGCAAGAGGAGGTCTATGCCCTTGTATGGGATGTGCCTTCCCACGTAAAAAACAATCTTCTTGTTGCCAAAACGCTTCTTGATGTCCTCGATGCGCTTATCATCGCCATCCTTCAAAACGAAATCGGTGGCAATGATGCCGTTCTGCACAATCCTTACCTCGTCTCTGAACGGATAGATGGGACTGGAGGGATGGACATAGTTTTCACTGGTGGCAAGGATGAGGTCGGCTTTCTTGAGCAACTTGTGTTCCATGCTGCTCACCATCTTGTAGAGCAATCCCTTTCCGAGGATGTCGGAGTGCCAAAGCAACACGAGTTTGGCATTCTTGGGTTTGAGGTGCAGCGTAATGGGATAGAGGAAAGGGTTTGGGCAGTGGAGCAAAAGCAGGTCGGGGTGCGTATCCTTGATGATGCCCCTCAACACCTTGTGGTAGGACAAGGCGATGTCCTGACTGGCTACTTTGACAAGTGGAGCCACCCTGTACACCCTCACGCCGTTGATTTCCTCCTCGCTGTCATGGCCGTCCTGACTAAAACAGACAACCACGTTGTCATATTCGGAAAGTCCTTCAGCCAAGTATTTTGTGACGGTCTCTATGCCGCCCTCGTTAGGATGGTAATACTTGGCTATATGGAGCAAAGTCTTCTTCATTGCAAAACATTTCATTCCATGACAGACCACCACCATGGATATCAAAATGCAAAATTAACAAAAAAACCTATAACACGCCACCTTTCTCTAAAAAAAAAAGATAATAACCCCAGGAAAACTGGCGGCCCCATGAAAACTAACGACCAAGAACGACTATAGGCCCCAGAAACACTAGGGCCTATAGAATTTTATCCAGTTTCAATTGTTTCAGATTTCCCATCCTATGGCAGATGCACCGAGGACGGCGGCTGAAGCGCCATCGAGGCCGCTGATGAGGAACTTGGCCTTCCCCTTGAAAATGGGGAGGACTTTCTCCTCGTAGCTGCGCTTGATGGGGTCCATGATAAGGTCGCCGGCCTTGACCAGTCCACCGAAGAAGATGAAAGCCTCAGGAGAGGAGAAAGCGGCGAAGTCGGCACAAGCAGCACCCAACATCTCTCCGGTGAACTCAAAGACCTCCTTGGCTAATTCGTCGCCCTTTCCGGCAGCGATGGAGACATCGAGAGAAGTGATGTCGTCGGGGTTCATCTCCCTGAGCAACGACGGTTGGTCGGATTTGAGGAGGAACTCCCTGGCAGAGCGTGCCACGCCGGTGGCAGAGCAATAAGCCTCAAGGCATCCTTTCCTGCCGCATCCGCAGCTGCGACCGTTCTCGCGTTCCATGATGACATGGCCCAACTCACCTGCGAAGCCGTCGCATCCATAGACCAGTTGTCCATTGATGACGATGCCCGAGCCCACGCCCGTGCCAAGGGTGATGACGATGAAATTCTTCATTCCCCTTGCCACGCCATAGATCATCTCGCCGATTGCAGCCGCATTGGCGTCGTTGGTGAGGGCCACTGGCACTCCGAGACGGTCTTGGAAGAGTTGTGCCAAAGGCACTACGCCGTTATGCCCCCATGAGAGGTTGGGAGCGAACTCTATTGTTCCATTGTAATAATTTCCGTTAGGTGCTCCGATACCCATTGCCTTGATATTGTCGATGCCCCCCACCTGCTCGATGATGACCTCCAATGCCTCCACACAAGCGTTGACATAGTCCTCGACCTTGTCGAATCCTTGTGTCTTGATGGCGGTGGTAGCCTTGATGTCTCCACGGCTGTCGACAATTCCAAACACGGAGTTGGTGCCTCCCAGGTCCAAACCAATCACATAGGGTTTGATAGTTGTTTTTTCATCCATATTCAATTATGTTAAAAGATTAATACTGTAAAGAAAATATTCAAAATTACAGGCATTCATCCCTTGGCAGGTGTCTGTCTTGCTCCTTTTTCCGTGAGAAAGACCAACATGCAAAAAGACCATCAAATATCTTTATCCTTTTTCAGCGCTCCTGCTTTGGTTTGTTTTGGCAAAGATATGAAAAAAAGGCAACGGGACAAAGTTTTAAACGTAAAATTTGCTATATTCGGAAAAAATTAGCAATTTTGCATTCGTTATGCCTTTTGAGTTCCACAACATACTCGACACCATCTTTAAAGGTTTGATCATCGGTGTGCTTGCCTCGGCCCCCATGGGCCCCGTCGGCATACTGTGTGTTCAGCGCACGCTGAACAAAGGTCGCTGGTATGGCTTGGTGACCGGTATCGGAGCGACGTTGAGCGACTTGATCTACGCCATCATCACCGGCGTGGGCATGAGTTTCGTGATGGACATGGTGAACAATACGCAGAACCGCTTTTTCCTTCAAATCACCGGCAGCCTGATGCTACTCGCTTTCGGCATCGTCAGCTTCCGTTCCAACCCCACCCGCAACATGCACCGCAGCGGCACCACCAAGGGCTCTTATATCCACAACGGCGTGACAGCCTTCATCGTCACCCTCTCCAACCCCCTTATCATCCTGCTTTTCATGGCGGCCTTCGCACAGTTGGCCTTCATCATTCCCAACAGCCCGCTGGAGATGTGCATCGGCTACCTCAGCATCGTGGGCGGCGCATTGATGTGGTGGTATGGCTTGACATGGCTCGTGGACAAGGTGAAGAACATCTTCGAGGATTATGGCATCATCCTCATCAACCGCATCATCGGCAGCGTGGTCATCATCATCTCACTCATCGTGCTCCTTGGTACGATTTTCAACCTTTTCACCTTCCATTACTGAGACGAGTAGCGACCCGCCCCTCATATTCACACATCCATGTATATCGCACAAGAACTTAGGAAAAAAAGCATCGCCGAATACCTGCTCTACATGTGGCAGGTGGAAGACCTCATCCGCGCCTATGGCTGCAACCTGTCGAAGCTTCGTCACGAATACCTCGACAAATTCGAGTGTTCGGCAGAGGAGAAGGAGGACCTTGTCGACTGGTATGCGAATCTCGTCCGCATGCTCACCCAAGAAGGCTGCCGCGAGAAAGGGCACCTTCAGATCAACAAAATCGTGGCAAGCGACATGTCCGAGCTTCACGCTCGCCTGCTCGACAGCCCGCAGTTCCCATTCTACCGTTCGCAATACTACAAGGTGCTTCCCTACATCGTGGAGTTGCGCAAGCGTGGCAGCGACAAGACGGAGAGCGAGGTGGAGACTTGCCTCGACGCGCTCTACGGCGTGATGCTGCTTCGACTTCAAAACAAGGAAATCTCCCCCGACACCAACCACGCCGTCAACGAACTGAGCACCTTGATGGGGATGCTCTCCGACTACTATATCAAGGACAAGAAAGGCGAACTGAAATTCGACGAATAACATCACATCAGACATGAATATTCTCATCACCGGCTGCAATGGTCAATTAGGTAGCGAATTGCGTTTGCTACAACCATCCCATCCCTCACACGTGTTCCACAACACCGACATCGAAGAATTGGATATCAGCGACCAGCCAAGCATCGACCGCTATGTCAGCGAACATGCCATCGACGGCATCATCAACTGTGCGGCCTACACCGCCGTGGACAAAGCAGAGGGAGACAAGGAACTTTGCACCACCCTCAACACCCTTGCCCCAGCCTATCTGGCCCATGCCATAGAGCAACGCGGCGGTTGGATGGTCCAGATTTCCACAGACTATGTGTTCAATGGTCACGCCTGGACCCCCTATGAAGAAGATGCCACACCATCACCCGACAGTGTGTACGGGAGCACCAAACTTGCAGCGGAACTGGGCGTGTCGAAACTCTGCCGGCGCGCGATGATCATCCGCACGGCATGGCTCTACAGCAGTTTCGGCCGCAACTTCGTGAAGACCATGATCCACCTGGGCCGTGAGCGTCAAGAACTTGGCGTGGTGGCCGACCAAATAGGATCACCCACCTATGCCCGCGACCTGGCCAAGGCCATTATGGCCATCGTAGAACAAGGAGTGGAGCCAGGCGTGTTCCATTACACCAACGAAGGGGTTGCCAGTTGGTACGACTTCGCCACCGCCATCCACCGCCTGGCAGGCATCACCAACTGCACCGTCCGCCCCCTGCACACCGAAGAATACCCCACGCCGGCATGCCGTCCTCCCTACAGCGTGCTCGACAAGACAAAAATCAAGCGTACCTATCACCTCGACATCCCTCACTGGGAGAAATCCCTCGCCGAGTGCATCGCATTATTGCAACAAGAACAATAAAGAACAATGAACCAAGAAATAGAAAGAAGGCGCACCTTCGCCATCATCTCCCACCCCGATGCGGGAAAGACCACCCTTACAGAAAAATTCCTGCTCTTCGGCGGACAAATCCAGGTAGCCGGAGCCGTCAAGAGCAACAAGATTCGCAAAACCGCCACCTCCGACTGGATGGACATCGAGAAGCAACGCGGCATCTCGGTATCCACCTCCGTGATGGAATTCGACTACGAGGGCTACAAAGTGAACATCCTCGACACCCCGGGTCACCAAGACTTTGCTGAAGACACCTACCGCACGCTCACGGCCGTCGACTCCGCCATCATCGTGGTTGACGGTGCGAAAGGCGTGGAGACGCAGACCCGCAAGTTGATGAGCGTCTGCCGCATGCGCAACACCCCCGTCATCATCTTCATCAACAAGATGGACCGCGAGGGTCGCGACCCGTTCGACCTGTTGGACGAGTTGGAACAGGAATTGCAAATCAAGGTGCGCCCACTCTCCTGGCCCATCAACCAAGGAGCACGTTTCAAGGGCGTTTACAACATCTACGAGAAGAAACTCGACCTCTTCACACCCGACAAGCAGCGTGTGACAGAGAAGGTGGAAGTGGCCATCGACAGTGATGAATTGG
This sequence comes from Prevotella sp., assembly GCA_017619375.1. Classification (GTDB taxonomy): domain Bacteria; phylum Bacteroidota; class Bacteroidia; order Bacteroidales; family Bacteroidaceae; genus Prevotella. Next base: position 38,749 of record JAFZSL010000075.1, on the reverse strand, counting down.
AAAGCCGCATCGGCGAGGACGACGCCAATCAGTTGCGTGAAGACCTGGACCTGATAGAAGGTGTCTACCCTGACTTCAACGTGGAGGACTACCGTGACGCCAGCGTCGCTCCCGTCTTCTTCGGCAGCGCCCTCAACAACTTCGGCGTCCAGGAATTGCTCAACTGCTTTGTAGAGATTGCCCCCTGCCCCCGTCCCACGAAGGCGGAAGAACGCGATGTGCAACCCGAAGAGTCCAAATTCACAGGTTTCATCTTCAAGATCACAGCCAACATCGACCCGAACCACCGTTCATGCATCGCCTTCTGCAAGGTGTGCAGCGGGAAGTTTGTTCGCAACCAGCCCTACCTCCATGTCCGCCAGGGCAAGACCTTGCGTTTCAGTTCACCCACGCAGTTCATGGCACAAAGGAAATCCACTGTGGAAGAAGCATGGGCAGGCGACATCATCGGCCTTCCTGACAACGGCATCTTCAAGATAGGCGACACACTAACGGAGGGAGAACTGTTGCATTTCCGCGGTCTTCCCTCCTTCTCTCCAGAGATGTTCAAATACATAGAGAACGACGACCCGATGAAAGCGAAGCAACTGGCCAAAGGCATCGAGCAACTGATGGACGAGGGTGTCGCCCAATTGTTCATCAACCAGTTCAATGGCCGCAAGATTATCGGCACCGTCGGGCAACTGCAGTTCGAGGTCATCCAATACCGTTTGGAGAACGAGTACAACGCGAAATGCCGTTGGGAGCCCGTCCATCTTCACAAAGCCTGTTGGATAGAGTCGGATGATGAGCAAGAACTGGAGAATTTCAAACGGCGCAAATACCAATACATGGCCAAGGACCGTGAAGGGCGCGATGTCTTCCTCGCTGACAGTGGCTATGTGCTGAGCATGGCGCAAGAGGACTTCAAGCACATCAAATTCCACTTCACCTCGGAATTTTAGGAGGGGATAGGTGCAAGCAGGAGGCCTTGGGAGAAAACAGTTTTACTTGCTTTCTTCCAAGGGCTGACAGCACCATCTGGAGACCTTCAGCATGACGCCCATTCCCGGCACCTCTTTCAAAAGGTAATACTTGTGGCTTTGCCTGACGAGCCTCCCCGTCAGACCTTTCAATGGTCCATGGCAGACCAGCACCGGCGTACCCAGTTTCAATTTGGCCTGCTCGGAACTGAGGAACTTCCTCATTTCGATTTCCGGATTGCACATGGCCTTGAATTCCATCATCTGTTTGGCGGGAATCTCATAATAATCCCTTCCGGAACGCTCCTTGGTGATGACAGACATCTTGAATTGCCCTTTTGACACGAGGTTCATCATTTCCGCTTGTGACAAGGTTTTCTTCACGAAAATGAGATTGCTGACCACAGGCTTGAGTTTCCGTTTCGGTTTCCCGTTCTCATCCTCATACACGCGATACTGCATGGGGATGAAACATTCCACCCCATGGTTTCTGAAATACTCATCCACCTTGTTCTGACAATTGGAGAACAATCTGATGGCATACCAAGGAGCCTGGTCTTCTTCCTCTGTCTTTATAATGGGTTGCGATGCGGGCTGTGTAACGGAATCTTCTGACATATGATGCTTTGATTTAGGGGGACAGGAGGGGATAGGATGTGATGGAACGGCTTAGGGGACGAGGGGCTGGTTTCTCCTGTATGCCGTGCCAGTCATGATGCAGACGATTTCACCTCTTTGGTTGGTGACCCTCACTTCACAGAAGGGTAGTTTGTGGTGGTTCTCCTCCCTTGCTTCGGCGGTGAGAACATCTCCCTTGAGGGCCGACCTGAGATAAGTGACACCGTTGTTGGTGCCCACGGTCATAAGTCCATGGCTGTTGACTGCTGCGGCAAAAGCGAGGTCGGCCAAAGTGTAAATGGCACCACCCTGACAAACGTTCGCCCCATTGAGGTGCCTTTCCTCCACGGCCATGACGGCTTTTGCAAAGCCCTCACCCACCTCGGTGAGCACAACTCCCGTGGCGGCGGCAAAGCGGTCAAACCGGTTGAGATAATCCTTTAAATCCATTTTTCCTGGTTTTTCCCAAGGGGCAGTTTTTCCCTATAGTCCTTGTTTTCCTGGTTTTTATGGATGCCCTATATATCATCCTCTGATTTTTTCCATGAAAAGCCTGACGGCCTCAACGTCTTTCAGTCCCGGTTCGATTTCAAACTTGGAATTGATGTCCACACCCATGAATTGAGGGTGCGAGATGGCCTTGATGCGCTCCACATCGTCGATACCAATGCCTCCACTGATGAGGAAAGGCACATTGCCGTCGTATGCATCGAGGATATTCCAATCAAACTGCTCTCCGCTTCCACCACCTTGTTGGCATTTGTTGTGGAAGAGGAAATAGTCCACCATGCCCTCATATTCCTTGCACTTGGCAAAATCCTCCTTGCCGTCCACCTTGATGGTCTTGAGGACCTTTACTGGACGAATGTCCGCGAGTGTGCGGCGCAAGTTATCAATCATCACCGGCGACTCCTCCCCATGGAGTTGCACTATGTCAAGGTAGAAATTGTACACCCTGGTGACAATATTTTGAGGCATGTCATCAACGAACACTCCCACCCTGCGAGGTTTGTTTTCCACAGCAGCGAGAGCAGGCAGTCCGCCCAGTTCGCTAATTTTGGTGGCCAGTGATGAATAATCGGGATAGAAACCTCCCCTTGCACGCCTCTGCTTGACCAAACGCGGGCTGTCTGGGCAGAACACCAATCCAATCCAATCAACACCCAGTTCACCCACCTGGCGCAAGTTTTCGGCCTCACGCATACCACAAACCTTTACTATCATAATTTCTGAAGTTTTCTTTTTGAGCTGCAAAGTTACAAAAAAAATCCATAAGCAAGAGTGGATAAAGTATGAAAAGAAATGCGAGAAGTAAAAAAAGCGGGAAAAGGGTGTTTTTCATCCGAAAAATGACTACTTTTGGCTTTGCGAAAGTACTCACACTCGGAAAAGCCCAAATATATTTGGCTTTTCGCTCGCTTAATCGTACTTTTGCAGTGTCTTATCCGACAAAATCTACAACAGGGGTGTGAAGAGACAACCACGCCTTTTTGTAGATGGCACATTGAGCCCGGTGGCCCCGTTCGTCTCAACAACGCCAAGTACGAATCTGAAATTTTGAAAAGAAAGCGACATGCAACATTCCCCCAGCGCCCCCTCTGCAGAACGTAAGCTTGAAATCCGCATCGGTCGTGGCACCCTTGTCCTCATAGCCACCGAAGCAGGCGACCGTCCCTCCCCTCCCCTGTTGTTTGACATGAAGGAAGGCGCCTCCGCGTCCTCCCACTTGCGCGACGCGTTCAAGAACCAGCAGATGTTGTCCGGCATATTCGACAGTGCCGTCGTCCTGGTTGATGCACCCACGATGCTCGTTCCCGAGGATGAGTTTGCAGAGTCGGATGCCGACTTGCTCTTCAACCACACCTTCACCGGCCATGAGCGCGATGTGAAATGCCACGCTGCCCTCGAGCACCTGCACGCCATCGCCCTCTTCGCCATGGAAAAGGATATCCAGACAGTCCTTTCCGACCATACCCGGCGATGCACCTACCTGCCTGTCTGCCTTCCTGTTTGGGAGCGTTACGGTCGCTCTTCCAGCATCACCCGCCAACGTCTTCACGGTTATTTCCACGATGGCAAGATAGACATCTTCTGCACCAACGGCAACCATTTCAAGTTTTGCAACGCCTTCAGTGCCACCCATTCCCACGACACCCTCTATTTCCTGCTCAACGCCTTCACCCAATTGGGTTTGAAGTCCTCTCGCGACGAGGTGGTGCTTCTCGGCAGTGTCCCACATCAGCAATGGATAGCCGACCATTTAGGCAAATATGTGGAGCATGTCATCGTGGAGCCTCTTCCAGAGAAGACACTCCCATTGGACCTCTTCCTTCTCACCAACCGCCCACAGCCATGAGAATCATCACCGGCATGTACAAGGGTCGCCGTTTCGACATTCCCCGCACATTCAAGGCCCGCCCCACCACCGATTTCGCCAAGGAGAACATCTTCAACGTGCTCACCGGCTACCTCGACTTGGAAGGTGCCGTCGCCCTCGACCTTTTCTCCGGCACCGGCAGCATATCATTGGAATTTCTCTCCCGCGGGTGTGCCCAAGTGGTCAGTGTGGAGAAAGACCGCGACCATCACGCCTTCATCAAGCAGTGTGTGAGTCGTTTGGGCACTGACCGTTCGGTGGTGATTCGTGGCGACGTGTTCAAATTCCTTTCCTCATGCCACCAGCAGTTCGACATCATCTTTGCCGACCCTCCCTACGCCCTGCCACAATTGCGCGAACTCCCCGACCGAGTATTGGACAGGGGTTTGCTTTCAGAAGACGGTGTGTTCGTCCTGGAACACGGCAAGCAAGATGATTTCTCCAGCCATCCCTGGTTTGTGGAACACCGCAACTACGGCAGTGTGAACTTCAGCATCTTCAGGAGAAGGGAATCAGAGACGGCGGTGGAATCGGAAGAATTGAAGGAATTGGAAGAATTGAAGGAATCGGAGGTGTCGGAATAGTCTGACAATCGCTTACAGCAAAGGCGAAAAGAGCCTTAGAACCGACTCCCACAACTTGACAAGGAAAGACCTACGGCGGAATCTTTCCTCATTGAGCATTTGACAATGATCCAAGTCATTGAGAAAGACTTGTTTGACGGTTGCCACGGTTTCGGTGTCATAGATGAATGCATTGGCCTCGAAATTGTTCTCGAAACTTCTGAAGTCCACATTGCATGACCCGCAGGAACACAGGTTGTCATCGCAAACCAATAGTTTGGAGTGGTTGAACCCCTTTTCATAGAGATAGAATTTCACTCCAGCCTCGAGCATGTCCTCGATGAATGAGCGGCTCGCATACTGCACCATCTTGGAGTCCCCTTTCCTGGGCAGGATCACCCTTACGTCGACACCGGCGAGCGCGCAGGTGCTGAGTGCGAAGGAGACAGGTTCGGTAGGCAGGAAATACGGAGTTTCGATATAGACATATTGTCTGGCCTCCAACAATATCCGTACATACCCCTGCATGAGTTCCGGCCACCGCGTCGTGGGGTCGCTGGTGACGATTTGCATGAGACATCCATCCTTCCGAGATTCCATGAGCGGAAAGAACTCATCCCCTGTCACATGTTTCTGCGTGACGAAATACCAGTCGGTGAGGAATGCTGTCTGCAGTCCATACACCGCTTTTCCCTCCACGCGCAGGTGGGTGTCTCTCCAAGGCTGGTCGCCTCCTTTCACGTATCTCAAGGCGATGTTCATCCCACCGATGAATCCCACCTTTCCGTCTACGATGCAAATCTTCCGGTGATTGCGGTAGTTGACTTTCGATGTCATCGACGGGAACCGTACAGAAAGGAAGGGGAACACCTCGACACCGTTTTTACTCATGTATTTGAAAAACTTGTCTTTCACTTTCCAACATCCCACGTCGTCGTAGATGACCCTCACCGTCACCCCCTCCTTGGCCTTGTCGATGAGCGCGTCGGCGACCATCTTTCCCAAGGAGTCGTCGTCGAAGATGTAGGTGACAAGATGAATATGCTCCCGTGCTTCCTTGACAGCCTTGAGCAAGGCCGGGAAGAACTCATACCCATCGGTATATACATCCACATGGTTGTCGCCCAGGGGCAGAGCCACATTCTGGTTCTCAAACAGCCTGATGAGTTCGGCATGCGGCTCCCTGAGCACGATGCCGCCTGTCTCCGCCTGCATCGACATGGTCTGCCTTTCGAGCAAGTCAAGGCTGTGCTTGTTGATGTATTTCTCTTTTCTGACGTCCCTTCCAAAGAAGAAGAAAAGCACCACTCCAAATATGGGAAGGAAGCCGAGCACGAGCAACCACGCCATGGTTTTCACCGGTTGTCTGTTCCCTCTCAGCACGACGATTGCCGTGGAGACCGCCAATGTGGCCTGCACGATGTAGATGCCCAAGGTGAACCAATTGCGTGTATCCATGTGTCAAGGCTTGTTATTCTCCAGTTTTTGTATATAAGCGAGTTCGTTGATGGCATAGTCGGCAGAGAGAGGGTCTTCCAGCATCTTGTTGAGCAGCACCTTGGCCTCCTCCAGTTTTCCCTTGTCGACCAAGATGAAAGCCTTTCTCCTGTTCAGGAACGCGAGGAAAGACTGAATGTGTTCCGCCGGTTTCTCCCCCTCCTCCAGGTCGAGGCTTTCGTTGATGGAAGCTATCAGTTGATCGATGATGTCCATTGAGCGGAAGTCTCCGGAATTGACCATGGCATTCACTTGTTCCGTGGTGTATGTGATACGTCGGAGCCCCGCCAGCATGTCGAGATACCCCAGCGCCCTGTCGTATTGCTTGAGGTCGCAGTAGCAGAAACCGATGTGATAGACGACCTCATAGAAAGTTTCCTTCTGTCGTCCTCTCATCTTGTCGAAGTCAGGGAGCATCATGTGGTATGCGTTCTCGAAGAAAGGAAGCGCTTCGAAGAATCGTTTGGCGAGGAATCGTTTCTTTCCCTGGTACAGCATTTGTGCGATGCCCATGTCGGTGCACGAGGAGATGAGGGCTTGCTCCTGCGTAAGGGTGTCCTCCTCCCCGTTTTTGATTTTCTGCACAGCCTCCTTCCACATGTAGTTGCTTTCATCAATCAGTTGCTGTCTTGAGACACTGTCGCGAGCCATGAGCACGGAGCAAGCAAGGGCGTTGCCCCTTTGGTTGTAAGGCTGTGCGGGCGAGACAGACATGGGTACGAGCATGGCATTGACCCGGAACCACGCCGTGGTGCCGTCGGAGCCTTCGTCGTTGAGTGTGAAAGTGATGGCGCGCTCCACCTTCGGTTCCGCGGGGAGGAAAGTCCACATCATCGCCGTGGCATATTTGTGAGAGTCATCCCCTCTGAGTTCCTTTGCCAAGTCGTCAAGATGGTATTCCAGGATGTTCTTCTCGTCAGAGAGCACCTCCACCACGTTGCTATACACCTCCAGGCGCGTAGGGTGCGTGTTGGTCAGTCCCATGGCTTTGTCGAGCAGCATTTGCAAGGTGATGCCCATTCCGTTGACGGAGCGGAATTCTTGTGCATCTCCCTCTTGCAGTCTCATCTCTTGCTGTCTGGCCATGAATAATTCCCTTTTCCTGTTGGCGATGGAAAGTTCGCTGTCGGGTTCTCCGGTGCCAGTCTTCTCATCCTCCATCTCGGCAAATTTCCTGATAATGGCGTTCTGCCAACTGAAGGAGGCCGCCATGGCTTCTGCCAACGTGTTTTTTGCCGTGTCGGGATGTATCATCAAGCCGGAAATGATGTGCATGTCGACCTCGTGCTTCTCGTCGTTGACGCTGTAAACCACCCTGGCGTTGTCGGAGTTGATGTTGCATTTGTTGGCCACCACCCTGGCGATTTCAATATTGTCCATCGAGGAGGAGAAACAGAAGAGGAACGACATTCTCACATAGGGTGTCGATTTATCCAGATGCAGCCTGAAATGCCCGCTTTGGTAGTCGTATTGGGCCTCTCGCGTGCCATTCTCATCCACCCACCGCACGTTGCAATTCAGTTCGTGCAGCGCCTCATTGGTCCATTTCTCCAAGAGTTTGGCCCTGGCATCCGGGGCCAGTTTCTGTTCTACGACAGAAAAATTCGTCTTGGCAAAGACATTCCCAAACACTCTGTTATAGACGAGTGAGCCAATGACCGAAAGACCAACGATGATAAAGATGATCAAGATATATTCCATATATATTTTTCTATTAAACTTAGGTTAGTCAAATGATGTTATGTTTTGTCATGTCATAAGATGATGCTTTTCCCTGTCCTTTTCGCGATTTCGCTTCTCAGGTCTTGCAATCGTTTTGTCTCCTCCATCACTTTATTTCGCTCCTCATCGGTGGTGGCGGCGTAAAATTGCTTTCTCAGGTCTTCCCTGCGATTTTCAAGCATGTTCATCCTATAGTCAAGCAAGATGTGTTCCACTTGTGCACGGAGGCGCTCCTCCCCCAATTTCAATTTCAAACTCTCTGAGAGTTTGTAGTCATCCTCTCCCAGTTTGGATGCCATCCCGCTCACTTCCGGGTCGGGATGCTTGGTGAAATGCTCCATGAGATTCGTCTCACCCCCTTGCACCAATTCGACCGCCTCGTTGACGATGTTCTGGCAGATGGCATTCTCCAACCGTATGTCATCGGCCGCCAGGTCGTAATAGATGAACTCCGCCACGGAGAGGTCGAATGTCACTCCATCGGCCCCTTCCACTTCGTGGAAAGGCACCTCCGCCCCGTGCCTCACGACCATCTGGACGATGAATTCCTCCAACATCCTTGTCTTTTGGCTGTAGGAAGGAGGACCCATCTGTTGAACGACACCACCCTGTCGCTCCTTTCTGGCCTCTTCTCGTTCCTGCTGCCTCGCCTTCTCCTCACGGTCGCTGCGTATGAACTTGTTCATCTGTTCGATGAGCGTCCGTTCGGCCAATCCGATTCTTATGGCACAGTCCTTGATGTAGGTGGCCCTTGTGATGGTGTCTTTCACCTGCGAGATGCTCTTGACGATGCTGGAGATGGCCTCCGAACGCTTGACGGGGTCAGTGACCCCCTTGAGCATCACCTGGGTCTTGAACTCGATGAAGTCCGTCTGATGGCTGGCGATGTATTCGCGGAAGTCTTCAGCGGTGTGTTTCCTGGCGAAACTGTCGGGGTCTTCTCCATCGGGGAGCAGGAGCACCTTGATGTTCATTCCCTCGGCCAGCATCATGTCGGTGCCCCTGAGGGCGGCGTGTATGCCCGCCTCGTCGCCGTCGTAGAGTAGGACGACGTTCTGCGTGAAGCGATGGAGGAGCCTGATCTGATAGACGCTGAGGGCGGTGCCGGAGTTGGCCACCACGTTCTCTATCCCGCACTGATGCATGGAAATGACATCGGTGTACCCCTCCACCATGTAGACGCAGTCCTCTTTCGAGATGGCCTTCTTGGCTTGGAAGATGCCGTATAGTTCATGGTCCTTGTGATAGACCACGGAGTCGGGAGAGTTGACATATTTCTGCGCCACCCCCTTCGTGCGCGAGTCGAGCAGTCGTCCACCGAAAGCGGTCACCTTTCCGCTGACAGCTATCCATGGGAAGATGACCCTGCCGGCGAAGCGGTCGTAGAGGCTTCCATCGTCACGTCGCACACACAGTCCGCTACTCACGAGGTAGTTGTCGTCATATCCCTTTTTCCTTGCCATAGAAACCATGGCGTCACGCCGGTTGGTGGCGAATCCCAGGCGGAACTTGTTGATGATGTCGTCGCGGAATCCCCTGGAGTGGAAATAGGCCATGCCTATGGCCTGCCCGTCGGGGTCGTTGCGGAGGATGTCGTTGAAATAGTCAGCCGCCCATTCGTTGACGATGAGGATGCTCTCCCGCTCGCTCTCCTGCTTTCGCTCCTCGGGAGTGAGTTCGCGCTCCTCCACCTCGATGTTGTATTTCCTTGCCAGCCATTTCAACGCCTCAGGATAAGTCATCTGCTCGTGCTCCATGATGAAGTTGGCGGCATTGCCGGCCTTCCCGCATGAGAAACACTTGTAGATGCCGCGCGAGGGAGAGACGGAGAACGAGGGCGTGCGGTCGTCATGGAAAGGGCACAAACCCTTGTAGTTCATCCCGCTCTTCTTCAGCGTGACGAATTCAGAGACGACGTCAACGATGTTGGCGGCATCCATGATGCGGTCTATGGTATGGCTGTCTATCATTTCTCACCGACAAAAATACGACAATAATTCCGACCACCCAAGAAAAGGGGGATAAGATTTGTTAATTTCATGTTTTGCATAACCTTTGTAATGGATATAGCAGGGATGGAAAAGGTTTCTATCAAATAGTCGGAAAACAAGAAGCGACAGCAAAGCCGCCCACGAAGAACAACCTCACGAGGAGAGGGAATGGCCAGACTAATCGGAATGGTCGGAGGGAGCTTTTTGAGTTTTTTCAGTTTGAGGGGCTGTTTATTCCCAAAAAATGTCTATATTTGCGCCATAAAACAAGCCAACCGATATTCACCTGCCAACAACTTGCGAAATGAGACGAATCCACATTCTTTACCTTTCACTTCTCTGCCTGGTTTCAAGTACGCTGTCAGCCACCAACCACCCCAAGGTGGTGGGCGGCGACATCTCGATGCTCACTGAATATTATAACGCAGGAAAGACCTACATGGACGCCGACGGCAACACCCTGGCCACCGCCACCGCCTTCCTCGCCTACCTCAAGGCGCAAGGTCTCAACTCCATGCGCGTGCGCCTTTTTGTCGATCCCTCGAAGGCCAGCAGCACCCACAAAGGGGAAGGGGTGCGCCAGGACCTTGAATACGTGAAGGTCCTTGGCAAGCAAATCAAGGATGCTGGTTTCAACTTCCTGCTCGACTACCACTACTCCGACACGTGGACCGACCCCGGACAACACTCCACCCCCTCCGCCTGGAACACCACCGACCCCACCACGCTGGGCAACTACCTCTACGACTACACCGTAAGCACCCTCTCCGCCCTGAAGGACGCCGGTGCCGAACCTGACGACATCCAAATAGGCAACGAGGTGACGGTGGGCGAACTTTGGCCCACCGGCAAATGCTATGCCAACGGCGAGAGCGTGACCACCGGCAACGTCATTGGCACGATGGCCAACTTCGCCCTCTACCTGAAACGCAGCGCGGAAGCCTGCCGCCAGGTGTGTCCCAATGCCAAAATCGTCCTCCACACCGAACTGAGCAACAACGGATGGGGAGCCAAGACGCTCTACAACACGCTGAAGAAATACGACGTGGACTACGACATCATCGGCTTGAGCTACTACCCCTACCACCATGGCAAACTGTCGGTTTTGGAAGACGTGCTCAACTCATTGACCCGCGACTTCCCCACGAAGAAAATCCAGATTGTGGAGACCGGTTTCTACTACCGTTGGGGACCGGGATCCACGGACTATGAAATATCTCAAGCCGGACAAAAGGCGTTCACCGACGACCTCATCACCCTGCTCAACCGCTACAGCAACGTCAACGGCCTCTACTGGTGGTGGCTGGAAGCCAATGAATGGGGCACGAACACCAATGTGACCACCAACTGGTATTACGCTGGCTTGTGGAGCAACGACAACGGCAAGCCGTGCAGTGCCCTCTTCTCACTCAAGAACTTCATCACCGACCCCGTCCGTGTGGAAACACCTTACGCCGATGAACGGGATTGTGCCAATGCCTATACCATCGGAGGCGCGAAAGCCACAAAAGCCACCAAGGGCATAGTCATCAAAAACGGAAAAAAACATGTAATAAAATAAGGTGTGTCCTACCATCCTGATTTAGTGACGCGGCATTTCCATCAGTTACATTCCGACCCCTTGACATGAAACCCATTTACATCACCCTGTTAACCCTGTTGACAACCATGATACCCATCAACACCACCGACTCACCGCGACAACACGACCCCACGGTGCGCCCGGCCACACAAGCCGGTAGTTTCTATGACAGCGACCCCAAGCAGCTGACCCATGACGTGGACAGCCTGCTCGCACGCCACGCCGACACACCGGCACGCAACGACATCGCCGCACTCATCGTCCCACACGCCGGCTACTATTTCTCCGGCAACGTGGCGGCAGCGGCCTACGCCCTCCTCGACCCCGCACACACCTACAAACGTGTGTTCCTCATCGGTCCCAGTCACTACGAATGGCTCGAAGGAGCGTCGGTGAACACCGAAGACGACTTCTACAGCACGCCACTCGGACAAGTGAAGGTGGACCGCGAGACCGGCAAGTACCTCTCTGCCATAGACAGCATCTTCACCTACCGCGCCGAGGCCCACGACCGCGAGCACTGCCTGGAGGTGCAGCTGCCCTTCCTGCAACGTCGCCTGGGACATGTGCCTCCCATCGTACCCATCATCGTCAACACCAACGACTACAGTCACTTGCAACGGATGGCCGACGCACTGCGCCCCTATTTCAACAGCGACAACCTCTTCATCATCAGCAGCGACTTCTCCCACTACCCCTCCTACGACGACGCCAGAGAGGTGGATGGCAAGACGCGACAAGCCATCGAAAGCGGCGACGTGGCACAACTGCTCGCCACACTCGACAGCAACGCCCGCAGCAAGAAGCGCAACCTCGCCACCAGCGCATGCGGCGAACAAGCCATCATCACGCTGATGCTCATGCTCGACAAGAAACACGACATCCGCCACCTGCTCTACCAAAACTCCGGCGACGCCCCCAACCACGACCACAGCCGCGTGGTGGGCTACCACGCCTTCGCCGTCTTCCACCCTGCCGAAAAAGCAACGGGAGAGCGAACGGAAGTCGCAGACACCACATCCTTCACCCTCACCGACGCGGAGAAGGCCATCCTCAAGGAAATCGCCCTCGGAAGCATCCGCACCGCTTTCGACAGCACCAGATACACCCCAAGCCGTCTCACCCCCTCCCTGCGCTGCCACTGCGGGGCCTTCGTTTCTTTGATGAAACAAGGCAGCCTGCGCGGTTGCATGGGCAGTTTCAGTCAGGACACGCCTCTTTATGAGATGGTGCACGAGATGGCGCGCGCCGCCGCGTTCGAAGACCCTCGTTTCCACAGTCTGCGCAAAGAAGAACTGTCATCCATCGAGATAGAGGTGTCGGTGCTCACCCCCATGCGACGTATCCACAGCCTCGACGAGTTCCAACTCCACCGCCATGGCATCTATATCAAGAAAGGTTACCGCAGCGGCACTTTCCTCCCTCAAGTGGCCGACGAGGTGAACTGGACGAAGGAGGAGTTTGTGGGGCATTGCTCCCAAGACAAGGCCGGTCTGGGATGGAACGGATGGCGCGACGCCGAGTTGTATGTCTATGAAGCCATCGTGTTCTGATGGAAGGAGTTGAATGTCGTTATTATTCACGGCAGGGGGACGGCACGGTGGAATGTCTGCTCTGCCCCCACCACTGCCGGTTGGCAGAGGGCAAGCGCGGCCGCTGCCGCAGCAGGCGCAACAGTGGCGGTCGTCTGGTGAGCGACGTCTATGGTCTTCCTTGCGCCATCGCCATCGATCCCATAGAAAAGAAACCCCTCAACCAATTCCATCCCGGCACCCGATGCCTTTCCATCGCGTGCACGGGATGCAACCTGAGGTGTCTCAACTGCCAGAACCACGACATCTCGCAAGTGCGACCCGATGACGTGAGACGGGTGGAACTGCCCCCTGCAGAGGTGGTTCGTCTCTGTCAGCAGCACCACTGCCCCGGCATCGCCTACACCTACACCGAACCCCTCACCTATCTGGAATACATCACCGACACCGCCCGCCTCGCCCGCGAACAGGGACTATGGAACATCCTGGTGAGTGCCGGATACGTATGCCAGGAACCCCTACGCGACTTCCTGCCCTTCCTCGACGCCGCCAACATCGACTTGAAGGCCTTTTCCGACGACATCTACCAAGAGGTGTGCGGTGCACACCTCCAACCCGTGCTCGACACCCTCCTCGCCCTGCACGACGCCGGCGTATGGGTGGAAATCACCAACCTCGTCATCCCCGGTGTGAACGATGACATGGAATTGGTAAGGTCCATGTGTCGCTGGCTGGTGGAGCACGGCTTTTCCAACGCCCCACTGCACCTCAGCCGCTTTTTCCCGCATCACCGCATGCGACACGTCCCTCCCACTCCCGTCAAAACGCTGTACCGCGCCCGGGAAGTTGCCTTGGAGGAAGGTGTGCAGCACATATACTTAGGCAACGTGTGAAAGGGCGGGCACAAGACCCGCCCGTACAGAGGGAAAAGGGGAGATGCTCACCGCCACTCTTGTCGTTTTTGACGCACAAACTATTATGGTTAGAACTTATATCTGACACCTGCCAGGATAATGCCCTGCTCGCCCATGCCCAGTTCCGCGAAACCGCGCACGGTGGGACTGCCACCCTCGATGCCTATTAATGATGCTTGCCAGTTGACATGCACCTCTGAGTCAGAATAGCTATTGTTGCTGTTGATGTTGCTGTCATACTTCTCGCTACGCAACGTGGCACCGACGGCCAGTTTGGAGTACATGCCGAAGTTTTTCTTGCGCAGCCAGTCGAACTTCACGGCAGGCATCAACGTGATGTAGCTGTTCTTGCTCTCGCCATTCTTTTCGTGGTCCATCATGACATCCTGTTTGTTCTGTCCGTAAACAAAGATACCACCCACGCCTAACCACGGTTTGAGATGATAGAAATACTCTGCGCTGATGGGACCGATGTATTTCTCGTTATCAAACCTAGCACCAAAAAGGCCTCCGCCGATTTCTTCGAAAGCATCGATAATCTGAGAGTTAGAGTCTATGCCGTAACTAACGGCCACCTCATGTTTTGTGTCATAACCATTGCTCTGAGCCTGTAAGCTTAAGACAGTCATCATGGCGACTGCCAATAATGTCAAATACTTTTTCATTGTTTGTGATGTTGTTTTGGATGAAGTTTTATGTCTATCTTGAAGTTCGTACGAATATTCTTGTGTGTCGTTTTGAGAGGTAGGCATGTCCTTGTCGCTTGCCATCAGGGAAGAGGAACGAGACGCTTGCCGCCGAGTGTTTTTTCACCACTGTGCAGGTGGCTATGACGGGTTGTGTCACATGTTTGAGTATGCAAAGTTACGACTTTTTTCCATTTTTCCGCAATGATTAGTCATTTAAAATCAATGCTCGCCACTTGAAATGGTAAAAGCATGATGAAAGGCACCAACAAGACCGGAAAGGTGAAGAGCATACGTGGCTGTCGCCCCACCCTTATTGCACAAATAGGGGCGAAATGTGCAATGTTTTAGCAAAAAGGCGCACTTTTACACTTATTTTCTTTGCCACACGATGGAAAATGAGTACTTTTGCAGCCAAATTACACTTATACAACATTTTATTTATTTTTATGAGTTTGAACATTGTAGTACTTGCCAAGCAAGTACCCGACACCCGAAACGTGGGCAAGGACGCCATGACCGCCGAAGGCACCGTCAACCGCGCCGCCCTTCCCGCCATTTTCAACCCCGACGACTTGAACGCCCTGGAGCAAGCGCTCCGCCTGAAAGAGCAACATCCCGGCACCACCGTGGGCGTGCTCACGATGGGTCCCCCACGCGCCGGTGAAATCATCCGCCAAGGCCTGTACCGTGGCGCCGACACCGGTTGGCTGCTCACCGACCGCCTCTTCGCAGGCGCCGACACGCTGGCCACCTCCTACGCCCTCGCCACCGCCATCAAGAAGATTGGCAAGGTGGACATCGTCATCGGCGGCCGTCAGGCCATCGACGGCGACACCGCACAGGTGGGTCCACAGGTAGCCCAGAAACTGGGGTTGAACCAAGTGACCTACGCCGAGGAGATATTGAAGATTGAAGACGGCAAGGCCACCATCCGCCGCCATATCGACGGTGGCGTGGAGACTGTCGTCGCCCCGCTCCCCGTGGTGGTCACGGTGAACGGCAGCGCCGCTCCCTGCCGCCCCTGCAACGCCAAAATGGTGATGAAATACAAATATGCCACCTGCCCCATGGAGCGTCCCGCCGACCTCGATGAACGCATGGCGAAACTCTATGAGGAACGCGACTACCTGACACTGAACCAATGGTCGGTGGCCGACGTGGAAGGCGACGCCAACCAGTGCGGCCTCGCCGGTTCGCCCACGAAGGTGAAGACGGTGAAAAACATCGTATTCCAGGCCAAGGAGAGCAAGACCCTCACCGGCAGCGACGCCGACGTGGAGGGTCTGGTGAAAGAATTGTTGAACGAGAAAATCATAGGATAAACATGGAGGCCGTATTTGTATATTGCGAGATAGAAGGCACACAAGTGCAAGAAGTGTCACAGGAATTGCTGACCAAAGGCCGCAAACTGGCCAACGAACTGGGTGTGGAACTGGAAGCCGTCGTCATCGGCACGGGCATCAAGGGCCAAGTGGAAGACCAAATCCTGCCCTACGGTGTGGACAAACTCTACGTCTTCGACGGCGAGGGTCTCTTCCCCTACACCTCCGCCCCTCACACCGACATCCTCGTCAACCTCTTCAAGGAGGAAAAGCCGCAGATTTGCCTGATGGGCGCCACCGTCATCGGCCGTGACCTCGGTCCACGCGTGTCGTCGTCGCTCACCAGCGGCCTCACCGCCGACTGCACCGAACTGGAAATCGGCGACTATGAGGACAAGAAGAACGAGAAGACCTACAAGAACCTCCTCTACCAAATCCGTCCCGCCTTTGGTGGCAACATCGTGGCTACCATCGTCAACCCCGACCACCGTCCACAGATGGCCACAGTGCGCTCCGGCGTGATGCAGAAAGCCGTCTATGAGGGTGAGTGCCGCAAGGAAGTGGCCTATCCCGAAGTGGGCAAGTATGTCTCTGCGGAGGCATTCGTGGTGAAAGTGCTCGACCACCATGTGGAGGCCGCCAAGCACAACCTCAAGGGTGCCCAAATCGTCGTGGCCGGCGGCTATGGCATGGGCAGCAAGGAAGGGTTTGACATGCTCTTCGACCTGGCAAAGGTGCTTCACGCCGAGGTGGGTGCCAGTCGCGCCGCCGTCGACGCTGGATTCTGCGACCATGACCGCCAAATCGGACAGACAGGCGTCACCGTGCATCCCAAGGTGTACATCGCCTGCGGCATCAGCGGACAAATCCAGCACATCGCCGGCATGCAGGACTCTGGAATCATCATCTCCGTGAACAGCGACCCCGACGCTCCCATCAACAAGATTGCCGACTATGTCATCACCGGAACCGTGGAGGAGGTCGTGCCGAAACTCATCAAATACTATAAACAAAACAGCAAGTAATATGAAAATCTTGGACATTTTGCTCATCATTGCTGCCATCGCACTACTCGTCGCCAGCTATTACGTCTATCGCGCTGGCAATGCCGAGTTGGGTGCTTTAGTGTCATTCTGCGCATGCTTGTGTGGTGCAGTTTTTGGGGCAAGATGGGGAGGAAGACAGTATAAGAAAAATCAAGAAAACAAATAAGAACAATGGCAAACTATTATAGTGACCACCCCGAGATTGCGTTCCACTTGGATCATCCCCTGATGAGACGCATCGTTGACCTGAAAGAGCGCGGCTATGCCGATGCCAAAGAATATCCCGACGCCCCCGTGGACTACGAGGACGCCATAGAGAATTACAAGCGCATCCTTGACATCACAGGCGACGTGGCAGCCAACATCCTCGAGCCTAACTCCGAGAGCGTGGACCTCGAAGGACCGCACCTGGAGAACGGCCGCATGATCTATGCCTCGAAGACCTTCGAGAACATCGACGCCACCCGCAAGGCTGGACTCCACGGCGTGTCGATGCCCCGCCGCTACGGCGGTCTGAACCTGCCAAATGTCACCTTCTCCATGCTCAGCGAGGTGATTTCCGCCGCCGATGCCGGTTTCCAGAACATCTGGAGCCTCCAGTCATGCATCGATACCCTCTATGAGTTCGGTTCCGAAGAGCAACGCCAGAAATACATCCCCCGCGTATGTGCCGGAGAGACGATGTCGATGGACCTCACCGAGCCTGATGCCGGCAGCGACCTGCAGCGCGTGATGCTCAAAGCGACCTTCGACGAGAAGGAGAACTGCTGGCGCCTGAACGGCGTGAAGCGCTTCATCACCAACGGCGACAGCGACATCCACCTTGTGCTCGCCCGTTCGGAGGAAGGCACCCGCGATGGCCGCGGCCTTTCGATGTTCATCTACGACAAGCGCAACGGCGGCGTCGACGTCCGCCACATCGAGCACAAGCTTGGCATCCACGGCTCACCCACCTGCGAGTTGACCTACAAGAACGCCAAGGCCGAACTCTGCGGCAGCACCCGTCTGGGCCTCATCAAATATGTGATGGCCCTGATGAACGGCGCCCGCCTGGGCATCGCCGCTCAAAGCGTCGGCGTGGAGCAGGAAGCCTACAACGAAGGCCTGAAATACGCCCGCGAGCGTCAGCAGTTCGGCCAGAAAATCATCAACTTCCCTGCCGTCTACGACATGCTCTCAAGGATGAAGGCGAAGTTGGACGCCGGCCGCTCGCTGCTATACCAAACCGCCCGCTACGTGGATGTGTACAAAGCCCTTGAGGACATCCAGCGCGAGACGAAGAGCCTCACTCCCGAGGAGCGTCAGGAACTGAAGAAATACACTCGTCTGGCCGATGCCTTCACGCCGCTGGCGAAAGGCATGAACTCCGAGTATGCCAACCAGAACGCCTACGACGCCATCTCCATCCACGGTGGTTCCGGCTTCATCATGGAATACAAGAGCCAGCGCCTCTACCGCGACGCCCGCATCTTCTCCATCTACGAGGGAACGACGCAGTTGCAAGTGGTGGCAGCCTTGCGTTATATCACCAACGGCACCTACCTCTCCATCATCAAGGAGATGCTCGACAGCGAGGTGGCCGACGACCTGAAGGCATTGAAAGCCCGCGTGGCAGAGATGGCCGCCCTCTACGAGGAGGTGCTCGGCGAGGTGAAGGAAGAGAACAACCAAGACAAGACCGACTTCGTGGCACGCCGCCTCTACGAGATGACCGCCGACATCATCATGTCGCTCCTCATCCTCGACGACGCCACACGCGCCCCGGAACTCTTCGCCAAGAGCGCCAACGTGTATGTGCGCCACGCCGAAGCCGAGTGCAGAGGCCATCACGCCTACATCAAGAGCCTGGAGGCTGCCGACCTGGAGCATTTCAAGGCTGAGTAAGAGAGACTTTTCAATAAAAATCCCCAGGCACTGGAGCCTGGGGATTTTTATTGAAGTTAACGACGTTAGAGAAGTTAACGTACCAACATCGGCAACTTCGATAACTCCGAAATCTTCGCGGTATTCTTCATCATCGTACCATTGTCGTTGACTTCGAACGAAGCGATATCTTCATAATCTTCGACAACCCCCGCAAAAAAACTTGTCATTTTGTTATGTTTTTCTTTGAAAATATGTAATTTTGCAAGCTGAAAGACAAAAAGTGCGACAAGAGACAATATTTCAAAGGAAAATCATATCATTTTTATAATTTTTGCAATATGAAGAAAATCAGAGCAGCCGTTGTGGGCTATGGCAACATCGGCAAATTCACCATCCAGGCCTTGGAGGCCGCACCCGACTTTGAGATAGCCGGTATCGTCCGTCGCAACGGCAGTGCCGACAAGCCGTCGGAACTGGCCCCCTACGATGTGGTGAAGGACATCACCGAACTGAAGGATGTGGACGTGGCCATCCTCGCCACCCCCACGAGGAGTTGTGAGGAATATGCGAAGAAAATTCTCCCGTTGGGTATCAACACCGTCGACAGTTTCGACATCCACACCAACATCCTCGACTACCGTGCCTCTTTGACCCCCATCAACAAGGCTACGAACACGGTGTCCATCATCGCTGCCGGTTGGGATCCGGGAAGCGACAGCATCGTGCGCACGTTGATGCAGAGCCTCGCCCCCAAAGGCCTCTCCTACACCAATTTCGGCCCCGGCATGTCAATGGGCCACTCCGTATGCGTTCGTTCCAAAGCCGGCGTGAAAGACGCCCTTTCCATGACCATCCCCAAAGGCGAGGGTCTGCACCGCCGCATGGTATATGTGGAACTGGAAGAGGGAGCATCACTCGATGAGGTGACCGCAGCCATCAAAGCCGACCCCTATTTCGCCAACGACGAGACACACGTCTTCGCAGTGGATTCGGTGGATGAAGTGAAAGACATGGGCCATGGCGTTCACTTGGTGCGCAAAGGCGTGAGCGGACAGACACAAAACCAGCGCATGGAGTTCACCATGAGCATCAACAACCCTGCCCTCACCGCACAGGTGCTTGTCAACGTGGCACGTGCCTCCCTGCGCCAGCAACCCGGCTGCTACACGATGATTGAAATCCCCGTCATCGACATGCTGCCCGGCGACCGTGAAAGCATCATCGGGCACTTGGTGTGATTAAATATTGAAGATTGAAAATTGACCTTCGGTCGAAGTTGCTCACGCTCGGCAGAGTCCAAGCAAGCTTGGTCTGCTCTCACTTAATCGCAACTGTGAAAATTGAAAATTGAAGATTGAAAATTAAGTGCGCACCACCTTTTGCACACTATAATTTTCAATCTTCAATTTTCAATATTACTTGTATTCTATTTTCGCCTTCAAGTCCACGACCCAGCGGCCACGGTCGAGGTGGGCCTTTCCTGGTGTGCATGAATACTTGGTGGACTTGGCATTGACGAAAGAGCAAGCCCTCTCGATGTATTTCTTCGAACTGTTGTTGGCCTTGCTGAGTTGCGTCTCGCTCATGGTGACGAAGGTGAACTCCGCCTTGGTGCGCGAGTCGTCAAGACGGAACATGTAATAGGTGTCCTCAGTCTGGAAACGCTGCCGCTGCGCGTCGACGAAGGTGCCATCGTCGGCAGGCCATTTGAAATACACCACGGAAGGGTCAGGGTCTTCCGCAGGCTCCTGCAGTTTCTTCTTTTCCTCCTCCTTCTTCACCTCAGCGGCATAGAACGCCTTCTGTTCGATGGACTCCATCCGCTCTTCCACTGCCAGGCGGTCGGCATCGGCCTGTTCTTTCAACTGCTTCACCGCTTTCTTCAACTCCTCCTTGGTGGCGAAAAAATCAAAGGCACCCGACTGTTCCTTGTCGGTGTCACGACGGATGCTTCTGAACCTATACTCCACATAGCCTATGGCCAATGCGAAAAGAAAAAGCGAAATCACTACTTCCATGGTTGCTTTTTTTAATGATGGTTGATAAGCGACGGCGGAGCCGTCGCCTACGAAGAAACCTTGCCTAAGCCGGGTTTTCTGCGATGTAGAGGGCGAGGCGGCAGAGGCCACCTGTGAGCGGGATGAAGAAGAGGGAGTCCTTCAGTTCGGGGTTCTCTTCCTCCGTCATGCTGTCGTTACGAGCCTCGATGGCCTTGTTGAAATCCTGCTCCGCCTTTTCTGTGAGTACGGTGCGGAACTTGGTGAATTCCCTCTCGTTGGAGACGCCGAGGTATTTGGCGAAACTGTATTTCTTGTTGAGTGAGAAGAAGTAATCGACGAATTTCGTGTAACTGTCAAGCACTTCCGTCCTCACCTGGGCGGTGACATCCTTGTAGCGTGGCACGACAAGTTGGTCTAACGTTTTGGAACCGGTCCTGAACTTGGTGATTTCCTCCACGTCGTCCACCACATATCGCGGCTTCATGTTCAGTCCGCCCTTGCAGGTGATTTCCTTCGGGTTGTCCACCAGTTTGAGTTCCACCTTCCCGTCGTCGCCCAATACGTCGTTGAAGATGTGGGTGGCGAGAGTTTGCAATGCGTCGATGCTCCCGATAAGTCCAAGCACCTTGGACGCCGTTCCACTGACGGTGATGTAAGCCGGTGTCTTCAGATGGCGCATTTCCAGGAGTTTGGCGGCATAATACACCTCGGCTGCGTAGAAGAGGAGGAGCACGACCCTGAGGTCCTGCCTCGCCCTCAATTCCTCGGAGAAGGACACTCCCCTACCCTCCATTCTTGGGTTGCTGTCGAGAGAGTAGAGGAAGGATATGAACTCCGCGCTGTTGCGTTTCGACTTGGCATAGACATCGCTCACTCCGCTGATGTCCCTGAGTTTCATGTCGAAGTCAGGAGCGAAGGCCTTGACGAAGCCGTTGTATTCCGTCCCCCTTCCAAGGAAGTCGCCGTAGATGTTGTTGCCGGCGAAGCGCACCGAGGAGATGAGGGCCGCCGTGTTGCCGGTGTGGTAGACGACGAAATCGGTGGTGCCGCCGCCGATGTCCATGGATACGACAGGCCTGCTCTCTGCATCCACGTCCTCCTTCTTGGTGTAATAATAATAAGGTGCGAGCGACTCCGCCACCTTCTGCAAGCGGTATCCCTGCGGTGCGATGAGTTTCTGGCAGAGTTTGTTCCACGAATTCTCCAGGTTGGCGATTTGGTAGGGTTGCATGCACACCGGGTAGAACCACGTGATGCTCGTACGGTTGAGGAATCCTCCCGAGAGGAGCACCTTGTTGCGTATGAGCATGAGTATTTCCTCGAAATAGGCCTCCACGAGCAGGTTGTTTCCCCTGGTGCTGTCCCATTTCAGGTCGGGTCTTGTCTCGTTGTAGTCGTAGGTGTCCTCCTTCTCGTAATGGAATCCAATGTTGTAGTCGGCCAGCGGGAAGATTTCCCTTCCCTCCACGCTGTGTCCTGCCCGGTAGCAGAGGTTGGTGCGCATGGGGAAGCGGGCGATTTCTCCTTGTCCAACGGTGACTGGGACGAACTCCTGCATGAACGACTGCGCCGGTCCTCCAAAGAAGGATTCCAATCCTTCCTGGTCGATCATCTCCACTGCCTTTTGAGAAGTGGAGTTGAGTGAGAGCACCTGCACCTCGTCGGGTGTGATGGTGAGCGGTTGCGGCTCCGGGTCGGTGTCGGTCTTGTACTCCACGTGGGTGTTGGTGGTTCCGAAATCGATGGCGAAGTCGAACACCTTTCCACCCTGCCTCACGTTCTTGTAGAGCGGAACAAGTATGCCGCTTGCGATGGTGTTGGACACCACGATGTAGTCGAACTCCTCGTTGAGGCAGAAATATTTGGAGGTGAGGAACTGTCTTCTCTTGTCGGCCCTGTCGACGAGGGTGTGCCTGAGCGGTTCAGCATCGTTGTTCTTATAGGCCGAGACGGAATATTGGAACTGCTCCTTCTTGTATCCTGCCGTATCCTCGTCCACGAGGTAGATGCGCTGGGGCTTTTCCAACGTCGGGTCGTCGACATGGTAGGAGGGGAAGAGGAAGAGGTCGAACCGGCATTCCATGATGGGCCAGATGAGGCGGTCGGGGTCGGGGTCCACTTGCGCCGCCGTATATTCGCGGTGCAGAGTGACGAATCGTCCTTTCTGCACAGGTATGTTGATGACCGCCTGTATGCGTCCGTCGGGCATCTCGTTGAGTTGGAACACCGGTTTGGAGGTGTTGCCGGCATACCCGGTGAGTGTTTTCACCGACAGGTATTTCATCACCTCCGGCTTGAGCGGGAGGAGATACTGACATTCGTCCGCCGTCTTGTTGTTGCCTCTGAAGAGGTTGGTGAAGAAGGCCGCCTCGTTGATGGGGAACACCGTCTTGATGAGGTAGGGTTCGAAGACATCGTCGGTGGTGAGATATGGGTATTGGGTGGAGTCGAAAGGCAAGGTGCGCTCCTCCAACGGTCTTTTGTCGGTGAGCGGCGCCATAAGGTGTGCGTTCCACAAGGAGGTGGTGTAGCGCATCTCCGGTTCGAAATAGGGTTCCGCCGGCAGCACCAACGGCAGTCGACCGTCATTTCTCTCAGAGAGGATGCGGAAGTCGCTGTCTGTCTCTATCCTGTCTCCTCCAAGGCACATCAGCGGGATGTCGCCAGGCAGCATCATCTGCGAACTGCCGGCGAGGAGTGGTTGGTAGAGGGAGGCATACATTCCCGGCTGCATGGCGTTGAGCCGGTTTTTGAACTCCGTATCGTTGTCCGCCCTGAAACAGGCGTCGACGTAGGCGTGGAACTCGTTATAGAGAGCGTTGAACTCAGGCTGCTTGGCGAGCAGGTAAACAAACTCTCGGAATTCCCTGTCCCTTCCCACAAGCGAGCGGTAGGTGCCGTCCTCGTCGGGATGGAAGGCGAGGTGGTAGTTGCTCAGATACACATCGCTGACATAGGAGAGGTCGTTGGCCGATGCCATGCAAACCGATGTCGGCGACGTTCCTCCGACGATGTTGATTTGCCCTTGCGCTCCCTCCCCGATGTAGTTGAGCATGTAGATGAACTGCATGCGGGAGAAGTTGAAACTCTTTCCGTCTTGAGAGAGGAACAATTGCAAGGTGGCCGCCATGGCGGCATGTTCCGGCACGCCGTCGGCTGCGAGTCTCTGCAGGTCGTTGGCCTTGTCCCAGACGACGATTTGGAAGAGTCGTGCGTATTTGGTCCTGAAGCCGAAGAATATCTCCAACACGTCGAGTGCGTTGGCCGCCAATTTGTGATAGATGGATGAGCCTTTCACTCCGGCCTCGGCACAGTATGCGAATGCCGTCTTTGCCAGTTCGAAGCCCGCGAAGGGAGTGGGAATGGATGTGATGGGCAGTGAAGCCTTTGCGCCGTTGGGGTCTTCGATGGCCTCGACATCCTTTGTGCCGATCTGCCCTGTCTCCTGCCACCCCTCGATGGTTTCGCTCCCTTTGTGGAATCTGAATACGTAAGACATATGTGGTGAACTGTTTTTTCTGGTTTCATTTCAGGTGTTTCCACCCTTTAGATGTTGTACTTCTTCTTGATGACGTTGTTGATGGCCGTCTCATGCACGGTGATGAAGAAGTTATAGGTGTCGAGCCCTCTGAGTTTCTTCATGGACACGTCTGAGATTTCAGTGTCGATGGCGGGGTATCCGTTGAGGTTCTTCCCTAAAAGCCTTCCCAGCATGGAGGTCTTCTTGGGTTCGATGCGCATGATGGTGTCGAAGACGTCGTCGGTGTTGGCGAAGAGGTCGAAAGGTTGGAAACTCCTCTGGTTGTCGGAGAGTTCCTTGAGCCATTGGTTCTTGTAAGCGTCGGCAAACTGCTTGATGTCGGCGAAGAAGGCATCGTTGAAACTTGCACCCTTCATCTGAGGCATCTTCGCCCAAGCGTATTCCCTTGTCTGGTGGAAATGCTCCATCATGAATCGTGAGAAGAGGTAGAAACTCATCATCTCCTTTCCCACGGAACCAAACGTAGCAGAACAGAGGTCGTTGAGTGTGATGGGGTTTTGGTCGGCCCTGATGGCGAACTCCTTGTATGCCGTGCTGGTCTGCATGCGGTTGTGCTCCACGTGTGAGTTGGCGAAGTCTACGATGGAGAGAGCAGCCGCGAGTTCCACGAAATGCGCCTTGTTGCGCTGGTCGGTGGCCCCCTCCACGTTGTCATACCTGTTCTTGATGGTGTCGCAGATGTAGTAGAGGTTGTCCACGTCGAGGTTGCCGATGTAGTATTTCAGTGCAGCCTTGGTCTTTGAAATGAACGTCTCCATGTTGATTTCGCTGTCCTTGTTCTCCTTCAGTCCGAAGTAAGGCAGCACGGTGACGGCTCCAATGGCGGCGTTGGCGATGGCCGAAGAGTTGGGCAGGTTGAGTCTTTCCGCCTCACGGAAGGTTTTCTGCAAGAGTGGGAATCCTGCCGCACCCGTCCCTCCGAAGATGCTGCTGACGATGAACAGTTGGTCTTCCGACTGGAAATGCTGGAGCAGTTGTATCATGGCCTCGGTGTTCTTGGGGTCGTTGAGCACGATGCTACCCATGTTGGGGTTTCCCTTGAACCCCACATCGAGCGGACAGGCGAGGTTCTTGTCGGAGAAGAGCAGGCTGAGCAGCGCCTGGTTGCTGTCGGCCTGTCCCTGGTTGGTGAACCTGTTGTATGCGATGTAGTCGCTGAACTTCATATTGGCCACATTGTTGAGGTGCAGCCTGAAGTTGGTGTTCATATCGTCGATGTCGATATGGAAATAGCCTCTTTTCTCGGGTCTGTTGTCGAAGTTGAGGTGTTGCCTGATCTTGCGATAGAGGTTCATCAGCGAGATGGTGCGCGTGAGGTCGCCGTTGCTGGTGTCTGGATCGATGATGACAGGCACGATGGTGTCGATGTTCCCACCGAGTTCGACGCCAGAGGCGAGCAGCATGGTGAGTGAGCGCATCACTCTTGCCCCCGTTCCTCCGATGCCAAAGATATAAAGTTTGCTCATGATGGATGTATGCTTGCCAGGGGTGTCGGCCTTCTCGCCATACCCCTTGTCGTTGTTAGAAAGGAATGTTTCTCGACCTGCTGCTGAAGGACTTGAGAATAAGCGAAGCGAGGAAGAAGAAAAGCGCACTGTATGCGAAGACGATGAAGCCGAAAGAGAGGAAGTCGGCCGACCCCATCCCCGTGTCGGTGATGCTTTGGGAGAAAGTGAAGCCCTTGATTTTCTGGTTGGCGATGAACATGCCCACCAGTGCTGCCACTGCGCTTGTCGTCACGCCGATGAGCAGCCATTTCTTCACGTTGGCCAGCAGGATGTGGTCAAGTACGATATAATAGACGAATGCCACAATGATGGGCAATAGCAGCATGACATAGAAGACGGGGCTGTAGGCCCCCGACTGGAACATGTACTTGGAGAAGTCGCCGAAGTAAGCCACCCCGAAGAGTTCAAGAATCTCACTGATGATATCCATTGTTATTGTTGGTGTTTTCTGTTTTTATTCGTAAGCGTCGAAACGGACGTCCAGCCGGAAGAGGTCTCGGCTGTCGTCCTCCTTGTTGTTGTAGAATGCACTGTAGATGCCTTCCACCATCTCGTAGAGGGCATACGACTTTTCGGATGGTGGCAATGCACCTATCCTCTCGTTGTAACTGCACTCTTTCACCCACGTCGGGATGACGTTCTTCAGGCGTATGGTGAGTTGGGGTGCAAACTGCTGCCCCAGTGCCACGACCTGCAAGGTGACGGGGTGCTTGAAGTAATCGCACTCGGTGAACTTGGCATTGTCGTTGACGTCGGTGATTTTGTATTGCGAGGGTTGGATGTCATAGTTGTCTTTGTCGAGGAGATAGGAGCGGTCGGCAAAGAGTTGTTCGATGCCCAGTCCGAAGGCGAAATTGAGGTTGGACTGGTCCTTGTCGATGGTGAGTTTCCGCACATTGAGTCCGTCGTGCTGCGCCTGTATGCGCAAGGCGTTAGTGAAGGTGCTGGAATAGATGCGTGCCGTGGCGGGGTCGAGCATCCATGTGGGTTCGGACGATAGCATGTACTTGTGAGTCATCCCGGGAAGTCCCGTGGGCGTGTCTTCCAGTTCCATGTGCCGGTTGAAGTCCATCACTTGCTCGAGGTTGCCCATGACAATGACGTAATAAGGCCTTTGTGTGTTGCAGGGGATGGCGGTCCCTCCTTCGTAGTAGTTGCCGCTGAACTCCGACATGCACTGCATGATGATGGCCGCGAACTCCTTCTTGGCGTCCTTGGCACGTCGTATGGCCTTCATGAAAGTGCCTGTGGTGCTGTTGGCGGCGGCGGAGAGCAGCGTTCCCACGTTGTCCACGTCATACATGCAGTCGCTTACCAGCACGGATACG
Source organism: Prevotella sp. (assembly GCA_017619375.1). Classification (GTDB taxonomy): domain Bacteria; phylum Bacteroidota; class Bacteroidia; order Bacteroidales; family Bacteroidaceae; genus Prevotella. The sequence goes on along the minus strand of JAFZSL010000075.1, from coordinate 11,691 downwards.
GTGTCCTTGCTGGTGTGATCGAGAATCATCTTGAAGATTTTGTTGATGTCTGTGGAACTGGTGTTCCCCACCTGCATGGACTGCGGGTTGAGTTGGAGTACGAAGTTGTCGAGGTCGTCGCACATCTCCGTATGATGGATGTCCTGGTTGATGAAGTCGAGACGAGTCCCGGAATAGAAACCATCGGCCTTGGTGATGAGGTGCCCGAGGGCGTTCTTGAACTGGGAGTTGGTGGTGACATATCCGTTCATGCTTCCGGAATTCTCCATGAAGATTCTAACCACAGGCTTGGAAGTCTTTGTGGTGACAGTGTCGGCAGGTAGGATGTGACCCCTTTCTATGTCGTGCGCCCCGCCTCGTCCGATGAAGATGACGGCCACCACGAGCAAGGCAACCAACAAGAGGGCCAACAACTTTCTGGTCATAAATAAATAGCTCCTGAATTAACTGATGATATACATTTCAATTGTCGCCACTCGAAAAAGTGGTACATTCGTTGCAAAGGTACAAAGAAATGAGCGAAAAGCCAAAAAAAAAGAATAATATTGAAGATTGGAAATTGAAAATTGGACTTAAGGACCTTAATGACCTTAAAGACTTGGGCCACTTGAAAAATGAGAGCCCCCCGTTAGTGGCGATAAACATAACAACCCCGAAGGGGTGACTGAAAGGTCTGTCACCCCTTCGGGGTTAGGGTTGCCAGGGTTACCAGGACCACAGGGATCCCAGGAAACACTTTCCCCCGATTCTTTTGATGTTCATCATTTCCTCACGGGACGTATGACGCAACCCGAGCAGCGCAGGGCTGCCATGGTCTTGATATTTGCAGGTGACGAACCTCTGTCCATAAATATCGTCATCGACTTGTATGCCACATTGGAGACGATGTCCTTGGTGTCGGTCCAGATGTAGGTCTGTGAGCCCTCCCCTTGGTAGCCGGAGTCAGCCTTGTATCCCGTCATGGGGAAGAAGATGGAATTGCCATTGGACCCCTTGAAACGGATGCCCGGGACGTTGTTCACCTTTGCCAATGACAAGTCGCAATATTTGATCAACTCGTTGGCCTGGTCGAGGGTGGGCATCACCCATTCGCTTCCCCATTTCGCCGTGGCGACATCGTAGGACGTGCCTGCAAGATGCGTGCCGATGTTCTGCACGGTGGATTGCGAGCCGCTGGCATACTCGTAGTTGCCCCAGGTGTAGGAGGCCTTCGTATCCGTCTCACCCCAAGCGTAGAAGTCGCCGTATTCTTCGGGTGCGGAAGCCCCCACGTTGCAGTCGGCCCAGAGGGTGCCGCTCGGCAGGCCGAGGTCGACATAATTGTGCGTGGAGGGTGGTGTGGGAGGCGTCGAGCCTCCAAGCACCAAGTCAATGATTTTCGTGACATCGGTGATGGTCACGCTGCCGTCCGAGTTGGCATCGGCGTTCTCGATGTGGAAATTCGGCGGGTTGTTGCCCAACACGTAGTCGGTGACAAGCGTGGCGTCAACCACCGTGATGGAGCCGTCGTGGTTGACGTCGCCTATCGCGTACTGCGAGGGTTGTACATCGTCCTTGAAGTATCCGCCCTTCCATTGGAACCATCCTGTCCCCGACGATTGCCTCTCAGGAGTGAAGCCAGAGGGATAGACGAGTTCGCAAGGACTGGAGGTGGTGCCTATGCCGGTGCATGCAGCATTGTTCAAGTACCCAGCGGTGGCAGGAATGGAGAGTTTCTTCAGCGCGGTGCAATTCTTCAGCATGCTCGTGGAAGTCACACCCGATTTCAAGGTGAAGGTGCTGATGTCGAGGGATGTCAGTTTCTTGCAGTTCTGGAACATATAGGCCATGTTGGTGACTTCGCTGGTGTTGAGATACTTCAATCCCGTGAATGAAGCCAACTTGGTCAATCCATTGAACCACTGGTAGCAGGATGTCGGCCGCACGAATGCGAATCTCTCCTCAAAGACAACCTTGGTGACATTGGCAGCGTGGTCCACCCATTCAGGTTTTCCTGTCCCTGAGTTGAGTTTGTAGATGGGTATGGGCGTTCCTGTCCATGACAAATCATCGAAGATGTCGTATTTGAAGGTCATTGTCTTTCCGTCCTCCGACAGCTCAGCATAGCCTGTCTGCAAGTTGTAGAAATATCCACCTTTCCACACATAGTAGGTGGGTTTGATGCTGCTGGGTTGGGGCATCGCATCCCATTCGTGGAACTCCAGGCAGCAAGGGTTGCTGGCTGTTCCCACTCCAGCCAACGCACTGGCATCGAGTGCATTCATGTCGGTGGTGATGTAGAGTTTATAAAGGGAGCTGCAACCTTTGAGCATGTCGGTGGTGTTGGTGCTCGACTTCACGGTGAAATCCGCGAGCACGAGTGCACTCAGGCTGCTGCAACCTGCAAACATGTTGCTCAGGTTGGTGGCAGCCGTTGTGACGAAGTTGGTATCGTAGTAGAAATATTCCAGACCATAAGAACCATAATATAGCGTCAGGTTGGTGAGGCTCGTACATCCCGAGAACATATAAGCCATGCTCTTCACACTGCTGGTTTTGAAGGTGCCCAAATCCAATGCCTGGAGTTGGGAACAGCCATAGAACATATAGGCCATATTGGTCACGTCCTCCGTCATCAGGTTCTCCAAACCTGTGATGGAAGTCAACTTGCTCATTTGTCCAAACCAATAGTAAGTCGTGGTGGGGTATGCATCGGCGAACGAGGCGTCGAACACCACCTTGGTGATGCTGCTCGCCTTGGCATTCCATCCCGGTTTGTTCGTCCCTGTGTTCAGTTCGTACTTCGTGCCGTTTCGAGTGGCCATCTTTTCATCATAGTAAAAAGTGAGCGTCGTACCGCTGAACACAGCGTAAGGCGTATCCTCGGTCACGTCTCCACCGCCATTTCCATCTTTCTTGACGGGACGTATGACGCAGCCCGAGTAGCGCGCGGCCCCCGTGGTCTTGATATTTACAGGTGATGAACCTCTGTCCAGGAATATCGCCATCGACTTGTATGCCACATTGTTGACGATGTCCTTGGTGTCGGTCCAGATGTAGGTCTGTGAGCCCTCCCCTTGGTAGCCGGAGTCAGCCTTGTATCCCGTCATGGGGAAGAAGATGGAGTTGCCATTGGGCCCCTTGAAACGGATGCCCTTGACGTTGTTCACCTTTGCCAAGGACAAGTCGCAATAATGGATCAACTCGTTGGCCTGGTCGAGGGTGGGCATCACCCATTCGCTTCCCCATTTCGCCTTGGCGACATCGTAGGATGTGCCGGCGATGTGCGTGCCGATGTCCTGCACGGTGGATTGCGAACCGCTGGCATATTGGTAGTTGCTCCAGGTGTAGGAAGTCTTCGTTTGTGTCTCACCCCAGGCGTAGAAGTCGCCGTATTGTTCGGATGCTGAAGCTCCCACGTTGCAGTCGGCCCAGAGCGTGCCACTCGGCAAACCGAGGTCGACATAGCCATGTGCAGCCGTCACTGCCATAGGAAGCAGGAACGGCATCAGCCATACGCTGAATAGTTTGAAAAGGCGAATTGCTTTCATTGTTGTATCAGTTTTTATGGTTAATGAATATATGATGTTCTATCGGTATAAGGCATTGATACTCCTTTGAAATGCAAATATATAAAAAAAATAGATATGATGCTTTTTATAGGATAAAAAAGAAGGATAAAAAATGAAAAAATCACGATTTTCATTCATTCATCGCTCCACAGTGCGGGCATCTGCCCTTGGCCTTGATTTGCTTGCCGCAATTTCCGCAGACATAATTGCTCCGGGTGTGGTAGAGATATCTCCAGAGTGCGAAGAGCACATAGGCAATGAGGAGGAGGTAGCCGATGTAATACATCGTGGAGATGGTGAAGACAACATAGTTGAAAGCGCAGACCCCCACCAACCCGACGAGATAGAGGAAGGCGTCGCCCACGGCGAGGTGGCGCAAAGTCTCGTCGACGGCTGCTATGGCCACGATGAGCATGGCCCATACCGACATGAGGAAGACTGCTATGAGCGGGCTTTGCGAGAAGGGGTTGAGCGAAGGGTGGAAATAGAACTCCCTCCAACTGTCTGGTGCGAACATCTGTATGCTGGAATAGAGTGTTGCCGCCACGGCCACCACGATGGTGAGGAGCGTAGGATAGAAGGTGGCGATGTCGTTGAGGTGCACGATGTATGCCTGTCTCCTGTTAAGCTTGAACATCGCATAGGAGAAGAAGACGATGACGAAGATGGCGAACAAGATGAGGATATGCTCGTCGGAGAAGAAGGAGATGAACTGCGAGATGGGGTCGTCGGGCTCCACCCTCTTGAGCATCTCGCTCTCATGCACCCATCCGAACAATCCCAGTTCACCCGCCAATTGCACCCATACGGAATCCACGGTGTCGTTGGGCAGAATGAGGATGTCGGCCACCACCAGCCGCTCGTCCTTCATCACTGCGATGGAGTCGGTTGGCAATTCGCTGACGGCCTCTTCCGGCAACTGGATGGTCAAGACGAGTGAGTCGGCAGACACCACGAAGTTGTAGTTTTTGGTGTAGTGGTGTGTCCGGGCGAAGGTGATGGAGTCCAACTGCTGCTTGGTGAGCGTGTCCAACTGCTGCTTGATGAGCGAGTCCAATTGCTGCTTGGCGAGCGTGTCTGCCATTGGCTGTCTGACGTCCACCCGCTTTTGAAAGCATCCAGTGAGCATCATCGCCAAGGCGAAGAACAAAAGACAGGAAAGATGTTTATTTCTCAGCATAGACGTTCATCTGACATTGTTGACAATCAAATTGCAAGCGGAAGCGCCTCTTGTCGGGCAATTGGAGGAAAAGCGGCTCCTTCCAAGGCACAGGGCGATGCCTCTCCTTCGGACAACACCCCAACAACCTTCTGATGCAATGGCGACATTGCATCAGCAAAGGCCGGTCGTGGCTGTCGCCTAACTCAAAGGCCTCGCCCATGACGGGAATCCCATGCTGCTCATAAAAGGCACGTGCCTGGGAGTTGGCGAGATTCTGGAGGTAGGTAGGAGACAGGTGGGCATGGGGGGAAGTGGAAGCGACGGAGGAAACGGAAGATGAATGGAGAGGGCTGCGGCCAAGTTGCTGCTTACGGTGAAGCATGGAAGTCTGGGCTTCCTGGACCATCCTCTTGTCAAGAGCGTCCAGACACTGGCGGCGGAGGGTGGCGAGCATGCTCGAAGGGACAAACAAGCGGGCTGCCTCCTCAGACACCTCCACCCTCACTGCCTCATAGACCGTGCCACCCATGCGGGAGAGTTGCCGGCAGATGTTTTCCTGTTGGGGTTGTCGCGCCTCCTGGCGCTCCACCTCCATCTCCACGCCGACTCTCAAAGCTGTCCCAGACACACCGGCACCTTCGGAGACCATCGTCTCCAACCGGAGGCCGGCCTCAGTGACATCGAGCCTCATGTCCAGGGGTATGCGCCTCGTGGCGCTGGGTTTTGCCAGCAGTTTTTCGAATGTGGCATCGGCGTTGCGGTAGAGCGGAAAACCTTTCCGCAGTTGTGGCGGCATCTGCAGCGGGAAGATACGGTTGCCCTCCACCCGGTTGACCCGGAATCCACAAAGTTGCTTGCTGTCATCGAAGAAACACAGGCCGTCTCCATTGGCGAAGGTCGCCAGTCCCGCCACGTTGAAAGAGTCTTTTCTGATTTCCTTCACCTTCCCCACATATTCCCCAAGGGCCTTGGGCGTGTCGGGTGAGGCGATGTTGTCATTCCTGCCATCGATGAAATAGGGTGTGAATCCACGGTTGAACGACTTCCTCAGGTCGGGCGTGAAAGAGAGCGCAACCCTCCCCAGCGCACTTCGCCGATAGCGTCCGCCAGACCTTTTCACTACTTTGTCGAGTTGTTCGCTGTATGCCGCCACGACGTTTTTCACATATCCCACGCCTTTGAGCCTCCCCTCGATCTTGAACGAGGTGATGCCGGCATCCGCCATCTGCCCGAGGTAGTCGATGCGGCACATGTCTTTCAATGAGAGCCAGTATCTCGGTCGGTCGATGTATTGCCCGTCGCCATCCACCAAGTCGAACTTCAAGCGGCAGAACTGTGCACACACGCCCCTGTTTGCGCTGCGGTGGAAGCAATGCTGCGAGGCATAGCAGAGCCCCGAAAAGCTCACGCACAACGCCCCATGGACGAAGGCTTCCAGTTCCACGCCGGGCACCGCCTGGTGGATGGTCCGCATCTGTTCGAGCGTCAGTTCCCGGGCAAGCACCACCCTGGAACATCCAGCCTGCCACAACCACCCCACCCTCTCAGGCGTGCGGTTGTCGGCCTGCGTGCTGGCATGCACCTCGATGGGTCGCTGCTGTTCGGCTGCCACGCGTTGCACCATCTCCAGCACCGCCATGTCCTGCACGAGGATGGCATCCACGCCCGCCTCGCCCAACTGTCTGACGAGATGTTCCACGTCTTCCAGTTCCTCCTCATAGATGATGGTGTTGACGGTGACATAAACCTTGGCCAGGAAGCGGTGTGCGTGGTCGCAGAGTTGTCGGATGTCGTCGATGCTGTTGCCCGCCTCCGCCCTTGCTCCGAAAGCCGGAGCCCCGATATACACGGCATCGGCTCCATGGTCTATGGCTGCGAGGCCACATTCCAGGTCACGTGCGGGTGCGAGCAGTTCGAGTCGGGTCATCTGATGTCGTCGATGTTGTATGGCGTCTGCTGATAGACGTAATAGTTGATCCAATTGGCATAGAGGAGGTTGGCATGCGCCCTCCAGGTCACCAAGGGTTGGTTGTCGGGGTTGTTGTCGAGGTAATAGTTCTTGGGCACGTCGACGTCGTCGCGTATGTCCTTGTCGCGCCGATACTCGTTGTCGAGGGTGTTGGGCGCATACTCCAGATGCCCAGTGATGAAGAACTCCCTGCCCTCCCGGGCCATGACGATGCTCACGCCGCTGTCCGGCGACTCGGCGATGACCTGGAGCCTGGGGTCCTTGAGGATGTCCTCCTTCTTCGTTGTGGTATGCCTGCTGTGAGGCATGTAGAAGACGTCGTCGAAGCCTCTGAAAATGGGCAGCCTGGTGCTGATGGGGTATTGTGGATAGACGCCGAACATCTTTTTCCCCAATGGGTATTTGGGTATGCCGTAATGGTAGTAGAGGCCTGCCTGTGCCGCCCAGCAGATATACAGCGTACTGGTGACATTGGTCTTCACCCATTCGAAGATTTCCCTCAATTCATCCCAGTATTTCACGTCCTCGAAGGCGAACTGCTCTACCGGTGCGCCTGTGATGATCATGCCATCGAACTTCTGTTTGCGTAGGATGTCGAAATCCTTGTAAAACATCATCATATGTTCGATGGGCGTGTTCTTTGGCGTGTGGCTCTTGAGTTTCATGAAACTGACCTCCAACTGCAGCGGCGTGTTGGAGAGCAGCCGGATGAGGTCGGTTTCGGTGGTGATCTTGAGCGGCATGAGGTTGAGGATGACAATCTTCAGCGGACGTATGTCTTGCGTATGCGCGCGAGTGTTGTCCATCACGAAGATGTTCTCCTGCTTGAGGATGTCGATGGCCGGCAAGCGGTCGGGAATTCTTAATGGCATTAAGGAAATTAATAATTTATAATTAATAATTTAAATTTTCAGGTGTTCATCGGCGCCCGAGCGCAGGACCACCTTGACACTCTGAGACGGGAAGAATCCCGTCTCTACAGAGAGTGCTTACCAGAGGCTGAGTCGCTGCTCTTTCGGCACGAACATCTTGTCTGTAGGCTGTATGCCGAAAGCGTCATACCACATGTCGATGTGTGGCAGAGCACCGTTGACGCGGTATTTCCCGAGTGAGTGGGGGTCGCTCTTGGTGCGGTTTCTGATTTCCGCCTCAGTGATGTTGTTGGCCCATACGCCAGCATAGGCGAGGAAGAAACGTTGCTCCGGTGTGAAGCCGTCGATGACGGGCAGATTGTTGTCACGCATGGCGTTCAGCATGGCGTAGAAGGCCACCTGGAGTCCGCCATGGTCGGCAAGGTTCTCACCCAGGGTGAGTTTGCCGTTGGCGTTGAGGTCGGGCAGCACCTTGATGGCGGAGAAGAAGTCGGCATACTTGTCTGCGCGTTCGGCGAAGTTTTTTCCGTCGGCCTCCGTCCACCAGTCGGTCATGTTGCCATCCTTGTCGTAATGACGACCTTGGTCGTCGAATCCGTGTGTCATCTCATGTCCGATGACCACTCCGATGGCCCCGTAGTTGAAGGCGTCGTCGGCCGTCATGTCGAAGAAAGGCACCTGGAGTATTCCGGCGGGGAAGCATATCTCGTTGGTGGTGGGGTTGTAATAGGCGTTGACGGTCTGCGGTGTCATGTGCCACTCGTCGCGGTCAACGGGTTTTCCAGCCTTGTAGTCGATGGTCCACTCATCCCAGAATTTCCTGCAGTCGAGCACGTTCTCGCAGAACGATTTCGACGGGTCGATTTTCAATCCGCTGATGTCCTTCCACTTGTCGGGATAGCCCACTTTCACATAGAAGGTGGAGAGTTTGTCGAGTGCATTCTTCTTGGTGATGCTGTCCATCCAGTCCTGTGCCTCTATGCGTTGCGCGAGAGCCACCTGTAGGTTTTTCACCAGGTTGGTCATGCGTTCCTTTGCAGCGGCGGGGAAGTATTTCTCCACGTAGATTTTGCCGAGCGCCTCGCCCATCACGGACTGCACCATGTTTGTGGCGCGTTTCCATCTCGGGTGGTTCTCCTTCCTTCCCGACATGGTCTTTCCGAAGAAGTTGAAATGCTCTTCCTCCACCTCGTCGCTGAGGTAGTTGGCGGTGGAGTTGATGACATCCCACTCCATGTAAGCCTTGAGTTGGTCAGGCGTGAGCTTGCCAAAAATCTCGTCGGCCCCTTTGAGGAAGTCGGGCTGTCCGACGACGAGTTCCTGGATGTATTCGGTCTTCACCCCCTCAGCCACCATCAAGTCGGTGAGGAAGAGGTTGGGGTATTGGTTTTCAAAGTCGCTGAGCACCATCTTGTTGTAGTTAGCCTCCACGTCACGCAGTTCGGTGCGCGACCTGGACACCTTTGCGAGTTGCAACTCGATGTCGAAGATGGCGTTCATCTTGAGCACGGCGACCCTTTGCTTGAATCCGAAGAGTCGGAACATGTTGACGATGTGCTTCTTGTAAGCCTCCCTGATGGCAGTGGTGGCAGTGTCGGTGTCGAGATAGTAGTCTTTCATGCCAAGGGTGAGTCCACCTTGGTAGATGTTGAGGATGTTCTGCTTGGCATTCTTCTCATCGGCGCCGAAGCTGGCACCGAAAGGCACTCCATAACCGAAAGCGGCGTATTTCTGCTGGAGTTGCAACAGGGCATACTTGGTCTTGCACCCTTCGATTTCCTTGATAATCGGCATGACGGGTTTGACACCCTCCTTGTTGCGCCTGGTGGAGTCCATGGCGAGTTTGTAGAAGTCGCTGAGTTTCTGCTCCACGGTGCCCTTGGCATACTGGTTGCGCTGGAGTTCGGTGAGGATGCCGTTGATGCGCTCGTTGTTGTCTTGCTGCAACCGGTCGAAACTACCAAAGCGTGAATACGCGGAAGGGAGCGGGTTGTTTTTCACCCATCCGCCACAAGCGAACTGGTAGAAGTCGTCGCCCGGACGTGCAGTGCGGTCGAGATTGTCGAGTGGAATGCCCGACTTGAGGTTCCCCTGCCCGAATGCGGGGAAAGTGGCTGCTGTAAGTGCCATAATGGTGATGATGGTTTTTATCTTCATAATGTTTTCAGTTATTGGTCACATAAATTTTCTTTAAAAGTATTTTTTAACATATAATTACCATATAATAATCATATAATTGTTGCTTTGGGAAGCGACTAAATCAAACTTTCCATGCATAGACTGGCTCCATATTCTTGTCAAGCAGGATACATTCGTTGGTTTCCTCGCAGTAGCCGTAACGCTCACCTTGCAAACTCGGCTGCCCAAAGTTGATGAGCAAACCTATGGGCTTACGCGTCAGTCGCAAGTAGTTGAAAAGCTGGGCGCGATGACCTGACATCAGCTGCTCCACGGACTTTAGTTCTACCACCACATCACCTACAACGAGATCCATCTCATAATATTTATCCAATTTATGGTGTTTATAGTAGCAAGGCACTTGCATCTTGCGCTCATTGGTGACATTCCTGTCGAGTAGTTCCAGATGTAAAGCCTCGTTATAGACAGGTTCCAGCAGACCCCAGCTCAACTCACCATGGACGTCCATTGCCGCCCCAATGATTTTATAAACCGTGTCCTTATATTGTCTGAAACCCTTTGCTTTCATATCACAAAAATTAATGACTAATTCGTGGTAATTCGTGTAAAAAAATAATTTTCAATCTTCAATTTTCAATGATTCAAGTTGTTCCGAGAGTTGCTCCCATCTTGATATTTCCTCATCGAGGTTTTTCTTGATGGAAGTGTATTCGGTGACGAGGACCATGTCCGACGCCCCTTCTGGTGTGCAGAGCAGTTCGTCGAGTTCTGCGAGCCTTTTCTCCATGGTCTCTATTTTCGCCTCGCAGGTCTTGACCTCTTTCTCCGCCTTTCTGATGCGTTTCTGCAGTTCTCGTCGCTCGGTATAGTTCTGCTTGTTGGCAGAGACCACGGGAGCCGTTTCCTCTTCAGCGGCGGGCACGACAGGCGAAGAGGTGCCCAACTGGTTGAGGGAGTCTATTTTCCTGTCGCGGAGGAAGTCGTAGATGCCACCGAGATGCTCGCGCACCTTCCCTCCCCCGAACTCATAGACTTTGGTGACCAGTCCGTCGAGGAACTCCCGGTCGTGAGACACGATGATGGCCGTGCCGTCGAAGGCCTTGACGGCCTCTTTGAGCACGTCTTTCGAAGGCATGTCGAGGTGGTTGGTAGGCTCGTCGAGGATGAGCAGGTTGACGGGTTCGAGAAGCAGCCGGATGATGGCGAGGCGGCTCCTCTCCCCTCCGCTGAGCACTTTCACCTTCTTCTCCGAGTTCTCCCCACCGAACATGAAAGCCCCGAGGATGTCGTTGATTCTCATTCGGATGTCTCCTTTCGCCACATAGTCGATGGTGTCGTAGACCGTCTTCTCCTCATCGAGGAGCTGTGCCTGGTTTTGTGCGAAATAGCCAATTTGCACGTTGTGGCCGATTTTGAGGTTTCCCTCGAAGGGAATCTCTCCCATGATGCATTTCACGAGAGTCGATTTCCCCTCACCGTTCTTTCCCACGAAGGCCACCTTTTCCCCTCTTCTGATGGTGAAGGTGACATCGGAGAAGACGGTATGTTCGCCATAGTCCTTTCTCACCTCGTCGCAGATGACGGGGAAGTCTCCACTGCGCAGGCAGGGAGGGAATTTCAGCCTCATGGCGGAGTTGTCCACCTCGTCGATTTCTATCGGCACGATTTTGGCGAGTTGCTTGATGCGGCTCTGCACCTGCACCGCCTTGGTGGGTTTGTATCTGAAGCGCTCGATGAACTCCTTCATGTCGGCGATTTCCTTCTGCTGGTTCTCATAGGCACGCAGCTGTTGCTCGCGCCGCTCCTTTCGCAACACGACATATTGGTCGTAGCGAACCTTGTAGTCTATCACCTGTCCACAAGTGATTTCCAAGGTGCGCGAGGTGACGTTGTTGATGAAGGCACGGTCGTGGCTGACAAGCACGACGGCACTGGAGGAGGTGGCGAGGAACTGCTCGAGCCACTGTATGCTCTCGATGTCGAGGTGGTTGGTGGGCT
>JAFZSL010000074.1 GCA_017619375.1 Prevotella sp. | reverse complement strand
GAACATTGCCGAATGACTTGGATTCAGGTGTAAAGGTACATTATTATCTCCAGGTGGCAAAATGTCAAAGAACAAATGTGAGAGTGAACCATATTATTAACCAATGGTCTCGGAGCCCGGACTTTTTAAAGTGGACTCAATAATGAAATTTGAAGCAAAGGTAATACTTTATTTCCGAACACACAAAGCATTGCATATTTTTCACGAATTAAAATGATTATCCGCTTTTTTCTATGAAAATGTATGACGTTTTCCCTTGTAATCATTACTTTTATGGTAAATACTGAAATATATGAAACTGATAGAATTTGGTAAGAGATTCACAGATGAGGAGTCCTGTGAGCGTTACCTTCACGACCTTCGCGAGAAGGAGGGTGTCGTATGCTCCAAATGTGGCAGCAAGGAGCTAAAGACATATAATTCTTGATAAAAAAGATGGGCGCTTCAGTAAAAAATTATTCGTTTGACTAACAATTCTCTAATATTTCGTATCTTTGCACATCGTTTGCACAGATATCAATCGTGTCAACAGCAAACACAATAAATGACAAACAAAAATAATAACTTATCTATGAAACAGATTTTTATCTTACTCCTCTTGGTAATGGCAGGGATGGTATCGGTGAAAGCCGACAATATCACCGTTAACGGCACCAACCGTTCGTACAACGTCTATGCGCCGCAAAACCTCGGCGAGAACCGCCCGCTTCTCATCTTCTGCCATGGCTACAGCCAGGATGCCAATTGGATGCAGAACAATGAGTTCAAAAACGACAATGTGAGCATGGAAGCGGTGTGCGACACTGCCAAGTTCGTCGTGGTATTCCCAAACGGTATCGACAAATCGTGGGACACTTCCGGAGACCGTGACATCAATTTCGTCAAGGCCATTATCGACAAGATGGCGTCACAGTATAAGATTGACCGTAACCGCGTCTATCTCGGTGGATTCTCCATGGGTGGCATGTTCACTTACCATGCCATGAACAAGATTCCCGACCTCATTGCCGCCTTCTGTCCTGTCAGCGGCTATCCCATGGGCGGTGCCACGGCCAATGCCAACGTGCGTCCCATACCGATTCTGCATATCCATGGCACGGCTGACGATGTGTGCGCCTTCAGTGGTGTCCAACCGGCCCTGAACGTATGGATCAATCATAACGGTTGCCCCACAACGGCCAATGTGACGAACAATTACAATGGCTTCAGTGGCGCCAAACTCCATGTCTGGGGGCCGGGCAATGACAACGTTGAAGTAAGGCTGCTGGAACTGGCAGGAAAAGGGCATTGGATATGCAAGGAGCCTCAGGTGTACACGGGCAAGGAGATTTGGAATTTCTGCAAGAACTACTCTCTGAACAAGACCTCTCCCAACGTCAGCATCACATCACCCAAGGCAGGAGCCAAATACATCAGCTTCGCCCCTGCTGGAGAGAACATCTTCCCCGACCTTACCATAACCGCCACGGCCGACGACTCCAACGGCACGGTGGAAACGGTGGAGTTCTATGATGGAACGACGCTCCTTGCCACCTGTACAGCCAAGCCCTACGAGGCCGTCCTGACGGGTGCCAAGGCTGGCAAGCACACGCTGAAGGTCGTTGCCACAGACAATGACGGCGAGACAACCACCGCCTCCGTCGTAGTGACGCTCCAGGCTCCGACAACGCTCACCCTCTCGTCGGATTTCAACGAGGGAGGCGCACTGCCCGCCGGATGGACCACCTACGACAGCAAGGAGCGTCGAACAGGCTATAGCAACGGCTACTCACAGGGCTGCCGCGTCCTACAGTTTACAGGGGCTTCACCTGGATTCAACTATGGCCTTTACTTCCGCAATATCAGTGGAAGCGCTCATCAAGGTTGGGCAAAATTCGGACTTTCCGACGGTGGTACGACACTGAACCTGACTCCTGGACACTATACGCTGAAGTACAGAATCTGTAACTGGAACATGCCGAATTTCGGTTCCGTGGAATTGAATATCGAGAAAAGCACGGGCGGCAGCAGTGTTGCCAGTCAGACCTACATGCCTGATATCAACATCGGCAATGTGGCATCCAACAGCTTTGGCAATCCCGAACAGCAAGTCTTCGAGTTTGACATCACGGAGCAGGGCACCTATTCCATCGCCATCTATTCTGCCGCCTCGGAATGGAGCGACTGCATCGTCGGCCAACTTATCCTGACCGCCAACAGCTATGAAGGCACTGGCATCGATGAGGTGCAGAATGACAAGAGGGCAATGCCCAATGACGATGCCGTTTATGACCTCCAGGGACGCAAGGTCTCTGTATCCAATTCGTCCTCTGTACTACGAAAAGGGATATATATCAAGAACGGGAAAAAATACCTTGCTTTCTGACCACTTTGCACATCTGCGCGCATATCCCCAACCCTCGAGGGGAGGGGCTGGGGTGGGGTCTTTGATTGGCTGATTATCAGTCACCAGAGTGCACGGGAACCCGAAGGGTTCACCTCTCAATAGCCGGGGTGTGCGTAGCACCCCCGGATGGGAATGCGTTGGAGGCATTGACCCTGAAGGTGTCACCCAAGTCTGCTGTTGGGGCACTCTTTCAGAGTGCAGGTTAATCCTTCAGGCTTGCCGCAGGTCCTACGGACACTACGGTTATTGAGAGGTGACGCTTTCAGCGTCATATACGGGCGGGCACAAGACACGCCCCTACAGTGCGCAACGTGTAGTGCGCATATCCCCAACAACGTGCAGTGTGCATATCCCCTACAACGTGCGGTGCGCATATCCCCTACCCTCAGGGGAGGGGCTGGGGTGGGGTCTTTGATTGGCTGATTATCAGTTACCAGAGTGCACGGGAACCCGAAGGGTTCACCTCTCAATAGCCGGGGTGTGCGTAGCACCCCCGGATGGGAATGCGTTGGAGGGGCATTGACCCTGCAGGGGTCACCCAAGTCTGCTGTTGGGGCACTCTTTCAGAGTGTAGGCTAATCCTTCATGCGTGCCGCAGGTCCTACGGACACTACGGTTATTGAGAGGTGACGCTTTCAGCGTCATATACCAGAGCCCCTCCTGTCACCTTTTGGGAGGTCACTCCATCCCATTGGTCAGGATCATGTTGACGAGGACGGTGACGTCTGAGACACTAATATCGTTGTCGCCGTTCATGTCGGCGGCATCGTGGTCGTAACGGTAGGGAGGTGTCTTGTCCATGCCCAGGACGATGTCCACCATGGCTGTCACGTCTGAGATGGTGATGGCCCCGTCACGGTTGACGTCACCCAGGAAGATGAGGGTCAGGTCGTTCCAGTTCTCCACGCCGTCGGCTTTCCACCGGAGGGGTGTCACGCCGCTTCCTGCGAGATAAGTGCCGTGGATGCCCCATCCCTCATTATCGTATTCTGCGGTGGGCGACACCGGCACATGTTGAAGCACGATGCTGGCATCGGCGAATTTCACAACGGCGGGGGCGTTGGCCTGACTGTTGGCATACAGGCAGAAGAGCGTGTTGCCGTCCTTCTTGGAGAGCCTGCCCACTTTCACGTTGTCGGAGGGTTTGATACTGAAGGGCAGGAACAATGCGTGCCATTCATTGGGTGTGTCGTGTCGGACGTAGGTCACCTTGTCGGCCTCGAACGCCTCGCCCACGGTGAGCGGCTCCTCGTCGGTGATGATGAAGTTGGCGCAATGGCCGTCCTTCACGATGTTAGACGGGTTGTAGGCAGCATCCACCGTGGCGCCGGGCGCCATCTTCACCAGGGCGTTTGTCGGCAACTGGTCGATTTGCAGGTCACGGCAGTCGGGGAAGGCCGACAGGTCGAGCCACTCGTCGTTCATCCGCCAGCATTGGTATTGCAGTGCGCGGCCATTGTCCAGATAGCCTCGGATTTCCTCCGTGGCTTCTCCTTCCTGACAGACATATTCGAGGTGGAAGTCGGCCACCTTGAACCATGTGCCGTCGCTTCTGGCACCAAGGGTCATCTTGTTGCCCGTCACCAGGACGTAGCACTCGTAGCGGTTGAAGGAGTTGTCGCCCGTTCCGGTGATGTTGTATGCCCGTGAGATGTTGCCCTCGCCGGCATTGCCGTAAAGGGCGGTCTTGGTGGTGACGCGGTCGTAGCCCTGCGTGGTGGCGAAGTCGGCAGTCAACTTGTAGACGCCGTTGGGCAGTGAGGTGACCTCCTGGGAGAGTTCGGCATAGGTGAACGTTCCGGCCCAGGCGTTGAAGAAGGTGCCGGCGTGGCCGTCGCTGAGTGTCGCCGACCCTGTGAAGGCGTCGTTCCATCCGCCGAAATTCTTTTGGAAGTCCCAGCATGCCGGATATTCCACCCTTCCGCTGCCCATGGGCGAGCCGGTCACCGTGCCCCATCCCAGTCCGGGGTTGTTCACGGTGAAGTCGGTCTGGTGGTTGCCTTTCTCCACGATGTATTTCTGGTTGAAGTCCAACTTCCTGACGGCATAGATGATGAGTTGGTCGGCGCGTGCCTGTGTCATGTCGCCCTTCACCTCGGCATCCTCCGTCGGTGTGGCTCCCGTGCCGCAGTAGGTGTTGTGATAGACGTTCTGCATCCTCCAGCAGCCGTTGGCGTTGTCGTACACCGGCAGGAAACCGCTGGTGGCCGTGCCGAGATGCGTCTTGCCATCGGTCTGGAAGAGACTGCTCGACGCGCTGCACAGCACCTCGTCGTGACGAGCCGGACTTCTCAGCGCGTAGCCGCTGCTCGCCGCATTGGACTCTATCTGCCATACCTGGTCAAGCACGGTGCCTGTTTCCGCCATGGTGGAGTAATGCACCGCCTTGAAGGCCGACTCGCCGGCCTCCACGCCCTCGATGTCGCCAGTGCGGGTGAGCGACTTGATTTGGATGCAGTGCCATCCCGTCACGTTGGATTGGTCGAGGCCCAGGCCGAGTGTCATCGTGCCGTTGGTCACCCTGATGTTGCTGATGGTGCATTCGTGCGGCTCGCCGGCGAGGAAGCCCGGGGTGATGCCAGAGGCGGTGAAGTAGGTCTTCTGCGTCTGTCCCGAAGCCGTGGCGAAGACATAGGCCACGTCGTCGCGGGTACCGTTGAGCGTGGCGCCGTTCTCGCCACGTGCGTTGTGCGAGGTGGCGTAGAGCACGGCGCGGTAGATGCCGTTGGGGAGCGATTTGACCGTCTGCGACATCTTCGTGCCGGCGGAAGAGGAGTTGTACAGTTCCACCAAGGCGATGCCGTTGCCCGTTGTCGTGCCGCTGGCACCTTGCCAACTGGCTTGGTTCGTGCCCACGAGGGAGGTGTAGTCGTCGGTGGGCTTGGCGTTGGCCAGTGTCCAGCACAGCGCGGGGTTGCTCTTGCTGCAGACGACATAATAGAAGTCTTCGTAGTTGCCGGGAATCGAGGTGAGTTTGATGAATCCGTTGGGGGTGTCGTTGCTTGAGAGGTCCACCCAGTTGCTGTAGTGCGACTGTCCGTTGGCGTCGACGGCCAACACGCGGAAAAGTTTGCTGCCATCGCATTCGTCAGCGGGGATGGTGGCCTCGCGCCATTCGTCGTCGCAGACGCCGAGCGTCGCCCTTGTCACCCATTGGTTGCCGGAGGTGCGTTCCTGCACATACACCGTCTTCGTCCAGTCGGTGTTGGGGTCTCTCCACGACAGTTGGATGGTGCTGCCATCGAGGGAGTATCCGGCGGAGAGGTTGCATGGGTCGCCCTGGTCGCGCCAGTTCATCCACACGTCGGTGGTCTTCTTGTAGGCGAAATCGCTGTTGTAACTGCCATAGAGTTCTCCGCCGGCGGTGGTCCAGAAGTCATCGGACTCCCAGTGTACGAACCTTTTCTCCTGCACGCTGTTGTAGACGGCCAGGCGCTCCAGCCACTCGGTGTTGGCAGCGTAGTCGGCCCTTTTCAGCACGTCGCGCAGCCAGATGCCGTTCATCTTCTGGTCGTCGCCGCTGGCCCAGGTGTACCAGGTTTTCAGCGAGTCGGTGTAGAAAGAACTTTCGCTGGTCCAGTTGGCGCCGTTGTTCCATTCCGTGCACCACACGGGCAGTCCGGTGGCGTCGTAGAGCGACTTGAGTGAGGCGATGCAGTTTTCGGGCTTTTGTCCTCCGATATAGTAGTGGGTGGCCACGAAGTCCACGCGGTAGTTGTGGGCCTCGCAGGAGTCCACATAGGCTTTCACCCATCCCGTGTTGGGGTTGCAGGTGGCGAAGGTGCCGATGCGCATGCCGCTTCGGAGGTAGTCGGCGTGGAGTTTGATGAGGTCGGGCACCGTCATATACATCTCGCTGCCGCTGGTGTTGTCGGGTTCGTTCACACCGAGCACGTGGGCCGACGTCTGTTGGTTGAGCGTTTCCCATCCGGGCCAGGCATAGGTGGGCGTGCCGTTGTAGGTGCTGCCGTTCTCATGGTGGCGTTGCGGCACATAGTCGTAGTCGGTGTCTTGGTGATTGGCGGCGTCCCACTGGTAGTACCAGGTGACGCGCATCAGCCCCATGGGGGTGAGTGTGCGGCCGGCGTAGCCTTTCTTGCTCGGCCACCGCCAGCGGAAGATGCGGAGGAAACTGACGCTGCCGCGCATGTCCTTGGGCAGGGTGACGGTGATGTCGCCGTCGTTGGCGATGAAGCAGTGGCTGTAGCCCGTGCCGTCGGCATGGTTGGCCATCGTCACCATGTAGCCGCGCTTGAGCGTGAAACTCTGTATGGCGTTGTCGAAGTTGCCCAAGCGGTCGTAATAGGTGCCCACTTCGTATTGGTTGTTGGACTCGCCGCCCAGGTTGGTTTTGGTGTACACGGTGAGGGGGTGGCAGGCGACGGGGTAGGGGAGTACGATGGTGCCATGACGGTAGGTCTCCACACGGCAGTTGACACCGTCGACGGCGGTGGCGCCGTTGACCTGGATGTAGCGCAGCCAGTTGGACAGCACCTGTGAGGGCCTTATGTTGGAGAAAATCACCGTCGAGCGGTTGTCGGTGATGTTGATGGTTCCCGTCATGGCGGTCTTCCCTTCCAACGCCGTGATGGTGTAGTCCACGTTGTTGTCCAAGGTGATGCTCGACTGCAGTTGCGACACGGTCATCTTGGCGTTCCTGGCCGTGTTGAGCGTCGAACCGTTGTAAGTAAGTGAACGGCTGATGGCGTGTGCGGGAATGGTGTATGCCCCCCATGCCAGCACGATGGCAAGGAGGATGGACAGTCGGTGTTTCATGATGTTTTCGGTTGTGGGTGATGATAGAGGTAAAGCCTATTGTTGGGTTTGGTTTGGTTCACTTCTTGGAAAGGGATGGGGCTTCTGTCATTCGATTTCCTCGAGCAGTTCCTTGGCCGTCTCCTTGACGGTCGAGTCTTCGTGGGTCAATTCCATGAGTATGGCTGCCGCCTTGTCTTTCTCTCCCTTTTGGAGAAGCACCTGTGCCTTTATGAGTTTCAAATCCATCAACTCTGCTTCCGCTTTCTTTAATTCTTTCCGTGCCTCTTCCGGAGATGCTGGCGCTCCTGTTTCTTCGGCGTATTCCTTGGGGATGCTATCGACAAAGTTGTTGTAATGCTCTATCAGACCCTCGCAATACGTCACTTTCCCCTCGATGTTTTCAAGGGCTTTTGCATAATCCTTGTTTTTCACGAGCGAATCCACTTCTTTGTTGAAGGCGGAACCTTCTCCTCCACGGATGGGCGGGTTGCCAACATCTGTTGTTTCCAAATGCAGGTAGAAGAAGGCAATCAATACGGCGGCTGCCATGCAGATGGCGACATACATCCATTTCCTTTTCGAGGACGAAGAGGCAGGCTTTCCCTTTCCCAACCCCGTTTCCTTCTGTCGGGCTTTTGTGGCCAGGTATTGCTTTTTCAATTCTTCGTCGGCTTCCATTTCTGCCTCGAACGCCTTCTTCTCCTCTTCAGTCATCCTGCCCAGCAGGTGCCTGTCTATCTTGTCTTGAATGTGTGTGTCCATTTTGTGAATGATTGATGTTTGTGTTCGTGTACGCCCCGGTTCATATGTCGGGATTCGGATGAAGATGATGGGCCGGGCGATGCTGCAAGGTATCCCGTTTGCGTAGCAAAGATAGTATAAATATGCGAACCTACCAAAAATGCGAACGTTTTTCTTATCATGTGTGGCTGGGACGAGCCAATCATCTTGATATGCTATATGCTTTTCAAGGTCAATTTGGTTTTCCCCAGGACGATGGTGTCGTTGTAATCCAGCATGATGCATGAACCTATGGGATACTCCCTGTTGCAGATCAGCACGGGATTCTTTGCCCGTTCGATGGTCAATTGGTATTCATAGTTTTTCATTCCTCGTTGGGAGTAGGTCTTGGTCGCTTCAATGCAGATGGAGCGTGCACTGGCATAATCGTCGTTGAGAGAGAGGTCTGACGGCAATGCCTCATCGCGCCTTCCTATGTAGTTCTTCCCCTCCCGGAGTATGAATTTCTTGCGTCCTTTGATGCTCCACCCGTAAACCAGTTTGGCGTCCGTCTCAGGGCCTTTGTTCAAGATGAAATCCCCGACTTGAGGTGATGCCGTCTGCTCTTCCTTGATAGGATTCTCATATTCCAGGTGCTCTTCTTGGCGTTGACGTTGAACGGTCGTGGCTTCGTCTGCCTTGCCATGATTGTAGATGGTATCAGGTACTTCCTCTCTGTTTTGAGGGATTTCTGTGGCTTCATCTTCCTTGTTGCTGTTGAAAGAGATTACGGTTTTTTCTTCCTGACCCTGCTGCCTGTGGCTTGTTTCTTCCTGGTCATTGCCATGGCTTCTTACGGTTTCTTCATTTTGGTTTTTATATGATGTGCTGTCTTCAGTGTGGCTCATAGGTGAAATGCTCTGTTTGTTTTTATCATGGTGGTGAGAGTTCGCAAAAAGGTGGGAGGCATCCGGAATAGTCCTCAGGGGCTTTGTCGCCTGAGGAGTCGGAGGCTATCCTCCGTCATTTCTTGATTTTGAGGACGGGTGCGATGGAGTTGCATGGAGTTGAGGGAAGGTTGATTTCCAGACCTTCGGTTGTCTGGTGGGCTTTCACTTTCCCGTATCCGAGGAGATAGACGGATGAGATGGACTTGTGGAAGTCGGGGTTGCCTTTTGCCAGCGACTTGATGAGCAGTTTGCCGTCCGTAGGCCAACCCATTGCCGTGACATACAGGTATTTCTTCGTCTGGTTGAAGCGGATGTCGCGGTAGTCCATGTTGGAGAACTGTCCGTCGTTGAAGCCTTGTGCGTTGATCTTGATGTCTTTTTCCGCCACGGGGCCTTCGCCGAACCTCACCCACGGGCGTGTGCCGAAGATGCTCTCGCCGTTGACCGTCATCCACGCCTCCAGGTCGTCAAGGATTTTCGACTCCTTGTCGTCGTAGGTGCCGTCGGCCCTCAAAGGGATGGAGAGCAGCAGGTTGCCGTTCTTGGATACGATGTCCACCAGTTGCTTCACCACGACAGCCGCGCTCTTGTATCTGTTGTTCTCATAGATGCTGGTGTTGTAGTGCCAGCCGCCGATGCAGTTGCACGTCTGCCACGGCTCGGGGATGATTTCGTTGGGTGCTCCTCGTTCCACGTCCCATGTGAGTGCCTTGCGCTGCTCCTCGTCGAGGATTTTCCCGAAAACCACCGCCCGTGGGTTCTTGTTGTATAGGTGGGTGGCGATTTTCAGTCCGCAGTCGCTGATGGGGTGGAAGGGAAGGACGGTGACGTCGAAGTAGATGAGGTCGGGCTGGTAGCGGTTGATGGCGTCGAGTGTGCGGTCATAGAAGTTGGTGACAAACTCCTGCGACGGCGGACAGGCACCGTTTTCCCATCCCCATTGCCGGTGGATGCTGTTGTTCGCCCACGAGCGGTCGCTCATGGGGTGGTCTTGTTGATAAAGCATCTGCGGGTCGTAGCCTTCCCACCATTTGCCCTTGCCGTCCTCTTTGGTCAGTTTGCCATCGTAGTAAACGCCTGCCTTCGAGCCGTTCATGTCGTAGCGTTGCGCCGGCTCATACCATGTCCACGCATGGTCGGCATGGAAGGAGATGCCCAGTGGCAGTCCGTGTTTCTTCGCTGCCTTCGCCCATCCGTCGAGGATGTCTTTCTTCGGGCCGATGTTCTGGGAGTTCCAAGGTTGGTATTGGGAGTCCCATAGGTCGTAGTTGTCGTGGTGGTTGCCTAAGACGAAGAAATATTGTGCCCCGCATCGCTTGTAGCGTTCCACGAGTTTGTCCGGGTCCCAGTTCTCCGCCTTGAAGAGCGGCAGGATGTCCTTGAAACCGAATTCCGACGGGTGTCCGTAATGTTCCACGTGCCATCTGTATGCACCGCTGCCTTCCATGTACATCTCGCGGGCCATCCAGTCGCCGCTGCCCTCCACGCACTGTGGTCCCCAGTGCGCCCAGATGCCGAATTTCGCATCGCGGAACCATTCCGGTGTCTGGTGGGTCTTCAGCGATTCCCACGTGGGTTGGTATTGGCCTGTCTGCATCGTCTCGTGAATCTCCGAAACGGGCACTTGGTAGGTGGTTTGTGCGTTGGCTGACATCAAAGAAAGTGCCAAGGCCAGGGTCAAGGTGTTTTTCTTTTTCATCATGTTTGAATAGAGGTGTGTAGTAATGGAATGTGCAAATATAGTAAAAAAGTGTGGAAACAAGGCTTGTCTTGTCACTTTTTTTATCTATATTTGTAGCCATGTATTGAACACCTAATCAATAATCCAACCTATGAGTACAACATTGCAAGACAGAATACGCGGTTCGCTGATTGGCGGGGCCATTGGCGACGCACTTGGCTACCCCGTCGAGTTCATCTATTTCTTCAGCCAAATCCAGAGAAAATATGGTGAGCGTGGCATCACACGCTTGGATACGGAATATTGCAGGGGCGGCAAGGCTGTCATTTCAGACGACACCCAGATGACGCTCTTCACCGCCAATGGACTGTTGAACGCCAAGCGGTTGAGGCTGCCCGGAATAGAAGGCATCACCAATGC
The DNA here is from genome assembly GCA_017619375.1 of Prevotella sp. Taxonomy (GTDB): domain Bacteria; phylum Bacteroidota; class Bacteroidia; order Bacteroidales; family Bacteroidaceae; genus Prevotella. The sequence goes on along the minus strand of JAFZSL010000074.1, from coordinate 30,994 downwards.
CTATGTCGAGTGGTACCTGACCCAGACCTTGGAAAAATCAAGAAAGTTCAATGACTGCTGGATTGCCCAGATTCCCGAACTGAACAGAAACCGTGCGCCGGGCAACACCTGCATGTCGGCGTTGCGTGACATTTACAACGGTCGTGAGCCCTTCAATAACAGCAAGGGCTGCGGCGGTGTGATGCGCATCGCACCCGTCCCCCTCTATGCCGCCATTGACGGCAGGATGGACATCGAGGAAGCAGACCTTCTTGCCGGCGAAGCCGCCGAAATCACACATTTCCACCCGTTGGGGTTCGTTTCGGCTGCTCTTATGGCACACGTCATCTACCGGCTCGCATGTGACATGGAGCCCACCCGCGATGCAATGAAACGATACATCATGGAAGGTGTGGAGGCAATACGCAAACTTTACAGCCGGTATCCTGAGGATGTGGAACGGATGGCGGAACTGTCGGTGAAAGCCATCAGCCTGGTAGGCAATGGCAAGACCGACCTTGAGAATGTCGGTGAACTTGGCCAGGGATGGGTTGGCGAAGAAGCGTTGGCCATTTCCCTCTATTGTGCCTTGAAGCACTTTGGCTGCTTCGAGGATGCCCTCATCGCAGCGGTCAACCATGGTGGCGACAGCGACAGCACCGGGGCGGTGACGGGAAACATCCTGGGAGCGGCCGTCGGCTACGAGGCCATTCCACAATTCTACAAGGACGATTTGGAACTCCACGACGTCATCATCCACATGGCTGACGACCTCTACAGGGGTGAGGTGACAGAAATGTAGTGCTGGCTCGGAGTAATCCGAGTATTTCGGAGCATTTGGAGTAATCCGAATCATCGCAGTTTCCATACAGTTTGAAAAGTAGGGAAAAATAATTTCACACAAAAGTGTGTGATTCGATTATTTTTTCCTACTTTTGCACGTCAAACCAAATCAGTCTAAAAAATGAAAGAATTTTTCAAAATGGTTTTCGCCACCATGCTGGGCATATTTCTGTTCATGTTCGTCATGGGCATCTTCTTCGTCATGGGACTCGTGGGGATGGTAGCCTCTGGCAGCAGTGTGAAATCTGTGGAAGGCAACAGCGTGATGGTGCTCAACCTTTCCGGCCAGCTCGACGAGCGCGCCAGCAGCAGTTCAGGCATCAGTTCCATGATCTTGGGCAGCACGGGCAATGAAATAGGACTTGACGACGTGCTGACGGCCATCAAGAAGGCCAAGGCCAATGAGGACATCAAAGGTATTTACATCGAGGCCGGCATGTTCTCTTCCGACTCCTATGCCTCGTTGCAGGCCTTCCGCCGTGCATTGGAAGATTTCAAGAAAAGCGGGAAATGGATCATCGCCTATGCCGACACCTACACGCAAGGGTCATACTATCTGGCATCCGTGGCCAACAAGGTGTACATCAACCCTGAGGGGCAAATCGATTGGCATGGCATCGCTTCGACACCCTATTTCCTCAAGGACGCTTTGGAGAAGTTTGGCGTGAAGATTCAACTCACCAAGGTGGGTGCATACAAGAGCGCTCCCGAGATGTACACCTCCGACCATATGAGTGAACCCAACCGCGAGCAGGTGACCGCCTACATCAATGGCATCTGGGAGAATGTGCTCAACGAAGTGTCGAAAAGCCGTAACATCCCTGTCGACTCACTCAACGCCTATGCCGACAACATGATCACTTTCACCTCCACCAAAGACCTCTTGGCCAAGAAAATGGTCGATGGCGTATGCTATACCGACGAGGTGAAGGCATTGGTGAAAAAACAACTCAAGATGGATGAGGATGACGACATCCCCCAACTCACCCTTGCCGACATGGCCAACGTGAAGGACGTGGACGAAGAGGGTGACGAAATCGCCATCTACTATGCCATAGGCGACATCGTCGACGGCGATGCACAGAGTATGACGAGCCAGGGACCGGTCATCGATGCGCAAGTGGTGTGCAAGGATTTGGCAAAGTTGGCTGAGGACGACGATGTGAAAGCCGTGGTGCTCAGAATCAACAGCGGTGGCGGCAGCGCCTACGCCTCGGAGCAGATATGGCATCAGATAGAGATGCTCAAGAAGAAAAAGACAGTGGTGACCTCGATGGGTGGCATGGCCGCTTCTGGAGGCTATTACATCAGTTGCAACAGCAATTGGATTGTGGCGGAGCCTACCACGCTGACGGGAAGCATCGGCATCTTCGGCATGATACCCGACTACAGTGGACTGCTCAAGGACAAACTTGGCGTGAAATTCGACGAGGTGAAAACCAACAAAAACAGCGCCTTCGGCACCATGGCACGACCGATGAATGAAGAGGAAATGGGCTATCTGGATGCCTATGTCGACCGTGGATACAAACTCTTCCGGAAACGTGTGGCCGACGGCCGCAAACTTGGCGTGGAGGCCGTGGAGGCCATAGCGCAAGGTCGTGTGTGGCTGGGTCAGGATGCCTACAAGAACAAACTCGTAGACCAACTGGGAAGTCTTGACGATGCCGTGGCCAAAGCAGCCAAACTGGCCAAACTCGACAATTATCACACGGCTCCTTATCCCGCCGTGCCCGACTTCTTCGAACAACTGATGAGCAGTATGGACGAGCAGAAGGGGAACTATCTCGATGAGGCCATGAGAGCCTCTCTCGGAGAGTTCTACGAGCCCATGAAACTCCTACGCAACATCAATCGTCACAACGCCATACAAGCACGAATGCCATTCGTTCCCAACATCCACTGACATGCGCATCCACAAGGCGTTGCTGCCTGTGAGCTGGCTCTACGGGCTGGGAGTGGTGACGAGAAACCTACTCTTCGACTGCGGCTTGCTGAAAAGCCGCAGTTTTGACATTCCCGTCATCTGCGTTGGAAACCTGGCTGTTGGAGGGACGGGCAAGACGCCTCATGTGGAGCATCTCGTCAGGCTGCTCAAAAGCCAATACAAGGTGGCGGTGCTCAGCAGGGGATACAAGCGGAAAACAAAGGGATTCGTCTTGGCCGACAGCGACAGCACGGCTCTTGACATCGGTGACGAACCGATGCAGATTCATCGGAAATACAGCGACATCATCGTGGCTGTGGATGAGAACCGCTGCGAGGGCATAGAGCAACTCATGGCCATGGGGGCGGAGGTGGTGGTGCTCGACGATGCTTTCCAGCATCGGTATGTGAACCCCAGCCTCTCCATCCTCCTTATGGAGCATGACCGCCTGATAGGTGACCGGCTGCTTCCTGCAGGAAGGCTTCGCGAACCGCTTCGGGGCATGAGCAGGGCCGACATCGTGGTGGTGACGAAATGCCCCGACGACATGGCGGACAACGGCTTCGAGGAGGCGGAAAGACACCTGTCTCAATGTTCTCCGCAAGTGAAGGCCTTGACGTCACAAAAACTCTTCTTCTCCCGCATGGCCTACAAGAGCCTCGAAGCGCTTTTCCCGGAGAGTGGGCTGCGGCCTGCCATCAATGCCGACACCCACGTGCTGCTGGTCACCGGCATTGCCAACGTGGCGCCACTTGAAGAGGAGGTGAGGCGACATACCTGCCACTTGAGACATTTGGCCTACGGCGACCACCACGCTTTCTCCGACAGTGACTTTGCAGAAATCAACAAAGCCTTCGCCCAACTCCCGGAGCCACGGTTGCTCCTCACTACGGAGAAGGATGCCGCAAGGCTTAGGACGATGAAAGGATTGTCCAAGGAGGTGGCGGCTAACGCCTGCCAGGTGCCCATACAAGTGGAGATACTCAGGAACCAACAGGATGTTTTCGACGAAGCCATCATCAGGCACGTAAAAGCCCCCAACTTTCGCAAAACACCATAAAGGGGGTTGACACCCCCGTCCGTGCTCTGTCACCCCTTCGGGGTTGGTGCCCTTTAACTTCTCCCCCTCTGCCCGAGAGGGGGTGGCCGTAGGCCGGGGGCGAGGGAGAACTCCCCTATAACTCCCCTATAACTCCTCTTTAACTCCCGAAACAAACAGACATACGTCCCTTTAACTCTCCTATAACTCCTCTTTAACTCCCCTTTAACTCCCTTTCAACCCCCCTTAACTCCCCTAAAAAATGGAAATAGCACAACTCGGTGAGTTCGGACTTATAAAACACCTCACCAAAGACCTTGAGAAGAAAAACGAATCCACACGCATGGGCGTGGGAGATGACTGTGCCGTGATGCATTACCCTGACAAGGAGGTGCTCGTTACCACCGACATGTTGATGGAAGGCATCCACTTCGACCTCACCTACATTGATATGAAACACCTGGGATACAAGGCGGCCATGGTGAATATCAGCGATATTTTCGCCATGAACGGGACGCCCAGGCAGATGTTGGTGAGCATCGCACTCAGCAAGCGTTTCAAGGTGGAAGACCTGGAAGACTTCTACAGCGGACTACGGCTGGCTTGCGACAAATGGGGGGTGGACGTCGTAGGAGGTGACACCACGTCGTCTGTCACCGGACTGGCCATCAGCATCACCTGCATCGGCGAGGCCGCAGTGGAAGACATCGCTTATCGCAGCGGTGCGAAGGATACCGACCTTGTCTGCGTGAGCGGTGACTTGGGCGCGGCATACATGGGACTGCAACTGCTTGAGCGAGAGAAACGTGTCTATTACCAACAGGTGAAAGAGGCTCAGAAGGCAGGCAACAAGGCCACGCTGCAGCAGTTGGCTGATTTCCAACCCGATTTCGCGGGAAAGGAATATATCATCCAAAGACAGATCATGCCGGAGGCGCGGGGCGACATCATCGCCGCACTGAGGGAGATGAATGTCAGGCCTACCTCGATGATGGACATCAGCGACGGATTGAGCAGCGAACTTCTCCACATCTGCGAACGTAGCGGGTGCGGTTGCAGGGTGTTTGAGAAAAACATACCCATCGACTACCAAACTGCAGTGATGGCGGAGGAACTGAACATGAACGTCACCACCTGCGCCCTCAACGGAGGTGAAGACTACGAACTCCTCTTCACCGTCAGCATTGGCGACTATGACAAGGTGAACCAGATGGAAGGGGTGCGCCTCATCGGACACATCACAGACAAAAGCCTCGGTGCCATGCTCGTCACAAGAGATGGAAGTGAGATGGAACTCAAGGCGCAAGGCTGGAATCCCCTGAAGGAAAGTTGAGCCTTTTTGCTGCTTTTTCGTTATTTTTCGTTATTGTCGTTATATCGTTATTCCGTTATAACGTAATAACGGAGTGTCGGAATAACGTTATTACGTAATCCCGTTATTCCGAGATATCGTCATTCCGATGATTTCTCTGGTCAAAAAATAAAGCGGGTGTGTCGGTTTTCCGGCACACCCGCTGCAAGGTTGTGAGTAGGTAAATATTAAAAGGATGAGTGATTACTTCACGAGAACTTTCTGTCCGTTAACCACATAGACGCCTGGCTGAAGTTTGTTCATCTGCTTGGGGCTGATGCCGGAGGCTACGCGGATACCGGAAAGGGTGTACACATCCACTTTCTTGTTGGAAGAGGCGATGGAGGCGATGCTGGTAACATCGTTGGCACCCAGGTGGATGGTGTTGAGTTCGGCGGTGTTGCCGGAGGCCACTTTGATGAAGCAGCGAGAAGCATAGAATCCGCTCTTGGTGTCGTCCACGGCCACGAAGCGAGCCTCTGAGTTGTCGGCTGCGAGGATGCCATAGAGTCCCTCGCCGGGAGTGTGCACGCGAGCGCCTTCCATGGTGACCATCTCGCCATTGCCCTTGGAGATGAGGGTGAGGGCGGCTTGGGCATCAGTCACTGTTGCGGTCTTGGCGATGCGCCTGTTGCCGGTTTCCCCGGTGTAATGGATGATGTACGGGGTGTTGGGCTCGATGCCGCTTTCTTTGCAGTCCTGGAAATAGAGGTTGAGCGTGTTGCCGTTGGCATCCACGGCCACCAACTTCTCCAATTGGCAGTCGCTGCCGAAAACCTCGTTGAGTTCGTCTGCGCTGACAGCGAAAGGCAGGGCGATCGTGTTCCATCCGGTGAACATGTAGCGGTTGACAACTACATTGCACTCCTGTCCGTCATATTTGGCCAGATTCGTTCCGTTGTAAGTGCTGATGTTGAGCGCTTGCTGTGCGCTTGCAGCAAGGGTCATGAGAGCCATGGCTGCGATGAGGTAGAATTTCTTCATAGCTTATAATTTTAATTGTATGGATGACTAGATAAAGACAATGTGTCCGTTTTGATGATGCAAAGATAACAAATTAAAAGAGACATGCAAAAAAAATGAAACTTTTTTTATCTTATTTTATATGTTTATGAAAAACGGATGAGAAATCTTCTGGCGCAAGGGCGTATTGGCTGGCATGGAAAAGTGTCATACGTTGGGTGAAAAGAGTGACTGATATAGTTTGAATCATTAATAAATGTTAATTATCGATGATTTCCCGACAAAAATAGGCGTTGATTGGAGAAATATGCTTACCTTTGCAACCGCAAAAAGAAAGAAATGGTGCCTTAGCTCAGTTGGTAGAGCATCGGACTGAAAATCCGTGTGTCCCCGGTTCGATTCCTGGAGGTACCACTCCTCCTTTCATTAGCCCGGCGATGGTTTCGACCTGAACCGGGTTTTTTGCGTATTTACGGAGCCTCCTCACGCCCCTCGTCGTCGCGGATGCGGGTCGGTCGATAAAGGGTCGGCCATGTGATGCCGGGGCATAGGACAATGGTAGCCAGCCTGGCCGACGGCAGGCTGTGGTTGAATAAAAAAAAGGGGAGAATATTTGCAAATATGCTAAAAAGTGTATATTTTTGCCCAGTCTTTCCGACAAAAACTAAAATCTGCCTTTAATTTCGATTTCAAAAACCTATACCTATGAAAAAAATTACTGTCACCTTATTATTATTGGTAGTTGCATTGTTGGCCACGGCTGGTCCCGTGAGCAAGCAGCAAGCCATGAACCAGGCCAACGCCTTCCTTCGTACACGAGGACTCCAAGTGGCCGGAGAACCACAACGCGCCCCGGGCAACACCTCGGGCGCAAACCACCAGCCACTTTATGTGTTCAACACGGCCGGCAACCATGGCTTCGTCATCATCGCCGGTGACGACCGTGCCGTACCCCTGCTCGGCTATACAGAAGAAGGCAGATACGACGAGGAAAACATGCCCGACAACTTCCGCTCTTGGTTGGAGCAAACGGCATTGGAAATCAGTGCATTGCCAGATACGAACGACGGGCAGGGCGTCTCGCAGCCTCTCCGTGTGCCTGTACATACCACCATCAGTCCGCTCATCAAGACAAAATGGAATCAGGGAAGTGCCACGGCGACGGGTTACATCTACAACACGTTGACGCCGACCATCAATAATTTGCATTGCGTTACTGGCTGCGTGGCCACTGCCGGAGCCCAGGTGATGAATTATTACCAATATCCGAAGAAAGCCACGAAAGCCGTTCCAGGATACACTCCCAACAGTACCATTGGGGAACTCTCCTCACTGCCATCCGTCACATTTGATTGGGCGAATATGAAGAATATCTATAGTTCGGCAGATGTGGGGACGCCGAGTGAGAAGGCCGTTTCGCAACTGATGGTTTATGCTGGTTATGCGGCGCTTATGAACTACGGCCTCAATGGGTCAGGTGCGAGTGAGTATCAACTGGCGGTTGGCATGGCCGAGTATTTCGATTACGACCCCTACACCTGGCAATATGTGAACCGTTCCGATTATTCCATCAGTGAATGGGATGCGCTCATCTATGGTGAACTCAAGGCCGGGCGGCCGGTGATATACAGCGGCGACGGCATCTATGGAGGACATGCCTTCATCTGTGACGGGTATAACGAAGAAGGCCTCTACCACTTCAACTGGGGATGGGGCGGACAATATGATGGCTATTTCAAGTTGCACGCCACCGACCCATACCACGGCACAGAAGTCTACGATGGCACGGTAGACAACGGATTTCCCATGAATGCTGCTGCTGTCATAGGGCTGCAGCCCAACACAGGGCAGGGACCAGGCAGTGGAAGCCAGACGGGAGACCTTGTGGCAACAGCCCTCGACCCAGCCGTTGACGGCAACGTCATCAGTGCCTTGTTGCAGAACAACAATGCCGGTACGGCATACTTGGCACTCGGCATGGGAGAATTGAAGGCCGATGGCAGCATCACCGTCCTGGACAAGAATTACGAGTACTTCAAGAATTACGAACTTCCCGCTGGCTACTACTTTACATCACGTCTCACTTTCGATGTCTCCCAATACAATCTTTCCAACGGTACACACACCTTGGTGTTTGTCAGCACCGAGAAGAATGCCACAGGATGGGTGCGTGCACGCCCCTACAGCCTTTACTACGATGTGGTCGTCAAAAACGGCACTTACACCATCACTGAGCGCAAGTCCAAACTTCAAGCCAAGCAGTTTGACTTCACTGGCAACAAGTACGCCACTGTTGTGCAGCCCGTGGAGGTCACCATCGAATGCCAGAACATCGATTACAAAGAGCCACTCTATTTCTTTGCCAGCACATCCAGTTCAAACAAGGGTGAATGCACCTTCTCCACCGGCACCGCCATCGAGGCAGGGCAGTCGGAAACCGTCACCTTCTATTTCTATCCCGAGAATGCTGGAAAATACTACGTGTGGGTGTGCACCGATCCCGAGGGCAACAACGTGGTCGGTACATCAAATGTCACCATCAAGGCCAAACCAACCTACACGGTCACTTTGTCAAAGGTGGACCTCTCCATCGACGCCAAACCCACCACCACGGCAACCGTGCGTGTGAAGAACACCTCCTCATACGACTACTATGATTCGTTCTCGGCAAACCTCTACATCCACGCTAACAACTCCTACACCTACGTGTCGGGCGAAGAGACGCCGGTTTATCTTATCAAGGCGGGGGAGACAAAGGAAATCAAAGTGAAGTTCTATGATTTGGAACCTGACACGCCCTACAACTTCGACTTCCGATACAGGCAAAGCGTGGGAGGGTACTACACCATACTCTATGATGTCGATTTCTCCTTCTCCAATCCAACAGTTTTGCCTGGCGACGTGAATATGGATGGATTTATCAATGTGACCGATGTCTCGCTCATCGTGGAGCGTGTGTTGACCGGTAATGACCCGGAGGGATACCACCATGAATATGCGGACGTCAACAATGACAATTCGGTTAACGTGACAGATGCGACCATCCTCATCAATCAAATCCTCAAAAAGGACAACTAAAGAAACACAACCATATGATTTCGGGGGCATCGCCCCCGAAATCGTTTTTCAGCGCGACCTACCTCCTCCCATATCCTTTTCTCTACTAAGACCTCCTGTTCACTCCCATGCCCTTTCAAGGCACAAAAAAAGAGGTTGGCGCAGGAAGCTTCCAACCTCGAAAAATGTGATTTCGAAACATCGAAATCCTAAAAAAGATGGTGCAAATATATAATGACCATGGGTAAAAAACAAATTTTTAACACTAAATATTGATTTTTTAACAATTCGCGGTGGCAATGTATCTTTTTGCGAATTTCATCAAAACATATGATTGCCATACAATTATTCAATAAATAGTGTGATAAAATGAAAAAAGCAGCCATCGCTGACTGCATTTAGAGTATATCGGGGTCAAACCCTATGTAATTGCCTGTTTTTTTAATATTTTGAGCGAAGCGACTGCAATAAGGGTATGACGGAGTTGTCACCAGTCTTCCCCTTTCTTGAGAAAAATCTTATTTTGTTTGGATTTGCGCCCTTTTTGCACTACCTTTGCACCAATCAAACCTAAACCCTTGGAATTCGTATTCCGATTCACATCAAACTACCCCCCTTCAGGGAAGCAAACTACTATAACAAAATGAGACATTTGACATCCATCCTGCTTGGCCTGCTGTTCCCCCTTTCGCTTTTGGCGCAAGGGTGGGAGAGTGACTTTGCCAAGATTGAAAGAAGTATCCGAAAGGTGCAGTTCCCCGACAAGAGTTTCGTCATCACCAAGTATGGTGCGTCACCCACCGCCACTGCCGCCAAGAACCAAGCCGCCATCAACAAGGCCATCGACGCCTGTTCCAAGGCCGGTGGGGGAAAGGTGGTGGTGCCTGCCGGCACGTGGAACACCGGCGCCCTCCGTCTGAGAAGCCACGTCAACCTTGTGGTGGAGAAGGATGCACGCCTGCTCTTCGCCTTCGACACCACGCTCTATCCCACCGTGCTCACCCGTTGGGAAGGAATCGACGTGTACAACTACTCCCCCTGCATCTATGCCTATGGAGAAACCGATGTAGCCATCACCGGCGAGGGTGTCATCGACGGCAACGGCAGTCGTGAGACCTGGTGGCCCATGTGCGGAGCCGCACGTTACGGTTGGACGGAAAGCACCCCCGAGCACCAACGTGAGACACGCCCGCAATTGTTGCGGATGGCCGAGGACGGCAAAGACGTGGAAGAGAGGCAGTTCGGACCCGGAAAAGGACTGCGTCCCCAACTCATCAACCTCTATAAATGCGACGGCATATTGTTGGAAGGCCTCACGTTGGTCAACTCCCCCTTCTGGGTGGTGCATCCCCTCATGTCCACCGACATCACCGTGCGAGGACTGAAAATCTGGAACGAGGGACCCAACGGCGACGGCTGTGACCCGGAATCGTGCGACCGCGTGCTGATAGAGAACTGCCTCTTCCACACAGGCGACGACTGCATCGCCATCAAGAGCGGACGTAATGTGGACGGAAGGAAATGGAACATCCCCAGCCAGAACATCATCGTGCGCAACTGTGAGATGCAGGACGGTCACGGAGGCGTGGTCATCGGTTCCGAAATCTCTGGCGGCTGCAGGAACGTTTATGTGGAGAACTGCAAGATGGACTCGCCCAACCTCGACCGCGTGTTGCGCATCAAGACCAACTCCTGTCGTGGCGGTGTCATCGAGAACATTTTCATGCGGAAGGTGGAGGTGGGCGAATGCCGCGAAGCCGTCATGCGCATCAACCTCAACTATGAGCCGAAGGAAAACTGCTGCCGCGGGTTCAACCCCACCGTGCGCAATGTCTATATGGAAGACGTCACCTGCAAGAAGAGCAAATACGGACTGTTGCTCAACGGTCTTGAAGACGCTGACAACATCTACAACATCAATGTGAAGAACTGCCGCTTCGACGGCGTGCAGGACACAGGGCTGAGGCGCACCGGGCTCAGCCACGACCTGCACCTCGACAATGTCTTCGCCAACGGGTCGCTGCTCCTCACAGAGAACCCATACAAGCACTATAGCGAATGGCTCACCTACTCGGAGATGAAACGCGTGCCACAGTCCTACCTCCTCGACTTCTCCACCAAACCCAAATGGAGTTATGTGATGGGCATCGAATTGGAGAGCATGCTCGACACCTATCTCGAATATGGTGGCCAGGACATCATGGACTACTGCAAGGCATACACCGACACGATGATCGACAGCAAAGGGGTCATCAGGGGATACGACATCCTCGACTACAACCTCGACAACATCCGCACCGGGCATTTCGTCACAAGGATGTATCAACTCGCACCCGAGAAGAAGAACCTCGTCGCCATGCAGACGATGCTCAAACAACTTGACAAACAGCCAAGGACGGTGGTCGACAAGGTCTACTGGCACAAGGCCATCTATGCTTACCAAGTGTGGCTCGACGGCATCTTCATGGGCTTGCCCTACCGCGCTCTCACCGCTTCCACTCTGATGAAGCCCGCCAAGGCCAGGAAAATATTCGATGATGCCGTCAACCAGGTCAGCATCACCTACGACCGCACCCTTGACCCCGTCACCGGACTCAACCGCCACGCCTACGACGAGAATCGCAACATGTTCTGGGCGGACAAGAGCACAGGCCTCAGCCAGCATTGCTGGGGCAGGGCGCAGGGATGGTACACCATGGCGCTCATCGAACTCCTCGACGCCGTCCCGGAGGACTATCCCCGTCGCGGTGAACTCATCGAGTTGTTGAAAAAAGACCTTGATGCCATCATCCAATGGCAGGACAAGGACACGGGGGTGTGGTATCAGGTGATGGACGCCCCGGGACGCGAGGGCAACTACCTGGAGTCCACTTGTTCGTCCATGTTCGCCTACGCCCTCTTGAAGGCCTACCGCAAAGGCTATCTCGGAGAGAAATACCGCGACGCCGGCGTGAAGGCTTACAACGGCATCCTCAAACAGTTCGTAAGGGTCAACGCCGACAAGACCATCTCGCTCACCTCCTGCTGTTCCGTGGCAGGGTTGGGGCCGGGCATCAGTCCACAGGTGGAGGCCGCCTTGAAACGCATCAACCCCAAGGCGAAAGCCAAGGAGAACGTCAAGCGCGATGGCTCTTACGAATACTATCTCAGCGAACCCATCCGCGACAACGATGCCAAAGGCGTGGGGCCTTTCATCTGGGCGTCCCTCGAAATGGAGCGGTTAATGCTCAAGTGATTATGTTTTTTTAGTTCCTACAATCACCTACAACCTCCTGCAAAATACACTGATACAAAATGGAAATGAAAAAAGCAATATTCACTTTTCTTGCCACCTTGGCCATGACAGTCGCGATGGCACAGACCCCCGCCTTCCCCGGTGCGGAAGGCCATGGACGATATGTCACCGGAGGCCGTGGCGGCCGTGTGGTGCATGTCACCAACCTTAACGACAGCGGCGACGGGTCGCTGCGTGCCGCAGTGAAGGGCAACGACAAGAAAATCGTCGTCTTTGACGTAGGTGGCGTTATAGCGCTCAATAGCGACCTCGTCATCGGAAACAACACCACCATCGCCGGCCAGACGGCACCCTATCCTGGCGTCACCATCAGATACTACACCGTGAGGCCTACCGCCAACAACGTCATCCGCTTCATCCGCGTCAGGCGAGGGGAGGAGAGGAACGTCAACGACGGGGCCGACGCCATCTGGCAGCGCGAAGTCACAGGCATCATGCTCGACCACTGTTCCTTCAGTTGGTCCATCGACGAGGTGGCCTCCTTCTACGACAACAACAACTTCACCATGCAGTGGTGCACCATCGCCGAAAGCCTCACCAATGCAGGACACGGAAAGGACGCCCACGGCTACGGCGGCATCTGGGGAGGAAAACTCGCCTCCTTCCACCACAACCTCCTTCAGCACCTTCAAAACCGAACACCAAGGTTCAACGGCTCAAGGTATGGATGGGATGGCTACACCAACAACTATGAGTACACCACCTATTTGTGGCAGAACGTGGTGCAGGCCGAGAACGTGGACTTCCGCAACTGCGTGCTCTACAACTGGGGCACTGGCGGCTGTTATGGAGGTCCCGGAGGCGGACAAATCAATATGGTGAACAATTACTACAAGGCTGGTCCCGCCACGACCAACAAGACAAGGGTCACCCAGGTTTCGGTGAGCAATTCGGGCAACTCCACCACCACCGTCTTCGAGGGAATGACCAGCAGATACTACATCAGCGGCAACTATGTGACCGCCGCCGGCGCCAATGCCGCCAACTACGACTGGAAGGGTGTGGTCTATGACAGCGGCGTGTTCACCATCAACGGGGAGAAATACTCGCAAGACCCCGACAACTACTACGGCGATGCCGTGCCACACGTCAACAACTCCGCAGGCGTGAAATGCGTGAGAATCAAGATGGACACCCCCTGTCCGGCAGGAGAGGTCACCACCCATAGCGCAGAAAACGCCTTCAACAAGGTGCTGTCTTATGCCGGTGCCTCACTCCATCGCGACAACGTGGATACGCGTTATGCCAATGAGGCAAGGGACGGGAATTACACTTACACTGGGTCTGTAACAAATCAAAAAGGCATCATCGACCGCGTATCCGACGTAGGTGGCTACACGGAGAACAATTTCGGAACGGGAACGAGGCCCTCGGGATTCGACACCGACCGTGACGGAATGCCCGACGCATGGGAGACCGCCAACGGACTCAACCCCAACGATGCCAGCGATGCCAGCACATACACGCTCGACCCGGAGGCGAAATACTACAACCTCGAGGTGTATCTCAACTCCATCGTGCAGGACATCATGGTCGACGAAAACGCTGATGCAGAAGAGAGCGTGAAGGACTACTACCCGGCCTACAACATGGAGAACGGCACACACGTGGACGCCATCAATGGGGAAGATGACCAACCCGTGGAGGATTATTCCTTCACCATCTCGAAGAGAACCTACGTGGAAAGTACCAACACCACGACATGGGTGTTCCAAGACGGCTTCAGCGTGACCAACAACAAAGGCAAGGAATACACCACGGGCAACTTGAACGGCATCAAATATTCCGCCGGAGTGCAATACACCATCCATCTGCCGGAAGATTTCAAGGTGGAGAAAATGACTTTCACTGGATATGACAACTACGCAGAGGCCGATGCCTACCTCAAAGAGTGCAACGGCATTGAATACCCCTCCACGCAGTATGTCTTCCCAAGGAAGGACGGAACAGGAGCCCACACCGTGGTGACACACGACGTCACTTTAGCCACACCCGCCACCGGGACAATCACCTTCACGCCTGCAGGAAAGCAGGTGGTGCTCAACATCACCCTCACTGGAAAGAAGGGAAGCGAGCCTGCCATCCTTCTTGGTGACGCCAACGATGATGGCGTAATCACCATCACAGACATCACATCCATGGTGGACTATATATTGGGCAACAACTTGAGTGTTTTCAATATGACCAACGCCGACGTCAACCAGAACGGTACCATAGAAATCACCGACATCACCCTCACCGTGGACATCATTCTCAACAATCATTAGGCACTCGGATTTGGCAAACTTCGTTAACTCCGCTTGAAGTTAACTCCCTCTTCCAGCCACCGTCTCCCCCAAGGCGGTGGCTGGGCTGCTTTTTTGCCCGTTTTTGAAAATAATCGAGAAAAAAGAAACAAGTATGGAGATTTTTTTATAAGTTTGCAATCTATTGAGAATACATCACCAAAATCAAAACATTATGACAAAACATCTACGCTTTTTCATGCTGGCACTCCTTGCGGTTGTGTTTGGCACTGCGTGGGGTGGAACCATCACCTTCGCAGACTTAGGCCTCGAAAACGGCGTCCAGTACAGCGACCCGTTCGATGGAGGCGATTTCACCGTCACCTTCTCTGGTGGAGCCAATGACGGAAAATACTACAACACCGGACAGGGCATCCGCGTCTATGGTGGAGGCACCATGACCGTGGCCGCCAAGAGCGGCAACCTCACCAAAATCGTCATCACCTTTGCCGAAGGCTACAAACCCGAGAGTGCCGACGTGGCCGACACTGGCAGTTACGACGTGGAAAGCGGCATTTGGACCGGAACGTCGGCTTCCGTCTCGTTCACACGTCCCTCAGGCAGCGGACACTGGAGGGTGCAGGCGGTAGAAGCCACCGTGCAAGGCGGCACCAGCGTGGAGAAGACCACGCCGACCATGTCGTTCAACCCCGCATCGCTCACCATCACCAAGGGAGAGAGTTTCACTGAGCCCACACTGTCCTATGACGGCGACGGCGCCATCACCTACTCCATCGACAACGACAACGTGGCCACCATCAACGCCAACAGTGGCAAACTCACCGTCACCGGTATCGGCAAGGCCACCGTCACCGCAACAGCGGCAGAGACCGACAACTACAAGCGCGGCACTGCCTCCTACGCCCTCACCGTGAATCCGGGGGAGACACCCGACGATGATGGAGATGCCATCGTCTTTGGCGAACTTGGTCTGGAGAACGGCGTCCAATACACCGACCCGTTTGACGGCGGTTCCTTCACCGTCACCTTCGCCGGTGGCGCCAACGACGGAAAATACTACAACACAGGACAAGGCATCCGCGTCTATGGTGGTGGCACCATGACCGTGGCCGCCAAAGAAGGCAACCTCACCAAGGTCACCGTCACTTTCGCTGATGGTGGCTATCGCCCAGAGAGTGCCGACGTGGTGGACAACGGCTCCTTCGACCCAGGCACAGGGGTGTGGACCGGCCAGGCTCCTTCGGTCACTTTCACCAGACCCACGGGCTCCGGACACTGGCGCGTACAGAAGGTGGCTGCCGTCATCAACGGCTCATCGACTCCCGCCACGCTGAAAATCAACGGCACGACGCCGTTCATAGGGTCTACGCAAGTGACCATCACCCCGTCGAACCCCGACTTCGCCATCTATTACACCACCGACGGTTCCGACCCAAGGACCAACCCCACCGTCTATAGCGGACCATTCACCATCACCGAAACCACGACGGTGAAAGCAGTGGAGGAAGACCTGGAAGGCAACATGAGCGCCGTGGTGGAGAAGACCTTCGTCAAGGAAGACCTCAACATACAGACTGTGGCCAACATCGCCGCATTCAAGGCCCTTGAGGATGGCGTCGAGGCCAACCTGACCCTTTCCGACGCACAAGTGCTCTATGCCGGTAGTGCCGACATCTACGTGCGCGACGCCAGCGGAGCCATCGACTTCTACAACACCGGCTTGAAACTTACGACAGGACAGATTCTCAATGGTTCGGTCGTAGGCAAGCGTGCCACCTACAACAACATCCCCGAGTTGGTCAAGAGCGACAACACCAACTCCAACGCCATCACCGCCACTGCTGGAACAGCCACACCTATCGTCCTCACCGTGCCACAGGCCAAGGATGAGCAGTATTACTGCAACCTCATCCGCATCGAGGGAGTCAAGGTGGTGGCCAAGCAAGAGGGCACCTACACCAACTACTACGCCTATGTGGGCAACGACTCCATCATGGTCTACGACCGCTTCAAGGTGGGACTGGGCGACTGGAACGAGAACGACACCTACAACATGGAAGGCATTCTCGTACCCTACAAGGGTGCCTTTGAGGTGTATCTCACACAGCCACTCGCAGGAGGCAGCACACCGCCCGACCCAGGAGTACCCGTATGTGACAACATCGCCGCCTTCAAGGCTCTTTCCAGCGGTACTGAGGCTCAGTTGAAACTTGACAATGCACAAGTGCTTTACGCATTGGACCGCGACGTCTATGTACGCGACGCATCGGGTGCCATCGAATTCTACAACCTCGGCATCAACTTTGAGACCAACCAGAAACTCAACGGCAGCATCATCGGCAAGTACAGCCCCTACAACAACCTGCCCGAGATGGCCAAGACCGACAAGACCAACGCCGACAATATCACCTTCAGTTCAGGTTCGGCCGCACAACCCATCGCCCTCACCCTGGCTCAGGCACAGGATATGAAGTATGTCTGCGAACTCGTCTCCTTCGACAATGTGGACGTCGTGGAGGCCGACGGTGCCTTCTCGCTCTCCGACGGACAGTCGACATTGGCCCTGTTCAACAAGTTCAAGATTGAACTCGCTGCCGCCACAGGTACCAAAGTCACTGGCATCCTCGTCATCTTCAAGGAAGCCTACCAACTCTATCCCATCTCCATCGGCGGTGGCGATACACCTCCCGACCCAGGTGTCCCGGTATGTGACAACATCGCAGCCTTCAAGGCTTTGGATAGTGGAACGGAAGCCCAGTTGAAACTTGACAACGCACAAGTGCTCTACGCCAAGGACCGCGACGTCTATGTACGCGACGCATCGGGTGCCATCGAGTTCTACAACCTCGGCATCACCTTCGAAAACGACCAGGTGCTCAACGGCAGCATCATCGGCAAGTTCAGCCCCTACAACAACCTGCCCGAGATTGCCAAGACCGACAAGACCAACGCCGACAATATCACCTTCAGCGCTGGTTCGCCCGCACAGCCCATCGCCCTCACACTGGCACAGGCTCAGGATATGAAGTATGTCTGCGAATTGGTAACCTTCGACAACGTGAACGTCGTGGAGGCTGACGGAAACTTCTCGCTTTCCGACGGACAGTCGACACTCGCCTTGTTCAACAAGTTCAAGATCGACCTTGTCGCCGCCAACCAAGTCAAAGCCACCGGCATCCTCGTCATCTTCAAGGAAGCCTATCAGCTCTATCCCATCACCATCGATGTCAATCAGGGCATAGACCAACTGGTCAGCGACGATATGACAGACGCACCTGCCTACAACCTGGCCGGCCAGCGCGTGGACGCCTCCTACAAGGGAGTTGTCATCCAGAACGGACGCAAACTGCTCCGCAAATAGAACAATCTGGTTTTCCATGGAGTGCTCCTATGACATCCTATAACAACCTATAGCATCTATAGCCTATAGCGTCTTAGGCTCTCCTATAAAACTACAAAAAATCGGAGTGACAGGTATTTGCCTGTCGCTCCGATTTTCCTTTTTAGAACAATTATAACACCAAATAGGACAAGCTTTTATGTCATAGGTCAAGAATGTTGGCCATGCAACAAAAAAAAACCGGAAAAAAGTGGGAAATTCGAGAAAAAAAATTATATTTGCAGACTATTAACTTACTTACTTAAATGAACATCATGAAACAAGCTTGGACTTTACTATTGCTGGCCAGCTTATATATGAATTGCCTGGCAGGCCCCGTGACACCACAAAAGGCACGGCAGACTGCTTGCGAATTCTTTGCAAAAAGAGGGAAACAAGTGGTCACGAAAAATGAAACCACGCCTCAAGCCCCATATTACATTTTCAACGCTGAGGGTGGAAAAGGATTTGTCATCATTGCCGGGAACGACACCCAAGGTGACATCCTGGGATATGCCGACAACGGCTCTCTCAACGAAAACAGCATGCCCGCCAACATGCGAGAATGGCTGAATGCCATGACCGCCAATGGCTCCCAACTCCCTGGCAACAACGCCGGGCCGAGAAGGGTTGTCAGCCATGAGGACATCAGGCCGATATTGTCCTCATCATGGGGGCAAGGCGCAAAGAACGAGAGCGGCAGCGCATACAACATGTTATGTCCCGTGGTGGACGGCGCTTACTGCCCGGCGGGATGCGTGGCCGTGGCCATGGCGCAAATCATGAGGCATCACAAATGGCCACAGGAAGCCTGTGACATCATCCCCGGCTATGAAAACACCGGCGCAGCCCTCACGCTGGACGAACTGCCACAACTCGACTTCGATTGGGATAACATGCTCGACAAATACGAGGGTGGGGAAGACGAGGAAGCACAATTGGCTGTGGCACAACTTATACGCTATTGCGGACAAGCAGCACTCACCACCTACTACCCCAACAAGGCGGAAGCATACGCTAAAAACGCCGTCCTTGCCTTCACCAACTATTTTGGATACGCCTCTTCTGTCAGAAACATCAACAAGGAAGACTATGCGGAGGAGTGGGATGAATTGATTTACAAAGAACTATCGTGCAACCGCCCCGTCATCTACTTCGGTTCGACAGAAAACTCTTCACACGCCTTCGTCCTGGATGGTTACGACGGTGACGAGTTCTACCACATCAACTGGGGATGGGGAGGAGTATGCGACGGGTATTTCAAACTCTCCAACCTCACTCCTGGTGGCGAAGAGAATGAAGAGACTGGAAGGGATTATTCCAGACAGCAGCATGCCATCGTGGGTATCACACCCAATGCACACTCGGGCAACAACCTGGTCTTCGAAGACCCGATCGTGAAAGAAATCTGTGTCAGCAACTGGGATTTCGACCAAGATGGAGAACTGAGTGTCAGCGAGGCTGCCAATGTGTTAAGCCTGGGCGATGCGTTCAAAAACAACAGCGACATCACTTCCTTTGAGGAATTACGTTATTTCACCAGACTGAGAAGTTTGTCCGATGCCGCCTTTGAGGGATGCACCCACTTGGGCATCATCACCATCCCAGAAAACGTGGAATACATCGGCGTCAACGTCTTCCACCTTTGTCCGGAACTTTCGCAAATCATCGTGGTGGATGAAAACACCACCTTCGACTCTCGTGAAGACTGCAACGCCATCATTGAGAAAGCAACGTCGACTCTTGTGGCGGGATGTTCCCAAACCATCATCCCGCAGAGCGTGACTGCTTTGGGGAATCATGTCTTCGAAGATTGTATCGAGCTCTTGGAGGTGGACTTGCCGGAAAACCTCGTCTCCATCGGCGACTACTGCTTCGCCGGATGCACGGGTTTGGAAGATGTCTTGCTCCCCGTCACACTTGCCAGCATAGGAGAGAAGGCTTTCGCCGGATGCACCAACCTTGCCACCATTTTCATCGACCAACCCGTCCCGCCAACGGCGGCACCTAATGCTTTCGACGAGGTGTCCGCCGTTGTTCATATACCCAGCGGTGCCAAAGAGGCATACATCAGTGCAGAGGGATGGTCTGTCCTCATCTTCGAAGAACCCCAGGCCGACAACTACCTCTACTGCGACGACATCGTGTTCAGAAAGCCGTTGGGAGCCACGCTTGATGTCGGATTGTGCAACAGGGATGTCGCCATCGGACTGCAATTCCAACTGACGCTGCCAGAAGGCATCTCCATCAGCACCAACGACAGGGGGATACCGCTTTTGGAATCAACGGAAAGGACGGAAGGACATACGATACACTGCACCAGGCAAGAGGATAACTCATACATCGTCTTGCTGATGTCGATGACATTGGAGGAGGTCGCTGAGAGCAACGGCGTCATTCTCACCATTCCACTTGAGGCCGAAGACAGCCTGGCCGAAGGAGAATATGAAGTCAAATTCGAAAACATCAGCATCAGCACCATGGATGACAACGAGGACATCTATGGCGTTTATCCAGCACCCTTCACCTCGAAGTTGACCTTCAAGCACTTCCTCCTGGGGGATGTCAACCATGACAGACTCATCGATGTGAGCGACGTGATGACCACCGTTTATCAAGCTTTGGGCAAGGAGGTGACACCATTCTTCAAGGATGAGGCCGACATCGACGAGAACAACCGCATCGACATCGTGGATGTCATGAGAATCGTGCAAATCGTCATCAGAAGACCCTCCGACGAAGCCTATGCTCCTTCCACCATCACGACGGGTGGTGCCATGATGGAGAACGACCACCTTGGGCGGCACACGCTGCACATCGACGACCCGTCTCGCTTCAACGCGATGCAGTTGTGCGTGCAACCTGGAGAGGGAAGCCGGGTCACCGACATCCGTCTCGACGAAGCCTATGCGGGAAGGTATCAGATGACCTATGAAACTACCGAGGAAGGCAACTACAACATTGTCGTCTACAGCCTTGATGGTAGGACCTTCACCAATGGCGGCACTGCCATGCTTCATATCGACACCGAGAGTGATGAAGGCGAGGTCAATGTCGGCGACATCCTCCTCGTCACCAAGGAACTGCAAACCGTGGGCATAGGCAATGTGACCCGCGTTGCTCCCACCTACGCCACAGGCAGCGACGACGAAACGCCCGCCTACAACCTGGCTGGACAACGAGTGACACCAGGATACAAGGGACTGGTGATCAAGAAGGGGAAGGCGCTGCTCACAAGATGACAAGGATATCCCAGGAGGCCATGGATTCCATGGCCTCCCATGATTTCCTGAAATCTCCTCTTCGCTCCTACTTGCTTCTATTCTTAACTCTATAAAACAAATCACTAAAAAACAATGCTTATGAAAAAACTTTTCTTGAAAATGGGATTGTTGGGCGTGATGCTGTTGACGGCAGCGGCAGTGAAAGCCGGCACCACCGCCAAATGGGATTTCAAGAATGACATCCCTGCAGGCATCTGCGAAGCCACCAACTTCCAAGGAGTGGAGGCCGACATTGAGTCGGACGTACCGGGCATCTTCATGCACGTTGACGCCACCAATGGCAAACTCTACTGCATCGGCAGGGACAATGCTCAGTTCAACACGGGAACCGTCCTCCGCATCCCCGTCTCCTCCACCAAGGACGTGGTCACCGTGGAAGGGTATCCGGGCTATAGCAAATACCACTATGGCAACGAAACGGAAGTCTGCGAGAACACCACCTCGCACACCGCCACCAATGCCGAGTTGAAGCAAGGCTACGTAGAGGTCATCTCCGACGGGGGATACATCTACGGCGTGAGCGTCGTGCTCAACAAAGCACTCCCAGAACCCGATGTCACCGGCACATGGGACTTCGGCAACGCCAACGTGATGGAGGCCACCATGGCTCTCTCGCAAGGCAGTGGAACGGTGAAGGCCATCGAGGACAACGGCATACTCCTCACCGTGGAGTCGAATGGAGCATCTTTCCGCAACAATGGCAACAACATCCAGATGCGCAAGGGAACGGTGCTTAAAGTGCCGGTGAAGAACGCTGGCGACATCGTCACCGTGAAAGGCTACCCCAACTACTCCTACTACACCATCGGTGACAACGACACCGAAATCACCAACACCGAGACCAACCCCGTCACCACCTACACCGCGCTGCATAGCGATGCCGCACAAGGTTTCGTGGCGGTCACCTCCACCAACGACAACAACTACTTCTACGCCCTCAGCGTCGTGCAGAAAGCCGTACAGCCGCCAGTGTCGCTGGAGGACGAACCGGCAACGGCCACTTTCCCGTTCAACCTGGGTACCAGTGACCAAACCGCCGACTTCGGCGATGCCGCCGACTATTTCCTTAGCAGCAAGGTAGTGTTGGGAAGCGGACTCATCTACAAGGGAACGAAGAGCGACCCGGGATTCACCGAGACTGCCATCGAACCTACCGACCAGAACAACAATCCGGATGAAACCAACATCATCCAGTGGATCATCCAACCCAAACACGGGTTCAAGTTCACTCCCACCGAAGTGGCTTTCAAGACCACTCGATTCGGGACTGACAACGGACTGCTCGACATCGCATGGCTCAACGGAGACGGCGCAATCACCACGCTGGCAACAGAGGTGAAGCCCATCCGCAACAACACCGACCCGAAATACGACCAACTCACCTACGCCATCACCGACGTGCAAGGTGCAGAGGGACCATGCGGACTCCAGGTCAACCTCTATCATCTCCAAAGTGGCAAGCAAATCGGCTTTGCCGACATCGTCATCAAGGGCCTGCTCAACGGCGTGGAGGTGGAAGTGCCCATCCTTGAAGGATTCACCGCCAATGGCGTGAACTACTTGGCAGAGAAGGTGTTTGAGGCCAACGGCGACCAGTATGTGGCCACCATCGAACTGTCGAAGGCTGAGGAGATGGTCTCCGAGAGCAACCCCGTGAGCAATGTCAAGGCTCTCAGCGGAGAGGTGGGCGACATCACCTACGCTGGCGACGATACCAAGTGCGCCGTCACCATCCCCGTCACATTGGGCGACATCACCATCAACTATGTGGCCAACTTCGTGCAGAAGCCCGACTTCACCCTGACCTACCTCGACACCGACAAGTCGGTGATGGGCAAGCAGGCCGTGGAGAAGGATGCTCCAATTGGTGAGTTCGCCATTGACTTCAACACCGCCAAGGCTGCCGAAGGCTACAAGGTGCGCGGATGGTTTGAGAAGTCGGCAGGGGGCAGGAAATACACCACCGCCGACATCGTCACGGGCGACATCACCCTCTATGCCGTCGCCACGGAAATCGAAGGCCCCAGCCCTTACAAGAAATACAACTTCAACCTCGCAGACGTCAACTTCGACCCCGCCGACCATGAGGCATTCGAGTCTGTCGGCTCCGGCTACTGGCACGATGCACAACACGGATGGGCATTCAAGAATGGCGATATCATCAACCTCCTCGTTGGAGAGAAGGCCGTCATCTCTGTGGGCAACTGCCTCTACTCCGCCGGCAACGCAGAACTCGTATTCAAGGATGCCGAAGGCAACGAGGTGGGTCGCATCCCCGGCAAGGGAGAGACCGACGGCGAGATAGCCGCATTCGCCTATGAGGGCGCTGTAGGCAAACTCTCCATGGAGATTGTTTCTGGAGGTGCTGTCTATATCCACAGCGTTAGGATTGTGAACACCAGCGAGACCAACTATGAGAGCCAGGGCAACTGGTACTTCGTGAAGGCCGGCAACGCCAGCAGTTTCATCGACGTGCTCGACGCAGTGAACGGCATCAACGGTTCAAGGGATGCGGAACGCTCCTACATCTTCCTGCCCGACGGCACCTATGACTTGGGAGAGACCGTGCTCACCGCCATCAGCGGACACAACATCTCCATCATCGGACAGTCCACCGAAGGCACCATCATCAAGAACGCTCCTGACCGCTCCATCGAGGGTATCGGCACCACGGCCACTCTCATCAGTTCGGGTCAGAACCTCTACATGCAAGACCTCACACTGCAGAACGCGCTCGACTACTATGGAGCGCAGAGTGCAGGCCAGGCTGGCGGACGCGCCGTGTGCTTCCAGGACAAGGCCGACCGCGCCATCTTCAAGAACGTGGCCATGCTCTCCTACCAGGACACCTACTACAGCCAGGGCACCAAGCAGTCCTATTGGGAGAATTGCGACATCCACGGCACCGTGGACTTCATCTGCGGAGGAGGTGACGTGCGCTTCACCAACACCACGCTCTCATTGGAGCCTCGCAACCTGAACGGCAGTGGAGGACGCACCATCTGCGCTCCCACCACCACGGGCAACTTCGGCTATGTCTTCGACAACTGCAAGGTGGTAGACCTGGCCAATGGCAAGGGCGACTGGAACTTCGGCCGCACCTGGCAGAACGAACCCATCGCCGTCTATCTGAACACCACGCTCGACAACAATGCAGCAAACACGCTCGTAGGCTCACGCTGGACGCAAAGGGGTATGAACAACCGCGACCCGAAACTCTTCGGCGAATATGGCACGAAGAACGAGGCCGGGGAGAACATCACTCCCGCTTCGAACATCATCAACTCCTTCGGTGGCAGTTTCGAGACCATCCTCAGCGAGGAGCAGGCAGCCGAATTCACCTACGACAAGATGTTCAAGGAGAACGCCAACGCATGGGACCCTGCAAGCCTCACCATCCAGAAGGAGGCTCCAAAAGCAACCTACGCCAACGGTGAACTGACCTGGGAGGCTGTGGACGGCGCCATCGCTTACGCCATCTTCAAGAACGGAGCGTTTGTCGCATTGGTTGAAAATGCCACTTCATTGACCATCGCAGCAGAAGAGGGCGACATCCTCACCATCCGCAGCGCCAACGCCATGGGTGGCTTTGGTGAAGAAGCCACGGCAGAGGCGGGCGCCAACGAGGCCGCCATCTCCGACTCCGACCAAGGAACGCTCGCACCGGGCGAATACCCTGTCATCAAATGCGACCGGGTGTTGTTGGCTGGACTGAACACCATCGTGCTGCCCTTCGCCACCACCAAGGAGGAAATAGGCGCAGCGAAGGTGCTCAAGTATGAAGGCACTGAGGAACGTGACGGAGTGCTTTACCTCAAATTCTCCGCCCTCACGGCACTGGAGGCCAACACCCCGTATGTCGTCTTCGTTGACGAGGATACCGCCATCGGCCAGTTCGAGGAAAAGACCGTGGAAGAAGCCGGCAACCTCACCGTGGACGACGACGAGTATGCTTTCGTGGGGACATACACCGCTTATGCCAAAGGTGAGTCGCCCATCGCCAACGGCGACCTCATCGCAGGAAAGGATGAGTTTGTCAAGGCCAATGGAGGCAATGCCATCAAGGCTTATCGCGCCTATATGAAAAAGGTGGGGGCGTCTGAGGCTCGCATCGCCTTCATCTTCGACGACGAAATTGTGAACGGCATCGAGGCCATCCAACTGATGGACCGTCTGTCGCAACCTGTCTACAACCTTAACGGCCAGCAGGTGAATCGTGCCGAGAAGGGCGTCTACATCATCGATGGCAAGAAGGTCGTGGTAAAATAATCGATAATTCGGAGTGGTCGGAATATTCCGGTCACTCCGATTCTTCCTATCATTCAGATTCCTTTGAAAAATCAATCCTATAAAATCTAAGAGTCATGAAAAAGAATTATCAAGCACCTTCGGTGAAAACGAAGGCCATGTATGACAAGGATGTCATGGCCATTGTTGCAACAAGCGATGGCTACGAGCAAGGCGTTACAGGAGAAGGCGGCGTGGACGACGAGGCCCGCTCACCCATCTTCTGAAAAGAAAAGACACTTCGGCATAAGCCTGGCGCACAGCGCCAGGCTTTCATGCTTATGTCTTTGCAAAATAAGAAATGACACAATTCATGGAAATGTTTCACTTTGAGTCATATCGCTCATGGTCATCCAACCTCTTGCAAACCACATAAAACCATGGACCAAAAACGTTATGTAGTAGGACTCGGAGAAGTCCTCTGGGATGTTCTTCCCGAAGGAAAGAAACTGGGTGGGGCGCCCGCTAACTTCGCCTATCATGCCGGACAATTCCTCGGCATGGACAACACCGTGGCCGTGAGTGCTCTGGGTGAGGACAAACTGGCCGATGAAACCATCGATGCCCTGAAGGAACATGGCTTGAACGACTTGCTGCCAAGAGTGCCGTATCCCACGGGAACCGTGCAGGTGCAGTTGGACGAACAAGGAATCCCGACGTATGACATCAAGGAGAACGTCGCATGGGACAACATCCCCTTCGACGACGACATCGCTGCCATCGCACGCAACTGTCGTGCCGTGTGCTTCGGTTCGCTGGCACAGCGCAACGTGGTCAGCCGCACCACCATCCAGAAGTTCCTCGATGCCACTCCTGCCGACTGCCTGAAGATTTTCGATATCAACCTGCGTCAGCAATTCTATACCAAGGAAGTCATCGTTGAGTCGCTGAAGCGCTGCAACATCTTGAAAATCAACGATGAGGAACTGACGCTTATCGGTCGTATGTTCGGCTATCCCGGTCTCGACATCGAAAACAAGTGTTGGCTCATCCTTGGCAAGTACAACCTTGACATGCTCGTGCTCACTTGTGGCACCAACGGCAGCCTTGTCTTCAAACCGGGCCAGAAGTCATTCCTGGACACTCCCAAGGTGACGGTCGCCGACACCGTCGGAGCGGGTGACTCCTTCACGGGTTCGTTTGTTGCAAGCATCTTGCTCGGCAAGAGCGTGCCCCAGGCCCACCGCACTGCCGTCCAGGTCAGTGCATACGTTTGCACGCAGAATGGCGCCATGCCTGTCGTGCCGTCTGAGTTGAAACAGTAGGTTTCCTGCTTGGACTAAGTTTCCCACAGATATGGACAAGGCCGGTCGAGAATCTCATTTTCTCGATAGGGCCTTGTCTTTTTACATTTCTTTTGTCCGACCAAAAATCTTCGACTGAGAATAGGGACTTATAAAATCATTTGCTATCTTTGCATAAAGATTGGAAATGATATGAAAGAGGAAGATGCCAAACCCATCAAAATCACTGAGCAGACATCGCATTTCGACCATTTGGAGCAGATGTCTGTCTTGGAAATCTTGCAACACATCAACGAGGAAGACGCCATGGTGGCAGAAGCTGTCAAGCAAGTCATTCCGAAAATCAATGTGTTGATTGAGGCTATTGAACCAAGGTTGAAACGTGGTGGCCGATTGTTCTATATCGGTGCAGGGACCAGCGGACGGTTGGGCGTGCTGGATGCCAGTGAACTGCCTCCCACTTTTGGCGTTCCTGAGACGTGGGTCGTGGGGGTCATTGCAGGTGGCGACCGGGCATTGCGCCATACCGTGGAGATGGCGGAGGATGTCGCAGAACAAGGATGGCGGGATTTGCTGGCCTATCATCCCACTGCCGACGACACGGTGCTGGGCATTGCTGCATCAGGAACAACACCTTATGTGGTGGGTGCCGTCAGCATGGCTAGGCAGCATGGCTTGTTGACAGGTGGCATCACCAATAATCTCAACACCCCTCTGGCAAAGGCTGCCGACTATGTCATCGAGACGATTGTAGGTCCGGAGTTCGTAACCGGTTCCACCCGTATGAAAAGCGGCACGGCCCAAAAAATGATTTTGAACATGATTTCCACCACATTGATGATTCGTTTGGGACGTGTCCGTGGCAACCGCATGGTCAACATGCAACTTTCAAATGCCAAATTGATCGACCGTGGCACTCGCATGCTCCAAGAGACATTAGGTCTCAGTTACGACGAAGCCCGGCGATGCCTGCTTGAAGCCGGCAGCGTGGAAAAGGCGCTCAAGCAGCGTTCAGCATTCTAAACCTTGCCATTATCCGTAGTGGTGGGGACTTGCTTCTTCATGCATATCCGCCCGCCAAACAGCCCCCTACAGCCGCAAGGAGGGCATTTGTCTTCGACTCCCTTGAGTCCTTAGAGTCCGTAGACATATCATCCTTGGTGGGCATTCTCCCAAACTCCTTGACTCCGCAGACAACCCTTGTTCAAAAATGAAAAAAATCATTTCATTTTGCTCATATAATCGGAAATATTACTAAATTTGTGCCATGAAGAAAGCCGTGGTAATGGGAGCATCGTCTGGCATCGGCATGGAAGTGGCCAAACTACTGCTTGCCGACGGATGGACTATCGGGGTGGCCGCCCGGCGCACCGATTTGTTGGAACAACTCAAGGATACCGCCCCGGAACGAGTGGTGGTGGAAACCATCGACGTGAATGCCGACGGGGCGGAGGAAAAGTTGCTGAGTCTCATCGATAGGACAGGGGGCGTGGACCTCTTTTTCTATGCACCCGGGGTGGGATGGCAGAACCCCACCCTCGAACCCGACAAGGAAAACACCACCGTAGCCACCAATGCATTCGGATTCACACGGATGATGGGCACGGCATTCAGATACATGGCCACGAATGGTGGTGGGCACATCGCCGCTATCACCTCCATAGCAGGGACGAAGGGATTGGGACCGGCACCGGCTTATTCCGCCACCAAGGCCTTCCAAAACACCTACCTCCAGGCATTGGAGCAACAGGCCAACGCAAGAAAACTCAACATCAGGTTCACCGACCTCAGGCCGGGATTTGTGGACACGGCCCTCCTTGGCGATGGAAAGCACTATCCCTTGCTGCTGAAAAAGGAGGACGTGGCTCGCGAGATGATGGATGCCATACGCCACAAAAATCACATCCGGGTGATCGACTGGCGATGGCGCATCCTCACCGCACTGTGGCGGCGCATACCGCGATGCATATGGCGACATTTGAGACTGGAAACCAAATCCTTAAAATAAATTTTTATGACCATGGAACAGAAAGAACATTACAACGTGGTGGCAGCCGTCATCGTGGAGGACGGCAAATACCTATGCATGCAAAGATGTCGTTCGAACTTTGACTATGTCTCGGAGCGTTGGGAGTTTCCCGGGGGAAAGGTGGAGGAGGATGAAAGCCATCATGAGGCACTCGTCAGGGAAATCAAGGAGGAAATGGACTGGGATGTCTATGTGGGACGTCAGTTGGGCACCGTGGAACAGGAATATCCCGATTTCACCATCACACTCACCGCTTACCTCTGCAAAGGAGGAGAAGGAGAATTCAAACTCCTCAGGCATTTGGACTACCGTTGGCTGGAGAAAGACCAATTCGACACGCTGAAATGGACCGAGGGTGACATGAAACTGTTTGATTTCATCCCATAAACTTTCTCACTCATAGCCCAATCCGCCGCGATGCTTCTTTATAACAAAGATGTAATTTGCGATTGAGCCCCTCCCGATGACGGGAGATATGGGGTGGTTGTGAAAAAACCGTCCTCAGGCATTTATAATGCAAGATAAGTCTGCCATCCTGTCACTTTTGTTGTCGGGGTGGCAGTTTTGGCACACCATTTGTTGTATGAGTTGTGGACAATGATGCTCTCAGGCATCACAAGTCCGCCAAAAACAAGATAATCAACTAAATATAATTACATACGACAATGGGAAAAATTATCGGTATTGACTTAGGTACAACCAACTCGTGCGTCTCCGTATTCGAAGGCAACGAGCCAGTAGTGATTGCAAACAGTGAAGGAAAGCGCACCACACCTTCTGTGGTGGGCTTCATCAAGGATGGCGACCGCAAGGTGGGCGACCCCGCAAAGCGACAGGCCATCACCAACCCGCAGAACA
Source organism: Prevotella sp. (assembly GCA_017619375.1). Classification (GTDB taxonomy): domain Bacteria; phylum Bacteroidota; class Bacteroidia; order Bacteroidales; family Bacteroidaceae; genus Prevotella. The sequence goes on along the minus strand of JAFZSL010000074.1, from coordinate 1,213 downwards.
CCGTCTACAGCATCAAGCGATTCATGGGCGAGACTTACCAACAGTGCGCCACCGAGGTGAACCGCGTGCCCTTCAAGGTGGTGAATGAGAATGGCTACCCACGTGTGGACATCGACGGACGCAAGTACACTCCGCAGGAAATCTCCGCCATGATTCTTCAGAAAATGAAGAAGACAGCCGAGGACTACCTGGGTGAGGAAGTGACAGAGGCCGTCATCACCGTGCCTGCCTACTTCAGCGACTCACAGCGCCAGGCCACCAAGGAGGCCGGACAAATCGCCGGACTCGAAGTGAAGCGCATCGTCAATGAGCCTACCGCTGCTGCTTTGGCTTACGGCCTCGACAGGGCCAACAAGGATATGAAAATCGCCGTATTCGACCTCGGTGGTGGTACGTTTGATATCTCCATCCTGGAATTCGGCGGCGGCGTGTTCGAGGTGCTTTCCACCAATGGTGACACACACCTCGGTGGCGACGACTTCGACCAGGTCATCATCGACTGGCTCGTGCAGGAGTTCAAAAACGACGAGGGTGCCGACCTCAAGGGCGACCCGATGGCCATGCAACGTCTGAAGGAAGCTGCCGAGAAGGCGAAAATCGAACTCTCCAGCAGCACCTCGACAGAAATCAACCTGCCGTACATCATGCCGGTGGCAGGTGTGCCAAAGCACCTCGTGAAGACACTCACAAGGGCCAAGTTCGAGCAACTCGCCCACAACCTCTTCCAGGCTTGCCTCGCTCCTTGCCAGAAGGCCATGGCCGACGCCAAACTCAGCACTGCCGACATCGACGAGGTCATCCTCGTGGGCGGTTCCACCCGTATCCCCGCTGTGCAGACGCTGGTGAAAAACTACTTCGGCAAGGAACCCTCCAAGGGTGTCAACCCCGACGAGGTGGTGGCAGTGGGTGCCAGCATCCAGGGTGCCATCCTCAACAAGGAAGGTGGAGTGGGAGAGATCGTGCTCCTCGACGTCACACCGTTGACGCTCGGCATCGAGACCCTCGGTGGAGTGATGACCAAACTCATCGACGCCAACACCACCATCCCGACCAAGAAGAGCGAGGTGTTCTCCACCGCTGCTGACAACCAGACGGAGGTGACCATCCACGTGCTTCAAGGCGAGCGCCCCATGGCTGCACAGAACAAGTCCATCGGACAGTTCAACCTCACCGGCATCGCTCCCGCACGTCGTGGCATCCCTCAGATCGAGGT
>JAFZSL010000073.1 GCA_017619375.1 Prevotella sp. | reverse complement strand
TTCTATACACAAGTCTGCATCCTTCTGAATGACAATAAAATAAAAAAACGCTTCGCTTAAGAAAAAGAAATAAAAAGTTTGAAAATATCTTGTTTATGAAGAAATAAAAAAACGCAAGCGTTTCTGAAAAAGGAAGAAAAAGGTGAGAACAAGCGAGGACATTTTGCCCTCTTTCATTTTTAATTTTTCATCTTCCATCTTTAATTTCCCATCCCTTTCCCTTTTCATTCGTTTTTTTTCACTATTTTTGCAAAGTTTTTCGCCCACACCCCATTTGGCGGGTGCGACAGGCGTTGAGATGGGAAAATCCCTTCTCTACCATACAAAATCGACACATCATAATTCATAACAATTTTAAACATCAACAGACAATGAAAACTTTTAAATCACTGTTCATCTTGCTGCTGCTCTCAGTCAGCATGGCAGCCACCGCTCAAACCACAATGAAGGAGGCATTCAAGGCATACATAAAAACCAATCCGTCATTCACGAACATGAGCCCTGAAACCATGGGGAATGCTCTCGAAGCGATGAATTTAGGCCTGATGAAAAACTATGAAGAGGCCAAGTCGAAAGAATTGGTAAACAAATACCTGGAAGAATCTTTCATGGATGACTTGGTTGATGCCATGCTCCCCTTCATGGAAGAATATGTCAGTGTAGATGAAATCAAAGAGTTGACTGACATATTCTCTTCTGGCCAAGGGAAAACCTTCCAAGAACATTGGGGCAAAATCAACGGCACCGGAAGCAAATTCGAACAATTAGGCATAGAGATTGCCCAAAAAGTAATGAGTGGCGAAGAGCCTACACCTGTACAAGCCGTCACCTGCCCTGAAAGTTATAAGAATCTTTTCCAACAATTCTATAAAGAGTCAGGACAAGAAGGGTTGCTCACCTCTGCGTTCAATGGCCTTACCGAATCATTCTCAGACGATCAAAAATCCATGATGGAAAAAATCAAAGGGTATCTCTCTTCCAATCTTTGCACGGTGCTCCTCAACGAGAGTTATGGCATCCTGACAGAAGAGGATATGAAGTTTGGCCTCGAACTCGGCAAGAAGCAAGCATGGCAGGACGTGATGAAAGGAGCCGCTTCATTGATGTCCCACAGTCAGGAGATGGGTATGAACGTCGTGATGAATTATGTCACCTGGCTGCAAGACCAAGGTGTGGATACCAATATGTAAGGCTGGCATGAGAATAGACATCATCACCGTTTTGCCCGAGATGCTGGAGGGCTTCGTGCACGAGTCCATCCTTGCCCGTGCGGCAAAGAAAGGACTGGCAGAAATCCACCTTCACAACCTTCGAGACTACACGCTCGACAAGTGGCGCCGTGTGGATGACTATCCCTACGGAGGGTTCGCCGGCATGGTGATGCAATGCGAACCCATCGACCGCGCCATCTCCGCCTTGAAGGCGGAACGCGACTACGACGAGGTGATATTCACCTCTCCCGACGGCGAGCAGTTCTCCCAAGAGATAGCCAACGACATGTCGATGCTGAACAACATCATCATCCTCTGCGGACACTACAAAGGCATCGACCAACGCATCCGAGACCACCTCATCACCCGCGAGATCTCCATCGGTGACTATGTGCTCACCGGTGGAGAACTGGCGGCCGCCGTGATGGCCGACGCCATCGTGCGCCTGGTGCCCGGGGTGATCAGCGACGACCAAAGCGCTCTCTCCGACTGTTTCCAGGACGGGTTGCTCTCCGCTCCCATCTACACCCGCCCGGCAGACTACAAGGGATGGAAGGTCCCCGACATCCTGCTGAGCGGCAACGAGGGGAAAATCAAGGACTGGGAAATCGAACAGAGTCTGGAGCGCACCCGACGCCTCCGCCCCGATCTGCTGGAGAAAATGGACTCGCCCGAAGGGGAATTAAAAGGGAGTTAAAGAGGAGTTAAAGGGGAGTTAAAAGGGAGTTAAAGGGACATATGTCTGTTTGTTTCGGGAGTTAAAAGGGAGTTAAAGAGGAGTTAAAAAGGAGTTAAAGGGACATATGTCTGTTTGTTTCACGCAGACGGGGGTGTCAACCCCCGGGATGCAAGCACAACGCACACCAACCCCGAAGGGGTGGCATAACACAGACGGGGGTGTCAACCCCCGGGGACAGAACACAGACGGGGGTGCAACCCCCGAAACGATAGGGCATGTCATGGCACCCAACCTACTATTAATCTTTGCAAGGAATAATTATGAATAAGAAGGCCGTCATCACCGTATTATTAGCCATAGTCGTAGCCCTTACCGCGAACTCGCAACTGACGGACTGGCAGAACTTGACGAGCAAGAACTTTGTGTCGCGTATCATCCACGATGACAACTATCTGTATGTCGGCACAAAAGGCGGGGGCATCATCAAGATTGACAAACAGTCGGGCGAACAAACCATGCTTTACCGCGCCGATGGCAGCATGACAGACAACACGATACATGACATGGCCATCCACGACGGGGCATTGTGGGTCGGCACGGGATACAATGGACTGGCAAAGATTACGGACGGCCAAATCGAGAAGTTCGACAAAAGGAACGCAGGCTTTTCCAACAACCAAAACCTCGGCGGCTTCTATTTCGGGAGCGATGGCACCATGCTCGTCGGTGGACTCTTCTCCTTGTATCAGTTCGACGGTAAGCGGGTGACTGCTACCTATGATATCAATCCTCTTAGCCCCTTCGACTATGTAAACAGCATCAAGGCAGGTAAGGACGGCCGCATTTGGGTGGGATGCTACGATGCGCTGAATCTGGCGACGCTATGCGTCTTTACCTCCGAAGGCCTGATGCCATTTGCAAACACGTACCGTAGCATCAACCGACTCGAAACAGATGCCGACGGCTGCTTGTGGATGGCATCGGAAAGCGGACTTGTCAAATTCGACGGCACAGACTTCACCGCCTATACCCCTGAAAACTCCGACCTGCCCGAAGCGACTCTATACGACTTGAAGGCCGACGACAAGGGCAATCTGTGGATGGTGTGCGGACATTACCTGGTCAAGTTCGACGGCAGCCGCTTCGAGAGTTTTCCATACCCGTCACGTTCCGATGTGGACTTTCTGATAAGCATCGACGTTGATGGAAACGATGTCTATGTAGGTTCTCGCGTTCAAGGCTTGTTACGTCTGACCACCGAGGGCCTGAAAAACATCCCCCTCATCGACAGCCAACTCATCGACAACTCGTTTACGCTGTTCACAGGAAGTCTCGACCGCAACGGCATCTTCTACGGAGCCACGATAAACGGCCTGCAGACCTACAACATGGAAACTGGCGAAGCCACCCTGACACCCATGTCGCAGACGGCACAGACGGAGACCGATGGCGACGGGGACGTGTGGGTCAGGTGGCACTGGTTCTCGACCGACACTTGCCTGATGGAAATCACGCCGACGGGTAAGAATGTCTATCGAAAAAGCGACTATCCCTTCAGCGAAATCGACATGAACCAAATCAAGTTCGACCACCACAACCGTCTATGGCTCGCCACGACCAAAGGTATCTACTGCCGCGACGGACAGGCGTGGACGGCCTATGACAAGGATAATTCCGGTCTGTCGTTCAACAACGTCACCTGCCTCGCCTTCGACGACAACGACCGCGTGTGGTGCGGCACCTTCGGCGGTGGTCTCTTCCTTTTCGACGGCAGCAAATGGACGCAATACACCACCAAGAACTCCCCACTTCCATCCGATTACGTCGGCTTCGTGGCCGTCGACAACGACAACATTCTATGGCTGAACTGCCGCGACCCGCAGAATCCCGATAAATACGGTTTGGAATTCGGTTTCGGACTCACACGTTTCGACGGCACGCATTGGAACACCTACAGCCGCAGCAACTCCCCCATACACAGCAACTGCTTGTATGACATTAAAATCGATGCCGACAACAACAAGTGGATGGCCGCAGCGGGCGACATCGGCATTGCCAGTTTCAACGGCACCGACTGGCATACCTACAATGTCGACAACTCCGGCATTGCCTTCAATGAAGTCACCAGAATCACCATCGACGACAAGCGCGACCTCATCTGGCTCACTCATTACACCTCAAACAACGGCAACGGTCTCTCCGTCGCCCGCTTGAACTGCCACAATACCGCTGTCCAATCCATCGTCACCCTCAATGCAGCCACTTCGGCAACCTACGATTTAAGCGGCAGGCAGGTAACCAATCCCACAAAGGGCATCAACATCGTTCGCATGAGCGATGGCACCACAAGAAAGGAAGTGGTGAAATAATAACTCACTTATATGACCACGAAACAGCGGTTTGCCAGGCAAGCCGCTGTTTTTCATCAAGAGGCTGTTTGAAGTGGTGATAAAGGCTTTCTCTCAGGCGTAACTGTGCATGCCTCCCAAGAGATAATTCACACCGAAATAGGTGATGACGACTGTCAGGAAGGCGCCCACCATGTAGATGTGGTAGCAGAGAGGTTTTTGGAAAAAGCCGAAAGACTGTTTGTGGAAAGGCACGGCATAGACCATGAGCGTGATGAGCGCCCACGACTCCTTGGGGTCCCACGACCAATAATTGCCCCATGACACATTGGCCCATACAGCCCCGAGGAATATGCCGATGGCGAGCAGGAACACGGCGGGATAGAGCATCAGTTGCGACAGGGCGGTGAGCCTCTCCAATTCCGCATCCTTTTCATTCCTTGCCAAGAGTAAAGCCTGCAAGCCCATGAGCAATTGCAGGGCGAACAATGCATAGGCGCACATCACCGTCATGACATGGACGGAGAGCAAGGGCGACTGAAGCACGGGCATCAAAGGGGTGATTTGCGAGTTGCTTCCCGCCAGCATGGCCACCAGCAAGCAAAAAGAAGCGACCAAAGGTCCAAAGCCCAGGACGATGGAAAACTTACGGCGTAGGAGGATGGTCAGCAAGAGCAGCACCCATGCCATGAAGAGCATCGTCTCGTGTCCGTTGCTCACGGGAATGTGTCCGCTCAACCACCAGCGCAGGCCGAGCAGCACCGTGACATACGTTGCCAACAATATGACATACGATAGAGCCACCACCTTGAGCCACTTTCCCAGCGAAGCAGAAACAAGCATGACCACGCACAGCAGCAAACCAAGCGTCAGGGCAAGTAACACCGGCCATTTCCGACTTCGCATAGTATTGTAGAAAACCTCCGCTTTGGTCATGCTTTCATCGGGCAAAACCTCGCCAGCCATCTCACGTTGGAAGAGTTTGATTTTCGCGATGATTTCAAAAGCCCTGTCGCGCTGTCCCGTCACTATGCTTTCCGTGAGAAAATCCATGGACTGCTTGACAAAGAACTGTTCCTTGACTGGAATCTCCTTCGGCAGCGACTGTCCGCCGGGCACGTACCAATTGACATCGTCTCCTACGCGGTAGGGAAACATCCTAATGAACTCTCCGCGATAGAACATCTCCACCAGATGGAATTTCTCATCCGCCTCCATCAAGCCTTTCTTAGGGATGGAACCATCCCCGTTCCTCATGTCCTCTATGGCTTTCTTCAGTTTGTATTCCTTGTACTCATCCAGGAAATCACTGTAGCACGCCCATTGTCCGTCGATACCCAGCATCTGCTGCACATCGCGGTTCTTCACGCGTATCATCTTCTCCTTTTCCCAAGGTGAGTAGTAAATCATCCAACTGGTGAAGATTTCGTCGGCAGAATAGCCTTTCCACGATGCCTTGCCCGACAACTTGGTGACGAAATCCGTCGCCACGGTGTTGAGCGGACAGATACGGTTGTTGTAGAGTACGCTGATGGCGCCCATGCGATGAGCAATGTCCTTGTCGACAGTCTGCAAGTCATCGTTGGCACGGAGAGGTGAGGCGTAAGAAGCCAAAACCAGAAGGATGGCCAGCGGCTGCATGGCTTTGCGATAAAGGGTGCGCATCCGCGTCTTGCGTGACAGCAGCGTGGCGATGATGCCCACCAAGAGCAGGAGGTAGCCACAATAGGTGACGGCAATGCCATACGGGTCGTAGCCTACACCGAGCAAGACACCTTGACCGTCGGAGTCGAAACTGGACTGGAAGAAACGATAGCCTCCGATGTGCCCGATGTGGTTCATGGAGACAAGCACTTCGGTCGGGGATGTATCCCCACCAGTTGTTTGTATGACACTTTGGTAATCGAGAGGGGCGTCGGTCCCAGGATAGTTGACAATGCGGAATTCCTTCAATGTCAGGGAGAAGGGCAGCGGCTGGCTATTGCCTTCGTGGTCGACATACGACATGACGGGAAGGCCGGTGCGAAGCGCCACCACGCCGCTATGGGCAAAGAGATGGGTAACCAACGCGCCAGCCAGTATCACAACGAACGACAAGTGCAGCAACATGACAGCAAAACGCTTGTACAGGCGCTGCTTGAAGAAACAGGCACAAGATGCCACGGTGAGTATCGCCCACAGCGTGGAAAACCACCAGGCGCCGTAGATGTGCTCTCTGACAAAACCGGTGTCATGATATTTCTCCATGATAGTGGCAAACCCTATACACACCATGATGGATGTGTATAGGGCAAGGATGAGTTTCTTGTTCACCAGAATTGTTTTATATGGATTCTATGAAAAAGATGATTTGGTCACGTTGCTTTTTCGTCAGGTTGCGGAACTGCACGACGGAGTTGTAGGCATCACTCGTGCCGCCCTCGTTCTTGCAGCCGTGCCACATGATAGCCTCCATGACGTTGCGTGCACGACAGTCGTGCAGACGTTCCACGCCGCTGCCACACTTGGCGGCCAGTCCGCGCCCCCACAGCGGTGTGGTGCGGCACCAGCCGGTACGAATGTCGTTCTTCATCCACAGGCGATGCTGTACGAAATCCGTGTAGGGCCATATCTTCTGGTGGGGATAGCGTGGCATGTCGCTGTCGGACAAGAAGAACCTGGCCGGGTCCTGGATGTGGTCCTCGCCCGTCTGCCACGATGGACGGTGACAGGAGGCACAACCTATCTGCGTGAACAGGCGCTTGCCCTCCTTGAAGTCATCGGTGGTGGTGTTGCGTGCGGCAGGGACGGCCAAGCCGCGGTGCCATATCATGAGGTTCTTGTATTGAGCATCGGTCATCTCGGCATCAAGCGACTTGCTGGTCAGATAGGTGTAAATGTCTTTCTCCAAGTCCCCCGTGTGCCATTCGGGGTGCATCTTAGCCGGGTCGACACGATTGATGTATTCGGTGAAGCCCGCCTGCACCTCCGGGTCTTTCGACGAGGTCGTGGCATAGTACTTGCCAGCGAGGTCGAGGTAGTGGTAGCGGCGGTCGGAACGCGTCACATTGGTGATGTTCCAGATGGCGTTGGCACCGGCGGCGTCAAGGATGGGTCCGCGTGACAGGGCATAGGTGTATCGGCGCACATATTTCGTACCGTCTCCTTGCAATGAGTTGCTGTAATAACTGTTCCAAGTGTTGGTGGCTTGGTTCCACATGGCGGGGTTCAGTGCGTCGGTGCGGCCGATGCTGTTGAAATACTCACTCTCCGCCCTCCATTGGGCGGTGATATCTTCATCGGGGATGGCATCGGTCATTCCTGTGCCGTAAATGCCGATGGTCGATTCCAGCAGCACGCCGATGTCGTTGTTGTATTCCGCTTCGGAGAGGGTCACGTCGGCACCGCCGCGCTGCACCACCACTGGAGCGTAATAGGCACTGTAGGGGATGGTCACCTCCGGATAGATGAGCGAATAGGTCTCGCCGTCAGGGAATTTGTTGCCCCATTCGTCGGTGTAGTTGTTCCACGCGATGCTGATTTTGTTCTCGTCGATGGGAGCCTTGAAAGGCTTCACGGCACCGGTCTGCGGCATGCCGGCCACGGAGCGGATGTAAGCGTTGGTAGTCTTGTCGTAGACGACGAGCAGGTAGCCGTTGCGGTGCATGTCGGCCTTGTATTCCGTCTGCCGTGCCCCATGGCCGTAGCCCGGGTGGCAGTAAAGGCATCCACGACGCACATAGACGGGTCCGAGGCCATGGAAAGCACCGTCGGTGTTGGTGTTATAGTCCTTTTCAAAGAGATATTCTCCCTCGTTGAAGGCCGTCATCATTCCGGCATTCTCCACTGCTTTCGAGGGTTGCTCGAAGGCAGTGGCGGTGTTCACCGTGGTGGTGCCGAGTTGTCCGCCAGCGTAGTAATCCTCTGGATAGTCCGACGTGGCAGGGTCGCCTATCTCCCATGTCGTGGGAGAATCGTCATCGTCGGAACAACCGGCGATGACGAAGGTTCCCATCAGAACAATCCCGAAAAAGAAAGGTTTGTTCATGGCAGTTTATTTTTTGATGTTCACAATCGACTGATAGAGTTTCTGTGCATTGTCAGCCAGTGTGCGGTAGGTGGCCAGCACCACGTTGTCCACATAGTTCTCGTTGATGACCTGGCATTGTGCCTCCACGGTATTGTTGCCGGCATATCCGGCGAGCGTCTCGGAGAGTGCGCCAAGCGCGTCATCCAACTCTTCGAGTGCGTCGATGGCCACCTTGCAGGAGTTGTCGGAGAAGTAGAGGGCGAACGGATGCTTCATGGCCTTGATTTTGGCCAATGCCACGTCAAGTTTGGTCACCACCATGTTGGCCTGGCCTGCCAGCGTCGCATTGCCAGAGTTCTGGCAGAAGTAGACCAGCGACTGCTGTGTGGGAGAGGTGGCATCCATCTTTCCGAAGAGGGCGTTTTTGCAACTGACGATGTTGTCGTAGAAGTCGGTGATGGAATTGTAGGCATAAGGCGACTCGATGTAGGTGGCGTCCTCGCCAGTGTAGGGAAGTCCTATCTTGGAGTCACCCACCTCGCCGATGATGTCCTGGCAGCCGGAGATGATTTCCAGCGTGGCGTCGAGCGCCGTGGCCCAGTCGCCAGTGCCGGGGTTTTTGAAGGCCTTGCCGAAGTTTTGGAACGAGCCCAACTTCCCTTCCACATCTCCGTCGTCGTTGATGGCGTTGTGTGTGGCCACGTAGTTGACGGCTATCTGATGCCGGTCGGAGTTGCTCTCACGCGAGTCCCAAGCGGCCTCCAAGGTTGCCGTGGCGTTGTAGAGGTCCTTGGCCACGGCACAGATGTAGTTGTACTCCAGATTGGTGATTTGACTGATTTGCCGTGGCGCTCCCTGACGGAAGAGCACGTATTCCAAACCATGATAGCCCAGGATGCCTGAGTTGGCGGTCTTGATGAAGTTGTCAAGGTTGGACATCGCCTTCTCATCTCGCAGCACATCGGCCAGGTCGTTGGCGGCCACCGGCCATGTGTCGGTGTGGGGGTCGATGGAATAGACGTCTGCGGCACCAAAGAGGAAGGCTTCGGTATTCTCCCAGTTGGCACGTGCCGTTTTCCAGTCCTTGCAAGCCTGGTCGAGGGCGGCCTGGCTTCCTGTGACAGTTTCCGTGTTGGCATCGTCGTCGCTTGAGCATGAGGCGAAGCCTGTTGTAAACACGACAGCCAAGGCTGTCATTTTCAATAAATCCCTGTTTTTCATTTCAATCTTTTATTAATTTATCGTTAGTTTTCATCTTTCATCTTTTCACAGCAGTTTCCCACAGTAGGTGACGCCCAGGCTGATGCTTGGCTCGTTGTTGTAGGGTTGCTTGTAAAGCGGGCTGTCCGAAGTGAGACCGTTGTTGTTTGGCTTCTCGAAGTACCGGTAGGAGTACTCTCCCTTGATGGTGACTTGTTTCACAGGCGAGTAGTTCAGGCCGAAAGCGCAGCGGTATTTCTTCGTATATTTGTACATCGACTCATAGGTGCCAGCAGCCATCGTGTCGTAATGTTCGAATCGTCCGAACACCCATAGTCTTTCATTCGCCTGATGCAACCTGGGGATTTGCGAGAAGACGTTGTAGCCGGCCTCGATGGCATAAGACAGAGCATTGCTTCCGATGTTGGAATAGTGGTGCGGATTGCCATCCTGATATTTGTGGTGCGTCCAGTTGGCTTGGTTGTAGGCCGAGATTTCGTCGGCATCGCTGAAATGGGCATAATCCACATTGCCACGAACAATCCAGTTCCAGCGATTGAGTGAGAAATCCAAGGCAACGATTCCCAATGCTCCCGTCACGTCATCGTATTTGGCGCCTGGCGTGCGCAGGGTGTTGCGGAAAGTGTAGCCGTAATAGCCGCTCAGTCCGATGCGCAGGCCTTTGACGGAATAATTGTCGATGCGCAACGCACCGGCGTAGTTGTTGGCGACCTTGAACTCATAGGGACTGGTGGCTCCATAGTGCACGAAATTCTCTGCCGTGAAACTCTCGGAATTCAGTCCGGAAAGCAGTTGGGCCTCATAACGCCACTCCTTCAGCCGTCCCCACAACGAGAGTCCCACCTGATGCCAGGTGTTGGGCATGATGGTGGCCTCACCCTCGGGACGATAGGCGGTGAAGAACTGATTGGGTTCGTGGTAGGCGTTGGAGTAGCCCACCGGCACGATGATTTCGCCAGCCTTGATGTTGAACTTGCCGTTCCAGAACTCCTTGTTGATCCAGAACTGCTCTATGTTCACCTCGCCGCCTTTCTCCACCTCGGCCTCATATTCACCGGCCTCCTCGGCCTCTATCTCCACGGCGGTGCCATTGCCGCCATGTTCAAACTCTATCTCAGAACCCATCGTCCATCCCTTGCCGAAGTCGTAGCCGATGTTCAGGCACACGTGGGGGAGGTCGAAGCGCCCATGACTCTTGTCATCGGCATAGTTCTCGGGTTTCTTATAACGGTTGAAACTCTGACTATAGAAATTACGTGTCATGACAGCCTCGCCATAACCGCCGATATGCAGGCGGGAGATGGCGTTTGCCTGCTTCTCGGTCTTCGCCTCCTGTCGTGTGGCGCCGGTAATGGCATCCACGCCCGTGTCATCTGTTTCCTGAGATGAAGCGACAAGGGGCGACAAGGCAAGAACGGCAGTGAAAAATAAAGTTCTTATCATATCAATAAAATGAGTATAATCTGGTTGGCGGTGCAAAATTACTCCCTTCCACCAAAGTGCACAATACCCAAAAATCAGTAATCTGGACGACGCTCTTTGATAAGGCTAATTGCTATTAATGAGCCGCATACCATATTGTTATGATGGTCGGCAATCAAATCGACTGACCCATACCTTCAAATGGGGATGGTGATAAAAAAAATCCTTACCCGTTATTCGCATCCAGCAGCACATTCTTGGCGTTTCTGCTGCACTGGCGGAACATTCTTCGCATTGCCCCATAACCCGCCGTGCGCACTATAGAGACGGGATTCTTCCTGTCTCCCCTGCGGAAAGCCGTTCTCTGTTGGTCTACGGACTTTTAGGACTAAAAGGACTTTATGCGCCAGAGGCGCATTAATATTGCCTACAGAGTCAAGGAATTTTTCATGCGCCAAAGACGCATTGTCCTTTCCTCAGTGCAGCAAAAACGCCAAGAATGTTCAGGCGGAGGAATGTACAAAGAGGGTGTAAAAATCATTTGAAACACAACAAGTTACAGACCCCACCCCATCCCCTCCCCGGGGAGGGGATATGAGCACGGGCTTTTTGCTCACAGTGCGCACCCAGTGTGTCTTTAACTCCCGGGGGTTGACACCCCCGTCTGTGTTCTGTCACCCCTTCGGGGTTGGGGTGCGCATAGGCCTGCTGTCCCCGGGGGTTACACCCCCGTCTGTGTTCTATCACCCCTTCGGGGTTGGTTTTACAAGTTAACACACCGAGTACCTTGGACAAAAGGCCCCAAGTGGACTAAATTGTATTAAAGTGATGAAGTGGACATACGTCCCTTTAACTCCCCTTTAACTCCTCTTTAACTCCCGAATCAAACAGACATACGTCCCCCGAAGTCGTAGGGCCCGCCCGATTATCATATTGTCACGGGAAAAAAGGGAAACCGAGCCCGTTTTGGTGGTTTTCAGACAAAAAAATGGCCGAAAAGATTAAAAATCGACCCTTTTTGAGTAGTTTTCGATGTTGAAAGTTGTTGATATGATATTTTTTCACTACTTTTGAAACTGCTTAAAAAACGAGACCTACTTCCTAACCAGGAAACCCAAAAGATGGTTGTTGCATCACCACCTTTTTGACGTCTATGAATTAGAACAATCATACATGTATAACTTAATAACCAACCTATGAACAAATCATCCTTTGTATCGATCAAGGGGTTGTGTTTCCTATGCGCCATTGCAGTAGGAGCATGGCTCCTGGCCTCCTGCGCGGATACCTATGATGACAACGAGAAATTCGTGAGCAACGTGAAGAACACGCAGTTGTCGTCACCCGCAGAAGGCGACATCACCATCACGCCCAACATCGACGGCGACCGGATGACCATTGCCTGGCCCGTGGTGCACGGCGCCCGTGGCTACGAAGTGACGCTCTACGACTTGAGCGACGAGAGTAAGCCGCTGGTGAGCAAGGTGGTTGACGGCTGCTCCATCACCACCGACAGGGAGGAGGACATGAACTACAAACTCATCCTCCGCACATTGGGCAACAGCGAGTTGAACAACAGCGACGCCACCACGGCCACCGAGAAACTCTTCAACTCCTTTGAAGCCTCCTACGCCGCCATCCCCGAGGGCGACCTCTACGAGTGGTTCGCCGCCAACCCCATCCCAGAAGACTCCGTGGGGATGAACCTCAACTTCGACCTGACCCCCGGCGGACACTACACCCTATCGTCTGTGCTCGACTTCGGCAACAAGGTGGTCACCCTCCGCACCACCAGCAAGACAAACAACGCCACCATCACCTATGGCCCCACCGGCGGACTGGCCACCAGCAGCGGTTTCAAGGCGAAATACATCAACTTCGAGTGCGGAGAGTCCAACCAGCCTTTCATCGCCCTGAGCGAGAACCCCGACCCCGACAAGTTGGACACAGACCACCAGAACTACTACCAGATCACCGACCCCATCACCTTCACCAACTGCACGGTGAGCAACGTCAACCGTCCCTTTATGTATGACAGCAAAATCAAGTATTGCGTGAAGACCTTCTCGATGACCAACGTCCTGGTGAAATTCACCCCCGACGAGAAGATGGGTAGCACCGCCTATTTCCAAATCTACGACGGCGGCGGCTTCATCAACGACTTTACAGTCACCAACTGCACCTTCTGGTCGGCCAACGACAACCCGGTGAACTATTTCATCCGCTATAACAACTCCTGCCGCTGCGACCGCGCCGGCTACCTGACCAACTCCATCAACCTGCGCAACTGCACGTTCTACAACATCGCCTACAAAGGGCAGATGGCCAACCACAGCGGCTTTGACGGCAAGGCCACATCGAACTACGACATCGTCAACAACATCTTCGTGGACTGTGGCAGCGGACAGGTGCCACGCCGCCTCACCGGACGCATCAACACGTCGGCCGTCCTCAATTTCGCCTACAACACCTATTGGTATGACGGCGCTCCAGAGACGGAAGGCTTCACCACCAACACCTACGACATCAGCAACAATGCGCTGCAGACCGACCCGGCCTTCATCGACCCCGCCAACGGCAATTTCACCCCCACCGGCGCCGAACAGGTGGAGCGCAAGACCGGCGACCCCCGCTGGTGGAACTAACCCCAACCATGTAGAACAAAAAAAGGAATACAAGATATGAAAAAGACACACCTTATCCGTTGGTGCTTGGGGCTGCTCCTCACCCTGTTGCCCTCCCTGGCCTTTGCACAAGGTCAGACGGTGCGAGGCACCGTGTTGGACGAGAACGGCGAACCCGTCATCGGAGCCACTGTCACCATTGTAGGGCAGAAGACCGGTGGCGTCATCACCAACATTGACGGCAACTACGAGTTGCAAGTGCCCGACGATGCCAAGATTTCCATCTCCTACATCGGCTATCTCACCCAGACCGTGAAACCCGGCGGCGTCGTCCGCCTGGTGGTGGACAGCCAAAGCCTCGAAGAGGTCGTGGTGGTGGGCTATGGCACGCAGAAAATGAAGAATGTCACCGGCGCCGTGGAAACCATCTCACCCAAGGACATCCAAGACCTCTCGGTGGGAAGCCTCGGCGACGCCCTCGTGGGAATGTTCAACGGCGTGAGCGTCAATGCCAACGGCTACCGTCCGGGACAAAGCCCCTCGCTCAACATCCGACAGAGCAACGTGATGGCCACGACCAACGACCCCGGCTCCACCCGTGGCGGAGAGCCCGACCCCACCCCGCTCTATGTCATCGACGGCTTCATCTCCACAGAGAATGCCTTCAACAACCTCGACATCAGCGAAGTGGAGAGCATCACCGTGCTGAAGGACGCCTCCGCCGCCGTCTATGGCGCCCGTGCCGCCTACGGCGTAGTGCTGGTGAAGACGAAGCAAGGCGAGAACGCCGCCCCAAAAATCAGTTATTCGGGACAGTTTGGCTGGACCGACGCACTCTACACGCCGAAGATGCTCAGTTCGTATGACTACATGAAGGTGTACAACACCATCCGTGCCGCCAACACCTCGACACAGGACAACATCGAACTGCGCACCCAACTCTTCCAAGCCGACGAAATGGAAGCCGCACGAAGCCTCGACTACAATCTTCTCGACAAGGAATGGAGCACGGCGCTGACCCAGCGCCACAGCCTCAACATCAACGGCGGCAACGACAAGGCCACCTATTTCGGCGGCGTCTCCTACTATACACAAGACGGCAACATCGGACGTCTCGACTACGAGCGTTGGAACTTCCGCGCCGGCATCAACGCCAACATCGGCAAGTATGTGAAGACCGCCTTGCAAGTTAGCGGCGACTGGGGCGAGCGCAACAACTCCACCTCACCCCAGGGCGGCGGCACCGACTACGACTACAAGTGGTTGATGACGCACCTCCCCTTCGTCCCCGACTACGTGGGCGGCTATCCCCTCGTCTATAGCGGCATGGAGAACGGCATCCCCACCAGTGCGACACAACTCTACAACTTCGCCGCCGTGCAGAACCACAGCGACAACGTGCAGAACCAAACCAACAACCTGAACATCAACGGAAGCATCGAACTCGGTTTCGACTGGATTCACGCCTTGAAGGGCCTCTCTGCGAAACTCTCCTACTCCAAGTACATCAGCAACAGCAAGACCAACACGGTGCAGACCATCCAAAACGTCTATCGCATGCTCGACCGCACCGGGTCGGGCGGCCACCTCTACACCGGCGAGGGAGCCGTTTACGACGACACCACGATGGGCGTGCTCCGACTGGTGAGCAACGGCGGCCTCCTCAGCCGCAACATGGGGCGCAGCGACAGTTACCAGTTCAACTTCACCATGCAATATGCACGGCAGTTCGGACTCCACGACGTCAGCGGCCTCTTCTCCATCGAGAAGAGCGAGGCGTGGAGCGAACCCCTTTACGGCAGCATCACCGACCTCATCGACTACCAGGACGGACAGTCGAGTTCCGGCACGGGCGACAAGGACGTGTCGTTCAACCGCAGCGAGAGCGGCATGCTCTCCTATGTGGGACGTTTCAACTACGCCTACGCCAGCAAATACCTCTTCGAGTTCCTCTTCCGCGCCGACGCCTCAACCAAGTTCGCCCCCAAGAACTACTGGGGCAAGTTCCCGTCGGTGAGCGCCGGATGGGTGATATCCGAAGAGAACTGGTTCCAGGAACATGTGAAATGGGTGGACTTCCTCAAACTCCGCGCATCGTGGGGCTTGATGGGCCGCGACAACATCCGCGCATGGCTCTGGGCGCAACTCTATGAGCGCAACGCCGCCAAGGGAGCCGTCTTCGGCAGCAACGGCCTGAACACCGACGTGAGTTACGCACTGGTGATGCCCAAGGCCGGCGTCAACTCCGACGTACACTGGGACAAGACCTACAAGACGAACATCGGCATCGACGCGCACTTCCTGCGCAACCGCCTGACCTTCGATTTCAACTACTACTACGACCGAGGACGCGAGATGTTCGCCACCCGCACCGGCACCTCGATGTTCCCCACCACCGTGGGAACGCAGGCCACCCCGGAGAACTACGGCGAACTCGACGCATGGGGATGGGAACTCAATGTGGGCTGGCGCGACAAGATCGGCAGCGATATCTACTATGAGGTGAAACTCTCCACCGGCTTCAGCGACAACAAGGTGCTGAAGACCAACTTCCAAGCCATCCCCAACTACGACGACATGGTCTATGGCGAGCGTAGCGACCGCGGCCTGTGGGGCTTTAAATGTCTCGGAATGTTCCGCAGTTACCAGGAAATCGAGGAATACTTCGACCGCTACGGCATCACCGAATACCTGGGCATGACGAAGAGCGAGGTGCGTCCCGGCATGCTCATCTACGAGGACATCCATGGCGACAACAACGGCGACGGCACCTATGGCCCGAAGGACGGCAAGGTGACCGCCGGCAACGACTACATCCGCCTCTCGGAATACACCAGCAACCCCTATGGCTGCACGCTGAACCTCAAAGGCGGTTACAAGAGTTTCTCCATCCAAGCGCAGTTGAGCGCCGGTTGGGGCTCCAAGATCATGGTGGGCAACGACTTCCGCCAGGCCGCCAAGAACTACGAGTATGAGAACATGCCCTCCTCCTTCAGCGACATGTTCAACTACGAGGACATCTACGACGCCTCTGGACGCATCACCGTCCCTGCCAACCTCTCCGGAAAGATGCCCAACATGCGCTACGACAAAGTGAACGACGCAGCCTCCTCCTACTGGCTCATCGACGGCACCACGCTGACGCTCCGCAACATCACCGTGGCTTACCAACTCCCCCGCACCTGGGTGAAGACAATCGGCGTCAGCAACGTCCGCCTGAACCTCACCATCCAGAACGCTGTCAACTTCATCAACAACTACCCCGACAAGAGTTGGGCGTCGTGGGCTGGCGGTTATGGCCGCTACCCCAACCTCCGCAAGTACACCATGGGTGTCAGTGTATCGTTCTAACCTAAAAATGAGGATTTACAAGATGAACAACAAGCATCATATCATAACAGCCCTCGTGCTCACATCCATGGCCATGGGCATCACCTCGTGCAGCGACGACTTCCTGAAAGAGAAGAAGAACTACGGCAACTTCAACCAGACCACCGCCTACAGCAACTTCAACGGTGCCCAGGAGCGTGTCAACAACCTCTATTACTGGATGCTCCCCGTCTCTGACGGAGGCGACGGCAACGGCACCAACCACCCCAACGACTGGACGTCGGTGGGCAACCCCGACAAATGGTCGAAGAGCACCGAAGAATATGGCAATTTCTCCATCTTCGTCGACCCGGAGGAGGAAATCACCTATAACTTCTCTGGCTCCAACTTCGACTTCTTTTACGTGGCCAACGACGTGTACAGCCCATGGGGACACATCCGCAACTGCAACGACGTGATAGAGAACGTGGAGAAATCGTCGTTTACCGACGAGGAGAAAGGCATGCTGCTCGGACAGGCCTATTTCTTCCGCGCCTACATGTACTACCATCTGGTGACCATCTACGGCGGCGTGCCCATCATCGACAAGGTGCAAGACCCCATCCTGGGCAAGGACGGCGACGGCTCCGACCTCATCATCCCGAGGCAGACCACCAAGGACTGCGTAGATTTCATCTGCCAGGACCTGGAGAAAGCAGCCAACATGCTTCCCGCACGATGGCAGAACGAGGCCCAGGACTTCGGACGAGTCACCTCCGGCCTGGCGCAAGCCCTCCTTGGCAAGATGCGCCTCTATTGGGCCAGCCCCGTCTTCAACCGCGCCGACGACCTCACCCGCTGGGAGGAGGCCTACGTCACCAACAAGCAAGCCCTCGCCAAGTTGAACGAGGGTGGCTTCGGACTGGCCTACGCCGGCAACGGTGGTGAGAACAACGGTGCCAACTGGGCCCGCCAATGGACGGACTATATCGGCAGCGACGGAAGCATCTCCGAGGCCGTCTTCGCCACCCTCCACAACACGAAGGACAACGTGTCGGGCCAGCCCGACTACGGCAAGTACAACCGCTGGGAGCACAGCATCCGTCCGCACAACGCCAATGGTGGCGGCGGTTACACCCCCACGGCGGAGATGGTGGACCTCTTCCCCATGGCCGACGGCCTGAAGCCCGGCGAGAGTAGCATCCCCTACGACAAGAAGAAGTTCTGGCTCAACCGCGACCCGCGCTTCTACCGCACCTTCGCCTTCCCCGGCGTGCAGTGGCAGTGGAGCGAGGGCGGCGTAAGCCTCTCCGACCCGTCGCTCGTGGGCATCATCCCTGCCGACATCTATCCTTCCGGCCGCAACTACGAATTGTGGAGTTACATGTGGAACGACAATGAGGACGACCTGACAAAAATATCCTCCTCCAACGGCTACTGGCCCGACCTGCTCACACAGACCACCGACAAGGCCGGCAGCCACTCCGTCTATGTGCGCAAGCGCAGCGACGACCTCTACTTGCACAGCACTCCTTTCTATGAGTACATCAACAGCCAGAGCAACCCGAAGGGCTTCATGAAATGCGCCGCCCCGCTGCTCTCCATGCGCTACACCGAGGTGCTGCTCAACTTCGCAGAGGCAGCCTGCGGCGCCGGACATTTCGACGAGGCCGTCAACGCCTTGCAGCAAATCCGCAGCCGCGTGGGCTACACGGCAGACAACAACTACGGCCTTCCCTCCGGCGTCGCCGGCGACCGTGCAAGACTGCTGGCCACCATCCTCTACGAGCGTCAGATAGAACTGGCTTACGAGGGCAACCGCTACGACGACATGCACCGCTGGATGCTCTTCGACGGTGGCGTCGGCCAAGCAGCCATCAAACCCACCTGGGCACTCACCGGCTTCGGTGGCAACACATGCAACTACCTGGGTGTAAAACCATTGAACGGCACAAAGCGCCATCAGATCATCATCTACTGCCGCACTGCCTCCGCCACCGACCCCACCATAGGGAGCCGTCCCGAGGCGCTCACCCTCGACGAGGACATGAGTTACATCAATGGAGAGTACAAGAACGAGAAGGTGCGCACCCTGGCAGAGTTCTACGACACCTTCCTCGGCCGCAAGGACGTGAATCTCGACGGCAACGACGAGTCGCTGACCATCCAGTATCGTCCCACCTACTATTTCCTCGGCCTGCGCCAGAACGCCATGCAGACCAACCCCACGCTACACCAGACCGTGGGTTGGCACGACTTGGGCCGCAACGCCGACGGCCTCTTCGACCCCCTCGCAGACACGCTGCCTTGAGAGCGGTCCTCATCATTCATAATTCAAAAAGGGATGCGTCTGGCGCATCCCTTTTTTATTATGCATGACAATCGGTTGGCTTTAGCCCAACAAAGCGCCATGTTATTGTCTACGGACTTTTAGGACTAAAAAGACTATATGCGAATGTTCAGGCGGAACCGTAGGTCGACGTGCCAGAGGCGCATTGTTATTGTCTACGGAGCCGAGGGCCAGGATGCCCACAGGCGCGCACCCCCACCCCGGAAGTTGGAAAGACTTTTGGAGTGGATTGAAGTTGTTGTTATCGATAGAATCGGGCAATCCTCTAATATTATATGTCAAATCATCGTGTAAATAACATATGATGAATAATTATTTCGATTGTTGTGATTTTTTGTGTAACTTTGCACGCTGAGCGTGCATACGGGGCTTTCTTGGTCATACAGTGCCCCTTGACTGGCTTTCACCCACGCCTTGGAGAAACCATCACCGGCAATATGGGCTCCACAGGTGCCGGCGCACTTGCCAATGCTGTGGGCGTCACGGTGATGACCATCGACGAATGCACCATCATGGAAAACATTGCCGGCGGCCACGGCGGCGCCATCTCGAACAGGATGGCATTGTGGTGAAACAAGGTATTCGCCGAGGGCTTTTTGTCTGTTTTTCACCACCGCTCTTTTGATTCCAAGGTGATATGCTTTTCCTTGCCGTCTGCGCCAACGATATATAGAAGGAGTTTAGGCAAGTCGACGATATCGTATTCCTCGTCCCAAGAATAATCGGCAACATTTCTCCCATTTACGGCAATGATGGTGTCGCCCAATTCCATCCCGGCCTTGACGGCATCTCCATCCCTTGTCAGCCTCGACACCACCCAGCCGCGGCAAATGTCGGTACGGTTTCTGAACCCAAAGTCATAAATGGGATGTTGGGGACTGTCGGGCTTGAAACGACGAAGCCAGAGCACACTGTCCTTGACATCAATAATCATGTTGAATTCCGACCAAACATCATTTCCGATAATTCCAACATAAGGTCTGTCGCTGAATGCACCGGCCCCTTCGGGCAAATAGGATATCGGCTCTCTGTGAATGGTGTCCTCGCCCATGACGATGATGTCAGACATCATATCAACAAACCATTCCTGCTCCTTGTCCCCTATTCCGTATTGAGTCATATCGGTGATGTATCTCTTTCCTGGGATGGAATCCAATCGAAATTCCTTGACCGTTTGCGCCGTGAAATCGACAGAGCCGCCACCGCCGGTGTCCATCAGATACCACCCTTTGACCACTGTCTCACCGATGCGTGTCTCCGCCGGAAGCATGATCTTGTTATTCTCGTATCGGATGGGCAGTTTCTGATATCCGTCCAGGCGAGGCATTCCCGTCTTATGCTGTTTCAAATAAGAATGTTCGAAATTGATTTCAAACGGGCAGTCGGTAATGTTTTTGATTCCCCAGATTCCATCGACGTGGCAGTCCACCACATCCCGGAGTTTGAAGATGGGCACGATGCCATAACGGTCCTCGATGTTCCCGGTTTTCACATTCGTATAATCTTTTATGATTCGCACCTTTGTCTTTCCGGCAGCGCCACTCGTATAGGCAAAACCAATATGCTCTGGATGCCATCCGGATAGTTCCAAGAAGACGCTGTCCACACCATACATATTGGCTGCTCCAGTATCATATATGACGTTGCAGTTGACAGAGTCATTGATGATGGAAGGAACATAAATATGTCCACGGTATAGAATCGGGATGCTGTCATTCACCTGCGCCGACAACTGCTGTGAAACAAGGAAGCACAGGACAGCCATCAAAAACAATGCTTTGAAGGCAACGACCTTCTTTCGTATCAAGAACATCTTTGATTTCATCTTAAATTGTGATATCGTCTTCTAATGGGATATGACTTCATCGACAAACATTTCAATGCAAAGGTACGAAAAAATCTATAAAAAAGACGTTTCATCACCTTGTTTAGGGCCTCCTAAGCATCTCCTAACATGAGTTTGATTTCCCAGTATTCCACGTCGGGAGGGGAGAGCGACTTGATGGCGGTGACTCCCTCTTTCCTCCCCACGAGGTTGATGACCCTTTGGATGACTTGCTGATGCTCTTGAGGAACAAGGTCGTCGACTTTGACCAGTCCTTGCGGGATGTATTTGGCGAGATGACTTGCTATGGTGGCGGTGGTCAGTCCGCGCTCCTTGGCGATTTGCTTGACGCTCTTGCCTTGCTTGAAAAGCAAGAACGAGGTGACCCACGTCTTTTCCTTGGGTGGCTTCTTCTCCTTTTGCTTTTTCTGGCTCGCAGTGCTTTTCTTGGAGGAGTTAGGACTACCGTCGCCCATGGCATCGAGCAGCGCCAACTGCTTTTGTTTCAAGTAAATGGTGCTGGAGAAACCTTCCTCGGCGATGTGCCCGAGGAGGATGGTTTTCGCCCTGACGGTCTGACGGAGTTCTACAAAAACATTATCGAGCCTTGTCATCGCCTGCTTGTTGTTTGAAGTTACCCCTTGGGTGAGTCTCGTCGGTTTGTCAAACAACTCCTTGATGGTGTCGACGAAATAGACGGTGCTTCTCTTCACCCTGTCGAGGAAAGTCTCTTGGTGCAACGCATCAAAAGGCATTTGCCGGATGCCTGCCGTCCATTTGCCAGCCACATCCACCACCTTGGCCTTGAAATCGGCCAATGTCTGCTTTTGGAGTGCCTCAAGTTGGGGGTGGCTTCTGGAAAAGAACTCGATGAATACGCGCACCATATGCTCCTGATGCCTTAGGATGGGGTTGAAGTCGAAGAGTTCGGTGAGCAAAAACCTGAAATATTCCTCCTTGAGTTGCGGCAACCTGGCGATGCTCGCCTGCGTGTTCTCCTCCTGGTGCGAGATGTAGTCGTCCACCCTCCTGTCGTTGATGATGGCCCGGGCTTGCAAGGGAGAGGCGAGCACCATCCCTTCGATGGTGCGACATCGGCTGAGTGCCACATACACCTGCCCGGGGGCGAAGGAGAAACCGGCGTCGATGATGGCCTTGTCGAAGGTGAGTCCCTGGCTCTTGTGGATGGTGATGGCCCATGCGAGCCGCAACGGATATTGCTTGAACACGCCCTGCACTTCCGTCTCTATCTCCTTGGTCTGTGGGTTGAGGGTGTATTTGGCATTCTCCCATTCCAGGGGTTCCACCTCGATGTGGTTGTCGTCATCCGGACATTTCACGAGGATTTTCTCCTGGTCCACATAGGTGACCTTCCCGATGCGCCCATTGTAATACCTTTGCTGTGAGGTGGGGTCGTTCTTGACAAACATCACCTGTGTGCCGACCTTGATTTCAAGCGTCTCGCTGGTAGGATAGGAATATTCGGGGAAGGTGCCCTCCACCTCCGCCTTGAAGCGGAACGACCTTGAAGGCAGTCTCTTGAGTGCATCCTCATTATATTGGTCGGCCATCCGGTTGTGCGTGGTAAGACGAATGTATCCATCGTCATCCTTGGGGATGAAACCTGGTACGTAGCGGCTATTGAGAGCCTTGAGGTCGTCATCGGTGACGTTTCCGTCACGGATGTGGTTGAGGATGTGGATGAAGGAGTTGTCCTGCTGGCGATACACCTTGTCCAATTGTATGGTGACATAGTCCACCTGCTTGAGTGCTTTCGACCCGAAGAAATAGGGCGTGTCGTAATAGGGTGCCAGCATCCTCTCTTCCTCGGGTGTCACGACGGGTGTGAGTTGCTGCAAGTCGCCTATCATCAGCAGTTGCACCCCTCCGAAAGGAGCGAAACGGTCGCGGAAGCGTCTGAGCACATTGTCCACGGCATCGAGGAGGTCGCTGCGCACCATGGAAATCTCGTCGATGATGAGCAAGTCGATCGACGCGATGATGCGCCGCTTGTCCTTTCCGAAGTCGAAGCGGTTTTTGATGGTGGTTTCCGGCACGAAGGGCGAAAGCGGCAGTTGGAAGAAGGAGTGTATGGTCACCCCTCCGGCGTTGATGGCTGCCACGCCCGTTGGCGCCACGACCACCGTCCTTTTCCTCGACCGTTCCACGACGGTTTTGAGAAAGGTGGTCTTTCCTGTTCCTGCTTTTCCCGTGAGAAAGATGCTCTTGCCTGTGTTTTCCACAAAGTCCCACGCCGTGCGCAGTTGGGTGTTTCTCTCCATTTCCGCTTTTTCTTCTATATGACAAATCTTGTGGTTGGCCCAGCCCGAATGCCATCATTGTTTAACATGCCTTTGTTTTCGGGGCC
Organism: Prevotella sp.; assembly: GCA_017619375.1. Lineage (GTDB taxonomy): Bacteria > Bacteroidota > Bacteroidia > Bacteroidales > Bacteroidaceae > Prevotella. The sequence goes on along the minus strand of JAFZSL010000073.1, from coordinate 11,874 downwards.
GCCGAAAAGGACTTTGCAAAGGTAATGCAAGAAAACGGGAAAAACAAGACAAGAAGGGAAAAAAACCTTCCATTCTCTCCTAAAAAAATCGTACCTTTGCGCCCGTATTTGGTAACAATCAAGACATCGTGCAATAGCATGGCAATAGAAAAAGGTATATTTCGCAGGACAGAGTTGCTGGTGGGCGAAGAGTCGATGGATCTGCTAAGCAGCAAGAGAGTGATCATCTTCGGCGTGGGCGGCGTCGGTTCGTGGTGCGCCGAGAGCCTCGTGCGTTCCGGCATCCGGCACCTGACCATCGTCGATTCCGACCGAGTATGCATCACCAACATCAACCGACAGTTGATGGCGACGACGAAGACCGTGGGACAAGTGAAGGTGGATGCGCTGCGTGAGCGATTGCTCGCCATCAATCCTTCCGCCGACATCGTCGCCCTGCAGCAGATTTTCAATGCAGAGACGGCCGACAGTTTCCATCTTGGCGATTACGACTACATCATCGACGCCATCGACTCGCTGAAAGACAAGCAGTTGCTCATCTTAATGGCCTGTGAGATGAAGAAGAAATTCTTCTCGTCGATGGGAGCCGCACTGAAGATGGACCCCACGCGCATCAAGGTGGCGGAGTTTTGGAAAGTGCATGGCGACCCGCTGGCACGTGCGCTGCGGAAACGCTTCAAGGAGACCAATCAATTCCCAAAACGCAAATTCCTCTGCGTCTTCTCCGACGAATTGCTGCGAAACAAGGGGCATAATGCCACCTGCGGCACGGAGAAGTGCATGTGTCCCAAAGCGAAAACCGGACCCGGCAACCCCGACCTGCTCAACCATGAATGGTGCTCTTCCAAAGCCCAAATCAACGGCACATTGGCTCACATCACCGCCATCTTCGGATTCATGCTTGCGGGATTGGTCATCAAGGATGTTTTAGTTAATAATGAGGAGTCTGTTTTATAGGGAGTTAAAGAGGAGTTAAAAGGGAGTTAAAGAGGAGTTAAAGGGACATATGTCCACTTGCCCGTTCGGAGGGGAGATGGAGTTAAAGGGCACCAACCCCGAAGGGGTGACAGAACACAGACGGGGGTGTCAACCCCCGGGAGGGACGTATGTCTGTTTGTATCGGGAGTTAAAGACACACAGGGTGCGCACTGCGAGCAAAAGGCCCGTGCGCATATCCCCGCCCCTCTTTAACTCCTAAACAAACAGACAGACTCCCCTTCAAATATTTTTGTCTTCATTCTTGGTGAGTTTGAAGAAAATGCCTACATTTGTAAACTGATGTGCTGAAAGGCATGAAATATAATCATTTTCTGTTTTACATTAAAAGGTATGCAATGATGAAAAAGCATTTTTTGCTAACCATTGTGCTTTTCACGGCACTATTCGTGAATGCCGCTGATGCCGTGAAGGTTTCAAGTGAGGAATACGGCATCGACGAGGTTCAAGGAGGCACGATGGAGTATGTAGGCAAAATCGGCTCTTATGGAGTAGAGTTCAGTTACATGAACCTCCACATGGGTGACGGCGCCCATTTCCTCTACCGCTATACCACCATCACGGTGAACAATGGGGAGTGGATAGAACTCAAGTACGTGGGAGAGAAGAAAGGCTATCAGGTGTGGAAGGAGTACATCAATGGAAGGAACACCGGCACTTTCACCATCAAGTGGACCAAGCAGTACATCAAGGGCACCTTTGTCAATTCCAAGGGACAGAAATACAATGTATACGCACAACGCGCAAAAGACAACTGGGCGGACGCAGGCGACTCGCCATTCAGCAATTGAACCCCAGAAAAACCATCACCCCATGGCCACCGTTCTCCGTTCATCCCTACGCCTTGCCGTATTTCTCTTGCTGTGGTGCATAGCCATCCCCTCCCCCGCCCAGCACCACGACTGGGAGGACCAGGGCGTGTTACAGTTGCACCGTGAGGCGCCCCGTGCCGCCTTCTTCGGCTACAAGGAGCGTCCCGGCGACCGTCAGCAGTCGCTCGACGGCCAATGGAAGTTCCACTGGACGAAGACCCCCTCGGAACAGCCGGCGGACTTTGAGCGCCCCGACTTCAACGACAGCGGCTGGGAGACGTTTCCCGTCCCCGGCGACTGGGAGATGCATGGCCACGGCACCCCCATCTACAGCAGCAGCGGCTATACGTTCAAAATCGACCCACCCCGCGTGATGGGTGTTCCCAAGGAGAACTACACCTCTTATCTTGAGCGCAACCCCACAGGCGTGTATCGCCGCCATTTCACCGTCCCCTCCTCTTGGGAAGGTTGCGACATCCATCTGCGTTTCGGTGCCGTGAGCAGTGCCTTTTATGTATGGGTGAACGGCCAACTGGCAGGCTACAGCCAGGGCAGCATGGAACCCGCCGAATTCCGCATCACCCACCTCCTCACTCCCGGCGACAACCTCCTCACCCTCCAAGTGTTCAAATACAGCGATGGCAGTTACCTTGAAGACCAGGACATGTGGCGCCTGGCCGGCATCCATCGCAGCGTCACCCTCTTCGCCACACCCACCCTGCACATCCGCGACATCGGCATCCGCACCATGGTGGATGCCAACGGCAACGCCCGTCTCATCATACACCCAGAGTTGGAAACAACGCAAGGACGGCGGGGCGAGGGTTTCCGGGTGGAGGCCCGCCTGACCGATGAACATGGCCAGTCCGTGCTCGACAGCGTGTTGACAGCCGATGCCGCCACCATGCTCAACCTCGACCACAAGGCCGCCATCATGAACGACCGCACGCCGCAGCGCGGTTATGCCAAATGGGGTTGGCTGGAAGCCGACATCGCCCACCCACACCTATGGAGTGCCGAGCATCCCCATCTCTACACCCTGCACCTCTCCTTGGTCGATTCCTTGGGAAGCGTGCACGAACAAGTCACCCAGCGGGTAGGGTTTCGCTCCATCAACATCAGCGACGGCCAACTGCTGGTGAACGGCATCCCCACCCGTCTGCGAGGAGTCAACCGCCACGAGATGGACCCGCTGTTGGGCCATGTGATGACGGAGGAGCGCATGCTGCAAGACCTCCTGCTGATGAAACGCGCCAACATCAACGCCGTGCGCACCTGCCACTATCCCAACACCGAGCGGTGGTACGACCTCTGCGACAGCATCGGCCTCTATGTGATGGACGAGGCCGACATCGAGGAGCATGGCCTGCGAGGACAACTGGCCGGCGACCCCTCATGGGCGGCGGCGTGGATGGACCGCATGCAGCGCCTCGTCGTTCGCGACCGCAACCACCCCTCCGTGGTGATGTGGAGCCTGGGCAACGAGGCCGGATGGGGGGCCAACTTCGCGATGACCGCCGCCTGGACACACGAATACGACCCCACGCGACCCATCCATTACGAGGGGGCGCAAGGCACGGGCGCCGAGGCTTACGGCCTTCACGGCGACCCGCCATCTGTCGATGTCATCTCACGCTTCTACCCACGCACGCAGGATGAATACCTCAATCCTGGCGTGAAGGACAACAACATGGAGCGGCCGGAGAACGCCCGGTGGGAGCGGCTCCTCTCCATCGCCCGCGACAGCAGCGACCGGCGACCCGTCCTCACCAGCGAATACGCCCACGCCATGGGCAACTCGTTGGGCAACTTCCGTGACTACTGGGACGAAATCTACAGCCACCCTCGCATGCTCGGCGGCTTCATCTGGGAGTGGGCCGACGAGGGCATCTTCACCCTGCGCGACGGCAAGCGCATGACGGCCTATGGCGGCGACTTCGGCGACTCGCCCAACCTAAAGGCCTTCTGCCTGAAAGGCATCGTGAGCAGCGACCGTCTCCCCACGCCGAAATATGAAGAGGTGAAAGCGGTGTATTCACCCATACAGTTCAAGTACGAGGACGGCCGTGTCGTCCCCGTGTTGCGCGACGCCCACTGCGACCTGGACGATTATGACATCCACCAAATCGAGCACGGCGGTCTGATGAACGCCATGGCCACGCTGAAAACGAAAACCCTGTGGGCTGAAGCCGGACACAAAGTGGTGCGCAGCCAATGGGTCACCGATGCACATTGGTACGAGCACGTGAAGCAATGCCCCGCATGCCATCCCGCGAGAGTAGTGCCCAAAGCCCGCAAGAACCAAAAGCGACAACCCGAAGCGTTGAGAGCCGATGCCGAGGAATGGATGCATCGCCTGCTCCCCCACCTCTTCCGCGCCCCCACCGACAACGACAAGGGGTTTGGCAACTGGATTGCCAAGGACTGGAAGCAACAGCAACTCGACCAGCAGCGACACACCCTCACGGCAGGCCCCGTCTTCACGACAAAGGCCGATGGCGCCGTCGTTTCCAACGCCACCTTCGTCACACAAACCCTCGAAGGCAGCATCACCACCGAATACACCGCCACCTTCCTCCCCGACGGCAGCATCGACCTCCTTGTCACCTTCACCCCGGAAGGCACTCTTCCTCCGTTGCCCTGCCTCGGCACGACCGTGATGTTGCCCAAGCACATCAACCAATTGGCATATTTCGGCCGCGGCCCCATGGACAACTACCCCGACCGCCACGCCGCCGCCACCATAGGCCTGTGGCGAAGCACCGTGGCTGAACAATATGTGCACTATCCCCGTCCTCAGGACAGTGGCAACCACGACGACACCGCCTACCTGGAATTGACCGATGCGAAAGGCCGCGGCTGGCGGGTGAATTGCACAGAGGCTCCGTTCTCCTTCTCCGTGCTGCCCTATAGTGTGGAACAACTCTACACCACCGCCCACGACTGCGACCTGGTGGAGGATGCTGAATACATCTACCTCAACCTCGACGCCGCCGTGTTGGGACTGGGCAACAGTTCCTGCGGTCCGGGCGTGCTCGAGAAATACGCCATCCCACAACAGCAGCACACCTTGCACGTGAGAATAGAGGAGATTGGAAGGTGAGGGATTAAGGATTTTAAGGGTTTTAAGGTCCTTAAGGTTTTTAGGGGCCTTAGGGGCTTTAAGGTCCTTAGGGGCTTTAAACACCTTAGTATATAGCATCTGCACATCATTTATTAACAACAAAGCGAAAAAAAGGATATTTTTTTTCGTTTTTATAGGAAAATGATTAATTTTGCAAATTATTCTAACTTTCGGCACATGCCATGCCATTTGGTCATCAAGACATAAGCAATGGGAGGCTGCCTGAATGACGGACAAACCTAAGAAGTAACAACTTTTAATTATCTAACTATATTGTCAAACAAAAAAAATCTATTATGATTAAAAAGTCTACATCTATCTTATGGATGTTGGTGGCTATGTTTATCACATTGCCGCTACAAGCGCAAGACTTCTCGACGAAGCGAGGCCCATCCAAGGTGTTGAAGGCCAACCAGCCTTCCTCCGTGGTGAAGAAGGTCGAAGCTCCCAAGTCGAAGGACTTCATTCCAGAGGGTTTCTCCTTCCGTCAGGCAGGCACCCAAGTTACAACTTTCAAGGCTCCCCAAACCAAGGACCCCAATGCCAAGGTGCCCATCACCAAGAAGGAGCCCAGGACCCCCAACGAGAGAATGTTCAACAACAGGAGCATCTTCTCCCCGATGTCATTCACAAGATTTGCCTCTCCGAAGTTGGTCTTCAACGCCACTGGTGAGGAGAAAGATGCCAACGGCATCATCACCACCCCGGCTGATGGCGTCCGCAAGGTTTACACCCGTTCGGGAAAAGCCTATGTCTATAGCGGTGGCAGCGTACAGAATACCGACCAAAGCGGCAGCATCCAGATTGTGGAATGCGAGGATGGCACCATCTATTTCAAAGACATCATCTCCGGCGCCGGCACTGGCGCATGGGTGAAAGGAACCAAGGATGGCAACACCATCACCGTGCCCACCAAGCAACCCGTCTATTTCAACAGCAGTTACAATGCAACCCTCAGCATCCGCTGGGCAAAGGTGAACAGCGGTGATGTCGTAGCTTACGACGAACTCTCCGACCATTTCACCTTCACCATCGATGGTAATACCTTCAAACTGGAAGGCACCTCTGAAAACGTCTTCATGGCCATGGTCTGGGATGACGACAACAGCTTCTCCGGCTATGGCGACTACGAGACGGTATATACTTACTCACATGACTACGAAGAGCCTCAAACCGTCACCATCACCGCACCGGCAGACCTTGTCACCGAGACTTGGACCGCCGTGGGCCACCAATATGTCGAACAAGCCGAGCAATCCTTCAGGAGCAACGTCACCGTTGGTTTCGACGGCAATGATGTCTATGTCAAAGGCATGTTCTCCGACTTCCCCGAAGCATGGATGAAGGGAACCATCGAGGGCAACACCATCACGTTCAAGGGCTTGCAATATCAAGGTTTGTATTATGACACCTACGAGATCTATGCCGTTGGCACCGATGGCAGTGGCTTGGAGGACTTCACCATGACCTTCGACGCAGAGAACAAGGTGATGAAATCCAACAACCAGTTGCTGGCCAACGCCGCCACTGACAGGATCTACTACCTGAGTTGGTACACCGACGTCTCCATCATGCACGACTACGAGGGACCAGCCGTCGTCACCGTCACTCCTCCGGCTGACCTTGTCACCGAGACTTGGTTCACCTTGGGCAAGCAGGTTGTCGAACAGGCAGAACAATCCTTCAAGGGCAACGTCACCATCGGCTTCGACGGCTCTGATGTCTATCTCAAAGGCATATTCGCCGACTTCCCCGATGCATGGATGAAGGGAACCATCGAGGGCAGCACCGTCACGTTCGAAGGCTTCCAATATCAAGGCTTGTATTATGACACCTACGAAATCTACGCCATCGGCACCGACGGCGAAGACTTGGAAAACTTCACCATGACGTTCGACGCAGAGAACAAGGTACTGAAGTCCACCAACCAGTTGCTGGCCAATGCCGCCATGGACAGGATCTACTACCTCGACTGGTACACCGACCTCACCATCCAGATGGAGAATCCTGCCAAGCCTATCGAGGAACTGCCTTACAGCAACACCTTCGACACCGCTGACGAGCAGGGTGAGTTCACCATCCTCGACGTCAACGGCGACGGCAGCACATGGTCATTCTATGATAACGCCGTCCGCTATCGCTACAACTCGACGAACGATGCCGACGACTGGCTCTTCTCACCGATGATCAAGATGGCGGCAGGCAAGAAATACCGCTTCTCCATCGACGTCAATGGCAAGAGCTACCCGGAGCGCTTCGAGGTGTACGCCGGCAACGCCTTCACTGGCGAAGCCATGTCCATCGAAATCATTCCCGCCACCGATGTGGACTGGAACGACCCGAAGACCTTCTCCAACTTCTTTGAAGTGGCCGAGGATGGCTACTATGCCGTCGGCATCCACTGTATCTCCGATGCTGACGAAAACGTGTTGATTGTCGACAACTTCCTCCTCGAGGAAATCAACGCCGACGCACCAGAAGCAGTGAGCAACTTCACCGTGACTCCTGGCGACAACGTGCTTGAAGCCACCATCAACTTCACCGCTCCCACCAAAAACAACGCTGGCGAAGAACTGACCGCCAACCTGACGAAGATTGAGATTCTCCGCGATGGCGAAGTGATCAAGACCTTCGAGGATGTGGCTCCCGGCACCGAACTGTCCTACCTCGACAACGACCCTGCCATCTCCTATGGCAAGCACGTCTATCAAGTCATCGCCTACAACGCTGCAGGCGCTGGTGAGAAGAGCGCCGAGGTGGAAGTGTTCCTGACAGCCATTATGGAAATCCCCTACACTGCCGACTTCAGCACTGGAACAGCATTTGAGCAGTTCACCTACATCGATGCCAACAACGACGGTTACACCTGGGCTTGGAGCGAGAGCTACAGTGCAGCATACTACAGATACAACGGCTCAGAGGCCGCCGACGACTACCTCATTTCTCCTCCGCTCCATATGGTGGCTGGCAAGAACTACGACATCACCGTCAACGCCGGCTCCTATGGTTATGACGAGCGCTTCGAAGTGGTGATTGGCAAGGAACCCACCGCTGCAGGTCTCTCCAACAAGGTCTTCGGCCCGGTGGAACTGACCAACGAGGAAAATGAGCCATTCGAAGGCGTCTATTCCTGCACTGAAGAGGGCACTTACTATGTGGCCATCCACGGTATCTCCGACGCTGACCAATACCTGCTTCTCATCAACAAACTGACTGTGGAAGTGGGCGCTGCCGACGAGGCTCCCGCCGCTCCCGAACTGACTGCCACTCCTGGTGCCGAAGGTGCAAAGAACGCCAGCATCGAGGTGGTCGCTCCCACCAAGACCGTCGCTGGTCAAGACTTGACCGGCCTGGACAAGATGGAAATCTACCGCGACGGTGAATTGCTGACTGAAATAGCAGAAGTTGCTCCCGGAGCAACCGTCAACTACCTTGACGAGACTGTCGCCGACAGCATCCACACCTACTATGCCGTGGCTTACAATGAATTCGGCATTGGTCTGAAGAGCAACAAGGCCTCCGTCTTTGTAGGCTTCGACGTCCCAGCCGACGTGAAGAACTTCACTGCATACGACAAGGTTTCCAGCGTATTGTTTGGCTGGGACAAGGTGGGCAACATCGGCGCCCTTGGTGGCTATGTCGATCCCGCTACTGTGGATTACAGCGTCTATGGCACACACTACGAGGATACCTGGCTTGGCCAGATGCTCGTGCTTGACGAAGAACCAATGGCCGTCCTGCGCGATGCCAACACCTATGAGGCACCTTACAACACAGAGGAAGGCGAGCAACAAGATATCGTTTGGGGCATCATCGCCAGCAACGACAAGGGCGAAAGTGGAATTGGCTCCACATCGCTCCTCGTAGGCACACCCTACGACCTCCCCGTGGTGGAAGGTTTCACCAACAGCACACTGCACTATTACTGGGAAAGCAACGCCAGCTTGATGGTTTCCGATGAGTCCACCGATGACGACGGCGTAGCCCTGATGATGCTGGTGGAAGAGCCTGGCAAGGCTTACTTCAACTCCGGCAAGCTGAACTTGAAGACCGCCTCCAACCCCACCTTGTTGTTCGACGTCGCTGCCGACGGTATCGACCAGATTGAGGTGACCGGTTCTGTCAACGGCGAAGCCTTGGAGGTGCTCTCCACCGTCAAGCCCACCGATGAATACACCACCGTGCAAGTGCCTCTGACCGCACTCAAGAATGACGGATATGCCAGGGTAGGCATCGCAGCCGAATTCGCCAACGCCACCACGTTCGACTGGTGGACAGGCGGCATCGAGGAACTGGGCGACGCACTGATGATCGACAACATCCGCATCGTTGACCTGCTCGAGCACAACCTCTCCATCACCGTTTCCGCTCCTGCTTCCGTGCAAGCCGGCAAGTCCGCCACCATCACCGCCGTTGTGAAGAACGAGGGCGAGAAGGAGGCTTCCGGTTACATCGTGACCTTCAAGGCCAATGGCAAGGAATTGTTTGCCCAGACAGTTGACGAGGCTCTCGCCCCGGCTCAGAGCAAGGAGTTCACTGCAGAGTTGGCAACCTCCATCTTCGACGAGGCTGGCGATGTCAACATCGTGGCTGAAGTTTCCTACGACAAGGACCTGAACACCGCCAACAACACCGCAGAGACCGTGGTGGCCATCAAGGAGTCCACCGCTGCAGCTCCGACAAACCTTGTAGCACAAGACAAGGGTGGCGAAGGCGTGGACCTCAGCTGGGAAGCTCCCAACACCAGTGCTGTTGAGCAGACTGAAGACTTTGAGAACACCGAGGTGTTCCCGACCTTCAGCATCGGCGGCATCACCGCTACCGAGCACAACGGTGCTTTTGGCGACTGGACTGTCTATGACGCCACAGGCATCGAGGTCTACACTTGGAGCAGTTCTTCCATCTCCTATGACAACGCCACCGCTCCTTGCGCATGGCAGGTGTTTGATCCCGACCAGGCTGGATTTGCCGGCAGCATGCCTGCCTTCAGCGGCAATCAGTTCATGATGTCCATCTGCGTGATTCCAAACGATGATGGCAGTGTCAACTACACCGACCACTGGCTCATCTCGCCCGAACTCCCCGGCATCGCACAGACCATCAAGTTCCAGGCTCGCACCATCACCGCACAGTATGGCGCTGAGACCTTCGAGGTGCTCGCTTCCACCACCGACAACAAGCCCGAAAGCTTCAAGAAGGTGCAAAACTTCAGCACCGAAGTGACAGAATGGACGGAGTTCTCTGTCGACCTTCCCGCCGACACGAAGTACTTCGCCATCCGCCACACCTCTGGTGACATCTTCGGATTGTTCGTTGACGACGTCGTTTACACCGCTGGTGGCGCAGACGTTGCTTCCTTCAACATCTACTATGAGGGTCAACTCATCGCCAATGTTGCAGGCGACGTGACCACCTACACCGTGGGCATCGACCAAATCACCGGTGGTGAGCACACCTTCGGCGTGAGCGCTGTCTATCCCAACGGTCAGGAGTCCAAGCCTGCCACCGCCACCGTTTTGGTGACCGACGGCATTGAGAACATCATGGTCGACGGACAACCTGTTGACATCTACACTGTCGACGGCAAGCTCGTGCGCAAGCAAGCCAAGAGCCTCGACGGCCTCAAGGGCGTCTATGTCGTCAATGGCAAAGCTGTCATGGTGAAATAAAAATCCTAAAAAGTCCTAGGACTTCCTAAGACTTCCTAAAACATTCAAGGGAGGGGATGTGGTTTCGCATCCCCTCCCTTTTTGCGCATGTCGTTAAAAGTCTAAGGAAACAAGGATTTTAGGAAGTTGTGCGCCGTAGGCGCATTTCCTTGACAACATGATGTTCAACCTCCGCAAAAAACGCCAAAAATGGCTGTGCTCATCTCCCCGCCCCTACTTTCACATAAGGAAAAACCTATTTATATGAAACATCAAGCCTCCATGCTCGTCACATGGAGGCTTGAGATGATCTTGGAGGCGATGTCTTACGAATGAGCCATACACGTCATCCAAACAGACCTGTTTTACGGCTTACGATGTTGTTTAGGATGCAATTTGATGTCGAATTTAAAGCCTGTGCGAAGCTCTTTGAGAGTGGATTTTGAAAGATAGGCGCGAGCCTGGCGTTTGCCTTCGGGGAAGAGGAACTGAAGACGCTTGCCGCCCAGCATTTTCTTCACCACCGTGCAGGTGGTCGTGACCGACTCACCGAGTTTGAAGCCATTGGTGGCAGCGCGGCCTTTAAACTCGACAGTGGTGTCAAGGTCCTTGTCGTAGAGGTCGAGGATGGAGCCGATGGTGGCCAATGCCTCTTCGGTGTTGGAACCAAGGCGGATGGTGACCTCGTGGATGTTCTGCACCTCCATGCCGAGAATCTCGTCGGCACCGAGGAAGTCTGCGACACGCCCGAGACTGAGATAGTAGCCGAAGCTGTCATCATCGTCGGTATCCTTATAGGTGAAGATAGTGTACTCGCCATTGTCGGTTTCGGCCTCGGCAACTTCCACCCGCATGCCAGCGGGTTGGTTCTGTGCTTGTATTGTGCTGAGCGTCAAGACGCTGAGCAATAGCATTGTCAACACTTTCTTCATAATGTCTGTTTCTTTAATATTGTTATTTTCCTTTTTAGAGCAAAGATAATGGCTATCTTACAATTATCCAAATCAATACAATTCTATTTAGGATAATTTAAAATTTCACTGATGTTCCATAACAATTCAGCGAATAACATTACTGAAGTTTCCCACCTTATAATGTAGCTGATGAAATCAAGCCCCGAAGGGGCGAAAAGACCACAGCCGGGGGTGGAGCACCCGGTATAGGCGACACACATAATAACCCCGAAGGGGTGACAGAATGATCTGTCACCCCTTCGGGGTTATTGTATAAACCACTTATTAGCAGGGGTTTCACCCCTGCCTATGGTCTGACCAGGCCTTCGGCCTTCAAGGTG
>JAFZSL010000072.1 GCA_017619375.1 Prevotella sp. | reverse complement strand
TACTCAAGTTTCGCATTCGCTCAACTTTCAGGAGTTAAAGGGAAGTTAAAAGGAAGTTAAAGAGGAGTTAAAGGGACAAATGTCCACTTGATGACCATTTCGGGGGCTTTATTCCCATATTTAATGGCTTTTGCCCTATTGTTTGACTTCAATTTACTTACCTGCGATAGTTGAGTAATTAACAACTGGCAATCGAAACAAAGGTCTGAGGAACTCAAAACACAGGAAATGCCGTGTTTTTGAGTTCCTCGGGCTTTTTTGTGGGACTATGAGACGACAAACGGGGACATGCATGGCGTGAATTCGGCATTGTCACACAATAAAGATGTGTTGATTCACGTTTCAAAAGAGTAACATCTTTGGCTTTGCCAAAGGTCATTAAGGATTTTAAGGTCTTGGGTCTTCAGGGGCCTTGCGATAGGGAAAACAAAGATATGTCAGCACCCACACAAAGCGACCAGCGCACCTCGCTGCTGCGCAAGAACATCCTCGGCTCCTTCCTCATCAAGGGATGGTCGGCCGTGGTCGTGTTTCTGATGGTACCTGTCACGCTGAAATGCTTGGGAGAATACAAGAACGGCGTGTGGCTCACCATCAGCAGCATCCTGATGTGGATAGACTACATGGACATCGGCCTGGGCAACGGCCTGCGCAACAAGTTGGCAGCACACCTCGCACACGGAGAGACAGACCGCGCACACTCCCTCGTGTCCTCCACCTTCGCCATGCTGACCTACATCATGATTCCCATCCTGGCCATACTGCTCATCCTGGTGGCACTCCTCGACACCTACGGCTTCCTCAACGTGTCACCGGGGAAAGTGCCAAACCTCGACGCCGTGCTGATGGTCACCATCTCCTTCGTCTGCTCCACCTTCATCTTCAAACTCATCGGCAATTTCTACATGGGCCTGCAACTGCCCGCCGTGAGCAACCTCCTCGTCGCCATCGGACAGACCCTTGCACTGGCAGGATGTTACCTGGTGTACCTGTCGGGCAGCCATTCGCTGATGCACATCGCCCTGGTGAACACCGCAGCACCGTTGCTCACCTATATGCTCGCCTACCCCTTCACGTTCTATTACAAATACCCCCGGTTGCGGCCACAATACAAACTTGTCAACCTCTCCGAAGCAAAGAGCGTGATGACCATGGGGGTGAAGTTCTTTGTCATGCAGATTTCGAGCGTAGTCTTGTTTTTGACATCCAACATCTTGATATCCAAACTGTTCTCGCCCGCCATGGTGACCCCCTACCAGATTGCCTACCGCTATTTCAGCCTGATGCTCGTCGCTTTCACCGTCATCTGCATGCCCTTCTGGAATGCAACGACCGACGCCTACGAGCGCAACGATATGGCATGGATACGCTCGGCCAACAAGAAGATGAACGTGATGACCCTCCTCATCCTCATCTCCATGGTGCTGATGGTGGCCGTCTCCCCATGGGTGTACGACATCTGGATTGGCGACGAGGCCCATGTAGGCATCCCCATGAGCATCGCCATGGCCGCCTACATTTTCATCCTCATCTATAGCATGAGATACAGTTATTTCATCAACGGCATCGGCAAACTGTGGCTGCAACTGCTCTTCACCGTTTCCGCCGCCATCCTGTTCATCCCGCTGGCCTACTTCACCGCCCGTTGGTCGCACAACATCATCTGCTTCATGGCCGTGATGTGCGTCATCAACCTCCCCGGACTCGTGGTCAACCGCATACAATTCCACAAACTCATCAACGGAAAAGCCAAAGGGATATGGAACAGATAAGGACCACGCAACATCCCCGCATCGCCATCCTCATGGCCACCTACAACGGCGAGAAATATCTTGCCGAGCAGATAGGCTCCATCCTGGGCCAAACCAACCACGACTGGCACCTTTACATCCATGACGACGGCTCGAAAGACGACACGGCCGCCATCCTCAACGACCATGCGAGAAAACATCCTGACGAAATCACCGTGATGGAATACCCGCCCCAGGGAGGTGCGCTCTCCAATTTCATGAGCCTGCTTGAAAGGGTGGAGGCCGACTACTACATGTTTTCCGACCAAGACGACGTATGGATGCCTGAGAAAGTACAGTTGACGCTGCAAAAAATGCGGGAGATGGAAGCAACCTATTCCGCCAACGTTCCATTAGTCTCTTTCTGCGACTTGCAAGTGGTGAGCAGCCGATTGGAATTGAAGGATGCCTCATTCTTCCACGCACGAGGCATCGAGCGGATGGTGTTCAAAGAGCGTTTCTTCCATTTGGCAAACATGGTTCCCGGATGCACCATGCTATTCAACAGAATCGCACGTGACACAGCCCGCCCATATCAAGAAAGCAAATACATCATACATGATTACCATATCGTCCTGAATGCCCTGGCCCATGGTGGACACATCGCAGGAATCCCCCAGCCACTCATCTCCTACCGGCAGCATGAAGACAATGTCGTCGGTGTTGGGGAAAAGAGTGAAACCATCGCCAACAGGTTGAAAAGCCTTGGTGCCGTCATCAAGGAAAACAAGGAACGCTACCAAGCAGTGAAAAGCATCACAGGACTGCCCCTCTTCACCTATCTCATCATCAAAATCCAGTCTCTTTTCCTAATCAGCAGAAAATGAAAAAGATTTGCGTTTTCACCATAGTTGCCAAGAATTATATCGGATTGGCCCAAATCCTGGAATCTTCCATCATCAGGTTCCATGAAGACACTGTTGATTTCCATATCATTGTCGCCGATGAATTCCCTTCGAAAGAACAAAAGACACCCGACAACGTCATTTGCGCCAAACCCATCACTGGCTATTCCGAGGAAGAATGGCGGGACATGACTTTCAAATACACGCTGACGGAATTCTGCACAGCCATCAAGCCAGCCGTCTTCCAATATTTCTTCGGCAAGCAATATGAGAAAGTCATCTATTTCGACCCTGACATCTATGTCTTCTCCCCACTGACGAAGATATTTTCTGCTTTGGACCATAGTGACATGGTGCTGACTCCACATGTCGCAGACACCCACCCCCTATACCAGGGAGAAGACGAGTGGGCGATATGCGTGACAGGCATCTTCAATCTTGGATTTTGTGCTGCCAGCAATTCAGGCGACACGCTAAAACTGATGCAATGGTGGCGTATCAGACTGATGGGCCAGGCTTTCTGCGACAGGACTGTCGGAACATTCACCGACCAGAAATGGATGGACTGGGCACCGGCGTTCCTGGGAGACAAACTATGCGTGATGAGAGACCTCGGCACGAACCTCGCTCCCTGGAACATCTTTGAGCGTGAAATATACCAGCATGACGACCACACGCTTTGGGTCAGGCCTCGAAATGATGACAGCGACACGGCTCCCTCGCCATTGGTTTTCGTCCATTTTTCGGGGTATGATTACAAAATGCTCCTCAAGGATGTCATTTCCCACCAGCGTCTGTCCAACCCGGAGAAACATGCCGACATGGGACTGGCCACCCAAATCTACCAAGACGCTTTGAGAAAAGGGAAGGAAACGTTCCTTGCCTACATGTCATTGGAATACACTTACAACCGATATGACAACGGTTGCAAAATAGAAAGTTTTCACCGCAGGCTGTACAACGGACTCAAGAAAGAAGGCTACGAGACAGGCAACCCCTTTTCCACCGACAAAAAATCATTCTTCCATACGCTCCAGCAAAAGAACATGCTTGTCAAGGAAAGCATAGACAGTTTGACCCCCAAGAATTATTCCGATTATGACAAGAAACTAAACATGCTCAACCGCCTGTTCCATGTCTTCTACAGAATGATGGGTTATCAACGCTATCCCTTGTTCCTCAAGAGCCTTCACCATTTCACCCAGCCGGAAAGTCATACTTTCCTGATTCCTAAGAATTCTTTCCCTAAATCAAAACCATAAGGCCATCCCCATGATCTACATCAACGGACGCTTCCTCACACAACCCATGACCGGCGTGGAGCGCTATGCCTACAACATCTGCAAAGCCTTGGCCGGATTCCAGCAGCCTTTCACCATCGTCTGCCCCAAGGCGCCGATAGCCGACTGTTATGATGTAAGCGGGATGGATGTGGTGCACTACGGCTTCGGCAACTCCCACCTCTGGGAGCAGTTCGTCCTCCCCTTCTTCTTCATCGGCAAGAAGGACTACGTGGTGCTGAGTTTCACAGGCCTGGGTTCCATACTGATACGCAACAAGGTGATGACCGTCCACGACCTCTCCTTCCTGGAGAATCCGTCATGGTTCTCACGCGCCTATTATTGGTGGTACAAGATGATGACCCCATTGGCAGTGCGCACCTCCCGACACATCATCACCGTCAGCGAATTTTCCAAGAGCGAAATCCTGCGTTTCTATCCCTTTGTCAAGCCCTCCAAGGTGAGCGTGGCCTACCCGGCAGCAGACACACGTTTTTTCCAAACACTCGACCAGCAAGATGCTCCCCAAGAGCGCTTCGCACTGACGGTGTCGTCGCTTGACCCACGCAAGAACTTCCAACGCCTGGTGGAAGCCTTCGAGGGTGTCGAAGGCTGCAAACTGTACATCGTGGGAAATGCCAACCGGGTGTTTGGAGGAAAAGGCGGTAAGGACTTGGAGAAAGACAACGTGAAAATACTGGGCAGGGTGAGCGACGAGGAACTGCTGCGCCTCTACCACCAAGCCGAATGCTTCATCTTCCCTTCCATCTACGAGGGTTTCGGACTCCCTCCCCTTGAGGCGATGGCGTGCGGTTGTCCCGTACTTGCCGCCGACATCCCCGTGTTGCGCGAAGTGTGCGCCGACGCCGCCGTATATTTCAACCCATACGATGTGGAAAGCATTCACAACGCCATCCTCGCCTACCTGAAAGACACCGATACAAAAAAGCCCTTGCTTCAAACCAAGGGCAAAGCCAATGTGCAGCGCTTCTCATGGCAGCAATCCGCACAAGCCATCATCCTTTTGGCCAAGGAGATGGAGAAATAAGCATGAAGCATATGTCTCAATAGCTACTATAGATACTATAGATACTATTGCTTCTATAGCTACTATGACTCCTATATCTTGTCGATTTTGAGCGTTTGGTCGCAATACTCCATCACCGCGGGCCTGTGGGTGATGAAGATGATGGTCTTGTCGTGCTTGGCAAGGATGTTCTGCAGGAGGTTTTTCTCCGTTTCCGGGTCGAGGGCGCTGGTGGCCTCGTCGAAAAGCATGATGGAGCGGTCGCGGAGAAGGGCACGTGCGATGGCGATGCGCTGTGCCTGACCCTCGCTCAGTCCGCCACCCGACTCCGAACACACGGTGTCGAGCCCCTCGGGCAAGTTGAGCACGAACTCAGCGCAACTCATCCTGAGCGCCTCCTCCATCTCCTCTTCGGAAGCATCGAGTTTGCCCAGCATCAGGTTTTCGCGAATGGTGCCGCTGAGCAAGGTGTTTCCCTGAGGGACATATACGAAATTGCACCTCATACGGGGCGACAGTTGCCTTGCCTCCTTGTCGTTGTAAATCTCCACGGAACCTTCTTGCGGGAACATCAGCGCGAGAATCATTCTCACGATGGTGGTCTTTCCCGCTCCAGTCTCACCCAGGAGTGCGGTGCAACTGCCCGGCTTGAAATCAAAGGAGAGATTGTCCACCACCTTGCCACCTTCCTCGTAAGAGAAAGAGACGTTGTTGAGCCTGACACCGCATGGAGCCTTCACATAGACCGGCTTGCCCTGTTCCTCCAATGGGTTGTCCTCCAACTCCATCAGACGCTCGGCGGAAGTGAAGACATAGACGAACTCCGGCACCAGTTTGGTCAGGCTCTTCGCAGGTCCCTGCACACGGTTGACCAACTGCAGGAAAGCAGTCATGCCACCGAAGGTGAGAGTACCGTGCGACAGCCTCAAGGCGCTCCAAAGGAAGGCCACGAGGTATCCGAAGGAGAAACCGAAATTAAGGACGAAGTTGGCGATGACAGAGAAGAAAGTGCGTTTCACCACTTTCTCACGATATTCGCTCTGTGTTGTTTCCAACTTGTCAATCATGGCATCGTCACTCTCCATGATCTTGATGAGCATGCGGTTTTGCACGGTTTCGGTAAGCACGCTTTGTATCTTGGAGTCACACGTCCTCACATCCTTTGCCAACTGCCTCATCTTCCTCATATAGAATCGGCTGAGAAGTATGACGACGGGAATCATCACCACGATGACAAGTGAGAGCATCTTGTCCATGGAATACAAATAGGCGAAAGCACCGATGAACAGTGCCAGCGTGGAAACGGAATTGGGCAATGTCTCCGTGAGGAAGTTGATGACATGCCCCACGTCGGTGAGGAGTCGGTTGATGACGTCGCCGCTATGCCTCTTCTCCTTGCTGTGCCATTCCGACCTGAGGATGCGGTCGAGCAACCTTTGCTGCATTCGGTTGCGTGCCCGGACGCCAAGGATGTTCTTCACCCATACCACGGAGATGTTGATGGCGAAATTGCACAACACGATGATACCCATGATTCCCACACCCACATAGATGGAGCCGGGCTTCGCCCCCGAGGCGATGTCGATGGCATTCTGTATGGCCTTTACAGCGGAAAGGCTGACGACCACCCCCATGAGACCGAGGGATGCATTGAGCAATGCCTGGAACCTGTTGCCTTTCCAAGCCTCCCAAAGCCAAATGAGGATTTCCTTCGCGGAGTATTTGCTCTCCTCCGGCGTGAAATAGTCTTTTATTCTCTGGAAAATGTTCATACGCTACAATTATCTGGTGTCGGCACCCCACATCATCTTCTCTTTCAAGGTATGGAAATACTTTTGTCCATGACGCTTGATGATTTTCGCAGCAAACGGAGCCTTCTGGATGGTGAGCAGCGTTCCCTCAGCACACTTCTCCGACCTGCCGTCGATGGCGACGAGGAACTGATGGCTCCTGCTCTCCACACTCATGGTGACCACGGCGTCGTCGGGGACGACGATGGGCCTGACATTGAGGCTGTGGGGTGCTACGGGCGAGAGACAGAGCACACCCGACTGCGGGGCGATGATGGGACCACCGTTGGAGAGTGAATAAGCCGTGCTGCCAGTCGGTGTGCATACGATGAGTCCGTCTGCCTGGTAAGTGATAAGGTGTTCACCATTGATGCTCGTGCGTATGCTGATCATCGATGCATTGTCACGCTTGAGTACGGCAATGTCGTTGAGGGCGAAAGGGCAACCGGAGATGGCGCCCTCCCCTGATGCCGTCACCGAGATGACAGAGTGGTCCTCCACCCTGTAATCGTCACGATAGACAGCCTCAAGGGCCGTCTCTATCTCCGACGGACCCACGTCGGCAAGGAAGCCCAACCTCCCCATGTTGACACCCATGATGGGGAAGCCTTTCGCCCCCACCCTGCTGGCTGCCTTGAGAAAGGTGCCGTCGCCTCCCATGGAGATGACGAAATCGACTTCGAAGTCATCATCATCGAAGACGCTGTCGGCTTGAACGTCGATATGCAAATCCCTGGTGAGGAAATGGTGGAATTCCTTGTCCACACAGACCTTAGCCTTCCTTTCAGAGAGGAAGGATAACACTTTCTGTATGGAAGCCGACTTCTTGGCTTGATAGATGTTGCCGAAGATGGCAAACCTTAGTTTTCTGGGCGCCATGTTGATTTTTGCGTGCAAAAATAAACTATTTTAATGAGAAATACGAACACCATGCATGAAAATGTGGAAAAATGACTAAATTTGCAATTGAGAAAACGACACCACCATCAACCCCATAGAAGAAATGACAAAGATATACGTATTTCTGGCAGAAGGCTTTGAAGAGATAGAAGCCCTCGCCCCTGTTGACATCCTGCGTCGAGGCAACCAGGAAGTAGTGACCACCAGCGTGACAGGCGCCCTATGGGTGACCTCCTCCCATGGCATCACGGTGAAAGCAGACCTCCTCATCGAGGAGACCGACTTGACCGACGCCGACGTGCTACTGCTCCCGGGTGGGATGCCAGGTTCGAAAAACCTGAACGAGCACGAGGGTGTGCGCCAAGCCCTGCTCGCCCATGCCGACAAGGGAAAACTCATCGGAGCCATCTGTGCCGCACCGATGGTTTTAGGCAGTCTCGGACTGCTCGAAGGACGCCGCGCCACCTGCTCTCCCGGTTTCGAAATCTACCTCACCGGGGCGGAATACACCCAAGAACTCGTGACCGTCGACGGCAACATCGTCACCGGTGAAGGCCCTGCCGCCTCCATGCCCTATGCCTATCAGTTGCTTGCCATGCTGGCCGGCGAGGAAATCAGCCGCACGCTCCAAGAGAAAATGCAGTTTGCACATCTGATGGAGAAAGCCTAGATATACTAGAGACCCTAGGAAGACTAGAGACCCTAGGAAGACTAGGGAAACCTAGGAAGACTAGAAAAACTCACCACCATGCCCGACTTGCTCGACCAAGACATCATGTACGCCCCGGGCGTAGGTCCAAAGCGGAAGGAGATGCTGAACAAGGAACTCGGCATCCAGACTTTCGGCGACCTACTGGAATACTACCCATACAAATATGTGGACCGTCGTAAAATATACTTGACGACGGAACTGTTGGAGAGCATGTCATTCATCCAACTGAAAGGGAAGATTCTCAGTTTCGAGTCGTTTGACATGGGACGTCGCAACAAGCGTCTGGTGGCTCATTTCACCGACGGGCACGGCGTGGTGGACCTGGTGTGGTTCGCCAAGTCTCAATACATCCTCAAGACCTACAAGGTGGGCGAGGAATACATTGTGTTCGGCCGCCCCACTGTCTATGGCGGCCGTTTCCAAATCACCCACCCGGAAATAGACCTCGCCGCCACCGCCCAACTCTCCACGATGGGAATGCAGCCCCATTACCACACCACGGAGAGGATGAAGAAAGCCGGATTCTCCTCACGAAGTCTGGAACGCACCATCAAAGGACTGCTGCAACGCATCACAACGCCATTGGCCGAAACGCTGCCATCCTTCATCACCGCTCCGCTGCACCTCATCTCCCGCGACGAGGCCTTCCGCCTCATCCACTACCCCCAGAGCGCCATCGATCTCGACCGTGCCAAACTGAGGCTGAAGTTTGAGGAACTGTTCTACATCCAACTCAACATCCTCCGCTACGCCAGCGACCAGCGGCGCAAGTTCCGGGGCTATGTGTTCCGCCATGTCGGCACATTTTTCAACGGTTTCTACCATAATCACCTCCCCTTCGCCCTCACCGGGGCACAGAAACGGGTAATCCGCGAAATACATGCCGATATGAAGAGCGGACGGCAGATGAACCGCCTCCTCCAAGGCGACGTGGGGTCGGGGAAAACCCTCGTCGCCCTGATGGCCACCCTCATCGCTTTGGACAACGGTTACCAAGCCTGCATCATGGCCCCGACGGAAATTCTCGCCGAGCAACACCTGGCCACCATCACCGAACTGCTTTCCGGCATGGACATCCGGGTGGAACTGCTGACGGGCATCGTGAAGGGCAAGCGTCGCCAAGCGGTGCTCGACGGCGTCGCCGACGGCAGCATCCAAATCCTTGTCGGCACGCACGCCATCATCGAAGACCCTGTCTGTTTCTTCCGCCTCGGCCTTGCTGTCATCGACGAGCAGCACCGCTTCGGTGTCGCACAGCGTGCGAAACTATGGAGCAAGAGCCAAAACCCGCCACACGTCCTGGTGATGACCGCCACACCCATCCCCCGCACCCTCGCCATGACCATCTACGGAGACCTCGACGTAAGTATCATCGATGAACTGCCCCCCGGACGCAAACCCGTCTACACGCAGCACAAATACGACGACCAACTCACCAGCCTGTACCAAGGCATACGTAGGCAGATACTCGCCGGGCGGCAGGTCTATATCGTCTATCCGCTCATACAGGAAAGCGAGCGCATGGACCTCCGCAACCTGGAGGAAGGCTATGAGACGATGCGACAGGTGTTCGCACAATTCAAACTCAGCAAGGTGCACGGACGCATGAAGTCGCAGGAGAAGGAAGAGGAGATGCGCAAGTTTGTGAGTGGCGAGACCCAGATCCTGGTGGCCACGACGGTGATCGAGGTGGGGGTGAACGTCCCCAACGCTTCGGTCATGGTGATTCTCGACGCCCAACGCTTCGGCTTGTCCCAACTTCACCAATTGCGGGGCCGTGTGGGCCGTGGTGCCGAACAGTCGTTCTGCATCCTTGTCACCACGCGCAAACTGAGCAAGGAGACCGCAAAGCGCATCGACATCATGTGCTCCACCAACGATGGCTTCCAGATAGCAGAGGCCGACCTGAAACTCCGCGGTCCCGGCGACCTGGAAGGCACGCAACAGAGCGGCATGGCTTTCGACTTGAAAATCGCCGACATCGCCCGAGACGGGCAAATCGTGCAAATGGCGCGCGATGAAGCCCAGAAAATCATCGACAACGACCCGACTTGCGAGAAACCCGAATACCGCATGCTGTGGCAGCGACTGGCCGCCTTGCGCAAGACAAACATCAACTGGGCCGCCATTTCCTAAAGATTCGTCGCAGCAATTAAGGACGGATTGCAAGTTCGCCTGAATAACCTAAGGAGGTGAAAATTGACAAATGAAAGAAGAAAAAAATAATATTCAATCACTTCATTTTTCATCTTTCATTTTTCCTTTTTAATCTTTTTTTAAGACTTGCTTTTAAGTGTTAAATATGCACTAAATACTGTTAATGGGGCATTTTAATCGGAATTTTTTTCTTACCTTTGCATCGCATTGAAATAATCAGATGTACCAAGTTATTGCGTCGATTATTTCAAGGCAGAGGAAAAAATCGAAAAATAGTCAAGCATCACACCTTTTTGTGATGACAAACTAAATAAGGAAATAATGAATTTGAAAAAAGCTCTTAAGACAATTACATTAACAGTAATATTGGCCGCAGCCTCAATGCCAGCCGCCAGTCAGGATCTTCTGGCCCGCATGGTACCCGTTGACAAAAAAGCAAAGCAGCTCGACACACTTGCATTGCAAAACATCAAGAACCGCGAAGAGATGGAATCACCCAGTTCCATGCTTTATGAAAACTGGGACAACACCGCAACGCATTACAAAGGCTCGGCACTGCCAGAAACATACAACATCGACCTTAGAGGTTTCCATATGCCCACTCCCAGCCGCGTCATCACCTCCAATTTCGGTCCTCGCTGGGGACGCCAGCACCGCGGTCTTGACATCAAAGTCTATATCGGCGACACCATTTACGCTGCATTCGACGGCAAGGTGCGTTGTGTGAAATACGAAGGAAAAGGCTATGGAAACTATATCATCATTCGCCACCCCAACGGATTGGAAACCTATTACGCCCACTTGTCAAAGCAACTTGTCAGGCCCAACCAAGTAGTCCGTGCCGGCCAACCCATCGGCCTTGGAGGCAACACCGGGCGCAGCACAGGTTCACACCTTCACTTTGAGACCCGCCTTTGCGGCGTGGCACTCAATCCCTGCCTCTTCTTTGACTTCCGCAACCAAGACGTCGTCGGCAACAATTATGTCTTCCGCCGCAACACGATGGAAAGCGAGTCAGCAAGAGCCACGGCAGCAAGAGGGAAATAAGACCCGATAGAATAGCAACAAGCACAAAAACATAAAAGCCAATACTTCGTGATATTCACAGGTATTGGCTTTTTTTTTTCTTAGGGATGTTAGAAAAACTTTAATTTCCTCCATGTTGCCCTGATGACAAACCAGGCATGCATGGCGACGGTGATGAACAGGCCGTAGTGACGCCTCATTACGTCGAAGCGCTCCCTCAGCGACTCCTTGTGGTGGAGGGTGGTCTGCCCCTCCTCCAAGTAGAGTGCCAGCACCTTGCCCGCATGGCATAGCGGGTCACGTTCCTCCTCTGCTTTCTTCATCACCCGTATGCACCAGTCGACATCTGCCGAGAATCGGTAACGGGTGTCGTAAGGCACTTGCCTGGCCAGTTGGGTGCGTGCATAAAAGGCTTGATGACACACCAGCATGCCATGCTTGAACGAACGCCACGACAACGTCTCCGGCGGCGACAATCGCCGATGCCTGACAAAACGCCCTTCCGCATCGATGATGTCGGTGTCGCCATAGACCACCGCCGGACTCACCCCGTCGCTATAGGCCTCAGCCACTTCCGCCACCCTTGCCAGGGTTTCCTCGTCGGCGAGTCTGTCACCGGCGTTGAGGAAGCATACATAATCGCCCGTAGCCATTTGCAACCCCTTGTTCATGGCATCGTATAGTCCGTTGTCGGGTTCGGAGAGCACCCTTACCTCATGGCCGTTGTCCATGGCATCCGACTGTTGCTTGTAGGCTTCCGCCATCTTTACCGTACCGTCGGTGGACGCACCGTCCACGATGATGTGCTCCACCCATTCATGGTGCTGGCAAGCGACGCTGTCGAGGGTGGGTTGCAACACCTTTGCAGCCTGATAGGTGATGGTGACGATGGTGATGCGTGTCATATCCCGTAATGTTTGAAGGCCATGGCATGGTTGTACACCTCGATGTATCTCAAGGCCACGCTGTCTTGCGAGAAAGAGGTAGCCACCTTCTTCATCGCCGCCGTGGACAACGCTTCATGGTCAGCCTCGACGAGCACCCACCTCATGCCTTCTTCCAAGTCCTTGGCGTTGCAGTATTCCG
Source organism: Prevotella sp. (assembly GCA_017619375.1). GTDB lineage: Bacteria > Bacteroidota > Bacteroidia > Bacteroidales > Bacteroidaceae > Prevotella. The sequence goes on along the minus strand of JAFZSL010000072.1, from coordinate 12,342 downwards.
CCACATAACCATTCTTCCTGTGTTCGATTTCCTCCGGGATGCCTCCCACCTTGAAGCCGACACACGGCACGCCACATGCCATGGCCTCCATGATGGTGTTGGGCAGGTTTTCCGAGAGCGATGGCAGGACGAACACGTCGGCGGCATTATACACGTCAACGATTTTCCTTTCATCTGTGACATACCCCAAGGGAAACGCCTGCAGGGGCAGTTTGTCCTCCATTTCCTCCGCATGGCCTCCGAGCATCACGACGGCGCATTGCTCCTTCATCTTCGGATGCTCCTCCGCAAGCAGTCGGCAAGCCTCCACAAGGTAATCCATGCCCTTGTAGGCATTGGTGACACGCTGAGAGACAAAGAGGATGAGTTTCTTGTCCAAAGGCAGTCCGAGAGCCTTCCTGGCCTCTGCCTTGTCGTGACGCTTGAACACCCTGGTGTCGATGGGATTGGGGATGCTGGTGATGCTCTGTCCTTGGAGCAAGGCACTCTGCTTCGCCTCGCCTTCCAGCCATTTGCTGCAAGCCACGAAGAAGATGCCATGGTGCTCGAAGATGTCCTTCTTCTTTTTCCACACCTTTGACGAGAGGTCGTTCTCGCCCCCGCCACCAGGCAGATACTTGCAATTCTTGCATCTTGTCTTGAAACGCTTGCACCCCAAGGTGAGGTGGCATATGCCTGTGGAAGGCCATGCATCGTGCATGGTCCAGACGACGGGTTTCCCGCTATTCAGGATCTTCCTGATGCCCTTGAGCGACAGCATCCCTTGGTTGACCCAATGCAGGTGGATGATATCCGCTTCCTGAAACTCCCTGGTTTTCGTGACATCGAATCCGGTATTGGCAATGTCGATGTCGAAGAGATGCTTCTTGGAGAAATGGAGCCGGGTGAAGATGGACATCCTTTCCCTGATGAAATGCCTTTGTGCCAGGAGGGTGTCTCCGATTCCCACCACGGTGATGGAATCGGTCTCTTTGTCCCTGACAAGCATCTTGGCCTTTACGCCGGTGTTGTTAAGCGCCTCCATAAGCCTGTTGGCGGCCATTGCGGCTCCTCCCGTCCGCTCGCTGGTGTTGATGACAAGTACTCTCATAACAAAGGACAAAAGTAATCAAAAAAAATATTTCATACGCATAAAAAACGAAAAAATAACATTGTTATCGCACACACCTATTGATTTATGTCAAGAAAAGGGCATAATTATTGAAAATCCTCATAAAAGAGTTGCACAGTCGTCGTTTTGTGAGTACCTTTGCATCGTCAATGATTGAGTCATCAATCATAAAGGTTAATAGATTGTTTAGGTTAGTAGTAATAGATTTAGGTTTTTAGTTATTAGGTTTAAGGTATTAAGTAGATTGTTTAATTGGACAACAAAGGTCGCCGTGAGGCTCCCTTTGGTTTTGAAAAGGATTTTTAGTTAAACATAGGCTTGTACGCGGCGGCTCAGAGATGAGTTGCCGCGTATCTTTTGTGTACTATCAAAGATGGAAGAACCAGCTTTCTTGCAAACCAGTATTCCTTGATAGGGGAAAAAGGATATTTCACCCATAATAGTTGGAATGCTGAATTGTTTTTCATAATTTTGCATTTTTAACCCAAGCCGTCTCCGAAGCATTCTTTCACTGGTCAACGCCCCCTGGCCCCCTCTAATCTTAGAGGGGGAGTAAGTTACTCTGCTTGTACTTTTGCCCATTCAAGGCGATTGTCGCACTAATCTTAAAAGGAGTTTTCCTCAATCTTACAGGTCGCAAAAATACTACAATTCTATAATTCTTGATAAAAAAGATGGGAAAAATCAGTTACTATTTGGAGCCATCTATCCCCTATCCTCCACCTTCTCGACAAGTACGACGGCATAGGCGCTGATGCCCTCCTGTCTTCCTGTGAAACCGAGTTTTTCCGTGGTGGTGGCTTTGATGGAGATGTCGTCGGGACTGATGCCCATGACCTCTGCCATACATTTTTGCATGGCCGGAATGTGCGGATTGAGTTTGGGTTGCTCTGCACAGACGGTGGCGTCGATATTTCCCACCTTGTAGCCTTTCGTGGCGATGAGCGCGACCACCTCCTTGAGGATGATTTTGCTGTCCATATCGAGCGTGTCGTCGGAGTTGTCGGGGAAATGATAACCTATGTCACGCATGTTGGCAGCACCCAGCAAGGCATCGCAGATGGCGTGTATGAGCACGTCGGCATCGCTGTGGCCAAGCAGCCCCAAGCGATGGTCTATTTTCACACCACCCATCCAGAGGGCCCTGCCCTCCACCAATTGGTGCACGTCGTATCCGAAACCTACCCTGATGTTCATGGTTGATAAAATTCTTTAGTTTTTGGAATTAAAGAGGAATCTTTCTTGTTTCAGGAGTTAAAGAGGAGTTAAAGAGGAGTTAAAGGGGAGTTAAAGGGACATATGTCTGTTTGTTTCACACAAACATGGGTGTCAACCCCCAGGGACAACAAGCTAATGCACACCAACCCCGAAGGGGTGACAGAACACAGACGGGGGTGTCAACCCCCGGGAAAGGGACATATGTTCACTTTTACCGCCTTTTTCCTTACCCCAGAAAGTTGAGTAAAATATCTTTATCTTCTCTTGAACAAGTCCTTGATGCCGTCCATGTCGAAGGAGAGGGTGAACCTGAGCGTCTGGTCAAGGGGATTGCTCTTCGCCGTGGCGATGACATAACCGGCGTCGAGGGAGAAGACGTTCATCCTGAAGCCGGCACCCACGGTGAAATATTTGCGGTTGCCCTTGTTCTCATGCTCATCGTGGTATCCCGCCCTGATGGCGAACTGGTCATGGTAGATATACTCGGCGCCGATGCTCCATTGCACCTCCTGAAGTTCCTCCTTGAAGCCATTGGGGGCGTCGTTGAAACTCTTGAACATGCCACTGATGCTCGACACGTCGAAATACTCCTTCTCCAGACGGTCCTGGTATTCCTGTGATGTCTCCTCCTCCCTCTGCTTGGGATAGGTAGGCACCAGGAGTTTGTTGAGGTCGGCGGCTATGGTGAACCTGTTGTATTCATCGACGGGAATCATCAGCGAGGCACCCAACCTCATGTTGGTGGGGATGAACTCACTGTGCTCGTCGCCGCCGAAGGTGATCTTGCTACCGATGTTGCTGACATTGAAACCGAGTCCCAACTGGCACTCCCTCGCCCCAAGGTTGAGGTAGTTCTGGTAGTAGCAGGAGAGGTCGGCGGCAAAGGCCGAGCCTGGACTGGTGTCCTCGGTGTAGTCGTAGGTGAGGTCGGAATAGATCCATCTCACGGCGGCGCCAAGGGAGAAATGCTCGCTGAGCATGAGGGAGTATGCCACGTCGAGCGACATCTCGTACGGGTTGATGGTCATGTCATTGGACCCGTCGAGCGAACTGCTTGTCAAGACCTCGCCAAGCGAGAAGTACCTGAGCGAACCCGACACGGCGCTATAGTCGCCTATGCGGTAGTAGCCCACGAGATAGGCCAGGTCCATGTCGTTGACCAACTGCCTCAACCACGGGGTGTAGTTGAGCGCCACGCCCGCCCTTGAGATGGTGAAGGGGTATTTTGACGGGTTCCAGTATTGCGACACGACATCGGGGTCGGTGGCGACACCCACGTCGCCCATGCCGGCAGCCCTTGCATCAGGTGCGATGGTCTGCGATGTGACGGAAGTGTTGACGGGGTTGAACATGTCCTCTTTCTGGGCCATGGCCGTGACCGAAACCAGCGAGAGTGTCAATAAGATGGAAAGTCCTCTGATATTCATATTTTAGGTATATTCTTTTCTTTGTCTTGAAGCGGGGCTCTGCTCCCTGCTTTTTAAAAACGCTGCGGTGCCTTAATTATTGTCTATGATGATGAGTTTCTTGGCTTTGGACGCCATCTTGCTGTCGTCGCACGCCACACGCACGCGATAGAGATAGACGCCGGTCTGCAGTTTCTGCCCTCCGTCGACGGTGAGGTCCCATTCGATGGTGTACGCCCCATTGGTGGACACACCGCTTTCCGTATGGTTCCACAACAGCCTGCCACTGACGTCGAGGATGTCGAGCGACACGTCCATGTTGCTTCCCGTGCGGTCATGGTTGATGATGAACGTGGTGGTCGTCGTGGCGGGATTGTTGGTGCAACTGATGCTGAACAGCGTGGGCTTGAGTGAATTGACGACATTGAAGGACAGTTCTGCCGTGGAGGAGTTATTGAGGATGTCCCATGCCCTGAATTTGAGCACGTGCCTTCCCGGCGTGAGTTCGGGTATGCTGTAGAAGGTGTTTCCACTGGTGTAACTGCCGAAGTCGAACGTGAAGTTGTCGTTGAGATTGTAGGTCTTCCCCATCTCGTCGTCGATGATGAGTTGCAGGTCATGGCCTATTCCCGTTCCTGCAGCGTTGATGCCATCCTTGTCGGTCACCTGTGCGACGAAGTATGGCGTGCTGTTCACGTCATCGCCGTTGGTGAACGAAGGAGAGTTGAGATAGCAGTAGATGGAAGGCCCTATGGAGTCGTTGTCCATGGTCTGCGTCCCTCCCACGGTGAAATCGTCGCAGTAGCCATGGGCTTCGAGCGTGTGGTCGTCGTTGACGGCATAGAGGTTCATGAGTCCCGACCCGTCGGAGTAGTTGATGTCCATGGGCACGGCGAAGGAGAAGAAGAATTCGCCGTTGTCCACCTTGTCTGAGCCATTGAAGAGCACGTTGGGCCTGTCGAGGTAGGAGTAGGCAGCGTCGGAGTCCTCCGCCTGTCCCTTGCAGGTGACGCGTTCCTCTGAGTCTCTCACAGTGGCGGTGACCTGTCCGTTGAAGGTGGAGTCGCGTTGGCCGTTGCGTTCAATGTGTCCCTTGACGCTGACGATGGAGCCTGCAGAGATGGCCACGTCCTCCCCGATGCCGAGGGCTCTCCCGTTGATGGAGTCCACCACGGCCTTCAGCGTGGGCACGTTGAGGCATAGCGCGGGGTCGCCAAGCAGGGAGTACCTGAGTTTGTTGGCGGTCTTGTCCTGTCCCGAGGTGATCATCTCGTTTTTCGCCAGCCTCTGTGCCTCTCCGATGGAGGTTCTCTTGCCATTGTTCACACTGAGCACGTGTTTGAGGTAGGCTCGGTTGAGATAGGCGTTGTAACTTTGGTATACGGTTCTCGTTGTGCCGAAGAAGGCCATGGAACCGCCCTTTTTGTTGAGCATGCACTCCACGCCGATGCATTCCTCGGCCATGTCGAAAGGCATGATGTCGCAGGAAGCGGTGATCCAGAGCGGCATGTGGGTGTTGGAAAAGTCCTTGAAGTCTTGCAGCATCAGCACTTTCTCATGCGAGATGCTGTTGGCCGACCCGTGGCCGGAATAGTCGATGACAAGTGCGCCGGCCTCCTGGGTGTTCTTGATGTCCTTGGTGCAGTCGGGATAGGTGTTGCCCGTGGCGGTGGTGACCCTGGTGTAGGCGTCCCACATCACCTTCTTGATTTGGAAGCCTGGATAGAGTGAGTTGACGAGGTTGGCGGCGTTGTTGGCATCCACGAGGTGCGAATTGTTGTTGCCGTCGTCACCGAGCACGACGACAAGGTTCTCCCATGCCCCTGCGTCGGCATTCTTCATGTAGTTGATGCTTTTGTCCACCACGGTCTTGGCGTCTTGCACGGTGTGCACGGGGATTCTACCCACTGCGAGGTCGAGTTTGTCGGAACTTTGGGGATTGAGTCCCTCTCCGTCGTCGAGCAGCGCGATGAAGCCGTCGTCCACATAGCAGTAGATTTCACTGAAGGACTCCTCGCTCTCGTAGCAGAGGAGGAAGTCGTCGGGAGAGAAGTTGCGCGTGTCGGAGGTGAGCATCCTGTTATCCCAAAAGCCGTCCCCGAAGAGGAGGACGTATTTGGGCATGTCAGCCTCGTTCTCCGCCCTGTCGTAAAGCATCTTGAGGTATCTCCTGTATGCTGCGATGTCGGGTGTGCCGCTGGAGAACTCGTTGTAGAGTTCGTCGGCAGGCACGACACGCACCCTCAGGGAGTCGTGCTCCTCGTGGTATCGTGCAAGCCTGTTGGCTTGTTCCGTCAGTTTTTGCGAGGTGGGTACGATGACGACCAAATCGGCGGGTCCGTCGGCATGGTGGTTTTGGTTGGTGATGCCGTAAAGGATTTCCGGTGTGGGGATGCCGCTGTAGGTGAGTGCCGTCATGTTTCTTGGCGTGTCGGTGTGGATGTCGATGTAGTCGAGCCTGACAGGGCCTCCGCTGAGGGTCTTGATGATGATGTTGTTGGCACTGGCGAGGTTGTCCACCTCATAGACTTCCTTTGTCTCCCTTCCCCTCTCATAACTTCCCGGCGACATGAACAGCCTTCCCAGCACGGAGTCGTTGAGCGTCACCTCCACGGCGGAAGAGACGCCTGCGGTGACGGCCACCGCTACCTTACCCTTGGTGTCGCCACTGGGGTTGTTGAGGGTGTAAGTACGCGACTCGCCAGCGTTGATGGGACTGTTCTCAAAGAGGTTTCTTCCTCCTTGGAACCAGGAATAGTTGTCGATTTCGTGGAGCGTATGATAATGCTCCGGCCGTGGATAGGAATCCTTCACAAAAGCGGCGCTGTCGATGGAGAGGGCCTCCTCGTTACTTTGTGTGAGGAAATAATAGCCATAATCGCTATATGGGTTTCTCGTGCGTTCCATGGCCGAAGGCTGGCTCCAAGAGACAGGGCCTTGTGCATAGAAGAGTTTCCTTCCACCCACGTTGCATGTGGGCACCTCCTTGAGGTCGTCGGTCTCGATGAGTTCCGCCGGCACGAGTTGCTCGTTCTGCAACTTCCCTCCATAACCGTAAACCTTCACCTTGTCGAGGCTGGTGAAGCCCGCCTGCTTGACGAGCGCCTCATTGACCTGGTAGATGCCCGACGAGGGCACCCTCACCTTCACCCATTTCCCAGAGGCAAGCACCGAATTTTCGGCGTATCGTTCGGCGTTGGCGGCCTGTACCCTTCTGGGCATGCGCCATACGTTCTGCGCCAAAGGCTTGGCGTTCACCGAGAGCATGAAGCCGACGAGCCACTGGTATTTCCCGTCTCTAAAGGCGATGGGTACGAAACTCACCTCCAGGCTGCCGTTTTTCCTTTCCACCACGACGTTGGCTTCAGGCACGGGCATTTCCGGCATGGGGGCATCGGTGACCTCTCGCATCTTCCTGATGCTGTATTCCGTCATGTCGAGCCATTCCGGATAGAGGATGTCGACGGTGTAGACGGAGTCGGCGTAGTCTCCTTGGAGTGGTATGGAGCAAGCAAACCTTGGGAGCACGGAGTCGATGCTCACCTCCTCGGCGGTGAGGTTATGAAACTGCTGTGCGGCAGCGTTTGTCACGACCGCCAGCAGGAGGCAAGCCACAGCCATCGCCTTGAGGGTCTGTCGCATCCTCCATAGGGTTTGACCAATCGGACCAGTCAGACCAGCCTGATTGTTCATCCCCATCCTTGCTTGCTTATTTAACATTGAACTCCAATAGTTTTCTTTCTTCCAGATAACCGGTGATGCGGTCATCGACATTCACCTTGCAGAGAGGCTCGGAAACGCCTGTGAAGAGGAGGTCGCCCGTCCTGATGGTGAAATGCCTGCTGACATGTGCGATGAGTTGGTCTGCCGTGCGCACCATGTCCTTCGTGTTCCCTTGCATGGCCGTCTTTCCATTGATGTCGAGCCGGAACCTCATGGGTGCCATGGCACCCGTTGGAATGTCGACCCACTCCCCTGTCTTGGTCGCCCCATCGAAGCCTGTCGCCATATCCCATGGCAGCCCCTCCTCGCGCAACTTTTTGAGGAGGGAGGTGGCGGTGAAGGTGACACCACATGTCACGGCGTCGTAATATCGGTGTGCGAATCGCTCCGGGATGCTTTTCCCCAAGCGGCAAATCCTCACCACCAACTGGACCGCGCAATGCACATCGCCCATGTCTTCAGGGAGGAAGACAGGCCTCCCTCCCTTTGTGAGCGAAGAGTCCGCCCTGAGGAAGACGACAGGGTCTCCCACATTATATAACGGCGTGTCCCCGTCTTTATTGTACGTGTCGTAATTGAAAGCGACGGCAAAGATTTTCATGATTCAGGATGCCCCGTCAAGATGGAAAAAAAGCCAGGCACGGGAGAACGCCCCCGCTGCCTGGCCATGAATGGTATGCAGGATGACTTTTTTAGTCTGCCCTCAGTGTGAAGCGCTTGAACGCAACCACCTTGAGTTCTTTGTCGGCAGCCTTGAGGTAAGAGGAGACATTCTCCTTGGGCTCATGCATGATGACCTCTTGGTTGACAAGGCAATTCTCCTTGAAGAATTTGGCCATGCGGCCCTTGGCGATGTTCTGAACCATCTGCTCGTTGAGGCTGGCAGCCTTGGCGGCAGCGGTTTCAGCCTTGATGGCACGTCCCTTCTCAGCCTCTTCTTCGGTGAGCCAACCCTTGGCGATGTTCGAGCTGATATGGTCTTCGCTGTCCAGGAGGTTCGGGTTGAGACCGGCCTTCTTGAGAGCAGCCTCTACGGCCTTCTCCACTTGCTCGTCCTTGGTTTTCTGGATGGCTACTTGGAATTCGCTGTCCTTCACCGACTGGGGAACGCTCTCCTCGTCGAGTGCGATGGGATTCATGGAAGCCACTTGGAGGGCGAGTTTCTTGCCTTGCTCCTCGAAAGCCTTGTTGAGTTGGACGAGGGTGCAGAGGATGTTCTTCCCTTGGTGGTTGTACTGGTAGATGTTCTCTCCCTCGAGGACGTTGTATCCGTCGAGTTCCATCTTCTCACCGGTGATGCCGGAACGCTGTGTGACGGCGTCGGAGACGACTTGTCCGTCGGGCAGGGTGAGAGCAGCCACTTCCTCGAGGGTCTGGCATTTGTTGGCCACGGCAGCATCGAGGATGGATTGGGTGAGTGCGATGAAGTCGGCGCCATTGGCGACGAAGTCGGTTTCACACTTGAGTGCGATGATGGCGGCAAAGCCGTTCTCTACCTTGACGAGCACGCATCCATTGGAAGTCTCGCGGTCGCTGCGCTTGGCTGCGATGGCGAGTCCGCGCTCACGGAGGAGGTCCTTAGCCTTATCGAAGTCTCCCTCAGCCTCGACGAGTGCCTTCTTGACGTCGCCGTAGCCTGCACCGGTGATGGTGCGGAGCTTCTTGATATCATCCATTGTGGGTTTGTAAGCCATTTTTCTTTTTGGTTTTTGATGTTATGCCCAGATTTTCCAGAAGCCCCAAGGGAGGGACTTCTGGATTTCCAGATATTCGGTTAAATAATCACTCTGCAGAGGGGGCTTCCTCTTCGCCAGCCTCGTTGGCAGCGGGGGCTTCCTCAACGGCAGCCTCGTTGGCAGCGGGGGCTTCCTCAACGGCAGCCTCAGCCTTCGGGCTGTCCTTACGAGCCCTACGGGAACGCATGTTCTTGGGCTCGTTGGCCTCTTCGTCCTGCTCGGCCTGTGCCTTCTCGTCGGCTTTTTCGACCTTTCTCTCCTCGAGTCCTTCGGCGATGGCGCCGCAGCAAGCGGTGAGAATGATGTCGATGCTATCCTTGGCATCATCGTTGGCGGGGATGACGAAGTCGATGTCGTCGGGGTTGGAGTTGGTGTCAACGATACCGAAGACGGGGATGCCGAGTCTCTTGGCTTCCTTGACGGCGATGTTCTCTTTCATCACATCCACGACAAAGAGTGCGGAGGGCAGACGGGTGAGGTCGGCGATGGAACCGAGGTTCTTCTCGAGTTTGGCACGCTGGCGTGTCACCTGGAGAAGTTCCCTCTTTGAGAGGTTGTTGAACGTACCGTCAGCAATGAGTTTGTCGATGGTGGTCATCTTCTTCACTGCCTTGCGGATGGTGGGGAAGTTGGTGAGCATACCGCCTGGCCAGCGCTCGATGACATAAGGCATGTTGACACTGGTGGCTTTCTCTTCCACGATGCTCTTGGCTTGTTTCTTAGTAGCAACAAAGAGGATTTTCTTTCCCGACTTTGCGATTTGCTTGAGTGCCTCGGCGGCCTCGTCGATTTTCACGACTGTCTTGTGCAGGTCGATGATATGGATGCCATTGCGCTCCATGAAGATGTAGGGAGCCATGGCGGGGTTCCATTTGCGGCGGAGGTGACCAAAGTGGCATCCAGCCTCCAGCAGCATGTCAAAATTTGTTCTTGGCATTGTTTTGTTGTTAATTTGTTTACTTTCCTTTTAGTTTTCTATCAACCAACCAGCAAGTAATCTCCGTTGGCGGCCTCATGCCACCAAGCGGGGAGTCTTACCAGTTTGGATGCTAAACAAGAGTTGCTTTTTTTTAACGCTTGCTGAACTGGAAGCGTGCGCGTGCCTTGGGGCGTCCCGGCTTTTTGCGCTCCACAACGCGGGAGTCGCGGGTGAGGAAGCCTTGGTCTTTGAGGGCTTTCTTGTCCTCTTCATTGATTTTCACAAGTGCGCGTGCAATGGCGAGTCTGAGAGCCTGGCTCTGACCTGTAAAGCCGCCACCGTCGAGGTTCACCTTGATGTCATACTTCTCAGCAACGTTGAGCAGGTTCAGGGGCTGCTTGACAACATACTGGAGGATGGGTGAGGGGAAATACTCTGTGAGGTCCTTCTTGTTGATGGTGATCTTGCCTGTGCCTTCACTGAGGTAGACGCGAGCAATGGCGCTCTTGCGACGTCCTATGGCATTTGTATATTTAGATTCCATTTGCTATGATTATTTAAACTGGTTGATATCGATGGCCTTGGGCTGCTGTGCCTCATGAGGATGCTCGGTGCCCTCATATATATAGAGGTTGTACATCAGGCTGCGGCCGAGGGGACCTTTAGGAAGCATGCCCTTGACGGCATGGCGTATGATGCGCTCGGCGCCATCTTTCTTCAGACGGAGCTTGGCGGGGGTGTCAAAGCGTTGGCCACCAGGATAACCTGTATAGCGGGTGTAAAGTTTCTCGGTTTCTTTTTTGCCAGTGAACACCACCTTGTCGGCGTTGATGATGATCACATTGTCTCCACAATCGGCATGCGGTGTGAAGGTTGGTTTGTGCTTCCCACGAAGAATCTTGGCCACTTTGGAGCTGAGTCTACCTACCACCAGTCCGGAGGCATCGATGACGACCCACTCTTTCTTGACCGTATTCTTGCTCATGGAAACAGTCTTGTAACTTAAAGTGTTCATTTCAAATTGATTTTTTGCTACTAAAAAACTTTTTTTCCTATTCGTTTATTCGTTGGAAGGCGATTCACTAACCGTTGCGCCCGGCCAAAGGCACCACTATTAACACGCCACTCCTGGGGGTCCTAAGACTACCCCCGGTAATAATCGGACTGCAAAGGTACATATTTTAATTATCTTTACCCATCGTAGCACCTTCGCCAATTCATAGTTTTAAGGTTTTTTAATATAAATAATATTTTTTAACTGTCAAAAAGAGACCCATAAAGCCCATTACCCCCTGCTTGCTACTATAACCTCCCACCCTCTCCTATTACCTCCTACTTGCTCCTATTGCCTCCTACTCTCTCCTATTGCCTCCTACTTGCTCCTATTGCCTCCTACTCCTCCAAAAAACTCGCCCTTTCGGGAAATCCCCTGCAACATTAGGGAAAGACCCATCCCGTTTTAGGTCATTTCCTTTTCAGCAGCCCGGTTTTCTGCCTACCTTTGCCAACAGAAAAGAGAAAAGAAACAATGAAATCAACCACAAAAAAAAAGAAGATATGAAAAAGATAATGTTCATGGTAATGATGATGACGATAGCCATCTCTGCCCAGGCAATGCCATATAACGCCGCTCGCGACGAAGCCTTGTTCCTCAGCGACAAGATGGCACACGAATTGAACTTGACAGATGCACAATATGAGGCTGTATACGAAATCAACCTCGATTACTTCCTCAATATGAACACTCAGAACGACCTGTTCGGCCCTTGGTGGGATGTGCGCAACCGCGACCTCCGCATGGTGCTCGGCACATGGCAGTTCGACCGCTATATGAGCAGCCTCTACTTCTATCGCCCGTTGGCATGGCGTGCCGGCGCCTGGAGCCTGGTCGTCTACGACCGTTACAACCGCGGCTTGATGTTCCACCGTCATCCAGTGGCATTCAATAACTTCCGTGGAGGACACAGCCATAGGGCTTCCAGCTTCTACACCCGTCACCACTTCGCACCTCCCTCGGCTCCGAGCCGCCACGTCCCCTCGACAAGGCCAGGCAACCGCCCCACACACCACATGGGGGCTCCGGGACATTCGGGACATTCTCATGGCAGAGGTCACGGTGGGCGCAGATAGGATAAGATTAGGATAAGACAAGATAGGATAGGATAAGTTAGGATAGGATTAGGTTAGTTTAGGATAAGATAGGATAAGATTAGGATAGGATAGGATAGG
>JAFZSL010000071.1 GCA_017619375.1 Prevotella sp. | reverse complement strand
ATCAAGCCCCGAAGGGGCGAAAAGACCACAGCCGGGGGTGGAGCCCCCGGTATAGGCGACACACATAATAACCCCGAAGGGGTGACAGAATGATCTGTCACCCCTTCGGGGTTATTGTATAAACCACTTATTAGCAGGGGTGAAACCCCTGCTAATGGTCTGACCAGGCCTTCGGCCTTCAAGGTGGGAGACTTCAGTGAATAATTGTTGAATAGGGTTCCATACAAGGAATGGGTGCAAAAAAGTCGGACTGCCCAGATTCATCTGACCAGTCCGACCATTACGATTTTCCTGACTGCTATTTCCCCAGTCTGGCCTCCACCACGTTGACCACGTAGTCGCCGAGTTTCTCACATTCACTGACGATGTCGGTGAACATGGTTCCCATGGCATAGTCATACTGGTGGTCGTTGACAGAAGTGATGTTCTCCTTCTTCAACTGGTCACGCATGGAATTGATTTCGATTTCTATGCGCATGGTGTCGTCCAGGGAGACGTCCTCACGCCTGGAGTTCATCACGTTGTCCATCTGCACGAGAGATTTGTCGGTGACCTCCATCATCTTGTGTATTTCATCCTTCAGGTGTTCGGGGAAATCCTTCCCCGACTCATGGAGGCGATTGATGGAACGGCCGAGGTTGTAGCAAGCGTCGCCGATGCTCTCGATTTCGCTGATCTGCCTGAGCATGGACCGTATCTTCTGCTTCGTCTCGTCGCTCAAGTGTGCGTTGCTCACTTCCTCAAGATATTTGGCAATCTCTATCTCCATGTTGTCGGAGATGTCCTCGTATTTCCTGATGCGCTCGAAGAGTTTGCCGAACTTCTCGTCGTCATGCTCTTCGAGGAGATCGCGCACCATCCCGAACATGCGGTGCATCCTCGTGGCGAAGTGGGTGATTTCCTTCTGAGCCTGCAGCACTGCGATTTCCGGCGTCTTCATCAGGCCGGCTCCGATGTACTTCAGTTTCAGCGGCTCGTCCTCCTCGTTTTCAGCCTTCTTCTTCCCTTTGATGATATAGCATACGATCTTCTCTATCTGGGGAATGAACCAAATGAGGATGAAGGTGTTGGCGACATTGAAACAGGTGTGGAATGTGGCGAGCACCACGCTCAGTTTTGCAGCGTTGGCCAGGAAGGTTTCATTGCCGACCACCTCTTTCACCATGGTGGTGTCGTAGCCCACCAGCGAGCACACCCAGTCGATGAAGGGATGGAGTATGATGAGAATCCAGCACACGCCGAAGAGGTTGAAGAACATGTGCGACAACGCAGTCCTCCTTGCCTGCGTGGAGGCCGTCATGGCCGCAAGGTTTGAAGTAACGGTGGTTCCGATGTTCTCACCCATGACCAATGCGATGCCTTGGTAAATGGGCAATGCTCCGCTGGAGCACAAGATCATGGTGATGGCCATCACGGCAGCCGACGACTGCACGCACATGGTGAGAACGCTTCCTATGAGCAGGAAGATGAGCGTTGTGGAGAAACTGGCGGGGTCGAAAGCCGAGAAGAAATTGAGGATGGCCGGTTGCTCACCCAGTTTCATGGCTTCACCGGTATCCCTGAGTGTGCCAAGTCCCAACAAGAGGAAAGCGAGTCCGAAGAGGAAGCCACCCACGTTCTCATGCTTTTTGCGGTAGATGAGCAACAGGGCAATGACAAACACCGGCCATACGAAGTCGGAGATTTTGAACGCCACTCCCACCGTCATGATCCACGCGGTGAGGGTGGTGCCGATGTTGGCACCCATGATGACGCTGATGGCCTGAGCCAACGAAAGCAATTCGGCATTGACGAAGGATACCGTCATCACCGTCGTTGCTGTTGAACTTTGCACGGCAGCAGTCACAAGCACGCCGGTGAGCATGCCGGTGAAGCGGTTGGTGGTCATGCGCCCGAGGACGTGTCGCAATTGCGGTCCTGCCATTTTCTGCAAGGAGTCGCTCATGGTTTTCATACCGAACACGAGGAGCGCGAGCGATCCGAGCAGTCGGAGAACCATGATGATGATGCTTTGGTTTTCCATATTCAGAAGTTTGATTCAGAAAATTATTATTGGAAAGAGGGGTTCATACATTGTTCATGTCTTTAGAACCTGATGACCATGAAAGCCTTGCCGGGAACATTCACGGGGAGTACGTCCTTGCTGCCTTGCAGGCTGACGGTTGTGGGTTTGATGGTTTCCGCCCTTCCCACGAGGTTCTCCATGTCGAGGTTTCCTGTGAGGATGGTTCCCTCTGCCTTTCCGATGCTCTTGAGTCCTTTGAAGGTGATTTCCACCTGCTGGCTGTTGTCGGAAGAGTTGGCGATTTTCACGATATACTCCTTGGTGTCCTTGTCGTATACTGCCGAAGCATACAGCCCGTCCTTTCCCTCCACGGGTTTCTTGTCCTCGGTGAGGCTGAGCACGTTGGTGCCTTTGTTGGTGCCGTAGAGCATCTGCACGTACCAGTTGGGAGTGCGGGCGGAAGTGAGGTTGTCAAACCAGATGAGGTCGGGTTTCCACTGCCATCCCTCCACATGCGCGAAGAGCGGTGCATAGGTGGCTTGGTATACCACGTCGGCGTTGCGCTCCAGGCCTGTCATGAAAGCGGCCTCGGAGAGAGCGGCCTCCCAGTTGTTCACCTCGCGTGCTCCCCTGCCATGGGCGGCATATTCTCCGGCGAAGACCTTGGGACCCTTCCGGTCGTAGTTGTCATATCGTCCGGCATTCTCGAAGAACCACTGCGGCGGCTTGTAGTAATGCTCGTCCACGAGGTCCACCTTGAGCCGTTTCATCTCCTTCCATCCATAGTCGAAGTCGTTGCCTTCAGCCAATGGGCCGCTGCTGCCGCAGATGAGCATCTTGGGGTATTTGCTCCTGATGGCGTTGACAAAGAGTTCGAGACGTTCCGGGTAGAGTTCGCCCCATTGCTCGTTGCCCACGCCGATTTGCTTGAGGTTGAAGGGAGCGGGATGGCCCATGTCGGCCCTCAGTTTTCCCCATTTGGTGTCGGTGCCGCCATTGGCGAACTCGATGAGGTCGAGTGCGTCGTCGATGTAGGGTTGCATCTGGTCGAGCGCCACGTGTGCCTTGATGTCGTCGTTCTGGTATTGGCAAGCCAGTCCGCAACTGACCACCGGGAGTGGCTCTGCACCGATTTTCTCGGAGAGGAGGAAGAACTCATAGAAGCCCATGCCGTAGGTTTGGAAATAGTTGGGGTACATGCGGTGCGGGAAGGTGTAGTTCCACCTGTTCTCGTTGAGGGGCCTGTTTTCCACCTGTCCGACGGAGTTTTTCCATTGGTACCTTGTGGCGAGGTCGGTGCCTTCCACGATGCATCCACCGGGGAAGCGGAAGATGCCGGGATGGAGGTCCTCCAGGTCCTTGACGAGGTCGGCCCTCAGTCCGTTCCAGTTGTCCGACGGGAAGAGCGATACGTGGTCGAGGTCCACACCCTCTGCCGACTCAAGGAAGATGCGCATCAGTCCCTTCGGGTCGGTGATGTTGGGCGTGATGGAGCAGGTGTATTTCTTCCAATCCCTGCTGTCGATGTTGACTTTCTCGCTCTTGATGACGTTGTTGTTGGAATTGACGAGTTCCACCCTGATTCTTGCGGGTTTGCTTCCTGCGTCATGGAGTCTGGCGTAGACGGAGAAGTCATACCTGAGGTCTTTCTTGAATCCCATGCCGAAGAATCCCCTGTTCTCTATGCCAGAGCGCTTGTGCGCGTGCTTGGGGTCGGTGACGGCCACATAGTGGGGGTTGTTGGGGAAGGCGGGTCTGTCGTCGCGTAGTTCGACGTTGCCGAAGACCTCCCATCCCATGAGACGGTTGGGGAATTCAAACGAGCGGTTCTGCACCATTTCTGCATATAGTCCGCCATCGGCACCGAAATTGATGTCCTCGAAGAAGATGCCATACATGGTGGGCTGTATGACGGCACCCAACTTCTTGGTTTGTACCGTGAGTTTTCTTTGTGCGCTGGCGGGCAAGGCCAATGCGGCTGTCAAGGCCAGGATGGCCAGAAACTGTAGTTTTCTCATTGCTATGTATCTGTTAATGTGAATTCTCTGTTTGTATGTAATACGAAGGATGTTTATTGCGGCAAGATGGTGAAGGAGAAGGTCTTGTCGCCATATTCCACCCTGTAAGGCTTGAGGGCCTCGGCGTTGCCGCTCCAAGAGTCCACGCCTCCCACGCCGGTGTGCTCGCCGTCGATGAAGAGGTTGGTGTAGGCCGACTTCGGCATTTGCGGTGAATGCCTCTGCTCCTTGTCGTTGCCATCGTCAAGTGTCTCGATGTCATAGTGCAGCGCACTGGCATAGAATGGTTTGTCGGCTTGCACCAATATGCCGTTCCCCGAGGCATCCTTTTGACGCCACCAGCGTATGTCGCTCTTGGTCCCCGTCTCTTGCGGACGGATGTAGGGGTAGAATTGCTCGTCGGCTGTCTGCTTGTAGATGCCGATGCGCTGGGAGAATTTCCTGTCGGCATAGTTCTCCACCGGTCCTCTTCCATAGAATTCGCTTTGGTCGAGTTCGTAAGGCATCTGCATGACCACGCCGAAACGGAACATGTTGCTCACCTCAGCCCCTTCTTGCGTGTCGAGCGTCTCGGTGACCGTGACTTTACCTTTTGCATCCACCAGGTAGTCCATTTTGAGGGTGGCTTTCACCTCGGGCATGTCATAGATGGCGGTCACCAACACGTCCTTGCTCGTCAGTCTGCCGTGCGGGGTGGTGACCTTGGTGGTCTTGAGGCTTTGGAGATTCATCTGCGGGTTTCTCCAAGCAGCGTATCTGCGCTGCAGTCCGGCTCCCATGTCGTTGTCGGTGACGGCTCTCCAGAAGATGGGCTTGATGGTCCCGCCTTCTCCCAAGAGGTTCCTTCCTCCTGCCTTGTAGGTGGTGAGCAACCCGGTGGTCTTGTCGAAGGCCACCTCCACGTTGTCGTTGCCGAGTGTGAGGACAGGCGACTTCTTGTCGTTCTTGACCTTGAGTTTTCCCGTCAAGGGGAAGACATCTTCCGTCAAGATGACATAGTCGCTGGCCCTGAGTTGTTCGTATGCGATGGTCTGTCCGGCCTCCATCAGGGGTTCCGGTGTTTTCAGTTTGAAGTCGATGTTGAGCAATGGTTCGCCCTCATAGGCGGCGGAGAGGTCGACGGGCAAGGAGAAGTCCTTGCGCTCATGGGCCTTGATGTCGAGATTGTCCACCACGCCTTTCTGCACCACCTTCCCTGCCACCAGGAACGTCCATTCCATCTTGACGTTGGAGAGGTCGCGGAAGAAGAACTCGTTTCTCACGCGCACCTTGGTTTGCCCGTTCTCTGCTCCTATCAATGTGGCCCAGATGTTCTGGTAGTAGTAGCCCACCTCGTACATGTGCGGGTTGGGAACGCGGTCGGGACTGATGAGTCCGTTGCAGTTGAAATTGTTGTCGCTGGCGTCGTAAGTGTTGTAATCGCCGCCATAGGTGTAGATTTTCCTTCCCTCGGCATCGGTGCCGTGGAGAGCCTGGTCGACGAAGTCCCAGATGAATCCTCCTTGGAACTTGCCATGGCGCCTCACGAGGTCCCAGTATTCCTTGAATCCTCCGCAGGAGTTGCCCATGGCGTGGCTGTATTCGCACTGTATGAGAGGTTTCTGGTCTTCGGGCCTTTCGCTCTTGGCATAGCGCTCGCACCACTCCTGGCTGGCATACATGGGGCAACGGATATCCGTGTTCCTTCCTCCCCCTGCTTGTTCGAAATGCACGGGCCTGCTGGTGTCCTGGCTCTTGATCCAGTCGTATGCGGCATCGAAGTTGGGACCGTTGACTGTCTCGTTGCCCAACGACCACATGATGACGCTTGGGTGGTTGAAGTTGACACTGACGTTATGCTGGTTGCGCTGCAGGATTTGCAGGGCGAACTGCGGTTTCTTCGCCTCCGAGTCATTCCTGTATCCGAAGCCGTGCGACTCTTGGTTGGCTTCTGCGCAAAGGTAGAGGCCGTATTC
This sequence comes from Prevotella sp., assembly GCA_017619375.1. Classification (GTDB taxonomy): domain Bacteria; phylum Bacteroidota; class Bacteroidia; order Bacteroidales; family Bacteroidaceae; genus Prevotella. The sequence continues at coordinate 21,414 of JAFZSL010000071.1, read as the reverse complement.
GTCGCACAAGTCATACCAGACGGGGTCGTCGGGATAGTGGCATGTGCGCACGGCATTGATGTTGAAGCGTTTCATGATCTTGATGTCCTCGATCATCCGCTCCCTGGAGACCACGTATCCACCGTCGGGGTCGAGTTCGTGACGGTCGGCTCCTTTGATGTATATCGCCTCGTTGTTGACGAGCAGCATGGAGTTGCGTATCTCCACCTTTCTGAATCCCACCTTCTGTGGAATGGCCTCATAGATGGTGTTTCGTGCGTTAGGCGTTGTGGGACAAACGAGCAGGGTATAAAGATAAGGTGTTTCTGCCGTCCATTTCTTTGGGTTTTTCAATTCCAGTGCAGTCTCCACTTTCCCGTTCACGTCGTTGAGCAGTTTCTCCGCCACGGTGTTTCCGTCGGCATCAAGGAGTTCGAGGAGGAGATTGCACTTACCCTTGACCTCCGCGCAGATGTTGAGCACTCCGTCCTTATAGTCGTTGACAAGGTCAGGTGTGATTCTCACATCCTCGACGTGCACGTTCTTGTCACGGGAGTAGAGGAAGCAGTCGCGTGCCACACCTGAGAATCTCCAGAAGTCTTGGTCCTCGCAGTAGGTGCCGTCGCACCATCTGAAGGTTTGGAAGGCGATGAGGTTCTTCCCTTTCTGGAGGTAGGGCGTGATGTCGAACTCCGCTGCCATCTTGCTGTCCTCGGTGTATCCCACGAATTTGCCGTTGACCCATAGGTACATGTTTGAGGTGACTGAGCCGAAGTAGGCGATGACCTGTCTTCCGTCCCAGGCTGCCGGTATGTCGACCACCTTCCTGTAACTTCCCACGTGGTTGTCCTTGGTGGGCACCGATGGCGGCTTGCTGTCGAAATGTCCTCTCCAAGGGAATCCGATGTTGACATAGATGGGGTCTCCATATCCGTTGAGTTCCCACATTCCCGGCACTTTCATCTGTCCCCAGCCAGCCGTATTGTAGTCTGTCTTGTAAAAGTCCGTGGGTCTTTGGTCTGCGTTCTCCACCCATTGGAAATCCCACGTTCCTTCGAGTGACAAGTAGTTGTCAGACACTTTCATGTTGCCTCCCCTTGCCACTTGCGGGTTCTCGTAAGCGAAGAACCAGGTGTGGGGCTTGAAGCGGTTGATGTCGTTCACCTGCATGTCGTGCCACTCAGTGAAAGTGGGTTCGTTGTCGGCCAGTGCGGCGACTGGCACCAAGGCCCAGGCGCAGAATGCGAGGGCTGTCAATTGTTTGATCATAATCCCAAATATGTTATGTTGTTTTCGATGTATCTCACGTATTCGCAGGCGGCGAGCAGGAACGCTCCCACCCCGAAATTGGCCTGGCTGTTGGCGTCGACCACTTGTCCTGGGATGGCTTTTTCGCCGATGGGTTGCACGTAGCCCAACTTGCCGTCGGGCTGCAGTGCCGTTTCCGTAAGGTATTTCCATGCTTTCTTGATGACAGGTTTGAACTCCTTCTTGAAGAGGTATCCATGGTTGACGCCCCACAGGATGCCGTAGGTGAAGAACGCCGTGCCGCTGGTTTCCGGACCCGGAGCCTGCTGGGGGTCCATCATCGAGCGTGTCCAGTAGCCGTCTTTCTGCTGTAGTGCGGCCACCGCCTTGGCCAGTCTCACATACTTGTCCACGAAGAATTGCCTGTGTTTGTATTGCTGTGGCATGTCCTGAAGCACCTTGGCCAGTCCGGCGAGCACCCATCCGTCACCTCTTGCCCAGAAGTCCTTCTTTCCGCTCTCCGTCTTGTGTTTGGGATAGACATATTTCCCGTCCCTGAAATAGAGCCCCGTCTCGTTGTCAAGCATGATGCTGTCGGTGTAGAGGATGTTTTCGTAGAGTTTGTCGAGGTATTGCACGTCGCCAGTGAGTTTGTACATCTTCGTCATCACCGGCATCACCATGTAGAGTGCGTCGGCCCACCACCAATAGTCGTTCGCCTTGGACCGTGCCTCGTAGCCCATCACTTCCTTCGCTCGCGCCACACACCTGTCGGGACCTCCGTTGATGTTCACCCGTTCGAGTTTTCCGTTGACGGGCTCCATCCTACCCATGGCCAACTGGTAGATGTCGATGTAGGTTTGGAAGCAGATTTGCCAGTCTCCGAAGAGCACGTGACGCTGGTCTTCTCCATAGTTCTTGTATTCCCATTTGGTTGGATCGCTCTCTGTCGCCCCGCTCCAGTTGTTGTGTTCCGCCCATCGGATGGAATAATCGAGGTAACGTCGTTCTCCTGTGAGCAAGAAGGCCTCCATGTTGCCGGTGTGATATGCGGCATTGTCCCAGAACGAGCGCTCTTCGGCCTTGTTGTTGGTTTGCCAATAGGTGTTCACCAAATCGATGATGGCGATGACCTTTTGGGCTTTCTTGCCGTGAGTGACGGCCATCGTGGTGGCACAACAGAGTGCCAGGATGCATATTGTCAGTGCTTTTTTCATTGTCTTATACCATTTTTAGGAGTAGTTCCCCCCCGATTCCTCAATTCCCCCGGATTCCTCAGTTCCCTCCGATTCCTTAGTTCCCTCCGATTCCTCAGTTCCCTCCGATTCCTCAGTTCCCTCCGATTCTTCAGTTCCTTCCGAATTCTCAGTTCCCCCCGAATTCTCAGCATTCTCCCGATTCCTCAGTTCCCTCCGAATTCTCAGTCTCCCCCGCGGAATCTCCCCCGAAGTTGCACCTCGTAAGAAGGTCTGTGCTCATCTCCCCGCCCCTCAAGGGGAGGGGATGGGGTGGGGTCTGTAACTTGCTGGTCTCAACCTTGTTCCAAACTTGTTGACTACACTCCCCGCTGCTCCAAAAATTCAATCTTCAAAGTTGCGATTAAGCGAGAGCAGACCAAGCTTGCTTGGTGTCTGCCGAGCGTGAGCAACTTCGACCGTAGGTCAATTTTCCTCACCATTTGTCCGGCGTCTTGGGGTCGTCGGCCCATCGGTGGTCTTTCGGGAAGGGCTGTCCGCCCCAAGCCTTCACCTGAGTCCAAGGTTGTGGCTCATCCCTCCAGAACGGATGGTCTTGAGGGAGTCCAAGGGGCATGAAAGCGAGTGAGGACATGTAGAGGCTTCCGTTGTTGGTGTACCAGTCTGCCGTCTCAGGTTGCGAGCCGCAGAAGCCGATGGTGAGGAATCCTCCGCTATTGTAGTTGTCATTGTAGTCGAACATGCGATGGAAGACCTGTGTGAGTGCTGCGCGCACCTGTCCGTTGGACAGTTCTTGCGGCAGAGTCTGGTACCAGGCCATCAGGGCGAGGGGTTGCATGGCCGCCATCCTGTAGGGGGTACTTCTTCCTATGACGGGGAAGGTGCCTTCCGGCGAGATGAAGCGTTCGAGTATGATGGCGAATTTCTGCGCCCTCTTCAGGGCTCGTGCACGGTATTTCGTGTAGTCGATGCGTGTGTTGGCCTTGGCATCAATCATGGCTTGCAGCGTCTCCAGGTACATGGCATGGAAGACATAACTGGTGTAATAGTCGAAGGCGAAGACCGGTCCGTCGGCATACCATCCGTCGCCCACATACCATTCCTCCACCTTGCGGCAGGCGGTGTTGACGCGGAACTGGTCGTAAGGTGCTCCGCTTTTGGCGAGGAAACTTTCGATGACGGAGGAGAAGAGGAACCAGTTGGTGTAGGGTGGGTCGATGCCCCTGAGGCTGGTGAACTCTTTTATGTACCGCTGCTTGGTGGTCTCGTCGAGTGGCATCCACAACTGGTCGTAGGCGCGCAGGAAACTCTCTGCAAGGTAGGCGGCGTCTACGAGCACCTGTCCCTCGCCTTTCCATACCAGGTAGTCGGGCGACGACGGGTCGACGGCGTTCTTGTAACTGGCGAGCGCCCATTCCCTCAACTCTTTCCTCTGTTTGCCTTCCGGGGTGTCGTCATCGGGCAATGAGAGCCAGGGGGCGATGCCGGCCATGAGTCGCCCGAAAGTCTCCATGAACACCACCTTGCGGTTGCGGTTGTCGAAACTCGGACTATATTCGGTCATCATGTTTTTCTGCAACTCGCCCTTCGCCATGTTTTCCAAGACGGGTTGTGCCATGTTGTATGCAAGGGTGCACCAGTATTCGCGGTCGGTCTGCGTCTTTTTCTTGGGTTTGCCTGCATCGGCCGACACTGCCAGCAACAGGGCCAGAAGCACCAGGAAAAGGACTTTCATCACCTTGTTTTTCATCATTTCAAGTAGTTGTATGGTATGGTATGCAAATTTACAAAAAAATGTGTTATATGCAAAAAATACGTGAAAAAAATAATACGCCACCCTATCCATCGCCACACAAACGACAGCAACACTATGCAAATGATAGCAATAACGACAGGTGCTGATAATGATTTTCATAATTCGGGACGCCGACATCTATTATCTTGGATGACAACTTTTTTATCGTGCTGGCAAGTGGACATACGTCCCTTTAACTCCCGGGGGTTGACACCCCCGTCTGTGTTCTATCACCCCTTCGGGGTTGGTGTGCATTGGCTTGTTGTCCCCGGGGGGTGACATCCATAAAGCAAGTACCTACGACTTCGAGGAGCGATGCGAATAGCTTTTTCCTCTAAAGAAAAGTGAAATTCTTTATCGGACTGACTTAAAATATCGGATTTTTTATCTAAATTTGCAGAGTGAAAGAGACACAGTCTTATAGCATTAATGTCGGGGGAAGTCTGATGGACCTCTCCAAACCCTTGGTGATGGGCATCCTCAATGCCACGCCTGACTCCTTTTATGCTGCCAGTCGCACACAGACAGAACACGACATCTGTGCACGTGCCGACGAGATAGTGGCTGAAGGAGGCGCCATCATCGATGTCGGTGCCTTCTCCACCCGTCCCGGGGCTTCCGAAGTTCCTGTGGAAGAGGAGATGGCACGGTTGAGGACTGCCCTCTCCCTGGTGCGGCGTGGGCATCCCGACATGGTGGTGAGCGTCGATACCTTCCGTCCCGACGTGGCTCGGATGGCAGTGGAGGAATATGGCGCGGCCATCATCAACGACGTCTCCGAGGGCGGTCTCACCGGTGCGGTGAAATGGACCCCGAAGTGTGACGTGCCGGAGATGTTCGCCATGGTGGCGCGACTCCATGTGCCTTATGTGCTGATGTCTCAACGGCCGTCCATCGACACGATGCTGCCGGCATTCGCCGAAGAGGTGGCCATGCTCCGCAGCCTGGGCGTCGCCGACATCATTATCGACCCGGGGTTCGGCTTCGGCAAGGACCTCGATGACAACTATGCCGTGATGGCCGGCCTGGACCGTCTGTCGGTCCTGGGACTGCCCGTCCTGGTGGGTGTGTCGCGAAAGTCGATGATCACACGCCTGCTCGGTTGCGAGACGGCGGAGGCGCTCAACGCCACCACCGCGCTCCATGCCGTGGCGCTGATGAAAGGGGCTTCCATTCTCCGTGTGCACGACGTGCGGGAGGCAGTGGAGGCATGCAGGGTGGTGATGAAGATGAAAAGATAGAACATTAGAAAATAAACATTGATTAATTTAGGTTTCATAGAATTCGGGTTCAAGGATTTTCTCGACATCCTTCTCGTGACCGTCATCCTGTACTATAGTTACAGGGTGATGAAAGAGTCGCGTTCCATCAATGTGTTTGTGGGCATCCTCGTGTTCATCGTCCTCTGGTTGCTTGTTAGCCAGGTGTTTGACATGCGCCTTCTGGGCAGCATCCTCGACAAGGTGGTGAGCGTGGGTGTCATCGGTTTCATCGTCCTCTTCCAGAGTGAGATACGCAGGTTCTTGTATAGCCTGGGTGCGCACCAAAGGATGAGTCCGCTGCTTCATTTTTTCAAGTTGAAGAAATCGAAGAAGGTGGACCGCAAGTATATCATGCCCATCGTGTCGGCGTGCATGAACATGGCGAAGGATAAGGTCGGGGCGCTGATCATCGTGGAGAGGACTCTGCCTCTCGGCGACCTCATGCAGACCGCCGGCGAGGTGATCGACGCCGAAATCAACCAACGTCTGATAGAGAATATCTTCTATAAAGGGGCGCCACTGCACGACGGTGCGATGATTATCGCTGACAAGAGAATCAAAGCCGCTGGGTGCGTGCTCCCCGTTTCTCACAGTCAGAACATCCCGAAGGAATTGGGACTGCGCCACCGGGCGGGCATGGGCATCTCTGAGGAGAGCGACGCCATCGCCATCATCGTCTCCGAGGAGACGGGACGCGTCAGCGTGGCCATCAAGGGACAGTTCCACCTCCGTCTCTCCTTCGAGGACCTGGAGAGCATCCTTTCGAAGGAAATGGGGGGATGAGCCCGGGGGTTACACCCCCGTCTGTGTTCTGTCACCCCTTCGGGGTTGGTGTGCATTGGCTTGTTGTCCCCGGGGGTTACACCCCCGTCTGTGTGAAACAAACAGACAGACATACGTCCTTTTAACTCCTCTTTAACTCCCCTTTAACTCCCCTTTAACTCCCTAAACAAACAGACATACGTCCCTTTAACTCCTCCCCCTCTGCCCGAGAGGGGGTGGCCGTAGGCGAGGGAGAACTCCCCTTTAACTCCCGAAACAAACAGACATACGTCCCTTTAACTCCTTTTTAACTCCCCTTTAACTCCTCTTTAACTCCAAAAAAATATATGACCATACGTCCCTTTAACTCCTTTTTAACTCCCCTTTAACTCCTCTTTAACTCCCAAAAATATATGCCGCAGGCCGGGGGCGAGGTAGAACTCCTCTTTACCTCCCGAAACAAACAGACTTTTCAGTTGTTTCGTGTTCGTTGTCAACCACACAATGCTGTGGGCGGGAAATAATTGAAGATTGCTGTGAAAAAAGAGTGTGTTTTGTTTTGTCATGCACCATCTTTTGATTATCTTTGCAAGGTCATACCGGTTTGTCTGGTATTGACGGTCATCCTAAATGAAAAACTATCAAACCCCCAAACATGAATTTAGTAGAACAAATCATTGCACGCGCCAAGAGCAACAAGCAGCGCATCGTGCTTCCGGAGGCTACCGAGGAGCGCACATTGAGAGCAGCAGACAGAGTGTTGGCTGAAGACATCGCCGACATCATCTTGATAGGAAACCCCGACGAGATTCACTCCCTCGCCAAGGAATGGGGACTGGAGCATATCGACAAAGCCACACTCATCGACCCTGAGAACAACCCCAAGAGCGAGGAATATGCTGAATTGCTCACCGAACTGCGCAAGAAGAAGGGCATGACCATCGAGAAGGCCCGTGAACTGGTGAAGAACCCGCTCTACCTCGGATGCATGATCATCAAGACCAACGGTGCCGACGGCCAAATCTCCGGTGCGCTGAGCACCACTGGCGAAACCCTCAGGCCCGCCCTGCAGATTATCAAGTGCTCGCCGGGCATCACCTGTGTCAGCGGCGCCATGCTTCTCATCACCAAGCAGCCGCAATATGGAGAGAACGGCATCCTCGTCGTAGGCGACGTGGCCGTCACCCCCATGCCCGATGCAGCACAACTCTCGCAGATTGCCGTGTGCACCGCACAGACAGCCAAGAGCGTGGCTGGCTTCGAAGACCCACGTGTGGCCATGCTGAGTTTCTCCACCAAGGGAAGCGCCACCCATGAAGTGGTGGACAAGGTGATAGAGGCTACAAGACTTGCCAAGGAACTTGACCCCGACCTGAAGGTGGATGGTGAGTTGCAGGCCGATGCAGCCCTCGTGCCATCGGTGGGTGCCAAGAAAGCCCCCGGCAGCGACATCGCCGGCAAGGCCAACGTCCTGGTGTTTCCCAACCTCGAGGTGGGCAACATCGGCTACAAGATGGTGCAGCGCCTGGGCGACGCCGAGGCATTGGGCCCCATCCTCCAAGGCATCGCACGCCCGGTGAACGACCTCAGCCGCGGATGCTCCGTGGACGACATCTACAAGATGGTGGCCATCACCGCCTGCCAGGCCATGGATGCGAAATAATGGAATCATAAAATCCCTAACAAAAAACAGGAAATGAAGATATTAGTATTGAATTGCGGCTCGTCGTCCATCAAATATGCCCTTTACGACATGGACACCAAGGAGGTGCTTGCCTCCGGAGGAGCCGAGCGCGTAGGTTTGGAAGGCGCTTTCGTAAAAGTGAAACTGCCCAATGGCGAGAAGAAAACTGTGATGCACGACATTCCCGAGCACACCGAGGGCGTGAAGTTCATCTTCTCATTGCTCACCGACCCTGAGATAGGCGCCATCAAGAGCCTCGAGGAAATCGATGCCGTGGGTCACCGCATGGTGCATGGAGGGGAGAAGTTCAACCAGAGCGTGCTGCTCACCGACGAGGTGCTCGACGCCTTCGAGCAGTGCATCGAACTCGCTCCTCTGCACAATCCCGCCAACCTGAAGGGTGTGAGGGCCGTGAGCGAGTTGATGCCCAATTTGCCGCAGGTGGGCGTGTTCGACACCGCTTTCCACCAGACCATGCCGAAGAAGGCGTACATGTATGCCATCCCATACCGTCTCTACAAGCAGTTTGGCGTGAGGCGTTACGGCTTCCACGGCACCAGCCACCGCTATGTCTCACAGCGTGTGTGCGAGTTCCTTGACGTCAACCCGAAGGGCAAGCGCATCATCACCTGCCATGTGGGCAACGGCGGAAGTATCGCTGCAGTGAAAGACGGCAAGTGCGTGGACACCTCCATGGGCCTCACCCCGCTCGAGGGTCTCATGATGGGCACCCGCAGCGGCGACATCGACGGCGGCGCCATCACCTTCCTCGAGAAGAAACTGGACCTCGACCCAGATGGCATGTCCAACCTCCTCAACAAGCAGAGCGGCGTGCTCGGCATCACGGAAGAGAGCAGCGACATGCGCGACGTGGAGAGTGCTGCCCAAAGCGGCAACGAGCGTGCCCGACTCGCCCTCGACATGTATTTCTACCGCATCAAGAAATACATCGGTGCCTATGCGGCAGCCATGGGCGGAGTGGACATCATCGTCTTCACCGCCGGCGTGGGAGAGAACCAGATGGACATGCGTGAGAAAGTGTGCGAGGGCCTTGAATTCCTCGGAGTGGAGTTCGACAAGGAGCGCAACAAGACTCGTGGCGAAGAAGCCGTCATCTCCACCGACTCTTCCCGCGTGGCCGTGTGTGTCATCCCAACCGATGAGGAGTTGATGATTGCAACGGATACAATGAACTTATTATAGTATTAGTGATAATTTAAGTTTTCAGAAACAAGGGATGGGCCTTCGCGAGAAGATCCATCCCTTGCTTTTTTGAGGCTGCCGAAAAAGTAGACAAATATTAAGTATGGAGGTTCAGGTGGAGGGGAGATGAGCACCTACCTTTTGGCATGGCCTTTTGGAATGGTTTTGTCATGGCTTGCTCTCGCCCTCCACATACTCTTCGACGAAGAGATGCTCGCCGTCGTACACCACGTAGGTGTATTGCCACACCCAGTCGCCGATGATCAACAGGCGTGTCTTGCGCGAGAGGGTGAGTTCCTTCTCGATGTGTCGGTGTCCGAAGATGAAGACATCGATGTTCGGGTGGGTCTTGATGTAGTCCTTGGCGAAGAGCACAAGGTATTCCTTGTCCTCCCCCATGTATTCCGGCTCCTTCCCGTCGGCTCTTTTCAGACGGCTCTTCTTCGCCCAGTTGAGGCCGAGCGACATGCCCCACCGAGGGTGGATGGCGTTGAGAAGCACCTGGCAGGTGCGGTTGTGAAACATCTTGCGAAGCAGTTTGAATTTCGCATCGGGGTCTCCCAACCCGTCGCCGTGGGCAAGGAAGAACACCTTCCCGTAGATTTCCGTCGTGATGGGCTTGCGGTGTACGATCATGCCACACTCCTTCTCCAGATAGCCGTAGGTCCAGAGGTCGTGGTTGCCAGTGAAGTAATGCACCTCGACCCCCATGTCAGTGAGTTCGGACACCTTGCCCAAGAATCGTGTGAACCCTTTCGGCACCACGTATTTGTACTCGTTCCAGAAGTCGAACATGTCACCGAGGAAATAGATGGCGGCTGCTTTGGTCTTGATGCTGTCGAGGAATCGCACAAGTCTGCGCTCCTGGGTTCTCCCGTGCTCGATGGCGAGGGAACCCAGATGGGCGTCGGAGAGAAAATAGACGTTCTTGTTCATGGCTTAGTCGAATCCAAGTTCCACACGCGCCTCCTCGCTCATCATGCTCATGTCCCATACCGGCTCGAACACCAGTTGGACGTTGGCAGAGGTCACACCGTCAAGCGCCTCCACTTTTTTGCGCACATCCATGAGGATGTAATCGGCGGCGGGGCAAGAGGGGGCTGTGAACGTCATGTCGATGTCCACGGAGGCGTCATCCAGCACTTCGATGCGATAGATGAGTCCCAGTTCGTAGATGTTGACCGCTATCTCGGGGTCGTAGACCGTGCGTAGCACGTCGACGACTTTTCCTGCGATGGTGGCTTTTTCTTCTTCTGTCATTTTTTTTATAGGAAATTATAGGCCTTCAAAAGACCACATTATCATTCGTTGCTGGGGTGGCTGACGGTTTTTCCCAACACGACGGCGGCGACGATGTCTGCTCCGGCTTCCTCCATGTGTTTGGCGAATTTCCCTATGCTGTTTCCCGTGGCCATGATGTCGTCGAAGAGCAGCACCTTGCGCCCCTTGAAATATTCCGGGTCGATGGCATATTGTGGCAAGTGCGAGTCGCCGAGTTTCTCCGGGTCTTGGTCGACGACAACTTGTATGTGGTCGTAACCGTTGGCCATGCCGGTCGTTTCCGTCATGCGGCGTGCGAACTCCTTGAATCTGGCTTCGGTCTTCTCCGCCGTGGATGCAGGTATGCAGGCAAGCGTGAGGGTGGGGAGGTGTTCGCCGAAGGTCTTGACAAGGAGGTCGGTGAAGAGGCTGATGGCCTTCTCCATCGCGTTCTGGTGGGAGATGGGATCGGTAAGTTCGGAGTTGTTCTTGAAATTGAAGATCATCTCCCGGTTGTCCCATTCCTCGTTGGAGAGGTTGTAGGTGCCGAACCCGGTGTAGGAGTGGTAGTCAACGAGTCGTTGATAGCGGAGTCCGCTGGCGAGTTGTGGCCAAGAGGCCGTGCATTGCTCCAGGGTGGTACCTTGCGATGGGGGAGTGGGGCTGTTGTCGTTCATATCTTTGCGTTTTGTTTGGGCTTTCTCTTCTATCTTTCGTTAACCGTATGCAAAAATAATAAAAGAGAAAAGGAAAACAAAACAAATAACAATTTTTTTGTTTTTTATAGAACGCGAGGATTCATTTTATGCATGGATGGTGTCCGCATTGGAGAACTTTGACGAGAAGACCTACAGACTGCTGCTTTGGAATCATAGGCCGCTGACATGTTTCTGGAGTGGCAATCCAACTTCCGAACATGCTATAAGGTTTGGGAAGGAAAAACTAAATTATTATCCGCATCTATCCGTATATGACGCTGAAAGCGTCACCTCTCAATAACCGTAGTGTCCGTAGGACCTGCGGCATGTTAGAAGGGATTGCCTGCACTTTAAAAGAGTGCCCCATCATCAACATTTGGGCGACCCCTTCAGGGTCGATGCCCCTCCATCGCATTCCACCCAGGGGTGCTACGCACACCCCGGCTACTGAAAGGTGACCCTTCCAGTGTCCCGTGCGCTCGGCTACATAAAGATGACCTTTATGGGCTTTACGGCAAATAGCGGATGATCATAATAATTTATAGTATTTAAGTTCCGCCTGAACTCGCGCAGTCCATACACAAGGCTTGTCTTACCCACATGTATTCTGCCTGTGAGCACAACATACCGATGGATAGATACAAACATGCGGCATGAGTGAAAATTCGAAATAACTTTGGTAAAACGGAAATATTTTAGTATCTTTGTAGCGCCCAAGGAAGGCGGAGGGCTATTGTCTTAGCAACATAGGGTCACTGGTCTGAGATTGGGGAGTACAATAGCCCACAAAAAGGTTCGGTATCAAATAAATTTGCCAAATTATGATGATAAAAAGTAAAATCTGGAAAAGCATAGGGGCAATCATTCTGCTTCTGATGTTTCATGTCGATGCCATGGCAACAGACTACCCCTTTGATGGCGTAAACATTACCATCAGTGATGACGGTATTGCGGAAGTCAGCCTCAGTACCAGTGGAGCCATATCTGCTAATTTGAATTGGCCGAACTTTCTCATTCTTCTACCATGGGATCAAGTGTCCTTCATCCAATTTAAAAGCGTAAACGGTGCGAGTTATAATAGTGATGACTGGGCCGCAATCGCTCGAATTATTAACAAAGCCACTCTTCCCGAGACAAATACGTTGGCACTTGATTTCTCGGAAATCACTATTGCCGACAATCTCTTCTCTTTCCAGTCGGTATCCAATAGAAAAAAAATCACATCTGTGGTGATGCCCAATGGCTTGACAACACTTGCCGATGGAGCCTTCAACGGCTGTACCAGCCTCAACAATGTGGGATGGAGTACAGCCTTGACAAGTATCGGAGAGGAGGCCTTCTACAATACGGGCTTCACCTCTATCACTATCCCCGAGGGTGTGAAGACTATCGGCGAACAAGCTTTTGCATTTTGTGGTTCGCTGGGCAGTATCACTTTCCCAGCCACCCTTGAAACTGTCGGTAAGGATGTCATCGAGAAAAGCCCTGTCCTCGCCTTATACTCACGTAATCCTACGCCACCCGAAGCACTCGGTGACTTCTGCACCGCTGAAGACCCTGCAGCATACAATAGTGCATACAACTGGAACTTCGGAAATAATGAGTTCGACTTTTACTCCCACTGCATTCTCTATGTCGAGCCCAATGAAGATGTCTTAGAAGCATATGCCAATGCTCCATATTGGAAAAAGTTCTTCATTAAAGGTATGGTGAAAATCTACCTGCGCCCCACAGACCTGCAACGTCCACAGGTGTCGGGAGTGCAGCAACTTGAGGTGACAAGCCCCAATGTTAACGATGGTTATACCACCACTTGCACCATCAATACTGTCTATGTACGTAGCATGGATGTCAGCAAATGGTACACCATCATGCTGCCATTCGCTGTTTCCTATGAAAAGTTGAAAGAGGTTTTCGGCGAAGGGACCCAAGTGTGGGGCTATTCCGGTGTCTATGACAACACGCTCTGTTTCGACGAACCTGTCACAGTGGCCGGAGAAGGGATGGAAGCCGACATACCTTACCTGATTAAACCAGGCGTGGCGAAAGGGGAATATGAATTCAACGGGGAGGATGTGAGTTACACACCATTTAATGCCAGTCCGAGTCTTGCCGTGGCTGGTGGTCAGAAAGGAACAGAGCAATACACCTCTACCTACCAAGGCACCTACACTAACCAGAAGATACCTACATACGCATACTACTTGAAAAACAACCGTTTCTATTATATGCCAGGCGAAAACGCTTCATTGGGGTGGAAAGCCTATGGTGGTATCGTCTATGTCAGTGACGAGAGTAACGTTGACCCGGGTACCAATGTCAGTGTCTTTGACTTGGCCGTTGGACATTCAGGTGATGCCAGCGTCATCGAATCATATCAAATGGAGACGAAGGCGTCTGACCATCCTCTCTATAATTTGGCGGGTCAGCAGGTTCGTCAACCTAAAAGAGGCATCTATGTGAGAAATGGAAAGAAAATCATCATCAAATGACAAGGAGGATGCAATGAAAAGAACATACAAAAAGCCCTACATCTACAAGGAAAGCATGGGAAGCGAATGTATGGCTCCCGTTGTATTGTCAAGACAAAGCATCGGTGAGAACGTGAAACCTATTGGAGGCGAAGGCGATGTTGACGACGAAGCCGATGCCAATATCTACCACCCCTCATTGTGGGATGAAGAATAACAGTCGCTTCCACTTGAGCAATCTGTGGCATCAGAATACATAAAGCACCACCCTGCCATGACAGATGTCTTGACAGGGTGGTGTCGATTATTCTATAATTTAAGTTCCGCAAGTAGGAAAAAATGAAGCGTGAAGGAGGTTTTAAAGAAGTCAGGATTACATCATTTCCTTTAAAAAGCTGGTAATAGTTAACATATGTCCCTTTCCCGGGGGTTATACCCCCGTCTGTGTTCTGTCACCCCTTCGGGGTTGGTGTGAATTGGATTGTTGTGTGGCCGCAGGCCGGGGGCGAGGGAGAACTCCCCTTTAACTCCTGAAAGTTGAGCGAATGCGGAACTTGAATTAAAGTACCTTTTTTACGCCAGGAATCATCCGTAGTAGCCAGGTGAACCCGAAGGATGCTATGGTGATGACGCCGCCGATGAACATGAACTTACCGAATGCTCCCATCCAGATGCCGTCAACCGCATTCTGCAAAACTATCATCAGTAATAGATGAACGATGTAAGCTCCGTAAGCCTGAGCGGCACACCATTGCCAGAACTTGCTGTTCCAGTTCCCATACTCGCGGAACAACCACAGCAGTCCGAAGCAAATGAACACGCAAAGTAACGACTCGTAGATACCGAACCACTGAGCAACAAAGTTGTTCCACTCACCGCCATCGCGAAGATAGATGCCTAATGCTAACAGGCATCCTATCACAAGCGACAAGGCTCCTGTGGTGTTGTTCATCTTCTCAAGCCAATTAAAGCGACTGGCCAAAATACCAGCGACAAACATCATAACGTATTGCAGATAATGAGCAGGTTCCATTGGCAATGGGATGATGCCGAAAGGCCATATCCAATGATCCTGCGGACTGACCAAACGTATAAGATAACTGCCAATGCCCATGATGCCACCAAATATCAGCAAGCCAATGATGGTAGGTCTGGATGAGCAGTAGTCAATGGAAGATTTACTAAACTGTCGTATCAAGGCATAGAGAAGACAGAACACAAGCAGACTTTCAACATACCACATGTGGCCAATCTCTAATTTACCAGACAGCACACACAGCAAACCGCCCATCACCAATAGGGGTATGCCCAAACGCATCAATTTCTTTTGGACAAATACTGAGGCTCCCTGTTTATCGTAACTCGCAGGAACAAAATAGCCGGAAATCAGAAAGAAAAGCCCCATGAAGAAGGCGGCATTTACTGAAAAGAAATGCCATATCCAAGGCATCACCTCGGCTGGATTACTTGGTGTATAGGCCCAGCCTCCACCATCACCGTATGCCTGACCTGCATGGTGGAATATCACCAGTACCGTCAGGCATACTTTCAGATTGTCCAAATATATAAGCCGCCTCATTTTTTGTTTTTAATTTCCAGTCTCAATACTCTGATGGGGCGGTTCTTTCCTTGAAACATATTTTCATCGATGCAGGTTTCACCTGTTGGAACAAAACCACACTTCTCCATCACTCGGCCTGAGGCGGGGTTGTCAACGAAATGACCACTGATGAGCGATTTGATATCTGTCGTTTGTCGGATATGGTCTATCATCAGCAGCAGAGCCTCCGTACAGATACCATGATTCCAATAGGGCTTTGCCACCCAGTAGCCGATGAGCGACTCGCCCTCACGGGCTGGCAGGTCACATTCACACGAAGGCCCATATCCCATGGCGCCAATGGCCTCGCCAGTCTCTTTGAGTTCGATAGCCCAAGTATTGGTGGCATCATTAAATACAGTACGGATGATTTCCAAACTTTCCTCCACACTCTTATGTGGCGGCCAGCCAGCACGTGGTCCTACATCTGGGTCGGATGCCCATTTGAATAGTGTCTCCGCATCCGATTCGCGCCAAGGGCGCAATAAGATTCTGTTTGTTTCCATCACTTTTTCCATCTTTTCAGCATCGGGAAGAAGCCTCGCATCATCTGTTTGTACTCTTCCTTGGTCATGGGCTTGGGCATCTGCTTGTTGACCTCATCAACAAACTGTGCACAATGCTCTATCATCTCGTCCATCGTGCAGTCCTGCAAGAACTTGCCGTCCTTATAGCAGTACTGGCAGTAATCAAAGTTCGTGCTCCCGTCTGCATTCGTGCCGCAATCCTCTTTCTTGGTGAGAGGCATGCCACAACTTTGGCAGAACTGAGGCAGTTGCCCTTCCTGAAAAGACTTTACTTTCTCAGGGAACGTGGCTTCGAAGGCTTCGAAGGCCTCGGGATGCTCGTCGGCAACGAAATAGCCCTTGGGCGGACAATAGGTGGCCTCTGCGATGCCATTGGCCTGAAGCCAGCCAGGGATAAGTTCCTGTGCAAGGAAATATGGCACTTCCGCGTCCCTCGGCTCTGCATGATAATGGATGTTCAGTTTGCTGGCAAGGTCGAAACCTGCATGGCTGTAAAACGCAATGTTCCCCTCCATACATATGAAACCGATACCCATCTCGCGAGCCTCCTCCAACGCAAACTGCAGCAAATTCAGACCATATCCCTTGCGTTTGTAGTCGGGATGGATGCTGATAGGACCGAATGTCCATGAAGGAACCCTTCGCCCGTCGTCCAATATCAGTTCTGCTTTCGAAAACATCACATGGCCTATAATCTTGCCATCCATTTCCATCACCAAGTCAAGTTCAGGAATGAAGTCGGGATTGGTTCTATACTGATTGAGCACGTAATGCTCTGTGCATCCTGGGCGATATACGTTCCAGAATGATTCACGTGTGAGATTCTCTACCGCACGATAATCTTTGGGTTGTTCTAATCTGATATTCATCGCTTTTCCTTTTTCCTTTTTATTGATGATGCAAAGATAAAAGAAATTACAAAAACGGCCAAATATCAAGGATAAACTGCATGGATTTATGACCGACGGCGTTACATTCTTGCTTTCTGCTTGTCACCTGCTCCGGAACCACGGTATTTTGAGCGGGCCTCGTTGAACTTCCATGTGAGGTTGAGCAAAAAGGTGCGACGGGCAGCGTTGTAGACGGTGATTTCGCGGATGCCATAGACGATGCCGCCGTTCTTGTTGGTATTTAACGTGTCGTAGCAGCGCAGGTCGGCAGTCAGTGAGCCGTACGGCAATGTGATAAATGGCAGAAATATGAAGAAGGGTTTGACTGTTTCAGTGCCTCCTTGATCGTTTTTGACAAATAGCCTGAAAAATCATTTGATATTGCCAAAAATACCATTATTATTCCTATAATTGAGGCATTTATTCCTATAAAGTGGCTTTTCTCACATTTTATGATTATTTTTGCAAAATGACTGACAAGGAAACATACACCAAGCGTTTTTGTGTCAATTAACTGAAACGCCTCAATTAGAACAAAAAAGATATCTTATGAAAAACGGATTCATCACAGTAGCGGCAGCAGTGCCGTCGGTCAGGGTGGCCGACTGTGCCTACAACCTGGTCCAAATAGAGAACCTTATCGCTCAGGCAGAAGGCAAGGGCGTGGAAATCGTCGTCTTCCCGGAACTGGCTATCACTGGATACACTTGTCAGGATTTGTTCAGGCAGAACCATCTGATGGCACAGGCAGAGAATGCAGTGCTCATGTTGCTCGACTTCACCCGAAAACTTGATGTCATCAGCATTGTAGGCCTTCCCGTGCCGGTGGGCAACCTGTTGCTCAACTGCGCCATCGTCATCCAGAGTGGCGACATCCTCGGAATCGTGCCGAAGACCTATCTGCCCAACTACAGCGAGTTTTACGAGAAACGGTGGTTCGCCTCGTCGCAAGACCTCCATCCCACGGAAATCCGTTTTGCCGGCAAGCGATTCACGGTGACTCCCGCACCTCAGATTTTCCGTACGTTTGAAGATGTGAGGTTCGGTGTTGAGATTTGTGAGGACGTGTGGGCACCCACACCGGTAAGCAACCATCTCGCCCTGGCTGGTGCCGACCTGGTGTTCAATCTCTCCGCATCCGATGAACTGATAGGCAAGCACGCCTATCTCAAGAGTCTGCTTGCACAGCAGAGTGCCCGCACCATATCCGGTTATGTCTATAGCGGATGCGGCTTCGGTGAGAGTACACAGGACTTAGTCTTTGGAGGCAACGCCATCATCTACGAGAACGGAAAACTGTTGGCCGAGGGAGAGCGCTTTTCCTTTGAACCGCAACTTGTAATCAGTCAGATAGACATCGAAAAATTACGTTCGGAACGTCGTTGCAACACCACTTTCGTCAACGCACAGCGGCCTACCAGTGATGAGCGCAAAGTATGCGACGAGGTGTTCATAGACTGTCTGGCACCCGTCAACCGTCCCGTTGACCCCATGGAGGACCAGGCATTGCCATACCGACACATAGACCCACATCCCTTCATTCCCTCCGATGACATGATGGTACAGAGTTGTGAGGAGATATTCAACATACAGGTGGCAGGCTTGGCCAAGCGCCTCACACATATCCACAGTCAGAAAGTGGTCATCGGTGTCAGCGGCGGCCTCGACTCCACCCTTGCCTTGCTGGTTTGTGTGAAGACCTTCGACAAGTTGGGCTATGACCGCAAGGGCATCATCGGAGTCACCATGCCGGGCTTCGGCACATCCGGCCGCACCTACCGCAATGCCGTCAGCCTGATGGGAAGTCTTGGCATCACCATGCGTGAGATCAGCATCGCCAAGGCCGTGACGCAGCATTTCGAGGATATCGGCCATGACCCCAATGTGCATGATGTGACCTATGAGAACTGTCAGGCCCGCGAGCGCACGCAGATACTGATGGACCTCACCAACCAACTGGGCGGACTCGTAGTAGGCACTGGCGACTTGTCGGAACTGGCTTTGGGGTGGGCTACCTACAATGGCGACCACATGTCGATGTATGGTGTCAATGCGAGCATTCCCAAGACGTTGGTGAGTTATCTGGTGAGGTATGTCGCACAGAGCGGAGTCGATGAGGAATCGAAAGCCACCCTGCTTGACATTGTGGACACTCCCATCAGTCCCGAACTGGTGCCCACCGACAGCAAGGGCAATATCAAGCAGAAGACGGAGGACCTTGTGGGGCCTTATGAGTTGCATGACTTCTTCCTCTATCATTTCCTGAGGTTCGGCTATCGCCCGCAGAAACTCTACATTCTCGCTCAGCGTGCTTTCGACGGCACCACCCCAGGGGCGGGGGTCTATGACAAAGCCACCATCAAGAAATGGTTGAGCACTTTCCTTCGCCGTTTCTTCAACCAGCAGTTCAAGCGCTCCTGTCTGCCAGACGGTCCCAAAGTCGGTACGGTAAGCCTATCGCCACGTGGCGACTGGCGTATGCCTTCTGATGCTTCCTCAGCCACTTGGCTTGCAGAATGCGATGCGCTCGCAGAGTGACGCAAAATCGAGTGAGTTCTATTGAGCAGCCTCGTTTTCCTTCTTGGAATACGCTTTTCCTGGCTTATGTCAAGTTGAAAAAGTGAAAAATGAGCCGGGCAACAACATGGCCTTGGTGTCTCAAACGCTTGATGGATTTTATGGCTTCATTCTTGACAAGTTCATCCTCGTCTTGCCTCAGGGCCATATGAAGACCTCTTTAGTTAGGTTGTTCTTGTATTAAAGTCGATTTTACGAATGCTATGATATGTTACTTTTTCAATTTTAAGATGAAGGTGCCCCGGGATTTAACGTTTATTTCTAACCTTTGCATGGCAAGGAGAGACAAAAGGACAGACAACGGAAAAATATTAACAGAGGGTGTCGGGCTCATCCCGTACACTTTCAAATAAATCTAAGTCAAGTATTCCGCTGTTTTGACTCTTTTTTTTCAAAACTTTATACAAAGAATCATCTATATTGCTTACTTTTGCAGACGCAAAACAGACCATACGAAGTCAATAATGATGGAACAGCAAGAACAAGGAAACAAGAAATTTCACCATGTCATACCGCTCCAGATACGGTTCAATGATGTTGATAAATTCGGACATGTGAACAACACAGTCCACTTCCAATTTTATGATACAGCCAAGACGGACTATTTCTCAAGTGTCTGCCATGACGTCGATTGGGAAAATGTGGCCATTGTCGTGGTCAAGATAGAGGCTGAGTTTGTTGCCCAAATCAAGGCGGATAACCACATCGCTGCCAGGACCCGTGTCACGCGGATAGGCAACAAGAGTTTCAACTTGGAACAAGAGGTCTTTGACCTTGACAGCCAGGAATTGAAGAGCCGCTGCGTTTCCGTGATGGTATTGTACGATTTAAAACTGCATCAGACCATGGTGTTTCCAGAATCCTGGCGTGAAGACATCACCAAATATGATGGGATTGCCGACAATAAATCCTCTTCAAGAATGAATGGATGACTTCCAAGACATATTTGAGTCCATGCTTTCCACATGAGTTGTGCAGACCATCCATTCCCTAACCAAAAGACTCAATTCTCATAAATTATCCCAATTCTTGAGGATGTGTAAAAATAGGCACATCCTTCCCTGCGTAATGTCTCTCGAAGTCTTAGGGGTGGGTCTTGTGCCCTGCCCGATAATACAAGATGGAAAAAACAGTTGTTATATAGGTTTCTAAAAGATTGTTCTTCATTTCACCACGTGTGTGCCAAGTGCGAAGGAACTTTCCATGTTGCCGGTGTATTCTATGGTGTCGGTCTTTGCCGAGAGGTTGTCGAGCATGTTGACGATGACGGCCTCTTGTGAGCAAGGCTTCACGGGAGAGCCGTATTCGAGTTCTCCATGGTGGGCCAGCACGATGTGCACGATGTGGTTGATTTCCGTTTCCGGCACGTTCTTTTCCTTGAGGTCCGCATAAAGTCTGTTGGCGGAGATGAAGATGTGTCCGAGGAGGTATTTGTAGTCGCGTGTCTCCCCGTCTTCCTTGTATTCGTACACCTTTCCGTAGTCGTGGAAGAGGATGGCGATGATGCATCGCTCGATTTTCACCTGATAGGGCAGGCAGGGGTATAGTCCTTCGAGCATGTGCAGCATCTGGTAGGTGTGGTTGAGCAACCCACCTGGGAAGGCGTGGTGGATGTTTGTGGCGGCAGGCTTTTTCAGATATGGTTTGAACAGCGTGCTGGCATAGCCGTTGATGATGTCCTTGAGCAGAGGGTCGTTGCAGAATTCGAGCAGGTGCTTGATGCATTCGTCCCATTGCTCCCGCTTGATGGGGTGGGGCATGAGGTGGTATAGCGGGTGGCTCTCGTCGGCCATGATGCCAGGCGTCATGTCCAGTTTGCGAGCGGAGCGTTTGCCGTCGTTCTCTTGTATGTTGATGAAGGAAACGATTTGTCCCACCTTGGGGTCGTCGTTGGGTGACACGTCCCACACGGCGATGGTGGTGTCCTGCTCCTCGTTCTTCAGTTTCAGCGTGCAGTAGGGGGCACCCCTCCGTGTGGTGCCGTTGGAGCGTCCCACCACGAGGAAAAGCGTCTGGTTGTTGTCCATAGTTGTCTTGTTTTTATTAGTGGCAGGCATCGGGGCAAGGTGGGGGATGGACAATGGCCCCAGCTGTCCTCACAGTCTGCCTTGTTCGTTATAGGAATAGTAATCTAAAAGTTCAGATAATTACAGTTATGCAGACAGAGGCAAACTCTAAACATTTATCCTATTTTGAGGTGCCCGAAGTCTTATAGTTCTCATAATGTTTGGATAATTCTTCATATTTTTACAACGTTTTTAT
>JAFZSL010000070.1 GCA_017619375.1 Prevotella sp. | reverse complement strand
TCTTTCCAATGTAATCCTTTCAAAGAACGATTTCTTGTCTCGCCGACGGGCCTCGACCCGAAAGCGGATGCAAAGGTAGGCATTAACCGCGAACCCGCCAAACTTTTCAGGGGGAAATTTCGGGGAAACGCGAAAGTTTTCACCTTTCTTGACATAAATCAAGATAATATTGAAAATTGAAGATTGAAAATTGAAAATTTAGCCAGTTTTCACGGATTTTCGGGGGTAATCGGAGTAATCAGAGTAATCGGAGTAATCCTTATACCTTATTTTATAAGAAGAGTAGGAAAATCATACACCAGATATTGCATATTGGGTTCGGTTGGATAGTTTGTGAGTCTTCCGGAGCGTGTTACAAACGACAATATGCCATTATAAATACCATTACCAAAGGCATATTGACCATTGTAGATGTTGATATAGTGAACACGGCGGGCATCATAGTTCAGAAGTGGTTCTATATCGTTGACCGGCATTCCGTCAACCAGTACCAATGTAGGCCAAGAACTATCGCTGAAGTTCTCTTCACTATTGACAATCAAGTGTGGCACACCATCGATTTTCTTGTTGCTGACGAAGCTCACATATTCAAGCAGCACCTCCTTGACTGTGAGGAACTGACGGTACTCATCAAGATTATAGCTCAGGAAAGGCTTGGTGCCAAACGCTGTTTCGTCATAGTCTAATGGTGCTCCTGCCACCTCTTCTCCCGTGTCATCACCATGAACACCCAACCGTGGTTCGCGCTTGGCAGGTGCAATGGTCATCTGACGCCGCTGCATGTCAATGGAGCGGGCTTCCACCTCACTGCGGTTATAATGGAACACGAGATGCGGAAGTCTTTTCGGGAGCAAGACGGCAAACGGACTTATCATCTCGACAGGCAGACTCACACCTGTGGACGACATAGCAGAGAGCACCAACGGTTGCTTGCCATGGATGCCATAGGTGTAGAAGACAGCTATGGAGTCATTCTCCATCTTTCCCTCAAAATAATGTATCTGCTTCCCCACGATGCTTAATGAAGGGTAAATCTGACTGCCCTTGAATGTATTACCCTCATGGACATTCCTGACACGCGCCTTGATGATATGCCCTTCCGTCTCACGCACATCGACATCCTTCTTGTCAACAAGGTCTGTGGCAGAGAAACTCGTCCCTTCACCAGCCCGCGAATAACTCAACGAGTCGGGATGCGTGTTTTTCACCCATTCGATATCGTCGTCCACACTCTTGCGAAGAGGGTTGACGACAGCTACAAGCTGATGAGACACATGGGCATTGTCGCGAGTATATACAGACAACACATAGAATCCGCTATGGAGGTCGGAAGGCAGTTCGATAACGCCGGCGCCCTCTCCCTCCTTAAGACCTATCATTACACCGGCCGCCAACCCATACGTGTCACATAGTTCGGCGTATGCTATCAAGGCATTGTCGGCAGTCACGCTGACTTTCATCGAATCACCGGCAAGATACCAAGAGCGGTCGGTCTTGAAACTCGCAGCAAAGCTGCTCAAGGCAAGCACCATTGCAATGGTCAATGATAATATTTTGTTGTTCATCTTAATAACTTACATTTTCTTGCAACGACCAGAAATCAGGTTCCTCAGCATACGCACCTCTTAATCTGACATCAAGTTGATAGTCGTATGCCCACGCCGTACGCAACACGCCAGCAGGCTTGTATCTTTCATCTATCCATTCACACAAGAACATATGTTCTTCTCTCACCATTCGACTGCAATCTGCTTCGTTACAGTCATTGAGCCATCTGCGGGCGTCTTTGGGGTAAGGACGGTCGATGGAATATCCAACATGGGTAAGAAAGAACCTGTATTCGCTCGTATTCAACGAGCATCCCACAAATCCTATCACGTGCTTGTGTGACGTGAGGCAACGGATGTTGGTAGGCAAGGCCGAGGGCAGCGGGGTGAACAAGCCACCCATCTCGAAACCGGCCTGTTGCCTTGCAAGTTCATACTCGTACTCAGCCTTTGAAATGGCACGTTGATGCACCAGGCCGCTATACCTGTAGTACATTCGCTCATTGCCACGGTCGATGTCATAAAGTTTCAGCCTTTGGATGTGCTGTCCCTCGTAACTCAGACTTGCCCCAACCAGTATGGTCGAGCTAATGGCATTCTTCCAACCACACACGGGAAACTGGTTGGGGTCATAGACAGGCTCCATTTTCTTCGTATCGAAATATATGACGGTAGTGTAGTCGGGATGCACTTCCCATGTCTCGTCGTATGTCCACGAATAGTAATTAGCCTTGCCTGGATCGAAGGGAGCTTCAGGAGTGACGAGCACGTCGATCTTACTTTCCGGAGTCTCCTGCACCCCCCTTACCTCTGCTATCTTCTCGGTGGGAAGAGGTTTCTGTGGTTCAGACTCATAGACCTCTCCGTCAGTCTCGATATGCAGGAAATATTCCACATCGGGGTCAAGTGCGCCAATCTGACAGGTGTAATAGTCGTCGGTTTCCTGTGCCGTGTATTGAGAACCGTCACTGCCACGAACGGAGACTCTTGCGCCCATCACCATCCGAGGCATATAAGAAGAGTTGAGTGCCTGCGTACGCGACAGGATGAACTTATTCATTTTCCCAGAGCATATCGTGCCTTGAACGACGAGCAAGTCGGAATATTCCACAGAAATGTCTGCTTCATATTCCTCAATACAGCCCGACAGTGTACATACGCCCACCATCAAGCACAGCACAAAACCTAGCGTCTTTCTCATCATATCTTAATTGAATCGAATATTAAGTGATACATAAGGAATGGCAGTGCCAAACACAGACAGCTTATACCCCTTCACCCATCCCCCTTCGGAGACATAATAGATAGAATAGGCATTTTTGCGTGCAAGGGCGTTGTACACACCTATGGAGAACGAAGTGTGAAGAAAGCTTGTCAGCTTATGGGTCGGCTCTATGTTGAACGCCAAGTCCAAACGCATGTAGTCGGGAATACGAGATTTGTTGCGGTCGGTATAGTATGGCATGTATTTCTGATTAAACGAGTCGTAATATTGGCCGGCCGGCAATGTCGTCGGACGACCTGTGGCATAGTTGAAGTTGCTTGAAAGACTGTATCTCTCGGTAAACTTGTAATTGAGCACCGCCTTCACCTCATGGGGGCGGTCGTATTCTGCAGGATACCACTCGCCATTGTTCAAAGGCATCGGCACCCTCTTGTCATCCTGACGGAGCAAAGAGCGCGAGAATGTATAACTCACCCATCCGTTCAACTTTCCGATGGGCTTCTTTGCCTGAAGTTCCACGCCATAAGCTTTTCCCTTGGTTGAGATGACGTCGGTCTCAAGGTGGGGGTTCATCAGCAGGACTGCAGAACTGCGATAATTGAGATAGTCGCTGATATGCTTGTAGTAAACCTCTGCCGAGAACTCATATTCCTTGCCGGCTGTCTCGTGATAGATGCCGGCTGCCGCCTGCCAGCCATTCTGTGGCTTGATGTTGAGGTCGGAAAGTTTCCAAATATCGGTAGGCGACATGATCAAGGTGTTCGACACTTTATGGATATACTGGTGCATCGTGTTGAAACCGGCCTTCAAGGAAAGGTTTTCCTGTAGGGCATAGCGAGCCGACAGGCGAAGCTCTGGTGCATGATAGGTCTTGATGACCCCTGTCTCACGACGAGTTTCCAACAAAGTGCCCTCTGCCGGAAGTTCGCCGTCATGATAATGATTCACGTCATGAGGCCCAAGCGCATTGTATATGGAATAGCGCAGGCCGGCAGAAACAGAAAGTTTTTCTGTTAACGACCGTTCATAGTCGAAATATGCGGCACTCTCCAACGCCTTTTCTCTCTGCAGCTGGTCTGTCGTTATGCACGATTTCTCACCCACCGGCTCATACTTGCCAGCTTGTACGTTGTAGTGCTGCATGGAGAGGCCATAGGTGAGGGTTTGCTTTTCCGACAGTCGATGACGGACATGCAACTTGCCCCATAACTGGTCAATGCCGAAACTCAACCGGGCAGCCATGGAAGGCGTATTCCTGTCCTCATTGAAATAGTCGTAATGGTCAAGTCCGGCAGAAAACGTGGCTGTCACCCTTTCATTGAGCATGGAGCGCCACTCCACAGAGAAGTTACGGTTCTTATAGCCATAATTATCCAATGAACTGAACGAGAACTTGTCATTGCTCCAATATCCATATACTTTGAGGCGATGCATGCTATTGAGCTTCCACGTCAGCACGCCACCAAGGTCATAGAAGTTTGCCGTACCGTTCTTGTAACCGCTTTTCTCCGGCAACTTCTTGAGAATCCAGTCACTATAGGTCGTGCGGCCATTCAACAGCAGCGATACATGCTCCTTGACGACAGGTATTTCTATGTTAGCCTTGCTGGTAAGTGCTCCAATGCTTGCCGAACCGGTCAGCTTCTGCATGTTCGCCTCCTTCGAGGTCACTTTCAACACGCTGCTTATCCTGCCTCCATACTCCACGGGAATACTTGACTTGAACAGTTCCACATCCTCCACCGCATCTGAATTAAACGATGTGAATAGGCCAAACAAGTGCGACGGGTTATACACAGTCCCTCCGTTGAAAAGTATGAGGTTCTGGTCTGACGCACCTCCTCGCACATTATATCCGCTTGAAGCCTCCCCAACGGTAGAGACGCCTGGCAGTGTGAGCATAATCTTCATGATATCCGACTCGCCAAAGGCAGACGGAATGTTCTTCAGCACCTGGGGTTTGAACTTCTCAGAACCCATCATCATGTTTTTCACAGCCGACTGTCGCCCGCCGACAACCACTATCTCGTCAAGTTCCTGGTCATCGGCAATGCTTTCCTTTGCTTTCTTCACACCCGGCACTACATAGACCCTTGTTCTTGTAGAAGCTACCGCCCTTGCAACAGAATCAATGTCAAGGACTGGAATGCCGGAAACAAACATCGACTCATCAATAGGTGTATCTGAGACCGTCGGCATAGTTGAAAGATGACTTTCCACTTCCGATTCACGATCGGCCGCAACGGGTACGAGATGTGGATGGGGGGCAGGAGAGCCAGAAATACTTTCCACCAATTTCGCAAGGCTTTCCTCACGCTCACGCTTTGAGAAGGAAAGACGATTCTTCTTTGCAAACTGCCTTATCTGCTTGTCCTGTTCTGGAAAGAGCTTTGCCACATCCGACAAACGCTTCACATGGTGCATTTCACCATCAGGAGCAATGAGTGTATAATGCTCTTTGGTATAAAGAATCTTCAGATATTTCTTTCCTTCAATAGCCCTGTCGCCGGCATAAATCTTCCACACACTATGAAACAGACGAATGCCATTGGTGCTTCCATCGCAAAGCAGCGACGCATACCGAGAGCCCTCCTCCGGGTCATGCACATATCTGCGACCATCCATCTCAAACCAGTCAACGAACTCCTGCTCAGGCATACAAAACACTCTCTCCCCGGGAGGAAGGACAACAACACATTGCTTCAATTGGTCGAAACGCAGCTGCACATCGTCATAAACCACACCATGATAGCTGACACGCCCTTCATACATATTGGTATTGCCTTTATAATAAGGTAAATCATACCACAACGGTTTAGGGTACTGAAGCTCAACCGCCCCCACATACAGGCGAGCAAAGTCGGAAGCAGAGGAGAAATACTCCTGAGCTCCAACATGCTGTACGGCCACCATCATACAGACAAATGCCAACAAATATTTTTTCAAGTCTTTAAAATCACTCGCTTTTCTTTTCATAAGCCTTGTGTTTGTATTACCACCACACCATTGTTGGGGTATCGGCTCAAACATTGCCACATTGAGCACATCAGCCTCTTCTGTTTGGATGACATCGTGCAACTTTTGTGCAAAAATACGTCTTTTTTGCAAAAAGGAGAAAAAGCGAAGATGTATTTTTCATTTTGTAATAAATTGCTATACATAATTGCACTCTTTCTTTTACATCAGCATTTTTTTAAAGACAAGCACAGCCTCCATGTGATGTGCATGGAGGCTGTGCCGAAAGTTTTCAGATGATGTCTTGCAGGTTATCCCATTATGGAATGTTAGTGGTTTCCTGCAACCCTTGCCGGACCGCTGCCACCACCGCCGAAGGTGATGGGAACGTCGTCGAGGTTGGCAACCACGTTAACGATGCTGTTGCTGCCAAGGATGAGGTTCACAAAGGCCGTTACGTCGGTCACGTTGATTTCTCCGTCGCCGTTCACGTCGCCCAGGCTGGTGTTTGCATGGTCGTATGCCCTGAAGGCATTGATGTCCATCGCACCGTCGGGAAACTGGAACGTGTTGTTGGTTCCAAGGTAGAGGATGGTCCCGTCGCCCTCCTCGCCGATGTTCAGTGGGGCGTACTGTCCTTTGAAGGTAACATTATATTAGAACAAATTGGACAGCCTATTTGTGAATTATCCATAATTTTCAGATAAATCCTTCGTTGTACGAAGAAAATGTTTAACTTTGTCACCATGAAACATCTTGCCTTTTTCAGAAAATTTTTCTGCTGTGCAGCCTTGGTATCAGCAAGCATGGCCAGCCATGGTCAGACATACCGATACAACACGAAATTCACCGTGTTGGCCAATCGTTTTGTGGAAACCATCCCCATCGAGATGGTAGACCACCAACTATTTGTCACAGTGTTTGTGTATGGCCAGCCGCATCGCATGCTCCTTGACACTGGTTCAGGGCAAGGCATCGCCTACACCAATGGTACCTTTCCATACAGGCGCGTATTGGGGAAGATCGATTCTTATGACGCTAATGGCAAGATGAACAAGACCGACGTGGTGGAATTTCCCGAATTCCGCCTCGGCAACATCACCATCCGTGGTTACCCCGGTTCGCTCCTCAACTCCCACGTCTCTCATAAGGACTACGACGCAGTGCTGGGATTCGACTTGTTTAACAAAGGTTTGTCTGCAAAGATTGATGTCAAGCGTGGTGTGATGGTGCTTACCGACCTCCCAAACTATTTCGACCAGGAATTGGGAATTCCCTTGAAATACCGTCTTGTCAGATGGGTGCCCAACATCAAGGTGGCCCCCTACCCCGGATGCGTGGACGAGGCACGCTTCGATACCGGCAGCCGACGCCTTTATGTGATGTCGAACGAAAGCAAAAAGAGATTCTCACGACTATTCCCCGACTTCAACACGCAGGTGGAAGGTGTGGGATATGGCAATCGCGCCATCGGCAGCTTTGGCGTGGAGCAGGCCGACGAGACGGCCTTCCTCTGGCTTGACGCCCTTGATTGGGGCGGGTTCACCTTCCAGGACTATCACACGATGACGACGCAAGGCACCTCACGCATCGGTTCCGAGATTTTCGACTATGGCAGCATCATCATCAAGCCCAAACAGAAAATATTGATCTTCCAACCCTATGATGAGGCCATGTCGGCCATGGTAAGCAACGAACAGATGAGCATCGCCTTCGTCCCGAAAGAAGGACGTGCCTCCGTGGGCCTCGTCTTCGAGGGTGGACGCCACTACGAATGCGGGTTCCGCCAAGGCGACATCATACTGAGCATCAGCGGCACGCCCATCCTCACGTTCCAACAGTTCCTCTCCTATCCATTCTTCAAGGAACAAGAGTATGAGTTCACTGTCAGAGGAACCAACGGCGCCATAAGGACCATCAAGAGCATGCGCTGACAACAAGCGTTGAAAAACATTTCCGCCACCATGGATGCCTTTTCTGCATCATGGTGGCGGAATGGTATATAGGCCTAAAACGTCCTATTTCCTCCTAGAACTCAGCACTCTTGGGAGTACGCGGGAAGGGAATGACGTCGCGGATGTTCTGCATGCCGGTGACAAAGAGGATGAGCCTCTCGAAGCCCAGGCCAAAACCTCCATGAGGGCAAGAGCCATACTTGCGGGTGTCGAGATACCACCACATGTCCTTGAAGGGGATGTCACGTCGCCTGATCTCACCCAACAGCTTGTCGTAGTTTTCCTCACGCACGCTGCCGCCGATGATCTCACCGATTTGAGGGAAGAGCACGTCGGTGCCTTGCACCGTGCGGTCATCATCGTTGATCTTCATATAGAAAGCCTTGATGTCCTTCGGATAATCTGTCATGATCACCGGGCGCTTGAAATGCTCCTCCACCAGGTAGCGCTCATGCTCGGAAGCCAAGTCCATGCCCCAACTGACGGGGAACTCGAACTTATGCCCTGCAGCCACCGCCTCCTCCAGGATGCGGATGCCTTCGGTATAAGGGAGTCTGACAAACGAACCTTCCAACACGGAGTTAAGGCGTTGCAGAAGTGTCTTGTCCACCATCTTGTTGAGGAACTCCAAGTCGTCCTTGCAGTTGTCAAGGGCCCATCGCACGCAATGCTTGATGAAGTCCTCCTCGAGGTCCATCAAACCTTCGAGGTCGATGAAAGCCACTTCCGGCTCTATCATCCAGAACTCAGCGAGATGCCTCGGCGTGTTGGAGTTCTCTGCGCGGAACGTCGGCCCGAAGGTGTAGATGGCCCCCAAGGCGGTGGCCCCCAACTCACCTTCCAACTGTCCGCTGACGGTGAGCGATGTTTGGACACCGAAGAAATCATCATCGTAGATGATTTTCCCGTCCTTGTCCTTCTTCAGGTCGTAGAGGTTCTTCGTGGTGACTTGGAACATCTGTCCTGCTCCCTCGCAATCGCTACCTGTGATGATGGGCGAATGGAAGTAGAAGAAACCATTCTTATGGAAATAGTCGTGAATGGCGATGGCCATGTTGTGACGTATGCGCATGACCGCTCCAAAAGTGTTGGTGCGCAACCTCAAGTGAGCATTCTTCCGCATCACCTCGAAACTCTGTCCCTTCTTCTGCATCGGATAGTCGTTGCCACAGAGACCGTAAATCTCGATTTCCTTGCATTGTATCTCACTTGCCTGTCCGGCACCCATGCTCTCGACGAGCACGCCGTTGACATTGATGCATGCGCCAGTGGTGACCTGTTTGAGCGTGTCGGCGTCGAATTCTTCCGGATTGACCACCACCTGTACGTTCTTGATGGTAGAACCGTCATTGATGGCGATGAATTCCACCGTCTTGCTGCTGCGGTGCGTGCGCACCCAGCCTTTCACGTTAACCTCGGCGCCGTAGTCGGTACGCCGCAACACATCCACCACTTTTGTCCTACTAATTTTTTTCATATCAATCTTTATTTGATGACATGCAGGCCAAGGTCTGCACAATTATTCAAAAGCGCCCATTCTAAGCATCTCCACCTCTTTTTCAGTGAGGAAACGCCAGTCGCCTCGGCGCACGTTTTTCTTGGTGAGTCCTGCGAACTGCACGCGGTCAAGTTTCACCACCTTGTATCCGAGGCTTTCGAAAATACGACGCACGATGCGGTTCTTCCCGCTATGCAACTCAATGCCCACCTGGCTTTTGTCGGTTTCGCTGGCATACTCCACGGCATCAGCCTTGATTTCGCCGTCGTCGAGCGTGATACCCTCTACGATCTGAGTCATATCGTGTGCGGTGACGTTCTTGTCAAGGAAGACATGGTACACCTTTTTCTTCAAAAACTTGGGATGGGTGAGTTTGCTGGCCAGGTCGCCATCATTGGTGAGCAGGAGCACACCAGTGGTGTTGCGGTCCAGTCGTCCCACGGGGTAGATGCGCTCAGGACAAGCGTTCTTCACCAAATCCATGACAGTTTTCCGCTGCTGCGGGTCGTCGCTTGTGGTGACATAATCCTTCGGCTTGTTGAGCAAGACATACACCTTCTTTTCCAGCCTCACCGGTTGATCGTGGAACTTCACCTCATCTGTGCGAACCACCTTGGTGCCCAGTTCGGTGACCACCTCGCCATTCACCGTAACCACGCCGGCCTGGATGAAAGTGTCGGCCTCACGACGGCTGCAGATGCCTGCATTGGCCAAGAACTTGTTAAGGCGGATAGGCTCATTGGGGTCGATGTTCTCTTCCTTGTACTCGATGCGCTTCTTCATAACGAATTTGGCATTCGGGTCGTAGCCATTGGGGCGATAGCCTTGCTGGTAACCTCCACGCTGCTGGTAGCCACCCTGCTGATAGCCACCCTGTTGGCGAGACTGGTAACCACGCTGCTGGTAACCACCCTGTTGACGGGGTTGATAACCACCCTGCTGACGCTGCTGGTAGCCACCCTGCTGATAACCGCCACGCTGCTGGTAGCCACCCTGTTGACGGGGTTGGTAGCCACCCTGCTGACGCTGCTGGTAGCCACCCTGCTGACGCTGCTGATAGCCACCTTGCTGACGGGGCTGATAGCCACCCTGCTGACGCTGTTGATAGCCACCCTGCTGACGGGGTTGATAGCCACCCTGCTGACGGGGTTGATAGCCACCCTGCTGATAGTCGCCTGAATTATTGTTGTAACGGGGTCGATATTGGCGTTGTCCTCCACTTTGGAGACCGGCTCCAAAGCCTTCTGGACGGAAACCTCCTTCATCATCGTTCTTTCGTTCAGTAGAATAAGCATGTTGAGAGTGGATTCTTGGACGTTGCGGACGTGTGCCGCCACGATAATCTCTTGAATAGTTGCTGTTTTGTCCTGTTGACTGATAACCTTCACGGCCACCCGAGTTCTGCTCATTGGACAGTTCCTCGTTCTTTTTCTCGTTTTCAGTATCCATGATTACAAAAATGATTAGATAGCCTCACGGCTCGTTAATTAATTAAATGAATTAAATACCAGTATAATTTTGTGGCTTAATCGCCAATAACTGTTTCTTGATTTCTTCGTCGACGTCAAGCGCTGCAACAAACTCGCGAATGGTCTTTTCATCAATCTTCTGATTGGTTCGTGTAAGTTGCTTGAGCGCCTCATAGGGGTTGGGGTAGGCTTCCCGTCTCAGGATGGTCTGTATGGCCTCGGCCACCACCGCCCAGTTGTTCTCCAGGTCCTCATGCAGTTTCTGCTCGTTGAGGATGAGTTTGCGAAGCCCCTTCAGCGTACTCTCCACGGCGATGACGGCATGCCCGAGAGGCACCCCCACATTGCGCAACACGGTGGAGTCGGTAAGGTCGCGTTGCAGGCGGCTCACCGGCAGTTTGGCAGCGAGGAACTGCAAGATGGCGTTGGCGATGCCCATGTTGCCCTCGCTGTTCTCAAAGTCAATGGGGTTCACCTTGTGCGGCATGGCGCTGGACCCCACCTCTCCCTTCTTGATTTTCTGCTTGAAATACTCCATGGAGATGTACATCCAGAAGTCGCGGTCGAGGTCGATGATGATGGTGTTGACACGCCTGAGCGCATCAAAGACGGCTCCAAGGCAATCGTAGTTGCTGATCTGCGTGGTGTACTCCTCTCTTTCCAGTCCGAGGCTTTCCGCCACGAAACGGTTGCCGAAGTCGCGCCAGTCGATGTCTGGGTATGCCACGTGATGTGCATTGAAATTACCCGTCGCCCCGCCGAACTTGGCCGTGATGGGGCATGCCTTGAGTTGTTCAATCTGTCGGGTGAGCCGATAGACGAACACCATCACCTCCTTGCCAAGCCTGGTTGGCGATGCCGGCTGTCCATGAGTTTTGGCCAGCATTGGCACATCCTTCCATGCCTCGGCGTATTCACGCAGTTGATCCACCAATTGGCCGAGCAGCGGCAGCATCACGTCGTCAAGTGCCTCCTTTATACTCAGTGGCACGGAAGTGTTGTTGATGTCCTGCGAGGTGAGTCCGAAATGTATGAACTCCTTGCAAGCCTCGAAGCCACCTGCCTGGTCGAGTTTTTCCTTGATGAAATACTCCACTGCTTTCACGTCGTGGTTGGTCACCTTCTCGATGTCTTTCACACGTCGGGCATCCTCCTCGGTGAACTCCTCGTAGATGGCACGCAGCAAAGGGAATCGCGTGGCGTCGAAGTCTGCGAGTTGGGGCAAAGGAAGCTTGCATAGAGCTATGAAATACTCTATCTCTACACGTATCCTATACTTAATAAGTGCATACTCTGAGAAATATCCTGCCAACAGTTCTGTTTTCCCTCTATAGCGGCCGTCAATAGGCGAAATGGCCGTCAATGAATCAAGACTCATCATATCAAAATATGGCTTTGCAATGTTCGGAGGTCTCACCTCCTATGCGTAAGATGCTAATACGCTGCAAAGGTATGAAATTATTATCGTATCAACGAAGATTAATCCATAAAAAAACAAAAAAATCCCCGCAGCCCCGAAGGGCCACAGGGAATCACCCCAAGTGGGCGTTGACGGATTCGAACCGCCGACCCTCTGCTTGTAAGGCAGATGCTCTAAACCAACTGAGCTAAACGCCCTTTGTGAAAAGCGGTGCAAAGGTAGGAACATTTTTCGACATGGCCAAATTTTTCCTCCTTTTTTTCAAGCCATGTCTGGGTTCTTACTTTTAGCTTTTCAACGCCTGGGTTGTATTTTTATCAAGCAATTACTTGCAATCCACTGGCATACAGCCTCTTGCTATCACATCGCAATCTTGTCCATATCATCCGACACGAGTTTCATTTTCTCAACGACAATGGGCAACCTACATTGCCATCATGCCGGGAAACGAGCGACTATCTTTCACAATGAAAGATATGCGCTGTCACGGGATGGACAAAGAGGCTCTTTCCAAAGTTTGTGACACAAAGGTCGTTGTCGGCTCGCCATTGTCTCTCTTTGGCAGATTGGCGGCACCCTCCGTATTGTCAATGATGAAAATGAGCGTGTTGAGACTGCGTTCGGGCAATCTGACAACCAATTCCTGCGTTGGTTTGGCAATGCCGATGGGTGACTCTTTGCAAAGTGATTCATTTGACGT
The DNA here is from genome assembly GCA_017619375.1 of Prevotella sp. Taxonomy (GTDB): domain Bacteria; phylum Bacteroidota; class Bacteroidia; order Bacteroidales; family Bacteroidaceae; genus Prevotella. Next base: position 197,393 of record JAFZSL010000070.1, on the reverse strand, counting down.
TGACGACAGACATACACCGCTTTTCACCTTGAAAGGCAACTTGAGTTTCAGGTTGCTCGCATTCCTGGTGGTGTCTATGGCCATGACAATGAGCGAGTCGCCCTTGATATATGCTGAAGTCTCGAAAGCGGAATTAGTGCCAGTGTTGACACTGGCAGTAGTGCCAAGGCGAGTGGACCCAGTGACATGCTTGGAGAAGTGCGACATCACGAATGCGCGAGGCAGCAGTTTGTTCTTCGTGTTGCCTGGATTATACTGTGACTCTCCTGTCCCGACGAAAGACCAATGGGCACGCATATACCAGAAGATGTATGCAGTGCAACCTGACAACATGCATTCATTGAGTTCCTCGGCAAAGAGCAGCTGTTCGTGCCAGTTGGGCAAACTTTGGAGATTTTCGGACACGGAGTGCTCTGTCATCCACACTTCCTTGCCATAGCTTGCAGCCAAGGTGGCGGCACTCTTCATATTCCCCAATGGCGGATGCCCGTAGAGGTGACCGGCGATGATGTCAACCTGGTTGCGAGCCACCTCGTCTCTCAACAGCATATTGGAATAACTGGGATCAAAGCCCAACGGCTCGGCACTGATCAGGCGCACGCCACCATATTTCTGCCTGTCAAGCATATGGGCATAATTCTTGACAAGGTTGAGTTGTTGCTCTGGCGTGTAGAGGCATCCGGAGTAGTCGACCCACCAGTCGGGTTCGTTCTGGACGGAAACAGCATCCATCTCAACTCCTTTTGACTTCATATACTCCAGGAACGTGTTCAACCAAGGAAAGAACTTGTCATAGCAGTCCTCGCGCAGTTGGCCGCGCTGGTAGCCCTGACTTTCATTGTTGCCACCCTGGGCGGTGCCGTTGGTCTTGTATTCACCTGGAGGAGACCATGGCGTGCCGAAGACGATACCGCCCCGTTGCTTCACAATCTGTGCAGACGGCACAGAACCCTGCCAATCGTAGGGGGTGTCCCAATTTCCCCACTCGGGAATCCTGACGTCGCCCTCGAAGTTGGGAGATATCTCCATGCGCATGATGTTCAATCCGATTTCAGATTCAGGACCATACAGCAGTTTCACCGGCTGTGTGTCAGTGCCAAGGGGGCACATGGCACCATCACAGGTAGCGGCGCCGAATCCTGTAATCTTCTGATATCGGGTGTCGCTCACAGTCACAGAGACCATGTCAAGTTGATTGAGAATGATGTCTACAATGAGGGTGATGTCGGTGATGTTCACCTCTCCGTCGCAATTGACATCTGCATTCTCGAAGACAATGAACTCTGTTGAACTGCTGAGAACGTAATCAACAGCGGTGGTGACATCGGTAATAGTCACCTCTCCATCACCATTGGCATCACCAATAAGACTCTCAACAGGAGCTTTCTTCAAAAAGAACTGAATGTCGTCGAAGTAGTATTTGTTGGCTTCCTTCAGCACGGCAAGGTTGAAGGCGATGGTATGCATTTCATTGCGTTTGTCCCGTGCGTCGCCAGCTTTGTAAACTTGATCTTCGGAGATGATTCCGGTCTTCTTGATGTTCACCCATTCAGTAGTGAAGGGGATGTCGCCAAGCATATCCCAATGATTGTATTGTCCCGGCTGGTTATGAGCTTGAGTCTGACTATTGGCTGCTTTCTCTGCACGCACCTTGAAGGAGATGACGTATTCATCGCCCGGTCGCAACTTCTCAGCCACTGTGATGAAGAACTGGGTGTCCCAGTCGTCGATGGATTGTTGGCCCTCAGGGATGTCTCTCGAGACCACCTCGATGCACTTGTTGCCGGCTTTTGTCGGGTCTGTGACAAAACGGGAGGGTCCCCAGTAAAGCTCGGAGCTGGTGTACTCCTTGCTGGTGTAGTTTGTCGTTTCGGTCCCCTCGCAGTTGCCATTGGTGATGAGGCTGGTGTAGTCCTCGTATTCCTCTTGTTTCAGCACCATGAGGCTGATGTCGTCGAAGTAGTATTTGTTGGCTTCTTTCAACACGGCAAGGTTGAAGGCAATGGTATGCATCTCGTTGCTTTCGTCCCGTGCGTCGCCAGTTTTGTAAACTTGGTCTTCGGAGATGGTGCCATTCCTTTCGATTTCCACCCATTCTGTCGTAAATGCCACGTCGCCAATTCCAACCCAGTGATTGTAGGCGCCAGGAGTGTTGTGAGCCTGGGTCTGACTGTTGGCAGCCTTTTCGGCACGCACCCTGAAAGTGAGGTGATATTTGTCACCCGGTTCCAATTTCTCGGTTGAAGTGATGAAGAACTGGGTGTCCCAGTCGGTGATGGTTTCTTCATCAGCAGGTTGCTCTCTCGAAACCACCTCGATGCACTTGTTGCTGGAATTTGTCGGGTCGGCAACAATACGTGCGGGTCCCTGCACTGAAGAACCGGTAAACCACTCTCTGCTCACGTAGTTCGACACGTCGTCGCCATTGCAGTCGCCATTAGTCATCAGTTCGGTGTACTTGCTGTAGTCAATGGGGTCCTTTTTCTCTCCCACCACCAAGTAGATGGCTTTGATGACAATGGTGGCTTCGCCTGATGCTTGTAAAGCAATTTGACTAACATTTGTGACATCTTTGTCTTCAAATGACATCTCAACAGAGGTGCTGCCTTCGCCACATCCTTGGATGTAAGCATCTCCGTTGTTTCTCTGGAGTTGAATCTGGGTGTAGAACGGTGTCGGTTCAGCAAATTCGTACACAACCTTGCTATACCCCGACCAATCTTCACCACCAATCCATACGGCAATGCCGCCCCATTGGACGGAGTTGAAGGTGATGACGCCGCCTTCATTGGACCAGGATTCATTATCATTCCAACAGTAACCGACACGGGCCAAAAGGTCTACCTTGTCACCAGGGTTCTGCGCATAAGCTGTCGCAGCCATGACGGCAATTAAGAATAAAGTGAAAAGTTTTTTCATAAGTTTATGTAGTTTTATTTCGTATCTTTTTTGTTTTTCTGGTCCGGGAGTTTTCTGTTTTTTGTTAGTCAACAACCAAATAAAAGAATGACAACAGACGACAACCAAGGTCGCATGGGTAGTTGACACATCTTTACTTTGAAACGGCCCTGCTTAACTTTGCAAAGTTAGGCATTTTTTCCCAAACAGAAATACGTTTCCTCTCTTTTTTTATTATGGTGTGCAAGCAATCCTGCCTCCGCCACCATAAGACTAAGTTGTTCTCGTCTCACGAATGGAATCTATTGCTCCACTACATTGAAAGAAAGCGTGTTTCCTTTGAGATAATTCACAAAAGTGCCACTGAAGGAATAGCCGTTGAAGGTGCCTTCGAAGTAACCTGTGTTATTGCCGTCAGGGGCATATTCTTCCAATGTAAGTTGGTTGCCGTTCAAACTGCCATAGACACTCATCTTGGAGTTGCGCCCCTGGGAGTGGTAGTAATAGGTGCCCTGGACATCACCGCCACTGACTTGGATGTCCATGGTGATGGGATACTTGGATATGGAGCCTACGAGATGATGGTAACCTTCAATCGTCACCACGCGAGGTTGTGGTGCCACACGAGGTTGAGCTTCCGCCTTCAGCTTATCGATGGAGTCCTGCCGTGCCTGCGCCTTGGCGATGGAGTCAGCGACATGTTGCGATTGCTGTTGCTGCTGTTGAAAAACCTCCTCCTTCTGGTTGTTCTTGTCGATGAAATAAAAAATGCCACCTCCGATGACGGCTGCCAGCAAGAAAGACAAGATGGCATACAACCATTTGTTGCCATTGCCACCACCTCTATTGGGTTGACGACGAAGCACCATTGGTTCATCCGATTGGAAATAGTGTGTCTCTTCATTTATCGGGCATCCGCATTTAGGACATTTTACAGCCTTGTCTGAAACGACTTGACCGCATTCCCTGCATTTGATTAGTGCCATAATAGGATTATCTCATTTATTGTTTGATACGTTCATTGATAGTGTTGTAGACAATCTGGCCTGCCGTGTTGAAAAATCTCTCCATGGTGGTAATGGATATGGCATGTTTATAGGATTATCTCTTTCATTGGCAAAGATAATGCTTTTTTCCCATAAAAGCAATAGTTGAAGAATGAAGATTGAAAAACAAACTACCAAAAGTGTAATGAGCCCTTCTCCGTAGGCTCTAGCGTTTTTTATTTGGCATACTGAAAAGGCCAAAGACTGTTGCAAGCCTGAGCACCTCGCGAAGAAATCTGACACATTTTTCACCCACGTGTCGGTATTCTCATAAAATTGATGTAATTTTGCAGCCGTAAATCCAAACAAGAAGAAAAGAAATGGAAAAAGTAGTAAGCGGCATCAGGCCCACTGGCAACCTGCACTTAGGCAATTATTTTGGCGCGGTGAAAAGTTTCGTGAAAATGCAAGACGAGTATGACTGCATGTTCTTCATCGCCGACTGGCACAGCCTGACCACCCACCCGAAACCCGAAGACATCCAACAGAGCGCACGCACCATCCTGGCGGAATACCTCGCATGCGGCCTCGACCCGGAGAAGGCACCCATCTACATCCAAAGCGATGTGAAGGAGACATTGGAACTCTACCTTTTCCTCAATATGAACATGTATTTAGGGGAATTGGAACGCGTGACGACATTCAAGGAAAAGGCGCGCAAGCAACCCGACAACGTAAATGCCGGCCTGCTCACCTACCCCACCCTCATGGCTGCCGACATCCTTCAGCACCGGGCCCAGAAGGTGCCTGTGGGTAAGGACCAGGAGCAAAACATGGAGATGGCACGCAAGTGCGCCCGCCGTTTCAACAACATCTACGGAGTGGAGTATTTCCCTGAACCCCAGAATTTCTATTTCGCCGACAAGGCGGTGAAGGTCCCCGGCCTCGATGGTTCGGGAAAGATGGGCAAAAGCGAAGGCAACTGCATCTACCTGCGCGATGATGACAAGACCATCACGAAAAAGGTGATGAAGGCCGTCACAGACCTCGGCCCTCAAACTCCCAACAGCGAGCGTCCGGAAGTGATTGAAAACCTCTTCACTTTCCTCCGACTGTGTTCCAATGAAGAGACATACCTCTATTTCGATGAGAAATGGAACGATTGCACGCTGCGCTATGGTGATTTGAAAAAACAGATTGCCTCAGACATGGTGAAGACCATCGCACCTATCCGCGAGCGCATCAACGAATACAGTGCCAACCGCGAACTCCTCGACCGCATTGCACGTGAAGGAGCCGACCGCGCAAGGGAAAGCGCTCTCGCCACCATCAAGGATGTCAGGAGAATCATAGGATTTAAGTAAAGATTAAAATAGTTTTTTAGTTTACTGGAGTTTCCCTCCTGTTTTCCGTAATGGGGTGCCCCAAATCGGGGTTTAGGGCTTCAATCCGATAACGCCCAGTAGTTTCTCAACCTCCTTGTCATAGTCTATTCGGAGCATGAAAGACTTCTTGCCGTTGTATGGATTCACATAATCTATTTCATAGAGGCTCTCTGCCAAGAACTTCGTACGGTTGATTATGATGCCGGGGTTCTTGTTCTTCTTTTCCGCGGCCTTTGCGAATGACCGTTCCAATTCCAACAAGATGATGTATGCCATGACATACATGAGCCCCGATGCGGTTGAATAGCCGATGGTTGATTGGCCGTATGACGAGGTCTGTCTTGTTCATGCGGAATGCCCTTTCGATAAAGGACCGATTTCGGTAATTATCGTCAATCTCCTTATCCTTGAACTTGAACAGAAAAGAAGGAGAAGTTTATCATTGAAGCTCAAGGTGAAAAAATCAGACAGATGCCGAAGAAATGGAAGAATGGAGGCTACAAGTTGAAAAATCTGTTTGGTTGAAGGACAAGCGAACACGAAAAGAGGTGAACATCTCTGATTAGTGTTCACCTCCTACTTGAGAGCCCGAAATTCCCATATTATTTTTGGAGATGGCAAAACAAACCATCTTGCGCACATGTTCCCTTCGCGAACCAAGCGGCAGGAAAAGCAACTTGCCCGGACACGTAGGGCACAAGCTGGCCAAGGCTGACAATCCCTCCAGACCTTAGTAATCTTATTAGTTGATCCAGCTGTCAATAATACCCGCTACCTCATCACTCTCACGTGCATCGTAAAGGTCCAGCTCCCATTTCTTTCCCATTCTTTGCAGCAATAAACCACTTAACAGGCCGCCCGTCCAGCGTGGAGAATCTTGTGTCCTTGCAAACCCATAAGTTGCGGCTGCCCATCCCGCTAAGACAGCCCCTTTCAGACTTCCATAACCTTTGATGAAACGGCCCGACAACTTGCCGCCCTTCATAGCATGCACTACATAGTGTATATCGTTCTCCGTAGAATAATTGGTCACAGTAAAGGAAAAATCACTCCATGAGTAAAAATGATCCCTTCCTCTCGATGAGGAGCGAGACGGCCTGGGCATGGAATTTTCTGTCACAATGTCCACCATCTTTTTTGCTTCGTTACATTCCTTGTAGTTACTCACCAATTCCTCTTTCTTTGAGGTAATCTTACTTTTCAACCAGTCGGGAGCCAAATCATATTTCTGGATCTCAGCGCAAAAGGAAAGCGCTTTATTCAATTGAGCCATGTCTGTTTGATAGGCACCATCGATACTGTTGTCAGGGGTATAATACGGTCTAAAACTTTTCTCTATCGTTTCCACCACCTGTACACAATTGTTCATGGCTGTGGCCAAGTTGAGCATCTGCTGCGGGTCATAGTAGTTGTAGTAATCCTCTAAAAATGTTGCCGAGATGGTCTTGTTTACATTCGTCGACTTGTTTTGCATGGAAGCCTTCATCTGACTATACGCTTCTTGCAGAGCGATACAGTCGGCTTTGTAAACCTTGTCTTTTTGTTCAAGAGTCTTTTCTTTCAATTGTGGATAACGAGTTTCAAATAGTTTCAGCTGCGCGATTGTCTTATATGTCTTCAGCTCTTCTTCTGCTATCGAAATCAGCTTGGGCCCCGTGATGTCAGGCAGATCTGGATAACGTTTCACACAATTGGTGATCATGTCGTAGGTGGTGCAGGCATTGACCTCCCTCCTTGCTAATTCTTCATACTTTTGCTGGGTCAACTGTTTTTTGTCTGCAAACTTCTGACGGAACAAGACCACGTCTTCATAGGATGCCACCTTGCTCGCACAGACATCGGCCACGAAGTCATACATTTCCCGGTTCTTGGAAATTTCTTTGGGGTCGTTTTTAAGGTTGTTAATATTAAGATCAAGTTTTCCCTTTGCTATAACTTCCTTGAGGATTGACAGCTTGTTTGAGGCAATCATTTTGTAGATGTCATCGTTTCCTCCGTCATCACTATGCTTCAGGTTCACCCCCATACTGAGGAAATATGACTGGAGATATTCATTGTCTGTCTCAAGGGCAAAGGCCATCAGAGAACTACCACTCTCAGAATACGTCGTAACTGAGGCACCATGGCTGATCAGCGTCTCCAGCACCTCGTTGGCAATGTATTCCTTGCTGAACTTTTCGCCAAGGAAATTGTAATTCGTATTCAGAAGATAGTTCAATGGCGGCAACTCTGACCTATAGCGTAGATTGGCGTCCCAATCGCTTCGTGTGGCAAATGCCTTCAGTAGTTTCATGGCTTTTTCACAGTCGCTTTTTTTGTGGGTCGCGAAATATTTCATCAGCATATAAATGGGAGTCGTTCCCTCAAATACAGGATGTAAGTCACAACCTGCGTCGATGATGGCTTGACACATTTCCACTGAACCGTTCTCTATATTATTGAGTACCCGGTAAACTGCGTCGACGAAAAGAGGAATCGGTGTCTTCGCCCTGTTTTCTGATACAAGAACACGGCTGTTCGAATTTACCTCATTGGCATTTTTCTTGAGATAATGTTCCATGCCGTCAACATCGTTATTGTCCAATAAAATCTCCAGCTGTTCGTTCGCTTTCTTCGCACTTGTGGATGTCGGCCGCAAATCAAAACTCTGAGCAGTGGCATTCAAAGCCACTGCACAGAGAAATGAAAATATAACTAATGGTCTAAATTTAATTATCATAAAAAGCTTGGATTATCTATCATAAGAGTCATAGTCTGTAAACGATTTCCCCTTTTTTATAAACTTGGCCTTCTTTTTCAGGTCTGTGGGAACCACCAGGTCGCCTTCACGTATCCATGTCTGGACACCGTCTTCTGCAACACCTTCAATAGATCCGTCAAGCATTTCGGCAAGAGAAATAAAGACTCCGTCGAAAATGTAACGGACATCACGTTCCCATCGATTATTATCAAACGCATATAGCTTTTTCTCTTCCTGGGCTTTTCTTAATGATAAAAGGTAATTTTCTTTTCCGGTTTCAGGGGCACTCTTTTCTACATAATCAATATAATAGTCAAGGGTATACCATCTTGCCTCATCTTCGGCAATCATCTTGTCGAACAAGACTTCTTGTTCTTTTACATTTTCACGACCTTTGTACAAAGCGTCCAGGCATTTCTGGTTGACTTTTTCCAACGTCTCCCTAATCTGGCCTTTAATCTCTCCAATTGAGCCGTGGACACCACCCATTTCCACTATGGCATCAACTTTCGCCCAAAACCTTTCATATTTTGACGACCCTCTGTTTGCCTCCCTAGCGTCATCTATGAATTTGTTATATTTTTCCATGTTCTCTGTCGGAACAAATCTTTCTTTCTGTTTTACGTGAATAAGGAAAAATTTCTCATCAAAATTTTCTATCGATAACTTTACTCCTTCATCATAGAATTCAAAACGCATATCAAGTGTGACTATCAGTGGGTCTGCTCCAACTGGATGTATGCCTATTCCCGTAGCAAAATATACAGGTAGGATTGTCTCTGACATCTCTTCATTTACTTCGCTTATCTGCTTTTTCAAATCTTCAGGTGTGATTAAATTCATAGATTGAAGAAATTCACCGGTCAAATTCACGATCTCCTTCTTGCTCTTCTTTGTCTTTACAATCACTTGATAAATTTTTCCATCTTTCCCACCAACTATGCAATTACCAAAAAAGCCTTTAAAACCGGAGGCTTTAAGGTATGGAAATTCCACCATACGCTTTTGCGCATCAGTTACAAGAAATACAAGCATCAGCATGCTTAAAATGCATAACGTTCTTTTCATAGTTCCCAAAAATCTACACCATTTTGATTTAACATTAGTTACAAGTTCCTAAGTAACAAAATTTTGCCTAGGATTTTGCCATATCAAAAATTTCACTTACCTTAGTGGTGCTTTTCAAAAGTAACAAATAATTGTATGACATTGCAAATATAAGCATAAAAAATGAAAAAACAACTGCTTTTGGCGGATTTTTTTTCTTACAGAGATTTTAATGCGTGCGAGATGCGTGCACACTACTTTACGAAATACTATAAAATGACATTTTGAATATAAAGTTATTTTTGTGTCCGCTAAAAACATAAACAGATTAGCTTACGTGTCCGCAGTACCGATAAAACAAGCATTGCAGATGTTATTGCAGATAATAACGATAAATAAGGTAAGATATAACAATTACGCCATTCGGGTTGAGTGCATTGTAGTACATCGCAACCACACGGAAGAGCAACATCCTTTTAAAGGTCGAGTTCCAAGCGAGTGACTCAGCCTAAATATGTATCTCAATCCATTTTATAGCGGACGCCAATAGTATATTATCAATGAATGAAGGAGCGATGCTTTAATCATCGCCCCTTCATTCATTTTTTCGCAAGGTGCATTCTCATATTGGCACAAAAAAAAGGAGCCTCTTTCGGAGGCCCCTTTTTTAAAATGTATCTCAAGATTAGCGTACTTCAACAGTAGCGCGGCGGTTGAGCTCGAACGGTGAGAGGATGTCCACACCACCCTTGCCAACAGCAGTGATCTTGGAGCGGTTCACGCCCATTCCAACGAGTTCCTCGACGACGGTCTTTGCACGCTCGTCGGAGAGCCACTGGTTGTGGTCGGGTTTGCCGGTAGCGCTGTCAGCATAACCGGTGACGAGGAGGTCGGAGTTGTTGTCGATAGCGAACTTACCCACGGTGCGAACGTCGACCATGTCACGAGAGTAGGAAGGACCACTCTTCGTCTTGTCGCAGTAGAAGAACACGGTTGCAGGAGCAGCGATACCCTTCACGATGGGCTTTGGCTCCGGGCACTTGTGGTTCTTGATGAGGTTGTTCAGGCGGTCGATCTCAGCGTTGGCGTCATCCAACTGAGCGTTGAGGGCGTCGATCTGAGACTGATGGAGGGCCTTGATGGCAGCCAGATCAGGCACTTTGTCCCAAGTTCCCTTGCCGAGGTTGAAGGTCAGACCCAGCTCAGCATAGAGAAGGTTGTCGTGAGAATCCCATCCGCGATGTGCGGGGTCGAGGGTGATGTCACGGTTGTCGATGTCGGTCTCAATACGGTTCCAACCCAATTCGAGGTTGAGGAACACCTTGCGGCTAAGACGGAATTCATTGAGGATACCTACGTTGAGGTCCATTCCATAGCGGTTGTGTGTCATGGAGCGACCAATACCACCACCGATGAAGGGAATGAAGTTCCATACACGGTCAGGGTTGTAGCCATAAAGCATGTTGCTCACATTGAAGAGGATGTTCTCATTGAGCAGCCAGAACTTGTTGAACTTGCCTACGCCGTCACCTTTGGCATCAGCGCGCACTTGCTTGCCCCAGATACCCATGAGCTTGGTGCGGAGACCAAGACCCGGAGTGAACCATTTACCAATGGCGATAGAAGCACCAGGATTGGAGCGGAAGTCCTCGAGGGGACTGGTGGGGAGATTGTTGCCATGCTCTTCAGCAGAGTACCAAGCATTCCACTGTCCTCCTACCTGAATGAACCAATTGCTCCAGAAAGAATTGGTGGCCACGCTGTATTTCAGCGTCGGGTCATCCTGTGCATTGGCCGAAAAAGATACGCCGACTAAAGCCAGCACCATTAATAGTTTTTTCATAACCTTTTATGTTTTTAAAGAATCAAAAAAATTAATTATATTCGTTTCTACACATGATTTTCCGCGACAAAGATAATATATTTTTTCAAATCTAATTATCTTTCATTAAGATTTTTTTGTTTTTTCCCAAAAAAAATACGCAAAAACCGCATTTTTCCTCACTTTTTTGAATTTTCACCCCAACAAATGCTCGATTTCCTCTTGTTGCAAGATGCAAAGGATGTTTTTGCCATCAGGGCTCATATTGACATTGGAACAGCCGAAAAGACGATTGACCAAGCTCTCCATCTCCTCGTTCGACAGCACCTGGCCTTGAGGAATGGCAGCTCGTCTTGCCATGGTCAGCGCCACGGCGGCGTCGACCTCTTCCCTGGGTCTGCCCACCTTCTCTTTTGCTGCTGCCACTATTTCCCTAAGCATGGCCGTGGCATCCACCCCTTCGATGTCGGCGGGCACGCCGTCGATGGAGAAGGAACCACCTCCCAGGTCGGAAATGGAGAAACCCACCTCGGTCAGTTCTGAAGCGATTTGCTCCACGACCCCCGCCTCTGTCGGTGGAAAGGCGACGATTTCCGGGAAGAGCATGCTTTGCGTCGCCCATCTATGCATCCTCATCTTTTCAAGGTATTCCTCATAAAGGACCCTCAAGTGGGCACGATGCTGGTCTATGATCATCAATCCCGACTTGACGGCCGTCATGACAAACCTCCCTTTATATTGATAATGTATAGGCGATTTCTCAGCGATGATGTCGGCTGACGAGCCCGTCTCTTCCTGTTCGTCAAAGAGGGTGCGCTCCTGCGACACATCCACCTCCACCTTTTTATATAAGTCCTCCCAATGCCGTATGTTGGCAGTCCCACGGGAGTCACGGGTGCCACGCAGGTCCTTGAAGGGGTTATAAAGAGGGTTGCCACCATTTGCAGGTGGGTTGACGGTGTCGTTTCCGGGAATGAAGGGAGGGAAATCAGGCTTGCCTGTCGTGTCGAAATCTATGGAAGGTACATCGTTGAATTTCCCCACGGCATCCTTGACCGCTGCAGAGAGAATCTGCCATATGGCTTGTTCGTTGTCGAACTTGATTTCCGTCTTGGTGGGATGGATGTTGACATCGATGTCGCCAGGGTCCACTTCGAAATAGATGAAGAACGGCACCTGCTCGCCTTGCGGCACCAGTCTTTCAAACGGTGCCATCACTGCTTTGGCGAAATAGGGATGTCTCATATATCTCCCATTGACAAAGAAGAACTGGTGCGCCCCCTTTTTCCTTGCCGCCTCTGGCTTTCCCACGAATCCGGAGATGCGGCAGAGGGTGGTGGTGACGTCAACCGGCAACAAGTCCTGGTTGATGCGTTTGCCAAAGACATCGATGACACGCTGCCTCACGCCAGCCGCCCTAAGCGACGAAATCTCCGTACCATTGCTATGAAGTGAAAAGGACACTTGCGGATAGACGAGCACGATGCGCTCGTAAGCAGCAAGGATGTTGTTGAGTTCCGTGGCGTTGGACTTGAGAAACTTCCTTCTTGCCGGCACGTTGTAAAACAGGTTCTCCACCTTGAACTGGCTTCCCACGGCACACTGCACGGGTTCCTGTGAGATGAACCTGGAGCCATGGATAGTGGTGACGGTTCCCACCTCCTCGGTAGCCATCCTCGTGGTGAGTTCCACCTGCGCCACAGCGGCGATGGAGGCCAGGGCCTCCCCCCGGAACCCCATGGTGTGCAAGTCGAAGAGGTCGTCGGCCTTCCTGATCTTGGAAGTGGCATGCCTTTCGAAGGACAATCGTGCATCGGTGGGCGACATGCCACACCCGTCGTCAATGACCAGGATGGAGGTCTTGCCGGCATCCACCACCATCACGTGCACCTCCTTGGCCCCGGCGTCGAGAGCGTTCTCCACCAGTTCCTTCACCACCGATGCGGGGCGTTGTATCACCTCGCCGGCAGCTATCTGGTTGGCCACGGAGTCTGGCAGAAGTTGTATGATGTCGCTCATGGTGTTGTCAGGGTTTACTTTTCACGCTTGATGGGAACTTGTCTCAATCTCTTGGTCAGAGCCTTGGGAGTGCCATCGTCTTCTCTTTGGCTGGCATTCTTGTCGTGCCTACCCGGGATGTAGTAGATGTCGTCCTTGTTGGCAGGACGGATATGGTCGTACCATCCAAAATGGGGAAGGTAGTCCTTTTCCGGTGGGATTTGTGTCATGGGGTAAAGCACGCCTTCAGATTTCGAGGTCCAGATTTTCTCCAGTTGTCGCTCATTGTTGAGGAACATCCTCATCGTGTCGGTCTCCATGTACACCATCCCTATGAGGGTGCTGTCGCGGTCCTCCACAGGGTAATAGACGGTCTGCACGTTGCCGATGGCTTCACTCATCCTCAGGCTTCCCTCCTCGAAGTAGGCGTTCATCACCCTTGATGCGACTTGGTTGTAATACACCTTCTCCGGATGTTCGTAATCGTACTTCCTCTCGATGGATAGCGCGTTGGCCATGACATTCGCCTCACGCACGGTGGAGTCGGCCATGAACACCTTGATGCTGTCGCCCAGCAATTGTCGTGACGCATTCCACACGATGGGGTCGAAATACATGGTGAGCGTGGAGTCTTTCGAACAGAGCACGAGGGAGTCGCACACGGCCTGGACGTCGTTTCGGAACATTCTCACCTTTCGATAGCAATGCACCTTCCTATAGGTGGAGTCGGTATTGAGGTAGAACGTTTCAATCCTGATGGTGTCGGCATGCATATAGAGTGTGTCTTTTTGCGAGAAGTCGATGAAGACGGGGTTTTTCGTGGCCAACCCCTCGCCGGTGCTCTCGTTGTAGTCCACAGCATCGGCAACCAGCCGATTCTTGTTCTTATGGTCCACATAGTCCACGCTTCCATATCCCCGACTCGACTTCTTTTCGCTGTCGTAAAAGAGGCTGTCTCCTGAGATGGTCCGCGTGTCGGTGACGATGGTTGACTTGTCAAACAGTTCCACCGTGTTGTTTTTCATATGGAAGAAGCAGTTGGTGGTTTCCACATCATACCCGTCCTTGATGGAATGTATGACAGATTTTTTCCATTTAGACGGTCCGCCGTCCTTGGGTATCTTTGTCATCCCTCCTTTGACGTGGGCCCTCTCCGTCTGCGAATAATATAACAAGGTGTCGGTATTGATGACATGGGTTTTCGTCTTCAAGGTGACATCATAGAAGAACTCCGCCTCCTTGGTGTCGAGGTTGTATTTCCCCCAGTCGCTGCTGAGAGTCATTCCCTTGGCCCTGTCGGCGTAGTTGCCTCCCTGGTCATAGTACACTACTTCGAATTTCTGGTCATACACCAGGTTGTCGGTGTGGAGTTCCGATGTCTTCCTATGAATCACCACGACATTGTTTTTCGCATGCACCATTTCAGCATTGCCGTCATACATGGCGGTGTCGCAACGGATTTCGAGGGTGTCGCCTTGAAGCATCCTTACGTGTCCATAAGCCTCGAATTTGTTCTCCTGCTGCTTGAAATAGGCGCTGTCGCAAAAAAGCGTGGCCCCCTTGTGTCTGAATTTCACATGGCCTCTCACCACCTGCTTGTCCCCCAGCCTGAACCTGTCATAATAGAGGGAGTCGGCGTGGTCGAGGTAGATGCGGTTGTCTACTGGACGGACGTTCCTTTTCTGCGCCGACACGGTTTGCACCACGCAAAGTGCAAGCAGGCACAGGACCAGAGTGAGGAAGGTCCTGTGCCGGCGGTCATGTCGAGGCAGGTGGAAACAAGGTATCATTTCACCCAGCCTTGGTATTGGAATTGACAATCCTTGTATCTCTCATTCATACGCACATAGGTGCTTTTGATCTTGTTGGCCACCCATTCGTTGATTGCAGCCTCCCTTCTCTTCGCCAACACCACGTCCTTCAGTATCTGGAAGTCTTCGTTGATGGAGGCGCGATGACTCTCCACCCGGCTTTTGAGCTTGATGATGGCGACGACGGTCTTTCCTCTGCTGTTGACCATCTCGAATGGTTCGGAAATCTCTCCCACCTGGAGCTTCTCCACCGCCCTTGCCACTTCCGTAGGCAGGTCCTGCATACGGAATTTTGAGGTCCTTGTGCGTTCTTCGGTGGTGTTGGCCATCAGTCCGTGGTTGCTCTTGGTGTCCTTGTCGTCGGAGACGTAGGTAGCCGCATCGTCGAAGGAGATCTTGCCCTCCTTGATGTCGTTGGCCAAGGAGTCGAGTCTGTGCGACGCATCGTCGATGTCCTCCCTGTCGATTCTCGGTTTGAGGAGGATGTGCCTGACATTGATGCGTTCGCCACGTTTGTCGATGAGCTGGATGATGTGGAAGCCGAATTCCGACTCCACGATTTTCGAGATTTTATTGGGGTCGGTGAGGTTGAACGCCACGGAAGCGAAGGTGGGGTCCAACACGGCTTTGGGCGTGTATCCTATTTCGCCGCCCTGCCTTGCCGAGCCATCCTCGGAATAGAGTCGTGCCAGCGTGGCGAACGTGGTCTCGCCCTTGGTGACCCTGTCGGTGAACTCCCTGAGTTGGTCTTTCACCCTGTTGACCTCCTCCACTTTCACCTTTGGTTGTCGCGTAATGATCTGCACCTCGACGGTGGTGGGCACCAAAGGTATGCTGTCTTCTGGCAGGCCTTGGAAATGGCGTCTCACTTCCGCAGGGGAGACCTTGATGTCCTGCACGAGATGCATCTTCATCTTTTGGATGAGTTCGCGGTTTTTGAATTCGTCGTGCATGGACTGCCTCATCTGCGAGATGGTCATCTTGCGATACTCCTCCAGTTTTTCCTTGGAGCCATCGGCCAATTGAATCCAGTAATCGATTTGGTCGTCGATGCTTTGTGTGATATCCGACTCGGTGACCTCAATACTGTCGATAGCCGCCTGGTGCAGGAAGAGTTTCTGCACGGCAATCTGCTCCGGGATGACACAGTCTGGATTGCCGTCCCATGTGACACCTTCCGCTGACGCCTGTAGTCTCAAGGCCTCTATGTCGGACTTGAGGATGGGCTCGTCTCCCACCACCCACACCACCTCGTCGATGATGCTGGCTTCGTTGGGCACCGGTACCGCCGTGCTGTCCACATTGGCCTCTGGCAGCCTTTCTTCGGCAAATCCGCCTCCGATGTTTGGTGCGAAGGTTGCGAGGATGGTTCCGAGAGCGAAAAGACAGAGTCTGTACATATACTTTGCGTTATGGGTTCTAATGTTTGTTGACCGTGGCGAGCACGCCTTGGTTCACTTCAAAGGTGTAGCGTTTGCGCAGTTCTTCCACCCACTCCTTTTCCAGTTGGTCTTGGTAGTCGGCCACCACCTGCCCCCTCACGTCTGTATACTCCTTGGGAGCCTTGAGCAGTTTACCGAAGGTGGCATCGATGGGATAATCTGGGTTGGTTTTGACCTCTACATCTTTTTTCTTGAACACATCTCTGTCCACCAGTGGATTGTCACCCATCTTGAAGATGCCCTTCTCCACCCTGATGCGTTTTACGGAGTCGGCATTGAACGTAGTGCGCAGATGCTCTGCCCATTGGTCGAATGCAAGGCCCTTGACACATTTCTTCACTGCCTTGACATCAGCCTGATCCTTCACATGGTATGCCATGCCCTTGAAGCGCGGGGTGTCCCACGTGTATTTCTTCTTGTTTTTCTTGAAGTAGTTGGCCAGTCCGGCTTCATCCTTCTGTGCCTTGTCCCACACCTGCTTGTTGCTGATTTCATAGAGCAAGAGTCCGTCGTGGTACTCGCGTATGAGATTGGCAAGGTCACTGTCCTGGGCGGCAAGTGAAGCGGCACGGTCTTCCATCAGTTTCTCTGCACTGTCGTAATTGTTGGCCTTCATGGCCTCCTCTATCTTCTCATCGATGATATTATCTCGGATACCCCTTCTGTCAATAAAGGTGATGATGTCGGCCTTCACCGAGTCGTAGGGCAGGAAGTTCTTCTTGTCCAATAGTTTGACAATATGGTAGCCATAGTCGGAGAGGACGGGCTGGCTCATTTCACCCACGTTGAGGGAATAGACGGCCTTCTCAAAAGCAGGCACGGTCTGTCCGGGCTGAATCCAACCGATGTCTCCCCCCTTGACAGCCGACCCTTTGTCTTCGGAATGAGCCTTGGCGAGTTCAGCGAAATCCGCCCCTTGCTTGAGCGCATTGTAGATGGAGTCGGCTTTTTGCTTTGCATTTTCCTTTTCCTTCTCCGAAGCGCGTTGGTTGACCATGATGAGGATGTGGGACGGCCTTGTCAGTCCTCCGAGCGAGTCGACATACTGCTGTGTGCGGTCGTAGATGCGCTTTGCCTCCTCCTCGATGTCAGTGTCATTGACAAAGGAAGGTCTCACCTGCTGGTCCCTGTATTGTGCGAATTCCGTCTTGAACGAGGTGAGCGTGTCCATTCCGGCATCGATGGCTGCAGCCACCTTCAGTTTGTAATTGACGAAGAGATCGACATATTCCTCAACGGACTTCTTGTCGATGACACCCTCAGAATTGTTCTTGTTGAAAGAATACTCGAATTCAGACCTGGTAACGGGCACTCCGTTGATGGTCATGATGATGGGGTCGCTTTGGGCGAATGCCGCCGTGGAAAAAGCGAGCACGACAGCTAAAGTCTTCAGTCTCATTGCTTTTTTTTAAGTGTTCTATGTTTTTTGAATGATTGCATGATGGTCATTCCGGCCTGGAGTAGTTGGGAGCCTCACTGGTGATGGTGATGTCGTGCGGGTGACTCTCCATAACGCCGGCATTGGTGATTCTTGTGAATTTCGCCTCGTGGAGACGCTCGATGCTACCTGCACCGCAATAACCCATGCCGGAGCGGAGACCTCCCACCAACTGGTAGATCACCTCTGCCACCGTCCCCTTGTAAGGAACGCGCCCTGCAATGCCTTCCGGCACCAGTTTCTTGGTTTCCTTGGTTCCGGTCTGGAAATAGCGGTCTTTCGAACCGTTCTCCATGGCCTCGAGCGAGCCCATTCCTCTGTAGCTCTTGAACTTGCGCCCGTTGAAGATGATGGTGTCGCCCGGACTTTCCTCTGTACCTGCGACCAGCGAGCCAATCATCACGCAGGAGCCTCCTGCTGCGATGGCTTTGACAATGTCGCCGGAATAGCGCAGGCCACCATCGGCGATGAGCGGCACGCCTGTCCCCTTCAAAGCGGAATAAACGTCATAAACGGCGCTGAGTTGTGGCACACCTACGCCCGCGACGACGCGTGTGGTGCAGATGGATCCCGGGCCGATGCCCACTTTCACGGCGTCGGCACCGTTTTCAGCCAACATCCTTGCAGCTTCTGCTGTTGCCACGTTGCCCACGACGACATCCACGTTCGGGAAAGCTTTCTTGGCCTCAACGAGTTTCTCCACCACCGATTTGGAATGTCCATGAGCGGTGTCGATGACGATGGCGTCGGCTCCGGCATTCACCAGTGCTTCCATCCTTTCGAGCGTGTCGGCAGTGACTCCCACGCCAGCTGCAACGCGGAGACGTCCCTTGTCATCCTTGCACGCCATAGGCTTGTCCTTGGCCTTGGTGATATCCTTGTAGGTGATGAGTCCTACGAGGTGGTTGTCCTTGTCCACCACGGGGAGTTTCTCAATCTTGTTTTCCTGCAGGATCTGAGCAGCGGCGGCCAAGTCGGTCTTCTGGTCCGTAGTGACGAGGTTTTCCTTCGTCATCACCTCGTCGATGGGTTTGTCGAGCCTCAATTCAAATCGCAGGTCGCGATTGGTGACGATGCCCAGAAGGTGGTTGTTCTCGTCCACAACGGGGATGCCTCCGATGTGGTATTCAGCCATCATGTCGAGGGCGTCCTTCACTGTCTTTCCTGTGAGGATGGTGACGGGATCATAAATCATGCCGTTCTCGGCACGCTTGACAATGGCCACCTGCCGTGCCTGTTCATCGATGGACATGTTCTTATGTATCACACCGATGCCGCCTTCGCGTGCGATGGCGATGGCCATCGCCGACTCGGTGACGGTGTCCATGGCAGCAGTGACGAAAGGAATGTTCAGTCCGATGTTACGGGAGAACTTGGTTTTCAACTCCACGGTCCTTGGAAGGACCTCTGAATACGCTGGTATCAGCAGGACGTCGTCGAAAGTGAGCCCGTCCATGACGATTTTGTCTGCAACAAATGATGGCATACTTCAAAAAAATTTATTGCGTGCAAAATTAGCAATAAAAATCGACAAATCGGGAGCTTTCGTGTTTTTTCTTGATGAATTAATACGATTTAACGCAGTTTAATTAGCCATTTCGGAGATAAACTTGATGCGGATGAGCCTGATGTCTTCCTCGGTGTAGTCTTCACCCAGTTCGTTGATGGCTTCCTCCAGGTCATCGGTTTCGCTTTCACTGAAATAGTCGTAGATATCGTCGATGTGGTCCTCATCCATTACTTCGTCGATGAAATAGTCGATGTTGAGTTTGATGCCGCTGTAGACGATGTTCTCTATCTCGGTGAGCAATTCCTCGAAGTCAAGTCCTTGAGCCTTTGCGACTTCCTCGAGGTCGATTTGCCTGTCGATGCTTTGTATGATCTTCACCTTGAGGATGGATTTCTTAGCCACCGTCTTGACGCGCAGTTCCTCCGGCCTTTCAATGTCGTTCTCCTCACAGTGCTTCTTGATGAGTTCGCAGAATTCTGTTCCGTATCGCTTGGCTTTTCCTGTCCCCACGCCCTGTATGTTTTGCAATTCCTGAAGGTTGATGGGATACATGGTGGCCATTTGCTCAAGAGACGGGTCTTGGAAGATGACATATGGCGGCACTTTGAGTTGTTTTGACATCCTCTTCCTCAAGTCCTTGAGCATGGCATAGAGTTCAGGGTCGAGTACGGCAGTCCCTTCCGTACTGTCGTCATCGTAATCGTCCTTGAATTCGGTGTCTTCCACCACCATGAACGACTTCGGCTCTTTCATGAACCTCTTGCCGCTGGCAGTGAGTTTGAGGAGCCCGTAGTTTTCCACATCCTTTTTGATGAACCCGGCTATCATGGCCTGCCGTATGACAGGGTTCCACAATTTCTCCTCTTCATCCTCTCCGGATCCGAATTCCTCCAACTGTTCGTGTTTGTGAGAGAGGATGTCCTCCGTAGGCCTTCCCTTGACGAAGTCGATGATATACTCTGCGCGGAAATTCTCCTTCAAAGCAGAAATGGCATGGAGCAGGATGAGCAATTGGTCCCTTCCCTCCCTCTTGGTCTTGGGGTGGAGGCAGTTGTCACAGTTTCCACAATTGTCCTTCTTGTATTCCTCCCCGAAATAGTGCAAGAGCATCTTCCTACGGCATATCGAGGACTCGGCATAGGCAGCGGTCTCTTGGAGCAGTTGCCTTCCGATATCCTGTTCGGCCACGGGTTTCCCTTCCATGAATTTCTCCAGTTTCTGCAAGTCCTTGTAGGAATAGAAGGTGATGCATTTGCCCTCTCCTCCGTCACGTCCGGCCCTGCCCGTTTCCTGGTAGTATCCCTCGAGGCTTTTGGGTATGTCGTAGTGGATGACAAACCTGACATCGGGTTTGTCGATGCCCATGCCGAAGGCGATGGTGGCGACGATGATGTCGATTTTCTCCATGAGGAAGTCGTCTTGCGTGTCCGACCTTTTGGCCGACTCAAGCCCGGCATGGTATGCAGCGGCCTTGATGTCGTTGGCACAGAGGTCGGCAGCCAGTTCCTCCACCTTCTTTCTCGACAGGCAATAGACGATGCCGCTTTTCCCCTCGTTCTGTTTGATGAACTTGATGATTTGCTTGTTGATGTCGTTGGTCTTCGGCCTCACCTCGTAGTAGAGGTTGGGGCGGTTGAAGGAGCTGTTGAACTCCTTGGCGTCGATGATGCCGAGGTTCTTCTTGATGTCGGTTCTGACCTTGTCGGTGGCAGTTGCCGTCAAGGCAATGACAGGAGCCACCCCGATGCGCTGTATGGTAGGTCTGATGTTTCGGTATTCAGGTCTGAAGTCGTGTCCCCATTCAGAGATGCAATGCGCCTCGTCGATGGCATAGAACGACACCTTGACTTGCTTGAGAAACTCCACGTTGTCATCTTTGTTGAGCGACTCCGGTGCTACGTAAAGGAGTTTGGTCTTCCCTTCGAGGATGTCGCTTTTCACTTGGTCTATGGCAGCCTTGTTGAGTGAGGAGTTGAGATAGTGGGCCACACCCTCCTCCTCGCTTATGCCATTGATGACGTCGACTTGGTTTTTCATCAATGCTATGAGAGGTGATATGACAATGGCAGTACCCTCCATGATGAGCGACGGCAACTGGTAGCAAAGCGACTTGCCGCCACCAGTAGGCATGAGAACAAAGGTGTCGTTGCCCTCGAGGACATTGGTGATAATGGCCTCTTGGTCGCCTTTGAACTTGTCAAAGCCGAAATACTGCTTGAGCTTTTGAGATAGGTTAACGTCTATTGGCATGTGTGTGTGTGTTTATCCTAACCATGGCAAGCCACGGGAGTCAACGGGCTTCAAGCCCCTTCTTGGCTTAGGAAATGTGCTTTATCAAGTTGTTCTCTGATGTACTCCGATGTCACATTGAACTTCTTCACCCTCTTGGAAGGCATTTCAAACATGGCGTCCATCATGGCGCTCTCCACGATGGAACGAAGTCCGCGAGCCCCCAGTTTGTATTCCACCGCCTTTTCCACGATGAAGTCGAGAGCATCCTCGGAGAACGTAAGGTCCACGCCGTCCATCTTGAAGAGTTTGATATACTGTTTGACGATGGAGTTCTTGGGCTCCACCAATATTTTCCTCAACGCATCGCGGTCAAGAGGCTTGAGGTAGGTGAGCACCGGCAATCGTCCGATGATTTCGGGAATGAGTCCGAAAGACTTGAGGTCTTGGGGGAGGACATATTTCATCAGGTCTTCCTTGTCGATTTTCCTCACATTCTGCACCGAGTCATAGCCCACCACATGGGTGTTGAGCCTTTGTGCGATCTTCCTCTCGATGCCATCGAATGCGCCACCGCAGATGAAGAGGATGTTGTGTGTGTCCACCTGGATGTATTTCTGCTCCGGATGCTTTCTTCCTCCCTGCGGGGGCACGTTCACCATGGTGCCTTCAAGGAGTTTGAGCAACCCTTGTTGTACGCCTTCGCCACTGACGTCGCGCGTGATGGAGGGGTTGTCGCTCTTACGTGCTATCTTGTCGATCTCGTCGATGAAGACGATGCCCCTTTGGGTGGCCTCCACATTATAGTCAGCCACTTGCAACAGCCTTGAGAGGATGCTCTCCACATCCTCTCCCACATATCCCGCCTCGGTGAAGACGGTGGCGTCGACGATGGTGAAAGGCACATCAAGCAATTTTGCAATGGTTCGCGCGAGCAGGGTCTTCCCCGTGCCCGTGCTCCCCACCATGATGATATTGCTCTTCTCTATCTCCACATTGTCGGCATCGTCATTTTGGTAGAGTCGTTTGTAGTGGTTGTAGACGGAGACGCTGAGAAAACGCTTGGCCTCGTCCTGGCCTATGACATATTGGTCCAGAAAATCCTTGATTTCCTTCGGTTTGGGCAGTTTTTTAAGATCAAACTTGCCACCAGTGTCTTTACTGGCGAGCACACCGGAGGTCTGTACGATTTCGTATGCCTGTTGCGCACACGACTCGCAGATGTAACCGGTGATGCCCGAGATGAGCAGTTTCACCTCTTTGTCATTTCTTCCACAGAAGCTGCATTTGCCCATGACTGTTATTTCTTTCGCCCTAAAACGTTGTCAATCATGCCATACTCCTTGGCCTCATCCGCCGTCATCCAATAGTTGCGGTCGGAGTCTGCCCACACTTTGTCAAAGGGTGTGTGTGAGTGCTCGGCGATGATGTTGTACAATTCTTTCTTGTATTTCTGTATCTCACGAGCCTCAATCTCGATATCGGAGGCTTGTCCTTGCACGCCGCCAAGTGGTTGGTGTATCATCACGCGGCTGTGCGGCAGGGCTGCACGCTTTCCTTCTTTTCCAGCCACGAGTAATACGGCTGCCATGGATGCTGCCATGCCGGTGCAGATGGTGGCCACGTCGCTGGTGATGAACTGCATGGTGTCATAGATGCCCAATCCTGCCGTGACACTGCCGCCAGGCGAGTTGATATAGATGGAGATGTCTTTTCCGCTGTCCACGGAGTCGAGATATAACAATTGTGCTTGCAGCGTGTTTGCGGTATAGTCGTCGATGGGTGTGCCCAGGAAGATGATGCGGTCCATCATAAGCCTTGAGAACACATCCAACTGTGTGACATTGAGTTGCCTTTCCTCAAGGATGTAGGGGTTAAGGTAATTGGCCTGCGTGCTCATGATGTCATCAAGCACCATTCCATTGATTCCCAAATGCTTTGTAGCGTACTTTCTAAAATCGTTCATTTTCTTTGTGTCATTATTGTTTCACATACAAGGGCGGTTGTCCTTCTTTTGCCCTTTTTCTCAAGAAATGCAAAAAACGAGCCAAAAAGAAGGGTTGTCGACTTTTTTCTTTAATCGTAGCAACAAAGATACGAAAAAAAGTCGACAACCCCAAAAAAGGATGTTATTTTTTCAAAAAAAAACGCTTATTCCTTGCCTATCTGTTGAAATTCTTCCATTGTGACCTTTTTGACATCAAGGGTGACGATGTTTTTCAAGGCCACGGTGAGTGCTCGCTCCACGGTGCTATCCACAATACGGTCGAAATATTCCTTTTTCTTAAGCAAGTCCTCGGCATAGTTCTCCAGATATTCGTCCGGGAGGTTGTCCATGCCATATTGTGCGAACTGTGCGCGTGCCATGGCCACGGCAGTGGCTTTGACGGCAGCGTCGTCCACATGCACATCGGCAAGTCCCACCAACTGATTCTTGATGAGGTGCCATTTGAGGTCGCGAAGGCTGTCAGCGAAGTGCTCTTCCAAGAACTTATCGTCCATGTCCTTGTTGTTGTTCTTCATGATCCTCTTGAGTATTTCCTCAGGGAAGGTGAGTTCGCCCACCTTGTCCTCCACATACTTGCGCACGTCTTGTAAGAACTTGAAGTCGGCCTCAGAGACAAACTGCGGCTTAAGCCCGGCAGCGATTTTCTCACGGAACTCCTGCTCAGAAGCAACTGCCCCTTCTCCAAACACCTTGTCGAAGAGGGCTTGGTCGACGGGTGCGCTTTCATAACGTGAAATCTCAGTCACCTGGAAGCTGAAATCGGAATCGAGTTCGGCAACCTCTTCTTTCTTCATCTTCAAGAGTCCGGCCACCTCGGCGTCGCTGTCGGGATAAGCTTTCTTGGGGTTGAAGGTGATGATGTCGCCCAGTCTGACTTTGTCGAAAAGCGCCTTCTGCTCTTCCACCTTGATGTATTTGGGCATGAGTTGAGCTCCGGCCACGGTGATGCCACCTTCGAGGGTGTTGCCTTCTGCATCAAGTTGACGAAGGTCGCCGATGAGCAAGTCTCTCTTCTCCTCGTCATATTCCTCTACCTTCTCATAGTGTCCGTTCTGGCTTGCCAGCATGCTGATTTGTTGGTCGACGATGTCGTCGCTCACCTCTATATCGTAGTAAGGCAATTTGTCGGCTTTGGTAAGACTGACGCTGAACTCGGGAGCGACAGCAATGTCGAAGGAGAACTCGTATGGTCCTGCGGCTTCAAGGTCCTGCGGCTCTTGCCCGCTTGCAGGAAGGGGGTCGCCAAGCATGGCTATCTGGTTTTCCTTGATATAGTTGTTGATTCCATTACTCAGGAGTTTGTTGACCTCATCCAGTTTGATGGCTGTGCCAAACTGCCTTTTGATCAATCCCATAGGTGCGTGTCCGGGTCTGAATCCAGGCACATTGGCTTTCTGTCGATACTCTTTCAGTTTCTTTTCTACGTTCTCCTTGTAGTCTTCTTCCTCGACGATGAGGGTCAGTTTTCCATTGACCTTGTCGGGGTTCTCAAATGATATTTTCATCTTGTCGTCTTGATGTTTGATGGTTATTGCTTTCAGGAAGGTATTCCCGAATTGAGGTGCAAAATTACAGAGTTTTCGCCTAATTACCTAAAAAATAAGCAAAAATATGATTTTTTAACCAAGAGGGAGACATTTTTCCTGAGGCTCTGGACGTCCTTGAGGACCGAGAGTCTCTGTAAAGCCAGCGTTTCCGAAAAGACCAAATGTCGTGGAAACTACTCCATTGACGCCTCCCTGGCCTTGCGCTCTTCGTCAAGCATTTGAAAATCCTTTTTTCTCAAGACGAAGCTGTTGCTCAGGTATTTTTCGCGCACGATTTTGTTCTCTGCCAATTCTTCCGGACTTCCCTGGAAAAGTATCCTACCCTCGAAAAGGAGGTAGGCTCGGTCGGTGATGGTGAGTGTTTCCTGCACGTTATGGTCGGTGATGAGGATGCCGATGTTCCGGTATTTCAGTTGCCACACGATATGCTGGATATCCTCCACGGCAATGGGGTCGACTCCGGCGAAAGGTTCGTCGAGCATGATGAACTTCGGGTCGATGGCCAGACATCGGGCGATTTCCGTTCGTCTTCGCTCACCACCGGAAAGTTGGTCGCCCTTGTTCTTGCGCACCTTCCCCAAGCGGAACTCGCTGATGAGACTCTCCAACTTCTCCTTTTGCTGTGTCCGGGAAAGTTTGGTCATCTCCAGCACGGAGAGGATGTTGTCCTCCACACTCATCTTGCGGAACACGCTGGGTTCCTGCGGGAGGTATCCGATACCTGCCCTGGCCCGCTTGTACACGGGAAATTTGGTGATGTCCTGATCGTTGAGGAAGATATGACCTGCGTTGGGCACGATGAGACCTGTCGTCATATAGAAAGAGGTGGTCTTTCCCGCTCCGTTGGGGCCGAGCAACCCCACGATTTCGCCTTGCCTCACATTGATGGACACATCGTTCACCACGGTGCGCTTGCCATAACGCTTCACCAGACCCTCCGTGCGGAGCATCATCCCGCCATCTTTTTTCTCATCAATCTCCATAGCTTTTCCTTTTGAGGGACAAAGATAGTGCAAACCGAGCGTAATGCAAAGCAAAAGACGAAGTTTTTGCTTTCATTACCGAGGTGCAGCCTATCTTCGCCGAAGGCAAAGATAGTGCAAAAAACCGAATTAGTGAGTAAAAAGCAAAAAATTTGCTTTTTCGAGCGTGAGGTTTTTATCAAAACCGAGCGTAATGCAAAGCAAAAGACGAAGTTTTTGCTTTCACAGAGGAATCTGAACAGTCTGAAGAATCTGAATGGCCCAAAACATCAGACGAGGGTATGTCATGACACACCCTCGTCCGGCTTAATCTTCAATGTTCAGATGTCGTGCAGTTCCGAGCGATGCAAAAGCAAGGCTTGAGCGCTGCCGACATTCAAACATCATTTAATCTTCAACCTTGACAGTGTTGATTTTCCCGTCCTCGTCGACTTCGAGCGGTACGACCTTGAGGCTGCGGAGCCAAGTGATGTCGTTTGAAGGCACGCAGTCATGATGGAAGAGATACCACTTGCCCTTGTATTTCACGATACTGTGGTGCGTTGTCCATCCCACGACGGGTTCGAGGATGACCCCTTGGTAGGTGAATGGTCCGTAGGGATTGTCGCCCACGGCATAGCAGAGGAGGTGTGAGTCGCCCGTGCTATAGGAGAAATAATATATCCCGTTCATCTTGTGCATCCATGAAGCCTCAAAGAAGCGATGCGGGTCATCGGCACGCAGCGGCTTGCCCTCGGCGTCAACGACGACGACAGGCCTTGGAGCCTCGGCAAACTGCAGCACGTCATCGCTCATGCGAGCCACGAAACTGGGCAGTGCGGGAGCGTCGGCAGGAGCGAAAAGTTCCGTCTTCCTGTCGGGAGCATGTCCGAGGTCGACATAACCCTCTGGAGCGGGAGCGCCGTCGGATTGTGCGATGGGAGCGAAAGGAGCGGCAAGGGGTTGGTGCCATTGCAGTTGTCCACCCCAAAGTCCGCCAAAGTAGCAATAGATTTGCCCATCATCATCCTTGAACACGCTGGGGTCGATGCTGAGTGCTCCGCGGATAGGCTGTGGCTGCGGGATGAACGGTCCTTCTGGACGGTCGGCAATCGCCACGCCAAGGTGGAACTCACCATTGGGGTCCTTGGCGGAGAAAATGAGGTAGTATTTGCCATCCTTCTCCACCACGTCGTTGTCCCACATCTGCTTTTCAGCCCAAGGCACCTGTTCGACGTCAAGGATGACACCATGGTCGGTCACCTCGCCTTCCATCACATCGTCGATGGAGAGCACATGGTAGTCGAGCATCTGGAAATGGCCGCCATCGTCGTCGAAGCACTCGCCACTCTCCCTGTCATGGGAGGGATAGACATAGATTTTGTCGTTGAACACATTGGCAGAGGGGTCTGCCATATAATCTTTCGGGAAAAGATACCTTGCTTTAGCCATAATAGTTGTTATTTAAAGAGTTTGATGATTTCGTTGACCACGGGCTTCGCCTGGTATTGCCGGTCGAAGAGCAGGGGGTAGTTGGTGCGCCCCTTGATGGGCCACCCATTGAGCCATGAGCCACCATCGCTGACACCCCACAGGTTGATGCGACTGATCTGCTCACGATGCTTGTAGTAGATCTTGAACAGGTCCATCCAACGCTTCTCCAGTTCCTTGGCCTTGTCGGCAGGCAGTCCGTTCACATAAGGGTTGTATTTCTGCTGGAACTCATAATTCTGCTCCACAGAGGCACCTCCAAACCCTTGCGGATTGGGCAGCACATTCACATCCAGTTCGGTGACCATCACCTTCACGCCACAGGCAGCGAATGCGTCTATGGACTTCTCATACTCCTCCAAGTTGGGATAGTCCAAGCCGTTATGGCTTTGCATGCCTACGCCATCGATGCGCAATCCCTTGGCTTTCAAGTTCCTCACCAATCGGCAAACAGCATCACGCTTGGCAGGATTGGCCATGGAGTAGTCATTGTAGTAGAGTTCGGCATCGGGGTCGGCATCATGGGCTGCACGGAAGGCAATCTCGATGAATTCCTCACCCAATAGGTTGTAGAAAGGTGACTTGCGGAAGGACCCGTCGTCCTCGATGGCCTCGTTGACGACATCCCATCCATGCACTTGACCCTTGTAATGCCCCACGACGGTCTTGACGTGCTTGATGATGCGCTCGCGCAGCACCTCCTTGGAGGCAGGAGATGCGGCATAGCCGTTGGTGAACATCCAGTCGGGTGCTTGAGAATGCCACACCAGACAGTGGCCGATGACCTTCAAATGGTGTTGCTGGCAGTAGTTGACAAACTTGTCGGCCACACGGAAGTCAAAGATGCCCTCGGCGGGCGCGAGCACCTCGCTCTTCATGCAGTTCTCCGCCACGGCGCAATTGAAATGACGGTCGACGACGGCATCTGCCTCTGGCACCTGCCCGTCGCTCTGCCATTGGTTGATGGCCGCACCGATGAGGAAATACTTGCCCACGGCGTCCTTCAACCCTTGAGCCATGGATGTCAGTGGCATCATGGTCAAGCAGAGCGCAAGTATCTTGATGTTTTTACCCATTGTGACGTGCCTCAATTTCCCTGTTGATTTCGTCAAGCCTCTCATCAGTAAGAGGATATTTGTAAATCAAGTAACCCACGACAAGAAGAAGAATGGCAGGAATGATTGTCGTGAACACCAGGATTGCATTTTGAGCTATTTGAGAATAATTAGCCAACTTTGGATAATAGGCATTGACAGGTGCGCTGATAAATGAGGCCAGGAATACCACGACAAAGATGCTAAGCACGAGCTGCAGGCACTTGTTCGCCTTGAACTCCTGCCACATTTCACCGAATGAAACAGGTTTTTCCGGGGTGGTGGTGATATTCTCCTTGCTGCCCATAAAGCAAAGCATCAAGAGGAAGAAACCGACGATAGCAAAAACACACGTAACCGTAAACCATGCCATGGGATCGGTAGACAAAGCAGACTCTTCACTGGCAAAGTTAAAGCCAATCCACCCCATCACCAAAGGAGTGATCCAACCTGCAATTGAGAAACCTGCCTTGAAGGCCACACCGGCAAGTGCGTTAACTGTGGCAGCAGGTCTGTTTCCGGTACGATATTCAGCTTCGGTGATGACTTCAGGAACGAGAGCCCACATCAGAGAACCTACAAGAAGTCCCACTCCCGTCATAACCTTTGCAATCTGAACAAGTGTATTATAACTGCCAACATCAAAGAATTTGCCTATGACAAACAATATGGCAAATCCAACCAGGCCAACGCAGAGAAGCGTATAGTACAGACCCTTTTTGCCCAGCCATTTCTTCAATATCGGCATAGAAGGCAGGATGATGAAAGCAGGAATGGTGCCTATAGCCATAAATGTAGCCTGATTCCAGTCTATGGCAGCATGGACACACATGGCGAGTCCGATGGGGAAACCTGCCTGAACAATAATCTGACCCAAGTTGGCGCATACCATTCGCGTAGAGGTAAGAATAAGTACCTCATCGTTGTCACGGGTCATACTGGCCATGATCGAGCCGTACGGAATGTTCACCACTGAATAGATCATGCTCAGTATGGTATAACTGAGAGCAGCATATATCATCTTCATTGGCATTGACCATGTAGCAGCCTGAGGAAGCATCAACAGACAGGCAGCCACAGTAAGAGGAATGCCACCGTAAAGAAGATAAGTACGATACTTGCCTAACTTAGGATTGCGATTGTCAATATAACGCCCCACTACAGGACTCCAGAAACAGTCAATGAGGCGAACTGTGAGAATCAGTCCGCTGACAAAGGCAGCATTGATTTTTAAAACCGTGGTCAGGTAAATCATTAAGTAGGTTGCCACCGTCTGGAAAATAAGATTCTGTGCAAGGTCGCCGGAGCCGAATCCGATTCGCTGCAACCATGAAAGCTTGTAAAAGCCTTTGGATTCTTGATTGTTCATTGTTTTTTGTTGTTTTATTATTTTGATATTATTGGCGTTGGTTTTTAAAGGGCATTAAATTCGCATGATTCCAAAAGTCTGCAAATGATTATCTCAAACCCTGAATGAATTTGGCGGCATACCGCCCCATCACTTCATATCCTTTGGCATTGGGATGCAGCCAGTCCTCCTGGAGAGCCTCCTGCAGTTGCGAGGGATGCTCTGGGTCACGCATGGCCTCATCGAAGTCGATGTATCCGTCGGCCTCCTTGTTAGTGCGTATCCACTGGTTGACTGTCTGTCTGGCCGCCTCCTTGAAGAAGCTGTCGTCGTAGAAACTTTTGCCATAAGGTGTGATGGTGGCGAGATAGACTTTCAGTCCACGAGCATGGGCCTTGCCTATCATCTCCTGGAATGCCTCGATGAGTTGCTGTGCCATTTGTTCACTGCGTCCCTTGCTCCCTCCGATGTCGTTGATGCCCTCGAAGATGATGACGGCGGTCACGCCATTCTGTGCGAGTACGTCGCGGTCGAAGCGCTTCAGCGCCGGTTCACTCAGTCCGCCTCGCACCACGCAGTTGCCACCGATGCCGAGGTTGAGCATGGCATATTCCTTTCCACCTTGTTCGGCCAGCGCCGTTACCATCTGGTCGGGCCAGCGGTTCTGCTTGTTGGTGGTGGAGCCACGTCCGTCGGTGATGGAGTTGCCGATGATGGCGATGCATTCCTGTCCCTTGCAGGGCACGTCGATAGAGGCGATGCTGTACCAATGGTCCGCCTTCTCGGCGTTGGCGAAAGAAGTCTTGGGTTTTGCCTCCCCGTTGATGATGTACGATGTGGTGCGTGAGCCTCTATGCGAGGTGGCGTTCTCCGGTGTCGCCCCATAGTTGATGGTGACGGACAACAGTTGCAATGCCTTCAGAGGATAGTTGCAGACATCGCTCACGGCGCACTCGCCCGGAGCGATGGTCACCGATTTCTTCCCGCCGAAGGTGAGGTAGCGGGCCGACTTCTTCACAATGTCGCAAGAGTCGAGGGCATCGGCGATGAAGACCGACTTGATTTCCACTGGTTGCTTGCTGAACTCGTTGGAAAGCCTTAACTTGAGGCATTCGCCAGCTATGGAGACTCGTACGATTTCACGAAGAGAACGATTGGTGAGCGGTGCCTTTGGCATGTCGCTCTGGCCAGTGAATTCAGCGGCTGCCGCCCAGGTACCCACCCAGGCATCCTGCCCTTGGGCCATCGACATGGTGGTCCAAAAGAGGGAGGCAATGGTGATCAATGATTTGAATGACATAGTTTGATAATTAGCAAGCGCAAAAATACATTTTTTTTACCACAAAAACCATTCTTTTCGTATCGTTTATTTTAGATGGTGTTGCATTTGCAGAGTTTCCTGCATCAAACCGTGGAATTTAGGGCAAAAGCGGCAAGGAAGGGGGCAGCCACCTCGAAACATCTAAAGCCCGTCGCCCCCTTGAAGTTACCAGGTGCTGTGCTTTGCCTATTCCGTGAGCAAGAAGTTGGTGGACCCACCATTGACATTGACGAATTGTCCCCCGTAGAAGTATCCACATTCTGCAGGGTCCATCTCGCCGATGAAACGTCCTTTCAGTTTGCCGTTGGGAGTGAAGCTTTTGAGAACAAGATGCCCGAAGCCGTCCTCGTCGATTTTCGAGGCGCTGGCGTCCATGACGATGTTGCTGACGATGCGTTTGCCATCCATGACATAGGAGAGCGTTCCCGTGGTTCCCCGGAGCACCATCTTCACATCCTCTATGGTGCTGATCCATCCAGTGAGTGTGGCGTGGATGCCTCTTGTCTTGGGAGGTGCCACGGGGGCGGTTTGCTCTTCCACCGGCGTGCTTGAGGGAGGTGCGTCCACTTCCGCCTTGGACTTTACTTCTTCTTTGGCTTCCACCACTCCTGCTTTAGGAGCTACGGAGTCTGTCTTTGCCCCCGTCACCTCTGCCTTGGCGGGTTCTGTGCCAACACCACTATTCTTGTCAAGAAGGATATAAGCACCACATCCCAGCAGGGCGATGCCCAAGACGGCAATGGTGGTGAACAACCACTTTGAGTTTGGACTTTTCTTTTTAATCAACCTTGTTGCTCCATCTCCTTGATACGAAGCAGCCCCATTGTTCACGGGGTTTCCGCATCGAGGACAAGTCGTAGCCTTGTCGGATATCACATTTCCACATTCCTTGCATTTGATGAGTGCCATGATAGTATTTTTATGTTTTTCATTTGATGATTATTCCATACAATGAACTGCATGAAGAAGGGAGGAATCCCGCAAGAAGCACAACATGGAGACGGGAAAAACCCGTCTCACATGATGCGTATGTCATTTTGGTGTTTTTCAGCATCCGGAGCTGAAGAACACCCTCTCATTGTCAACAATTTTCTTCTTAAGGGGCACGATGATTTCATTCATCCAAGAGGGTTTCCCCGTGTTGGGATAAGTCTTGATCATCTCCTGCCACTCCTCGTCGTTGAGGCGCTCTTCCGCTATGGGACGGATGAACTCCCTGTAAGAGAACACGCCACCGCGCATAAGACGGAGATAACCATCCACTTCTACGACGACATAGATTTCATGGGCGGGACCTACGGCCTCGTAGAGGATGCTCTTCTCCGGGTTGTTGTCACCATTGGAGGTGAGCACGTCAGCGACAAGGGCGATGGACTTGTCAGTGCCCTCAACGTCATTCCATCCTGCCAGGACTTGGTCGGGTTCCTTGATGAGGTCCAAGGAGAGCCTTTCAAAAGAGCCTCCGATATACCTGATGCGGTCATAATCTTCTTCAGTGATTTTCTCACCCGCTAACTCGCGGTTGCTGACGTCAAGTAGGAAACGAGCGATTTCGTCGATGCCGCTGATGCTTTCCTCCAAATCCTCATTGATCAGGTCGTAGCGCTTGAACACGTTCTTGGTGTCGAAAAGCAATTCCACAGCCTTTGCCCAGAAGGCGATGTTGGGCTCCACATATCCGGTGACCACAGGAGGGGGCAGCGACTCATCACCACATTCGGCCATCATCGGTTGCTTGGCATAGAGGATGGCATCGTGTTTCAGTTCGGCCCAAGAAGCCAGTGAGGAGTTGAGGTTTTTCTTGTCCCATTGGGGTGTCTTCATAAAATAAGGTACGCGAGGATCCTTGTTGATGTTAAGTGCGTTGAGTGTGGCTATCCACTGGTTGGCCACGCAGGCTTTCCAGTCGGTCTTGTCCATCACGCCCTTCATCCTTTGCAAGTTGGGGAGGAACTGGTCCCACTGCGTACCTTGTTTGAGTTCATTCAGGAGGATGCGCTCCGCTGCAGTGGAGCCGATGGCAGCCATCACGTCAAGTCCCATCGGCACGGCCCGCTTGGTCACTTCGTTGTCCGTGTCCACCATCTCCTGGAGCACCTCTGCATCGGGTTGGTAGCGTTGTGGCATGAAGTTGATCTTGTTGTGTGCCGTCCTCTCAAACTTGGGTCTGATGCGTATCTGTTTTTCAGCCACCTCGTCCACCTTCTTGCGGAAAGCCTCCAATTTGCCGCTGTCCCCCACAAGTTGGGCGGTGGTGACACCTTGCTGCCGCATGATGTCGGCCACTTGCAGGATGGTGATGTTGTCTGGGGTGCCCATGATGAAGGTGATGGGTGTGAACACCCTGTCGAAAGTCTTCTTGCAGTTGGCGTTGTTGCTCAATTTTTCAGCAATGAGAGCTGCACGCTGCAGGTGCAGGTTGTCATCGGTGCCGAAATAGACTGTCTGCAGCCACATCATCGCCCTGAAATAGCGTCCCACCTTCTCAGAGCGGGTGTAGTGCCCGCGAGGCTTGAAGAGCGAATAGGGAAATTTCACATCAAGACTTCCGATGAACTTCGAGTAATTGTCAGAGTTGCTGTTGCAGTTATCCAGTTCCTGCTTTGCCATCTGGCGGTATGTCTCCGGAATGTCGAGCGAGTTGTTGGTGAGCAGTTGGTATGCGATGGCGAAGTAGGCGGCGTCCCATTCGGCGGCATCCTTCACCCCTTGCACCTTCTCCGTCCTGGCGGTCTGCATCATCTCTGCATGAAGGGCCTTGCACAAGTCGGCGATGGCATCATAGAGTTTCCCCTCCTCCACCTTCCTCATCGTGGTGTCGAAGAAGAGGTGGTAGAGTTGCAGGTACAAGTCGGTGGTGACAAAGTTGGGGAACAGCGTGTAGTCGTTTTTCTCATAGATTTGGAAGATTTGCTCATGGTCAGCCTCCACGATGCCGAAGCCATACTTGGAAAGATGGTTCTTCAGTGCATCGGGAAACTCCTCCAATTGGAAGGGGTTGATGAGGTTGTCGAGATTGACGATGCCCTTGTCCGACTTGAAATTCGCCTTGAGCAACTCATCCTCCCTGGCCTTGAGTTTGTTGATGAATGTCTGTTGCTGCTTGGTATAGGTCACCGGTTTGGGGTTTTCGGCGCCATAGCGTTTCCAAGCCAATTCGTCATACCAGGAAGTGGAGTTGAAGAGTTGTCGTAATTCGCTGCTTTTGAAGATGTAACCTTGTTGGGCTGCAAAGGCATTGCGCAGGACGCGCAACTCGCAGACCGAAAGGTTGGAGATGTCCATATTGGTGTTGATCCTTTTGAGGTTCTCCACGTTGATTTTCCCCTTCCCAGGCAACACGACAGGGTCTTGGGCCATCATCGTTGTGGCGAAAAGGGTGGCAAGAGCCAAGAACAAGAACAAGAATTTTTTCATACTGTTTGAATGATAAGGTTATCTGAATGAGTGCTATTGTTGTTGGAAAGTCCTAAAGGCTTCCTCTTGAGATACATTGTAGGCGAGGAATTTCGTGAATCCAAGTCCAAAGTCGCGCCAATGGTGCTCCACAACGGCATATTTCGAACCACCATCAGACTGCAGGGTGACGACCTTGCCGTCCTTGAAGCGAAAGTCGACGAGAGTTCCTCCTAATTTCGACCCCATCCACATCGCCCTGATGCGTCCATGATAGTTTTTGAAGATGAACAGTCGCTTGGACACGACGGGGTCGAAGCGTGTGGTCTTCACCACGCCGACGAGGGCATCCTCCCTGCCATCGCCATCCACATCGCCCACGCACATCTGGTAGACAGGGAAGACGAGTCGCCATCGGTCGGTCTTCCCTCCTTCTTCCAATATGAGGAAAGAAAGCGAGTCGCTGACCGTCTGTAGCGAGAACCGCTGAGCGTCTGCCATCATGGGGAAGGCCAGCAAGAATGCCACGGCCAAGGTGGTGAGCATCTTGAGCTTCATTTGCAGAAGGCTGGAACTTTCCTAAAGTTTCTGTTTTTTCTTGTTTTCCTATGGGCAATAGTCTTCCTATGGACTATAGTATTCCTATAGATACTTGGCGATGTCGGCCTCGAGGTCTTTGATTTGCTGCGGTCCCATCACCACCTGGTTGTCGCGACTGATGATGTAGTTGACGGGCAGCGTCTGTTTCTGGTAAAGATAGACATTGGAGACACCCTGGTCGTCACGCACGGAAATCCATGGCAAGGCTGCTGTCTGGGTCTTCCAAAAATGGTCGTCCTGGTCAAACGACACCTGGAAGATTTCCAATCCCCGGTCATGGTATTTGTTGTAGAGTTCCCTCAGGGCCATGATGCGGGCCTGGCTTCCTTCGGCAGCGAAGATATGGAAGTCGAGAAGCACCACCTGCCCCTTAAGGCTGGTGAGGCTTCGTTTCACACCCTTGTTGTCATTGAGGACGATATCGATGAGGTTGGCCTCGCTCACCTTGTCGGCATCCACCATAATACCCTCGTTTCGTGCTTTGACGATTTTTCTTGTCTTTGCTGCTTCGATGGTGATGTTGTGCAGGTTCTTGCCTCTTGCGGAATTGGGATGGTAGGTGTCCCATTGTGTGGCGACGGCTGAATAGGGTTTCACATCCTCGACGTCCCTTCTTGGATCGAACACCATCATGTAGGAGTTGCCCACGACGATGCCCTGGAAGAGGGCGAAATAGGAATAGGGCTTCATCGGCTCCTTGTAGATGTAATTAGCCATCACCTCTTTCTTGTAGGCATTGACTACATTTAGGACGCTGTCCTCCACCGCCTTTGCGCTGAGGTTGGGTGCCCTTAGAATCTGGTTGGCCACGGCCTGCAACTGTATTTGCATCAAGGAGAGTTGCTTGATTTTCTGATTGCTGTCACCTCCATCTATCTCATAGTCGGACATCATGGAAGGATAGGATGCTTTCACCTTGACAACATCCATGGAGTCGATACAGAAATTGACAATCTGCTGTCCGATACGGAGTCTGTAGAACTCAGGGGCGTCCTCTGATGCCGATGCGGAAAGCGAGAAGGCACCGGTGGCGTCAAGTTTGACGGAGTCCACCACTTGCGGTCCGTCGAGTGCCATGTTTTCCAAATAGAGTATGGAGTCGTTGGCATCGGTGATATTCCCCTCCACCTTGAACGAGGCATTCCCGCAAGCAGCGAGCAAAAGGGTGGCCGCTACGGCGGCCAAGGTCTTTGTCATGGTCTTTTTCATCTTCATGTATAATAATGTGGTGCAAAAATACGCAAAGTAGAACGATTGGCAAAGAAAAAAGCACAAAAAATCGGATGCAGGGTGGCTGCATCCGATTTTTTATGATGTGTCCCATCGACTTAACGTCCTTAAAGACCTTAAGACAGGGAAAGGGCTAACTTCTTGTTGCTTCAACCATTATTTCTCATGTGAGAAATAGATGCCTCCGCACAGTTCGATGGTGCCGTTGTAGGTGTCCTTGTAACCAATCATCGTCAGTTTGTCGCCCACCTCGATTCCGGCGGCGGCGAGGAAGTCCTTGCGGAAGTCGCCCGTGGCGCCGTAGCCGGGATAGCATCCATAGACATAGAGACGGTTCGTGCCATCGGTGAGATAGAGGTTGCCATAAGTGGTGTTGGCGATTTCATCGATGGTGCCGGTCACCATGTAATAGACATTCTTGGAATCCTCCTTGGCGAGGAATTCGGCGATGCTGACTTCGGTGACAGGATACTTGATTTCCTCAAGTTTGCCAGAAACCATCTGCGGGTTGTCCTTGTAAGCTCCACGTTGTCCCACGATGGTGACGATGTCGCCCACCTTGGCACCAGACTCAATGAAGCCTTCAGCCCTGTAGACGAGCACGTTGCCCGAATAATCCTGGATGTAGAAGCTCTTGCCTTGACTGTCGCTGGCATAGAGTCCGGAGATGACACCGGTGATGCGATACTGGGTGGTGCTGATTTCAGCATCGAGGAAGTCTTCCACGTTCAACTCCACGATGGCTCCACTCTGGTTGATGGTGGCCTCTGCGGTGTAGTTTTTCACGCCATCGGTGGTATTGAAGTGCACGGTGGCGCTGCGGTCACCGCCGGCATTGGGCTGTGCACGGAACGTGACGGTAGGATTTGCTCCGACGGTGGTGGAGACGACGCCAAGCCAACTCTGAGCCTCAGCGGGGATGTCGACGGCCACGCCGATTCCCTTGCAGGAGAGGTTGGCCACGATTTCACCACCCTCGAGCGGCAGTTCGTTGCTCTTCACCCCATTCACGGTGAGGGAGTCGCACTTGATGAGCGACTTCTCTATCTTGACGACGGTCACGTCCACCAGTTCCACAGTACCGTTGTAAGTGGTCTTCGGACCTTCGACGGTGATCTGGTCACCTACCTCAAGTCCCCAGCTGAGGAAGTTCTTGGTGCCGCCCTTGGAGTCGAGCGTGCCATAGATATACACCTCGCCGGTGCCGTCGTTCAGGTACCAGTTGCCATAAGTGGTGTTCACAATCTTGGTCACCGTACCTTTCACGCGGTAGGTCTTCGAGTCGGGGCCTGCCAGCACCTCGGCGCAGGTGGCGTCGGAAATGGTGGCGATACCCTGGATGATGTTGATGCGCTGTACCTTGCCTGCACAAGTGATCAGCAACTCGGCAGTGCGTCCCTCGCCTGCATCGGCAGAGAAGGTGATGGTTCCGTTGCCAGACCCGGAAGCAGGCGACACCGTAAGCCATTCTGGCACTTCGGAAACAGTCCATTCACCCTTGGCGATGACGTCGATGGATGCGGTGCCGCCTTGGGGATTGAGACTCACATAAGACTGAGACACGCGAATCTCGTCGAGATACGTCGGGTCGTTGTCCTCGGAGCAACCTGTAAACATGGCAGCGACTACTGCCACGAAGAACGGAAAGAAATATTTGAGTTTCATAATTGCTTGATTCTTTGGTTCTTGACTCTTAATTGAACGTGTATCTTATACCAACAGAGGCATACCAGCATTGACCGACGGCATGGTTGGGCATCCAGGTCTTGGTCTTGCCGTTGAGGGCAGGATTGGTGGAGAAGGTGGGATAGCCTTCGGCATCCACGCCCTCATACTTCAGCAGACGTGCCTCAGTGCCGATTTCCGGGTTGAGGTATTTGCTGACACCCCAACTGGAATTGAAGAGATTGAGCACGTTCTTGATATCCATGGAGAGTTGGAGATTGTGGAAGGTACTGCCCACTTTCACCTTGAAATCGTGCTTGTAACCAACGTCGATGCGATGCACCCAAGGATTGTAGACGCTGTATGGCTCTGCATACTCGCCCTGGTGGTCGCTCAGGTAATCGTCTTTGTGCACGAAGTCCATGAAACGTTGGGCGTCGTCGTCGGAAACGAAACGGAACTCCCTGTCGGCCACCTGCTTGTCGGTCGGGATGTAAAGGGCGTCGTAGTTGTAGCCGTCGCCGTTCATGTCGTTGAGCATCATATAGGAATAGTTGTAGCCACCGCGCCAGGTCTCATAGATGAAACTGAAGTGGTTGCCGCTCTTGTCGTGGATTGTAGCATTGGCCACGATGCGGTCGGGAGTCACATATTGGGAGTTGTGCAACTTGATGGTGTTCGGTCCTTCCACGGTGGGGACATAGGTGAATGCCGACTCTGCTGCGGAGCCCGGCATGCCGGTCACCTCCTTGGACACGGTATGCGTATAGGCAGCCATCAAACTCAGCCACTCGTAGGGCTGTGCTGTCAGCGTCACGTTGGCCGACCATCCGTAACCCCTGCTGGTGTTCTCCAGGATGAAGGCCTTGGTGCCCGTGCGGAATCCGGCGGGATAGATGGGACGGTTGTCCACACCGTTGAAGCGTGCGAAGCCGCCAACGGAAGGAATGGCCCAGTCGGAGATGCAGTTGTCGTGAAGTTTCTTGTTAAAGATGCCCTCGACAGTAACGGAGAACGGGAAGTTGACGGGAATCTGATAGTCGACAGCCAAGGATGTCTTCCATACTTGCGGCATCTTGAAGTCGGGATCGACGGCGGAGATGGAAGAGGGCACGGTGCCCATCTCAGGAGTGACATGCGAGGGATAGCCCATGGAGAACAGTTTGTTCTGGAGGGCGGCGACGGTGGCCTGGCCGTTCTCAGTCACCAGACCGCCGGCAAACTGGCTCATGTCGATGTAACGGTTGCCGTTGGCATCCGTGGTGTAGGCACCAGTGTAGCCTTCAAAGCCCTTGACGGCAGCATTGCTCTTGCCGTCCCACACTTTGGTCTTGGCGTTGAGTTGTGCTTGATACTGCACGAGACCGCCATTGGTGGGCATGTTGGTGAAGAACACGAGTGGCAGACGTCCGGAGAAAAGTCCGCTACCGCCACGAATCTTCAGAGACTTGTCACCGAAGACATCGTAGGTGAAGCCGAGACGCGGAGAGAATGTGACACTGCTGTTGGGCCATTTGCCGGTGTCGATGTGGCGGCCGTCGTAGTCGAGGTCGTAGATGGCCTTGTTGGTGATCAGGTCCTCATTGTTGAAGAAGAGACCGTCGACACGAAGGCCGTAAGTGAGCTTCAACTTCTTGTTCACGGCCCACTCGTCCTGGGCATAGACGCCGGCACGGTTGAACTGCACACGGGCGGCTGGTTTCGACTCGCCATCGTAACCGTAGGTCAGACAGACGACTTCGGGTGCAGCACCGCTCATGAAATCTTCCATTGTATTGTAACGGTAGTAACCCGTTCCGTTGCGCATATACTGGTTGTCGGCCATCTGATGCTCGAACATGGCTCCCAACATGATCTTATGATCACCATAATAATAGGTGACGTCGTCCTTGATGTTCCAGATGGTGTTGTGAACGGCGTTGTTCCAAGTGAACAACTCATATCCCAAAGCCATATAGTTGTCGTTGCCACCGTCGAGGATGTCGATGAAGGGGAACTCGGAAGAGTTGGTGTCGCGGATGTCGTCGAGTTTCGACAACGTAGCGAGGAACTGGTTGGAGAGGTTGTCGCTCAGTCTGCTGTTCAAGTCGAGAGACCAGGAATGCACGAGATTGTCCATCGAGTACATAGAATTGGCAAACGACATGGAATTCTGCGACATACGGGCACTGGCCATACGCGTGCCACCATCCATGGAAGTGGCATTGGGAGCATTCCAGATAGTGTTCTTCGTATAGTTGTAACGCAAGGCCAGATGGTGCATGTTGGTGATGTTCCAATCCAAGCGGGCGAGCAACTTGTAATTCTTCTCATCGGCGGGGAAACTGGTCCAACTGCCGGTATCGTAGCCATACTTGTTCTTCACGAATTGTGAGATGGTGGCCAAGTCGGAGAGTTTCGTACGCGAGATGCTCCTGTCAGGGTCAGCCACGCCATTCTCTGAACCGCGCCAAGGCGAGGAGATGGTCGGTGTGTTGATGATTTCTCCATTGACGAAGAAGAACAGTTTGTTCTTGATAATCGGACCACCGATGGACATGCCGTATGTGGTCTGGCGGTCACGCTCGCGGGCTGTGGGAATCGTCACCTTGTCGGCAACGTCGCCACGGAGGTTCTCGTTGCGGTGATAGATGTAGGCGGAGCCTTTGAAGGTGTTGGTACCCGACTTGGTGATGGCGTTCACGCCACCGCCGATAAAGTTGGTCTGCCTAACATCATAGGGTGAGATGACCACCTGGAGTTCCTCGATGGCATCGATGGAGATGGGGTTGCCACCGCCGGGAAGTTTGTCGCTCAAACCGAAGTTGTTGTTGAAGTTGGCACCGTCAACGGTGAAGTTGGCGGTACGTCCGTCGGCACCGGCAAAACTCATGCCATTGCCTCCATAGGGAGAGAGGCGGGTGACATCGGTGATGCTGCGGGAGACAGTGGGCAGGTTGGCAATCTGCGCGTTGGTGATGTTGGTGGAAGCACCTGTCTTCTCAGCGGCGAACTTGGACGCCTTGCCAGTGATGACCACCTCTGAAAGCAGGTTGGCATCTTCAGAGAGCCACACCTCGAGGTTGTAGGTCTCACCGAGAACGAGGGTGATGTTCTTCAGCGTCTTCGTCTCATAACCGATGTAGGAAACGGTCACAGAGTAAGGGCCGCCGGTACGCATACCCTGGATGTTGAAGCGACCGTTGATGTTGGTCACCGCGGTATAGACCGTGCCCGAAGGTTCATGCACGGCTTTCACGGTGGCTCCAATCACGGATTCGCCGTCCTCTTGCATTGTCACCTGTCCGCCAAGGGCAGAAGTGGTGATCTGAGCCATCACACCAGTGGCAAGCACCAGCATGAAAGCAATCAGAAAGGTAATTCTTTTCTGCATAACTGTGGATGAAATGATAATTAAATAAACAAATGAAGGGCGGAAAACCGCCGCAATCTTCTTTTTGACTGCAAAAATAAGTAAAATTCCCAAAACAAGTGTTATTAACTTGGAAAAAAGTGTGTTTGGGTATGGATAAATGACATGGCTCAAGAGAAAGGAGCAAAACAGATGTGAAAAAACGAGAATGTGACAGACAAAACAGCAGGCATTTGGGATTGATTCGCCACCTCCCCGCCTTCTCCTTCATTCCTATATGACTTCACAAAGTGGTTACCCGTTTTTGCCTTTCATTTCGCTTTTATTTGTTACCTTTGCACAATAGTAACGTCACAAGTGACGATATTGGCATCGGTCATGGTGAGAAGATTCCGCAACGGCTCTTTGTAATGCCATATCGATACGCCCTAATGCAAAAAAAAATTCCCCTCAGACGTCACCTTTTGCTTTCCAAGACTGTTTTATTTATGAATCGGTTCAAGAAAACAGAAGTTTAACAATAAAAAACATAAGAGATTTATGGAACATTTAGTAGAGATTTTAGTACCCATTGCCTGTGGATGCGTACTTCCCATCATGATCATTTGGTTGATTATCCGCGAAAAGATGAATGAGACAAACCAACGTTCTCAAATCGTGCTGGCGGCCATTGAGAAGAATCCGGAAATGGATATTGAGGAACTGATGAAGAAGATTTCACCCAAGCCAAGATTACTGAAGGAGAAGTTGCTCACAAAACTGCTGTGGGGAAGCCTTGCCACCATGCTTGGCATTGGTATGATTGTTAGTCATTTATATGTGAGTATATTTTATAATAGCACAAGTCCTTTAGGATTTATCGGTATTGTTCTGTTGCCCATAGGCATTGCTTTCCTCATCAGTTACTTCATTGGCAAGAAGATGCTCGCCAAGGAGATTGAGGCAGAAGAACAGCAACTGACAGCACAAGCCAGCAACAAGTGACACGCGACGTATTCATAACCCTGGTGGAGCGTGAGCAGGAGGCACTGAGAGGCTTCTTGCTCGCCCTCTGCTGTGGCAACAAGAGCGATGCCGACGACCTGGCGCAGGACTCGCTGGTGAAGGCCTATCTCTCGTCGGCGGGATATCAGGAAAAGGGACGTTTCCGCTCTTGGCTCTTCAAGATTGCCTACAATACGTTCCTCAACCATAAGGCAAGTTGCCGAACAATGGATACCCTCGATGAAGCACGAAAACTCATTAGCTGCCAATCGGCAGAAAGCAGTTTTGAGCACCAAAGCCTCTATCTCGCCTTGCGCACCCTGCCGCCAAAGGAACGTTCGGCCATCACCCTCTATTACCTAAATGGCTACGACATCAAGGAGATAGCCACCATTACCGACACCTCGGAGGATGCTGTGAAGAAACAACTCTCGCGGGGACGTGACAAACTTAAAGCAAGACTGAAGTTATGAG
The DNA here is from genome assembly GCA_017619375.1 of Prevotella sp. Taxonomy (GTDB): domain Bacteria; phylum Bacteroidota; class Bacteroidia; order Bacteroidales; family Bacteroidaceae; genus Prevotella. The sequence goes on along the minus strand of JAFZSL010000070.1, from coordinate 154,615 downwards.
CAAAGACCAAGCACTTGAGGAACTGTTCCTCGCCCAGAAACCACATTTCGATGACAAGGCCGACTTCATGGCCAAACTCACCCGACGGCTCGATGCTGTAGAGTATGTCCGTCAGCACCAGGAAGCTACCATCCGGCGCTATAAGATGGCCATGGTCATCGCCTTTGCCGTGGGTGTCGTCAGCGGAGCCATCACCTTGGCATTCGTCCTTTCCATGCCAGCCGACATGCCACTGTTCACCGTCAACATGCAATCAGGCCTTCTCGTATGGCTCGCCGAGAACTCACGTGTCATTTCAACCACCATCCTCGCCTTGTTGATGAGTTTCGGCATGATGAGCATCATCAGCAATATACACGACATCCTGAATTTACAGAAGAATCACATCATGGCAGAAACGACATGATATTACAGAGAAACCTCGTGACATGGTTTCAAAACTCCATGCCGAATCATTCCATTTTCTCAAGTGGACACAGTAACTGACCAAAACAAGGCAAGAGCAAAAATATCCCCTTGAGCAGCGGCCACCTCTGACGTTCATCGCCTACGACCAAGATAAAACGAGTTATTACAGCAAGATAAGAGACATTGTTGCGAAAAAAAGAAAATAATCGGGCAAACATTCGCTTATTGTTAGAATATTGAGTATCTTTGCACGATTAATTTTTTGATGTACAAAAACGACAAGTATTTTTAGATGAACGTAATTACGAAGACAGTATCATTGCCTGATGGAAGAACCATCAGCATTGAGACCGGGAAAGTGGCAAAGCAGGCCGACGGGAGCGTGATGCTCCGCATGGGCAAAACCGTGCTCCTCGCCACTGTTTGTGCCGCAAAAGATGCAGTTCCCGGAACCGATTTCATGCCTTTACAGGTCGACTACCGAGAGTTGTACGCCTCCGCCGGACGTTTCCCCGGCGGCTTCACCCGCAGAGAGGGCAAGCCCGGCGACAACGAAATCCTCACGTCGCGATTGGTGGACCGCGTGCTCCGTCCGCTGTTCCCGTCCAACTATCATGCCGAGGTGTATGTGAACATACTCCTGTTCTCCGCCGACGGTGTCGACCAGCCTGATGCATTGGCCGGTTTTGCAGCATCCGCCGCCCTGGCCTGCTCAGATATACCGTTTGAATGCCCCATTTCCGAAGTGCGTGTCGCCCGCGTGAAGGGTGAGTATGTGATCAACCCCACCTTCGAGCAGATGAAGGAAGCCGACATGGACCTGATGGTGGGTGCTTCCGCCGAGAACATCATGATGGTGGAAGGCGAAATGAAAGAGGTGAGCGAGCAAGACCTGCTCGGCGCCCTGAAGGCTGCCATGGATGCCATCAAGCCCATGTGCGAGTTGCAGGCTGAGTTGTCCAAGGAGTTGGGCACCGACGTGAAGCGCGAGTACGACCACGAGGTGAACGACGAGGAACTGCGCGAGCAGATTGCCAAGGAACTCTACCAACCCGCCTACGACGTGACCAAGCAAGCCTTGGAGAAGCACGCCCGTGCTGAGGCATTCGAGAAAATCATCACCGACTTCAAGGAGGCATACGCTGCCGCACATCCCGACATGGACGAGGACGAGTTGGCAGAGAAGAACGACCTGATGGACCGCTACTACCACGATGTGGAACGCGACGCCATGCGCCGTTGCATCCTCGACGAGGGCATCCGTCTCGATGGCCGCAAGACCACGGAGATTCGCCCCATCTGGTGCGAGACCGACCCGCTGCCCATGCCTCACGGAAGCGCCATCTTCACTCGTGGCGAGACACAGAGCCTCACCACCTGCACCCTCGGCACAAAACTCGACGAGAAACTCGTTGACGACGTACTTGACCACAGCTACATGCGCTTCCTCCTCCACTATAACTTCCCACCCTTCTGCACGGGCGAGGCAAAGGCCCAGCGCTCCGTCGGCAGGCGTGAAATCGGCCACGGCCACCTGGCATGGCGCGCCCTGAAAGGCCAAATACCCGAGGACTTCCCCTACACCGTGCGTGTCGTGAGTGAAATCCTTGAGAGCAACGGTTCGTCGTCCATGGCCACCGTCTGCGCAGGCACCCTCGCCATGATGGACGCCGGCGTGCCGATGAAGAAGCCGGTGAGCGGCATCGCCATGGGACTCATCAAGAACCCCGGCGAGGACAAATACGCCGTGCTGAGCGACATCCTCGGTGATGAGGACCACCTCGGCGACATGGACTTCAAGACCACGGGAACAAAAGACGGCCTCACCGCCACTCAGATGGACATCAAGTGCGACGGCCTGAGCTTCGACATCCTCGAGAAGGCCCTCATGCAAGCCAAGGAAGGCCGCGAGTACATCCTCGGCAAACTCACAGAGACCATCTCCGAGCCACGCGCCGAACTGAAACCGCATGTACCGCGCATCGTAGCCTTCGAGATTCCGAAGGAGTTCATCGGAGCCGTCATCGGCCCGGGTGGAAAGATCATCCAGCAGATGCAAGAGGACACCAACACCGTCATCACCATCGACGAGGAAGACGGCGTGGGCAAGGTGCAGGTAAGTGCTCCCGACAAGGCCAGCATCGACGCCGCCGTGGCCAAGATCAAGGCCATCGTGGCCATCCCCGAAGTGGGAGAAGTCTACGAGGGCACCGTGCGTTCCATCATGCCTTACGGATGCTTCGTGGAGATCATGCCTGGCAAGGACGGCCTGCTCCACATCTCTGAAATAGAGTGGAAGCGTCTCGAGACGGTGGAAGACGCCGGCATCAAGGAGGGCGACAAAATCAAGGTGAAACTGATGGAAATCGACCCGAAGACCGGCAAATACAAGCTCTCTCACCGCGTCCTGGAACCGAAACCCGAGGGATATGCCGAGCGTGAGCGCCGTCCGCGCCCCGAGCGTCCCGAGCGCGGCAACAACCGCCAGGGTGCCGGCAACCGCATGGCTAATGGTGCCAACAACCGTCAGGGAGGCAACCGCCCAGCCGCCAAGCAGCGTCGCAACGACTACCGCGACCCGATGGACCACGAGCCGAAGGACTTCAACGACAGCCTCGACCGCGAGGACTTCTAAGCAGCCACATACTGACATCCATATACATCCTCACCATTTTATATATATGGTGGGGATGTTTTTTGTAGGACAAGGCGGTTGGGAGCACGGGCGAAGACGCCCGCGTTTACTTTCTGTAATTCATCCCGAATTGTAGAAGTTGAGATTTCCATGCATCCACCTTTGGGGGACAACCATTCTCCATTTCTCTAATTCGGGATGATGAAAACCACGAGGGGGAATTATTCATGAAGTCCACTTGGTGCATTCCTTGAACACCTTTGCACCTCACCGCCTATGCTTGTTCCTGAGCAAATAATAGGCAGCCATGACCGTAGAACCCAGCATGGCCAAGACCATGTCTTTTTGGGCATCCCATACATCACCCTGCTGGCCGTTGTAATTGTCTGCCTGTTCTGGCGACATGACGATGGTGAGCAACCATTCGAAAAGTTCATACACCATGCTGCCCGTCTGTATGATCAGCCAGGCCACAAAAACCGCCGACAAGGGCTTCAGGTCAAGCCATCGCTTGCATGCGTATTGTAGATAAGGGAACAACAACACGCCGAAACAGAAATGCACCAACCTGTCATAATGGTTGCGGGAGTCCTTGAAGAATCCGCCGTCTACAATGCCCAGGGAAGCAACCCACTCCTTGTAGGGCACGTAGGAGTAAATGTAGCGGGCGCCTATGACATGGAGGATGGCGAACAAAAGTATTCCAACAAATGCCGACATGGGCATCCTGTCTTTCACCATGTCGACGATGAGCGGTATGAGCAAGAGTACGGTTCCCGCATGCTGCAGGAACTGCTCACGGGGATATAGGGGATGGATGAAGGTGACAGCCGTGAATACCACGAATGTAATGACAAGTATGAGTTTGGTCTTGTTCATTTTCAGGTAAAAGCCTTTTCGAAGCCATCTATCTGATTACTTTTTTCCCTCCTACGATGTAAAAGCCCTTCCCCAGCATCGAAGGATGGCCAACTCCTACCCTACGGCCCTGCAGGTCGTAAATGGCTTCATCGCCCACACTCTTGTTCTTATCGGCAAGTCGGGGAAGGTCTGTCGTGATGTCTCCCATGTACTGCCCGATGAAGAAGATGGCTCCCGTACTGCGCTCACTGATGATGTATAGGAAAGGATGGTCGGCAATGAATGTCGCTGGCTGGGGCATGATTTTGTCGGCCACGGCAACAACAGTGGCAGCAGCGGCCTCCGTGCCCTTCTCGTCGAGTTTCAGATGGGCTTTCTGCCTCATCATGCTTATCCAGCATTGGTCGGAGTCATCCTCATTGTCGCCGAAATAGCAGAGGTCAAGAAAGCCATGGCCATCGAATTTCAAGAAGGCGTTTTCCATACCAAGCGATGCCATGACGTCAACCAAATCTTGCTCGGTATCCGTTTCCAAACGGGGTATTTTCAGATACACCTTGCGAATGTTGTATTCAGCGGTATTCCAATTCGTGCCGTTCATGGCAGCCAACATGTCATCGAGTGTGCTTCCATCACGCGGCAGGAAAAGCGTCATCTCGTAAGAGCCGTTGCCATAGGGCAGGATGACCGACTGGTAGGAATCGGTCTCTGCATAAAGGAAGTTGTTGTCCTGCAACATCATCATCGCCGTGCGCCCCTCGCCGCCGAAGTACTGATTCTGCGTCCACTGTTCATCAAACTGGTACGTCCACGCGCCCTTGAAGCAGATGGCGTTCAATAGGAAACTCACCAAGTTGGGGTCCTCCAAGTCTTCCGGTTTCAGCAGGTCCTGTATCATGCCATCGGTTTGGTCTGCGGCCCATTGGTTGATGGTGCCCAATGTAGCCTCGTCGCTGAAGTGGAGTACCATGGGCGTGGCATCATAGTATGCCGCAGCCGCCTCCTTGAAGGCCGTTTTCAGTTTGATGTCATTTCTATCACCGTTGAAAAAGATGGAGTTGGCAATAGCCACACGTGTATCCTCATCAAGCAAGGCGCTTTCTGTCAGCATCTTGCGACAGAAAGCGTTCATCGTCGCCACGTCGGCGTGGCCCTTCTGCCGTCCTCCTGACAACACCTGGCATATCTCCTCACGAGTTACACCCTCCGCTCCGTTGTTGAGCATGCCAAGGGCATAGGTGATGCTCAGCGGCGAAATGACGTGATTATCCGTGCCACGGGTCATGCGGAACAGGTTGAAGGCAAAATCGCTGTTCTGCTCCACCAACGTACGCTCCGACTCTGTCAAGACTATTGTTTTGGGCTCTTCTTCCTGGGCTGGCACGGAAACAGCCATCAGTATGGAGCATGCCATTAGTATAATCTTCTTCATAACACTGTCACTGTTGTTGATTATTTGCAAAGCATTTTTCTTTGCGACAAATTTAGAAAAAAAAGAGCAAACCACAACCTAATTAAGACAAAGTTTTTTTGCATACCCTTGGAGGAAAGGCAACGAGAAACTTAGAAGGAAAAGCCAAGGCCGACATTGTACACCCCGAGGCATCCATAGCCCACTTCGACGACAAGCCTCAGCGGGCCAGATCCCACACTGATGCCTATGGGTGAGAATTGGTAAGCCATTCGCCATTGGGTCTTCTTGCTGCTTTCTTCTCTGGCAAGGGTTCGGGATGGCTTTTGTTCATCGCCATAGTGCCAACCCTCAATGTCGAATTGGAGGTGATGCCGCATCATACCCAGCGAGACACGGGAAAACAGTCGATAGGTGCGTGTCTCATACCAAGTGTACCTGACCGAAGGAGCCAATGAGAAAGTGCGGCATTTTAAGTAGCCATCAGCGGTGGTGCCTGGTTTGTCTTGCTGGTGTTGTTCCACGACATGATAATAATCGGTGTAACTTTCAGAGGACCTGCCCCATGCGGCCATGGCGCCAATATCCCACTTCCTGTTAAGACGATAGTGGTATTCAATTTTTCCTACGATATACGAATCGCCAAAAATGTCTCCACACTCCGTATCCGTTTCCATATGCATGGGCTGGATGAAGTCGTCGACAAAATGTTTCGTAGAACGGTCTGCCTGATTGGAACCTACACCCACAGCAACATTGACCTCATGCCTTGGATATTCCATAGGCAACTGCCTCCTCCTGACCCTGGCTCTTGTATCAGAGTCCATGGTGGAGACCATGACCGTCGGCCTTTTCCGGCGAAGGGTATCGGCTGCCGCCAGACTATCCATGGGAATGATGAAGAACTGGTCGTATTTGGGCTTGCTGACGGCGTTCGTCATCAAGTCTATGAAAAAGGGCGTCCCATACACCAGCGCACTGACCAAGGCCCACCCGTTGAAGGTTCTCTCCAGCACGATGTCATCAAAGGAATGGTGCTCCGAGGTGACATGGATGTGCTGCCCGTCGAGATGGCGGCGATTCACCTCAACAAGGGTGGGAAGTGTGACATCCTTGTATTCCCCAGCACTGCTATTGATGGTCACGGGCTCACCAACGTCGCCATCGATGAAAATGTCTGCCTTTGTGCCGGAAAACATGGTGGCACACGAGGAAAAGGAAACGGCCGACAATACGGCAAAAAACGTTTTGACTATGGCGGATGCAACTGATTTCATAAGAAAATGTTTCTGACGGAATGGCTTACATACATCATATCAACACCGGGATATTGAAAATCTTGTATGAGGATTTGTTAAAAATGCACTCCACCCAAAAACAAACACACAATCAGCCTTGAGGCCCTAAACACCCAGGTCCCTCGTTTCAAGCAAGTGCTCCACCATGAAAAGGTCTTCGGCATAGGTCACCTTGATATTGGTCTTCTCCCCCTCTACGATATGCACAGGCACTTCGGGAAGGTATTTGAGCACCACGCCGCAATCGTCGGTGGTGACAAAGCCGGGATCCTGCAAGGCGATGTCGTAGGCACGGCGTATCACACCTCGCTTGAAACCTTGCGGGGTCTGTGCATTGCGCAACATCCGTCTGGGAGGGACATGGGCGATACAATTACAGTCGTCCACCTCCAGGATGGTGTCTGTCGTAGGCACCGCCACACCCACGGCCTCGCAGCTGTCAAGAGCGCGGATGCAGTCGGCGATGATGCGGTGGTTCACCATGGGGCGCACGGCATCATGGAAGAGCAGGTTGTCGGCATCGTCGGAATAGGCGGCCAAGGCAGCCAGGCTCGAATCGTAACGCTCTTTCCCACCTGCCAGCACTTTCGCCACCTTGGCATAATGGCCAGCGGCCACCAACTGCTCCACAACGGGGATGCAGTCGGCACGACTGACGACGGCAATCTCGTCAATCAACGGGGAGGTCTCGAAAACATCGAGCGTATGCTCCAAGATGGTCTTTCCGGCCACCTCCAACAATTGCTTGGGTTTTCCTCCCCCCAGGCGGGAGCCACTCCCTCCCGCAAGAACTATAGCGATATTCATGGTTGTCAATGATTTGCACCCTTGCATCAAGGGTGACTTTACCCTTGCAAAATTAGGAAAAAAAACACACCTTGCCAAAAAAAAAGCACACTTGTTGGAAGTTCATCTTTTTTTGACTATTTTTGCCTTGAAAATACAATCAAGACACCATTCCCAAAACTCCAAACATGTCAAAAAAAGATTTCTTCAACAACGCATTCGGCAAGGCTCTCCAAAAAGCCTTGAAAAAGATGGGCATTGACTTTGACGACCTAAGCGAAGAACAAATAGAAGCCATACAAGACATCGCTGAGGGAGGGCTCGATGTCGAAGAAATGATGGATGAACAATGGTTCAACTACTCATTGCCCGATTACAAGAAACTTGCGGAACCCATCGCCCCTTGGTTGCAACCCTTGGCACTCTTCAAAGATATCTCCGACATCTTCGAGTTATGCGAAGAAGCCGAGAAAGAGGCAACAAAAATGGAACGACAGCAAGTGGCAAAAGACTTGCATCATTACATTTACGCATACCTTGCCTTTCTCCATGATAGCAACGATTTCACCTCTTTCGATATCGATTACAACTTCAAGAACCTTTTCGCCGCTTTCCGACTCATCTCACGTTTCAACCTTACCGAACTTCTCGACGACGTGCTTGAAACATTACGCCAACCCTATGCCATCCTTGACCACATCTATCTCGAAGGAAGAGATTTCGTAGGGGCCAACATCCTGCATGACATCGGAAAAGGACAAATGGACAAACTCATGGAATTCCTCGGACAGCAAGGATACATCCCTTTGGCGAAACCCATTGTTTTCGACGCACTCGTATTAACCTATAAGTATGAGCCGGAACTACGACTTAAAGCATTGCACAACATCAATACCTACTTGAACAGATGCCTGCAAATCGGACTGGATGGGGGAAGTATCTCCAACGTCAGCCACTACGCTTACATCCTTGCCATGGCGCACGCAAAAGAAACCCTCCCCTTGTTGAAGAAAATCTACGATAGTCTTGACATTCCCTGCATCGAGGTAGACGGCATCGAAGATGTGGAATTCATCATGGACAATCCAAACCTGGATATTAGCAACATCATCCCAACGACCACCGACGATGCATTTCAAATGATGGTGGAGAATGTAGACGAAGACGAAGACGAGGATTGGGATGAGGACGAAGAAGATTGGGAAGAGGATGAGGAAGATTGGGATGAGGATGAGGAAGATTGGGATGAAGATGAAGATGAAGAAGATGAGGATGAGGAAGAAGAAGATGAGGATGAGGAAGATTGGGATGAAGATGAAGAAGATTGGGAAGAGGAAGACGAAGATTCCAATTACCTTTTCGACACCGATTTCGAAATAAAGCAATATCAGATTCAGGTGACCCTTCAAGGCACCTTGCACCAGATGGTCCGTTTATTGAAAGTGCCTTCCAACATCTATCTGGACAGTTTGGCACAGTTCCTTCTCCTCTCCTTGCAATGGAATGTAACAGACGATTGCTGGTTTGAAACGCCCAAAACGATATACACCAATATAGACATCGACTTATCACAAGAAAAACAGAAAAGGAAGGAATTAGGCGATTTTGACACCACCATACTGGAGGAGCTTTTCACATACGGCAAAAAAGTGACCTTTGTTGTCAAGGAAGGCGAGATGCCATGGGTATTCGACATTCATCTGAACAAGGCTGACCATTATTTCGAAGATGAGAAATCCTACGTGGAACTCCTCCTAGCCATAGGTCCCGCCCCCGCATCAAGCATGGACACCATGAAAGAATATGAGAACGACCTTGCAGAAGGAAGGCTTTTACAGCCAAACATCAAAGACATCAACAAAGAAATGGATTATTTAGAAGAAAGCATGTTATGAGAACCATCACACAGAAAAAAACATGGGCCGTCATCCTGACGGTCCTCGCCACATTTGCCACACTCTCCACACAGGCTGCCGACGTGAAAACCTTTCCCGCCAACGACAATGGCATCACATACACCGGAAGGGTGGCCATCAATGCCGACGGGTCAGTGAGCTACGACTGGACGGGCGTCTACTTCCAAACCGATTTCACGGGAGGATACTTCGCCATAGAAGCATCCGAGGCAGGCACCTCCTGGCACAACCTCTTCATTGACGGGAAATGGGTGAGAAAACTGCAAATCACAGGCAACAACCCGCAGCGCATCGTACTCGCAGAAAAATTGGGAAAAGGTGTTCACCGCCTTAGACTGCAGAAATGCACCGAGGGGCAATACGGATGCACCACCATCCATCAAGTAGTGACTGCAAAGGGGGCCACCCTGCAAGCCGTGGAAAGCAAGCAGCGGATGATCGAGGTGTATGGCGACTCCTACACCTGCGGATATGGCACGGAAAGCAGCAAAGCCAACGACCCCTTCCGACTCGAGACAGAGAACTGCGACAAGGCATACGGCTGCATCATCGCCAGATACTTCGACGCCGACTACGCCCTCACCGCCCACTCCGGTCAAGGCATGGTGCGCAACTGGGCCGACGGCAAGCAAATCTCCGACATCAACATGTCGACACGCTACACCAGGGTCTTCGACGACCATGGCACACAACCCTACCTTTTCAACCGATACCAACCACAACTGGTCATCATCAATTTGGGCACCAACGATTTCTCGCCCGTGGCCATCCCCACCGACGAGCAATACACCAACGCCTACCTGAAGATGATAGAAACCATCAAGAACAAATATCAAGGCGTGAAAATATTCTGTGTCACGCCACACTCCGCCAGCAGATACCTGCAAGCCAGCCTCCAACTGCTCAAGGAGCGCGTGGCAAGTATCCCCGACGTCCACATGGCCAACCCGCTGACCGACATGGTCACCGTGGAGCACGACATGGGCGCCGACTGGCATCCCAACTATCAGGGGCAACGCAAGATTGCCATGTCACTCATACCGCAAATCTCCGCCATCATGGGATGGAGCCTCACCGACAAGGTGGTGGAATAGCGCCCTTCGTCACTCCAATGACATGAAAACCTCACTCACGGTCCTCGCTCTCGCATTCGCACTCGCCGCCTTCGGTCAGACCACAGACATGGGGAAGAAGGCGCCGAGAGCGATGAACTACCACCCCGACCAAGGGCAAATCGTCTGCATCAACGGCAACAACCGCTACACCAGGGCTTTATACGGAGCCAACACACGCCAGCGGCTCGAAACCAGCGACAGGCCAGTCTTCGCCTCCTACGACCGCGACAACAGCCTGAACATCTCCTTTCTCATCGAAAGCGAAGGAAAGCTGCAACCTCTCGACTCCACCTCCTACTGCGAATCCAGATACGAAGGTGGCATGAGAAGTTACACGCTCGGCGACAAGCGATGGAGAGGAGGGCAAGTGAGCCTCACGGCCATGGCCACCTTCTCACAAGAAGGAGCCATCTGGAAATTCCACGCCGAAGGGTTCCCCACTCCCCCCGCCTTCCACGCCGTGGTGAAGAAATTGAAAAAGCCAAAGATGACCCGTGAGGGAGACTATGGCCTGGAACCCCGCAGCAGTTACGAGGGTGCAGGCCTCCCCTTGCAAACCCTCACCTGGGTGTGTGACAGCGATAGCGCAACCTACATCTTGCTCACCCCCGACCGACAACTCGTCATCGACACCCTCGGCGAACAGCACTACCAACAAGAGGAAGCCACAAGGCAAGACCTCATCTCAAGACTGCGCATCAAAACCCCCGACCCCTACATCAACACCCTGGGAGCCAACCTCGCAGCAGCCGCCGACGGGCTGTGGGACGGAAAGACATGGCTCCATGGCTGCATCGGATGGCGCACACCACTGGCAGGATGGCGAGGCGCCTACGTGGGCGACGTGCTGGGATGGGACGACCGTGCACGCTCCCACTTCGACGCCTATGCCAAAAGCATGGTGACCAACGTCCCACCCGTGAAACCGCACCCCTCGCAAGACAGCACCCGAAACCTTGCACGCGCAGAGGAGGAATGGGGCACACAGATGTACAGCAACGGCTACATCTGCAAATTGCCCAATGACAACACGAAGATGAGCCACTATGACATGAACCTCAACTACTTCGACGAACTGCTCTGGCATTTCTGCTACGACGCCGACCCGGAGTACATGCGGCAGATGTGGCCATACTTGCAACTACACCTGGAATGGGAGAAACGCAACTTCGACCCCGATGACGACCACCTCTACGACGCCTATTGCTGCATATGGGCCAGCGACGCACTCTACTACAACGGAGGAGCGGTGACACACTCCTCCGCATATAACTACCGTGGCAACCTCCTCGCCGCACGCATCGCGGAAATCATAGGAGAAGACCCCACGCCATACCGAGAAGAAGCAGAAGCCATTCTCAAGGCGATGAACAAGAGGCTATGGGTCAAGGATGAAGGGCATTGGGCGGAATACCAAGACCTCATGGGACTGAAACGGGTGCACAACAGCGCCGCCCTATGGACTATCTACACCCCCATCGACTGCGGGGCTTGCTCCCACCGACAGGCTTGGGAAGCCACGCTGTACGCCGACAAGCACTTCCCCCACATCCCCGTGGAATGGCGAGACGAAAAGTCATCCACGGCTGGCCAAGACAACACGTTCTACACCCTCAGCACCAGCGACTGGCTGCCCTATGACTGGAGTACCAACAACGTCGCCCACGAAGAGGTGATGAACATGGCCCTCGCCTACTTCATAGCCGGCAGGAGAAACGAGGGATTCCGCCTGCTCAAAAGCGACATCCTCGACGGCATGTTTCTCGGCGCCTGCCCAGGCAACTTCGGCCAAATCAGCTACTATGACAAAGCACGCAGCGAGGCTTACCGCGATTTCGGTGACAACATCGGCATCTCGGCACGAGCCATCGTCAACGGACTCTTCGGCATACGCCCCGACGCCCTCAACGGGAAATGCATCATACAATACTCCCTACCCGACGAATGGAACGAAGCCAGCGTGGAGACACCCTACCTGCAATATGACTTCCACCGCGACGGCAACCGCCTCACCTACCATGTGAGCCAACATTTCAAGCAACCCCTCGACATCATCATCAGAGTGGGAGTGGGAGAAGGGAAGTTCGTCGACTTCAGAGGCACCAACGGCAATGAGCAAACCATCACCGCCGACCTCACCAAATGGGGCATGGCTACAGAGCCTTCGGCACAAGACTACGTGGGCATTCGCAACGACGACAACGACATCGACCTCGCAGGACTGGCAGACTTCATCGAAGGAACACGGCAGACCACCATCGACCTGGGCAAACTCTTCAATGCCAACGTTGACGACATCTTCAATAACGAATACCTCTCACCAAGACCGCCCTACACAACCCTCGAAATACCCAAGCAGGGCATCGGGCAATGGTGCATACCCGACCGCACGGCACACATTGAGGACGACGGCTTCAGAATGAAAGTCGACAAAGGGATGTTCGACACCGGCATCGGCGTCACCTTCCAAACGCCTGCACTGGGACACAATATCGCTTACACCTCACTTTGGGACAACTACCCCGATAGCATCACCGTCAACCTCAAGGGAAAGGTATCCTACGCCTGTCTGCTGCTCGCCGGAAGCACCAACAACATGCAAAGCCGCATAGACAACGGCATCGTCGTCGTGGAATACAAAGACCTCACCACCGACACGCTCCATCTCGTGAACCCCATCAACTGGTGTCCAATAGAGCAAGACTACTACATCGACCAACTTGCCTTCTCCGCCGCGGCCCTGAGACCCTACAGGGTACATCTGGGAAGCGGAGCCGTCTCAAGGCACATCAGCGAGGTGGCACCCACGGGAAGCTTCAGCAATTCAGTACCTGGAAACCCTGACAGTGCAGAGCCACGACTCATCGACTGCGGGGCGGCGGTCATACTCAAGATGCCACTCAACCCAGAGAAGAAACTCAAAAGACTCACCCTTCGCACTCTGTCCAACGATGTAGTCATCGGATTAATGGCCATCACTCTCACCAAGTGACATACACTCCGACCGCTTATCCATAATCCCCCATGCATAACCTACACGACGCCACCCCTCCTCCATCGAGGATGAACAACCCCATGGGATATGCCCCACACCCTCTCTGCATCGCTGCAGCAGAAGAGGTGCAACGGCATATCCTTGCTTGCGAGGATTGGTTGAAGGATGCCGACCGGGGGAAAATGTTCGGCGTGCTCGTGGTGGAAGATAAAACAGGGAGACTGGGATTCCTCGCCGCCTATTCAGGGTTGTTGGCCAACCGCAACGACTGGGATTATTTCGTGCCCGCTGTCTTCGATTTCCAACAGCCCGACGGGCACTTCAAGCGCAAGGAAGCGGAGATAAGCGACATCAACAGACAAGTGGCACTCCTCGAACAAAGTCCACTGCTTCATGAGCAACGCAACCTCCTTCAACAAGCGAAAGCCGCCATGGAGGAAGACCTGAAAAGATGGAAGGCAAAGGCAGCCACCGCCAAACAGCGGCGTGACGCCATGAGAAGCGGCGCCATCCCCCGCACCATGACCGATGAAGAGATGCTCCGAGAAAGCCAATGGATGAAAGCCGAGGCAAAGCGGCTGAGACAAAGGCACGAGCACGCCATCGCCATTCAGCAAGACAAGTTGGATGCCTTGGAAGCCGACATCGGCCAACTGAGAATGCTACGACACCAAAAGTCTGACACACTGCAAAAATGGCTCTTCGACCATTTCCGAATGCTCAACGCCCTGGGTGAGGAGCGCACCCTCACCGATATCTTCAAGGACACCACGGCAGGAGTGCCACCATCAGGTGCAGGAGAATGCTGTGCTCCAAAATTGTTGCAACATGCCTACAAGCATCACCTGAGGCCACGATGCATCGCAGAATTCTGGTGGGGGAAGCCTATGGAAGGCGAGGTCAGGCAGCATCTGCATTTCTACCCTGCATGCAGGGGAAAATGCCTCCCCATCCTCCAACACATGCTCCTCGGATTGGACGTGGAAGAGCCTTTGCAACCCAATCCCGTGGAGGTTGCACCCGGCATCCTCTTCGAAGACGAACAAATCCTCGTGGTGGACAAACCCCAAGGCATGCTCTCCGTACCTGGGAAGACCAGCACCGCCTCCGTGTACGACTTCGCCAAGCATCACTGTCCACAAGCCGAAGGGCCGCTCATCGTCCACAGGCTTGACATGGACACGTCGGGGTTGATGGTGGTGGCGAAAACCAAGCAGGCACACCAAAGGCTTCAAGCACAATTCAAAAACCACGTCGTGGAAAAGACCTATGTGGCAAGACTGCAATCCCCCCTGCCGGAGGGGAAGCCGCACAAAGGCATCATTAACCTGCCTTTGAGGCCCGACCCCACAGACCGCCCACGGCAGTTGGTGGACCTGGCACAAGGGAAACCTGCCGTCACCCACTACGAAATGCTTGACGAAACCAACGTGCTGCTGCATCCTAAAACCGGCAGGACGCATCAGTTGAGAGTGCACTGCGCTCACCCACAGGGACTTGGAACACCCATCAAGGGAGACCCACTCTACGGCACCATTGCCGACCGACTCCATCTCCACGCTGCCATCATCACATTCGAGCATCCCACAACAAAAATAAGGCTCACCTTTGAAAGCAAGCCTGAGTGGAGCAAAGCCCCCGAAGGGCCACCCCTATAAAAACCTATTATCTTCTTGGATGTCCTATTACCTCATGGAATCTCCAAGAAAAATCATAGCAGATACAAGAAATTTTCCAATGGGATTCCGCGATTCTTGTCGACATTGTCTTTGTTGAGTTCTATCAGCAAGGCCACGGCATCCATCGCCTTGCGGGTGCTGGAAACCAAGGATTCACCTTTGAGCAAATGGCCAATCAGCACTGCAGAGAAAATGTCGCCCGTGCCCGGGAAATGTACAGGAATCTCCGTGTATTCCAATGTGAGATACTCGTCGGCATGGTGGTTGTAACCCACCACGCAATGCCTGCCATCCACCATGATGCTCGTAATCAGCACCGACTTGGCCCCCTGCTTCCTTAAGCCGTCGACCAACAGGAAAGCCTCCTTCTCGCTGACACCTTCAGTGCGATACTCTGTATTCGTGAGATAGCAGGCTTCTGTGTAATTGGGATAACACAGATGAGCCACGGTGAGCATCTCCAGCATGCTGCGGATGGTGTCGGGAGTGACACCATTGTAGAGTTTTCCCTCGTCACCCATGATGGGGTCGACGAAAATCACCGTACCATTGGCGGCCTGTTCCAAGCAGTATTCAGAGACGATGCGCGCCTGCCGCTCAGAAGCGATGAACCCTGTCGCGATGGCGTCGAAACGGAAACCCAGTTCTTTCCACACTGGAAATACACCGGTGATGTAATCGGTGGTGTCGAGGATATTGAATTTACCATAATCCAACGTATTGGAAACCAACGCTGTAGGCAAATTGTAAACAGGCAGCCCCATATAAGAAAGGATGGGCAGCATGGCAGCCGTCGCAACCTTGCCATATCCCGCCATGTCGTTGATAAGCAGGATTTGCTTCTTCACAGCACCCTCGTCCTCCAATGTCTCAGCCAATTGGCAAGCCACCTGTTCCACCACCTTCGGGAAATGCTCCATCTCCAGGACATGGCCCTTGTCGGCGATGTCGTCCACCGTGTCGTTGGGAGAGAGGGCGACGGCGTATTGGGCGATGATTTCACCACCATCACAAACAGGAGTGACATAGTGGATGGTTATGCCCGTCTCCGTCTCACCCGCCGCCTTGACAGCCTCGTGCACATGGTGTCCCCACATGCCCTTCCCGCCGAACTTGGGCAGCAACGAAGGATGGATGTTGACGATGCGACGGGGATAAAGATTGATAAGATACTCCGGCACCATGGGCAGGAAGCCCGCCAAGACTATCATCCCGATACCCTGCCTCCGCAACAATGGCACCATCACCGAAGGGTCGTTCAGTTCCTTCCTATTTCTTACCACGGCGGGTACGCCAAGCCGTCGCGCCCGTGTCATCGCATAAGCATCCGCCTTGCTGCTCACCATCAGTGTGATATCCACCAAGGGAGAGTCTTGAAAATAATGCACAAGATTCTCAAAATTACTGCCACTGCCCGACACGAAGACGGCCACTTTCACTTTTCTCATATCTATTTTCATTATCACGATAGAAATGCCATCCTCGTCCCCTATACATTATAAATAAGAACGCCAAAGATGGCAAGGCAATCATTTGCTGCCAATCTGCAAAATTAGCATATAAAAATAACATAAATCAAAATAATGAGGAAAAAAACAAAAAATAAGGATAAACATATCTTTTGTACATCGTTTTTTCGTAACTTTGCATCCTCATTCCTACAAACAAGCATTTATGACAGACATCAAGAAAATAAAAACCGCTCTCGTTTCAGTATTCCACAAGGATGGACTTGAGGAATTGTTGGCAGCCCTGAACGCAGAAGGGGTGAAATTCCTCTCCACCGGAGGCACCCAGAAATTCATCGAATCACTTGGCTACGAATGCCAAACCGTGGAAAGTGTCACCACCTACCCATCCATCCTCGGAGGAAGGGTGAAGACGCTGCACCCAAAAGTGTTTGGAGGCATCCTGGCACGTCGCGACAACGCTGGCGACCAAGAGCAGATGAAAACTTATGACATTCCCGAAATCGACCTTGTCGTCGTCGACCTCTATCCATTTGAGGACACCGTGGCCAGCGGCGCCTCAGAGCAAGACATCATCGAGAAGATCGACATCGGCGGTATCTCACTCATCAGGGCAGCAGCCAAGAACTTCAACGACGTGGTCATCGTGGCCAGCAAGGCAGAATATGGCATCCTGACCGACATCATCCGCGAAAAAGGCGCCCAGACAAGCCTCGCCGACCGGCGAATGCTCGCCACACGCGCATTTGGCGTGAGCAGCCATTACGACACTGCCATCCACGCCTGGTTTGACAAATAAGCCACGGGAAGCGGCCTGTCAACACCACTACATCATTCACAACCAACAACGAACTCATTCAAAAACTTAAGAAATGGGATTTTTTTCATTCATGCGTGACATAGCGATGGACCTCGGCACCGCCAACACCATCATCATCAGTGATGGCAAAATCGTGGTGGACGAGCCCTCCGTCGTTGCTCTCGACCGCCGCACAAACAAGATGCTGGCTGTGGGAGCGAAAGCCAAACTGATGTATGAAAAGACGCACGACAACATCAGCACGGTGCGTCCACTCCGCGACGGAGTGATTGCCGACTTCTCCGCTTGCGAGCAGATGATGCGCGGCCTTATCAAGATGGTGCAGACCGGAAGCCGATTCTTCTCACCATCCCTCCGCATGGTTATCGGCGTACCATCCGGCTCTACGGAAGTGGAACTCCGCGCCGTGCGCGACTCCGCCGAACATGCCGACGGCCGTGACGTCTATTTGATTTTCGAACCGATGGCCGCCGCATTGGGCATCGGCATCGACGTGGAAGCCCCCGAAGGCAACATGATCGTGGACATCGGCGGTGGAAGTACCGAGATTGCCGTCATCTCCCTTGGCGGCATCGTATCCAACAACTCCATCCGCATCGCCGGCGACGACCTCACCGCCGACATCCAAGACTACATGAGCCGCCAGCACAACCTCAAAGTGGGAGAGCGCATGGCAGAGCGCATCAAGATACATGTGGGTTCCGCCCTCACCGACCTTGGCGATGAAGCCCCGGAGGATTACATCGTGCACGGCCCCAACCGCATCACCGCCCTGCCTATGGAAGTGCCGGTGTGCTACCAGGAAATCGCGCACTGCCTTGACAAGACGGTGGCGAAAATAGAGAACGCCGTGCTCTCCGCATTGGAGAAGACACCGCCGGAGCTCTACGCCGACATCGTGCACAACGGCATCTACCTCACGGGGGGCGGCGCCTTGCTGCGCGGACTTGACAAGAGGTTGCACGACAAGATACAAATCCCCTTCCACATCGCCGACGACCCTCTCCACAGCGTGGCAAAGGGCGCTGGAAAAGCACTCAAGAACGTAGACAGATACTCATTCCTCATGAGATAAACGTCTTGCCATGCGCAATCTCATAGAGTTTCTCAAGAAGCACCATTATTGGTTCGTCTTCGTTTTCCTTGAGGTGGTGAGCCTCTTCATGGTGTTCCAATACAACAACTACCAAGGAAGCGTATGGTTCAGTTCGGCCAATTACCTCACCGGACTGACCCTTGAGGCTGATGCGAAGTTGAGGTCCTTTGCCGGGCAAGGGGAGGCCAACCGCAACCTGACTGAAAGGAACCTGCTGCTGGAGCATGAAGTAAGCCTGCTAAGAGAGCAACTGGAGGAAGAGCGCACAAAGAACGACAGCACCTACCAGCGGAAAGGGCAGATGGCCAATCTGCAAGACTACAAACTGATTCCCGCCAAAGTCATCAGCAATTCCGTCAACAAGACCGACAACCTGATGACCATCGACAAGGGCCGCTACGACGGTGTGCACGAGGACATGGGTGTGGCTTGTGGAAACGGCGTGGTAGGCGTGGTATACATGGCTTCGGGGCATTACTCCGTGGTCATACCAGCACTGAATATGAAAAGCAACATCAGTTGCACCGTACAGGGAAAGGGATATTTCGGCTACCTACACTGGAACGGCGGGCCCATCGACATCGCCTATGTGGACGACATACCACGACATGCCTCCTTCGAGAAAGGCGACACCATCGTCACCAGCGGCTATTCCTCCCTGTTTCCTCCAGGCATCCTCGTAGGAACCATTCTTGACCAGGAAGATTCCAAAGACGGACTTTATTACAGGTTGAAGGTGCAATTGTCCACCAATTTCGGAAACATTCACGACGTGTGCGTCATCGACGACGCCGCTGTAAGGGAGCAACTGGATCTGCTCAGGCAAGCCACAGACTCTCTCAAACCCAAAAGAGACTAAGAGCGCCATGAACTACGATTTCTTCCGATTGCCGCTGCTCTTCATCATCCTGTGCATCTTGCAGGTGTTCGTGTTCAACCATATCCAACTCTTTGGTTGTGCGTCGCCCCTGTTGTATGTCTATTTCGTACTGACCATGAAAAAGGGCACGGCGAAATGGGGCATGATGACATGGGCTTTCGCCTTGGGACTCCTGCTCGACACCTTCTCCAACACTCCTGGAGTGACGGCGGCATCGATGACCCTCGCCGCCATGGCTCAACCCTATTTGCTCGACCTCTTCATCACCAGGGAGGGCGACAATGAACTGACCCCCTCCATGTCGACCATAGGCATCAAACCCTTCTTCAATTTCTCCCTCGTCATGGTAGGAGGTTATTGCGTGGTTTATTTCACACTCGAAATGTTCAGTTTCCTCAATTGGGGACGATGGTTGGAATGCGTCTTGGGAAGCACCCTGGTCACACTGGCCTTGGTTTTGGCCATCGACCGCCTGAAAAACAAGAACAATTAGGAAAACCAGTAAAGCCATAAGCGCATCTGACTGCAAGATTGATTGGACATCAATGAAAGATTACGAACTCGACAAGCGTAAATACATCATCGGCGGCGTGGCCATCGTCATCGTGGTCATCTACATCGTTCGTCTCTTCACCTTGCAAATCCTAAGCGATGATTACAAGCAGAACGCCGACAGCAACGCCTTCCTCAAGAAGGTGGAGTTCCCGTCGCGTGGTGTCATCTACGACCGCAACGAAGACTTGCTTGTCTTCAACCAGCCTTCCTACGACATCATGGTCATCGTCAACGAGATGAAGCAAGTGGACACCTTGGAACTTTGCAAGGCACTCAACATCACCCAAGAGTATTTCTTGAAAAGGATGCGGGAAATCCAAGACCCAGGGAAGAACAGGGGATACTCGAAATACACGCAGCAAGTCTTCATCTCGCAGTTGTCAGACAGGGAGTTCAGTGTCTTCCAAGAAAAGGCATACAAGTTTCCCGGCTTTTACATCCAGCGCCGCAGCATACGCCAGTATCAATATCCCAACGCGGCCCTCCTCCTTGGCGACGTGGCCGAAGTGTCGCCCGACGACATCAGCGAGGACAAATACTACCAACCTGGCGACTACATCGGCAAGATCGGTGTGGAACGTTCTTACGAGAAGCAGCTTCGAGGGAAGAAAGGCATACAAATCCTCTTGCGCGACGCCTACGGCCGAATACAAGGAAACTATCAAGACGGGAAATTCAACACACAACCTACACCAGGCAAGGACCTTGTCCTCGGCATAGACATCAAGTTGCAGCAACTGGGCGAGCGACTGATGGAAGGCAAACTTGGCGCCATCGTCGCCATAGAGCCAGCCACCGGCGAGGTGCTCTGCATGGTCTCATCGCCCACCTTCGACCCACGACTGATGATCGGCCGCCAACGAGGAAAGAACCAACGTGAACTGTCGAAAGACCCGATGAAACCCCTGCTCAACCGTGCCATCATGGGATTGTACCCTCCCGGATCCACCTTCAAACCCAGCCAAGGCCTCACCTTCCTGTCTGAAGGTATCATCGACTCCACCACCCGTTACCCATGTCACCGCGGCTTTGTCACACGTGGCATGAAAGTGGGGTGCCACGGTCATCCCTCACCTCTCGACCTCATCCCCGCCATCGGCACATCTTGCAATGGCTTCTTCTGCTGGGGCCTTTACTACATGCTGACCAATAAGAACAAGTATGGCACGATACACACCGCGATGGACAAATGGCGCGACTATATGAAGAGCATGGGCTTCGGCTATCCTCTCGGTGTCGACCTTCCCGGAGAGAAACGCGGGATGATTCCCAATGCCTCTTATTACGACAAGGTGTTCAAGAACAACTGGAATGCCTTGGGTGTCATCAGCATCTCCATCGGACAAGGCGAGGTCACGCTCACCCCGTTGCAAATAGCCAACCTGGGGGCCACCATCGCCAACAGGGGTTGGTTTATCACACCTCACGTGGTGAAAAGCATTCAGGGCGAGCCCCTCGACAGCCTCTACACCACTCGAAAATACACCATGGCCTACACCGAGCATAACACCCCTCAATACTACGAGTTGGTGGCTCGCGGCATGCGGCGCGCCGTCACCAGTGGTACCTGCCGCTCTGCCAACCGCCGAGACTACGAGGTATGCGGCAAGACAGGAACGGCACAGAACCGTGGTCGCGACCACTCCGTCTTCATGGGTTTCGCTCCGATGAAAGAGCCAAAGATTGCCATCTGCGTCTATGTGGAGAACGGTGGCTTCGGTGCCACCATGGGCGTCCCCATCGGTTCACTGATGATGGAGCAATACATCAAGGGGGAATTGTCAGAAGGTTCGAAACGACAGGCCGCAAGAATACAAAGCCAACATCTGAAATATGGAACCAAAGACAGGTAAGAATCCCGGCGTGCTTCAGTCGCTTGATTGGTGGACGATAGCCATCTATATGGCGCTCCTTGCCTTCGGTTGGATGAGCGTGTGTGGTGCCAGTTACTCGTTCAGCGAGCCCGACATCCTCAGCCTTTCCACCCGCTCAGGCATGCAGTTGGTGTGGATAGGCACGTCCATCTGCCTGGGCTTCGTCCTGCTGATGCTCGACGACCGCTACTACGACACCTTTGCCTATGTGATTTACGCCTTTCTCATTTTTGTCTTGGTGGTGACCATCTTCGTAGCCGATGATATCAAGGGGTCGAGATCATGGCTCCAATTCGGCTCCTTCAGCATACAGCCAGCAGAGTTTGCCAAGTTCGCTACAGCGTTGGCCATCAGCAAGTTCATGACGTCCTATGGCTACAACATCCATCGGCTTCGCGACTTCGCCCTGTCATGCCTCATCGTGTTGACTCCCGTGGCATGCATCATTCTCCAGCATGAGACAGGCTCAGCACTTGTCTATCTATCCTTCTTCCTCATGTTCTACCGAGAGGGCATGACCGGCAGCATCCTCTTCACCGGGGTGGCGATGGTGATTTATTTCGTGGTGGGCATCTCTTACGATGAAGTCAACTTGTGGGACACCACCACGTCACTGGGGAAATTCGTCGTCCTGCTGCTGATTCAACTTTTCTCGGCCGGTCTCGTACACGTCTATTGCGATGACAAGGAAAAGGCCTTGCGCCTGATGGGAATCACGACGAGCATCACTTTGGTGTTTCTGCTCTTCTCCGAATATGTGATACCCTTCGACATCGTTTGGGTGCAACTCGTGGTGTGTGCCTCTTTGGTCGGCTACTTCATCTATCAAGGTTTGAGCACACGTGTGAACAACTACCTCTACATAGCGCTGTTCACCTTAGGCTCCATCACGTTTTTCTATTCAGCCAGTTTTGTGCTCAACCATGTGATGGAAGAGCATCAGAAAAAGCGTATCATGGTGGTGCTGGGATTGGATGAAGACAAGAGTGCCGCAGGTTACAATGTGAACCAGAGCAAGATTGCCATCGGTTCGGGTGGCCTTAGGGGCAAGGGGTTCCTCAACGGCACCCAGACAAAATTGAAATACGTGCCGGAACAAGACACAGACTTCATCTTCTGCACCGTGGGAGAGGAGGAAGGGTTCCTCGGTTCGGCAAGCGTTTTGCTCCTCTTTTTGGCGCTCATCTTGCGACTCATCGTCTTGTCTGAACGGCAACCCTTCAAATTTGGAAGGGTATATGGTTATTGTGTATTGAGCATTTTCTTATTCCACCTCTTCATCAACGTGGGAATGGTGCTGGGATTGGCACCGGTCATCGGCATCCCGCTGCCTTTCTTCAGTTACGGTGGCAGTTCTCTATGGGATTTCACCATTTTGCTCTTCATCTTCCTCCGCATAGATGCCAGCCGCAACCTGGTGAGAACTTAGAACGGTTTTCGAAGGAACCAGAAGAATCGGAGGAATCAGAAGAATCCGATTACTCCGGTTTACTCCGAATATGCTTTTGTGACCTTGAACCCCACGTCGGCGATGCCTTCGAGGGCGAACCTTCGCATGTTATGATGGATGGCCATCTCTATGGAATCTCCTTCCTGCAAGCGAATGCCTTTGAAAGGAACGACGAGTTGATACAAGTCGACACCCTTCCCCCTTAGGTTTCCTTCTTCGTCATAAATGTCAAGGACAATGGTGTCGGAGTTGACCACGTTGGCATGGCTGCCACTGGTGGAGATGACCTTTTGGTTGACGACGAGCGAGAGTTGCTTGAAAGGGTAGAGTCTTGAAGTCCTCACACCGATTTCCTCTGCATAGAATCCACCTTCCTTCACTGCAGGGACGTGATAATGGAGCACGGTGTCCCTCTCCCACCCCTTGATGTTGGTGGAAAAATACCTGAAATAGGCCGTGCTTTGATAGCAAGCTTGCAACAAGGCTGCCGTCAAGCAGACGGCAGCCAATGCAGCGACTTTGGAGGTGTTGGTCATACGCATGCGTTCAACCCTCGTTGTCTTTTTTGATGGCAGGTTTTGCCGGTCCCTTGCCTTCACCGGCGCCGCCTTGTTCCTTTCCCGGCCGTTGCTTACGATTGTTGTAACGTT
The DNA here is from genome assembly GCA_017619375.1 of Prevotella sp. GTDB lineage: Bacteria > Bacteroidota > Bacteroidia > Bacteroidales > Bacteroidaceae > Prevotella. The sequence continues at coordinate 130,717 of JAFZSL010000070.1, read as the reverse complement.
TCCCCGGGTTGTTACGTTGTCCCTGTGGTGCGTTTCCCTCTGCTTGCTGATTGTTTTTCTCCAAGGGTTTGTTGTTTCTCTCCGCCTTGGGCTTGGGCTGTTGGGCCTCGGGAACTGCATTGGGCTGTTGCGTCTCTGGCGTTTTGGCCTTGGGCTGCTGCGCCTCCACTTTGGGTTCTTGCTTGTCGGCTTTGGCTTTCTTTTTTTTCTTCTTCTTGTTCTTGTCGAAACGGGTGATGCTCTCTCCCTCGAGCAAGTCCTTGGGCCTGTTGTCATCCACCTGACCATCCTCTTGTAGCGAGAGAGGTTTCTCACCTTGCTTGTTCATCTCGATGATTTCCTTGGCCCTTTCCACGCTGATGGTTTCAAGGTTGGCGGCAGTCCGTTTGTCCGTGGAATAGGACACCAACCCGGCGAGGACGTCGGTCTTGAAGAGGAAATAATCGGCATCGGCGGTTTGCAGGATGACATCCTTTGGCGGGAGTCTCTTTCCTGCCTCCATATAGTTGTCCACCTCGTAGTTGAGGCAGCATTTGAGTTTGGCACACATGCCCGCCAACTTTTGCGGATTGAGCGAGATGTCCTGGAACCTTGCCGCATTGGTGCTGACACTGATGAAGTTCTTCATCCATGTGGCACAGCAGAGTTCACGTCCACAGGGACCGGTCCCTCCGATGCGTCCAGCCTCCTGCCTTGCTCCGATTTGCTTCATCTCGATGCGCACGTGGAAAGTCTCAGCCAGCACCTTGATGAGTTGACGGAAGTCCACGCGTTCGTCGGCGATGTAATAGAAGATGGCCTTGTTGCCGTCACCTTGGTACTCCACGTCGCCGATTTTCATATCGAGTCCGAGGTCCTTGGCGATTTGCCGGCTTTGTATCATGGTGGCGTGCTCCCTGCTTTTCGCTTCCTCGTATTTCTCCATATCGACGGGCTTGGCCAAGCGGTATATGCGCTTGATGTCATCCGCCGACTTGAGGTTGGCCTTTTTCAATTGCAGTTTCACCAATTGCCCCGTGAGGGTGACCACTCCGATGTCGTGTCCCGGATTGGCCTCCACGGCTACGACGTCTCCCTTCCTCAAGTCGAGGTTGTTGACGTTATGATAATAGCCTTTTCTCGTGTTTTTGAACTGCACCTCCACAAGGTCTGTGCTGTCGGCATTGCCTGGCACGTCGGCCAACCAGTCATAGGTGTTGAGTTGCTTGTCTTGCCTGCCTACTCCTCTTCGGCACAAGCCTCTTCCACACCCGGTGTTTATCTTGAATGTTATGTCTTTGTAGTCCATATCGTATCTGTTTTATCCGGTCTCAAGCGAACCAGATGTTATTATCTTCTCAGGAGGACGGTGACTTGCAGCGTAATGTCGAAAAGAACCATTTTCGCATTGACGTTGCGCCCGATGTCGAAACTTGCCTTCTCCATCAGTTCCGACAACTCCATCACATTGTTCCCATTGACGAACGGCGCGAAGCGTTTCACGAAATTCTCCTCTTCCAAAGTCATGTAATTGAGTTCTGGATGGTGGAAATTGGCGATGAAACTCTCTCTCACCATCCTTTGGAAATAGGTGAGCATGCGCCTTTGCTTCTCTCTTCCGTATTTCGCCATGTCAAGGCTCCAATTGCGCAGGCCCGCGACATCGCGCATGAACGACTTCCTGGTGAGGTTGATGAAATCATCGAGAAACTCCCTGTTCTCGCTTTGGGCGTCGAGGGTGTCGAGTGCGGCCATCCAACTGCCTTGTGCAAACCTTGCTATGCGGTGTGCAGCCTCTTTTTCAATCCCCCTTCTTTCCACAAGAGCCTTTTCGATGTCCTCCGTGTCGATGCGCGGGATGTCGAATCGTTGTGTTCGGCTGCGTATGGTTTCCAACAGCGCTGCGGGGTTCTCGCTGACAAGCAGGAAGATGGTCTGCGAGGGTGGTTCCTCGATCATCTTCAGGAGTTTGTTGGCGGTGTCTTCTCGCATGCGCTCCGGCAACCAGACGAGCGACACCTTGTATCCTCCCTGGCTCGACCTCAGGCTGAGTTTGTGCGACATGGTGTCGGCCTCTTTCACCGTCATGATGGCTTGCTGCGAAGTGGTGCCGATGGCCTCCAACCACTGTTCGATGGTGAAATAAGGTCCTTGGGCGAGCATTTCATGCCACTCGTTGGAGAAATCGTCGCTGATGGGCTTGTATTCGGCAGAAGAGTTCGCTGGTTTGATGACGGGGAAGGTGAAGTGCAGGTCGGGATGCGCCCATTTGCGCAACATCACGCATTGCGGGCAGACGCCGCAGCTGTCGCCATCGTGGCGGTTGGCACACAGCAGGTAGGAAGCGAAAGCCATGGCCAGCGCCATCTTGCCGCTGCCATGTGGCCCGCTGATGAGCATGGCGTGCGGCAGGCGACCGTCGGCAACCAGTTTGCGCAAGCGCTCCTTGGCGTCATGCTGTCCTATCACCTCTTCAAATTTCATCTCTTGTCGTCTGTCTTGTCACTTTTATCGTGTTCATATCAATCATATGAGCCTTGAAGCCACCTCCTTGACGGATTCCACAGCGGACACGGTGTAGAAATGGATGTTTTCCACTCCGTGGTCGTAAAGGTCGCGGCATTGCTCCGTGGTCCATTCCACACCAAGTTGGCGCACCTCGTCGTCGGTCTTGCATTTGAGCATCTCGGAGGCGAGTGCTTCCGGCAAGTCACAGTGGAAGGTCTTTGGCACCATGTTGAATTGGGAGCGCTTGGCCAAAGGTTTGATGCCGGGTATGATGGGCATGGTGATGCCCATGGCCCTTGCCTTTTCCACGAAATCGTAGTAACGTTGGTTGTCAAAGAACATCTGTGTGACGGCATATTGCGCCCCCAGCCGCTGCTTTTCCAACAGGTGCTTCATGTCTTGCTCCATGTTGGGCGCCTCCTCATGCTTCTCGGGATAGCACGCCACGCCGAAGGTGAAAGGCTTTCCCGGGTTCTTGATGGCGGTGCCGTCGGCGAAGAAACCCTCGTTGAACCTGTTGACCTGGCGGATGAGGTCGGTGGTGTGCGCATGTCCTCCGTGCATCGGCACGAACACCTTGTCGTCCTTCGCCTTGTCTCCACGGAGGAGAAGCAGGTTGCTGATGCCGAGGAACTGCAGGTCGAGCAACTCATATTCGATGTTCTCGATGGTGGTGCCGCTGCAGATGACGTGAGGTACCACAGGGATGCCGAACTTGTTCTGTATGGCCGCGGCAATGGCTATGGTGCCTGGCCGGCGGCGCACCCGGTGCCGCTCAAGAAGCCCATTGTCGAGTTCGGTGTACACGTACTCGCTGTGGTGGGTGGTGATGTTGATGTAACGGGGGCGGAACTCCCGCAAGGTCTCGATGGTCTTGAAAAGGCCATCGGTGCCATTGCCTTTGAGCGGTGGAAGCACCTCGAAGGAGAAGCCTCTCCCACCCTGCCTGCCGTCATGTATTTCTTTCAGACTCATATCTTCTGTTTGCATATTGGAATAAAACGCGGGCGTCATTTGACGACGTGTTTCCTGCCGTTGCGAACGACAATGCCGCGTCCATGGCCGCCCCATGCTTGTCCTCCCAGGGTGTAGGAACGCCCAGAGTCCTGAGGAGAGTCATCTTGCACATGGCCGACATTCAGTGTGACACGGTCTTGTATGAGGTGGACGGGTGTCCGCCCTTCCGTCCCGACTCCCTTGACAATCATGCTGGCCGACCGGCGGTCCACGCCTTCCGGCAAGGGCTGGCAGACAAAAGAGAGGACACTTTCACCTTGGCGTCCCGGTTTCGTGCGCGGGATGTCATCCACCCTCACTTCCGTCACCCATTCGGGCAGTCCTTCCAAGTAGTAGTTGGACGCCCCTCCTTCACCATTCCATTCACGCGACGTCTTCACAACCACCCCTTGCGAGGTGTCGCCTCTAACGGCGCATGTCTCTCCGTCGGCGGAGACATACATCACGTTTCCGCCTCCAAGATTGGAGATGATGACGGCGTCGTACAACGCCTCCATGCCGATGTCCATCGCCAGGCTGTTGCCATAGACATTGAATCCCGTGTTTCCCGTATTTGGGTCGCGGAAGAGCATCAGCCCCTCCTGCACGTCATCCACATCGTTGTTGAAATAATAACCATACACGCCCAGGTCCACTCCCTCGCGGTCGAATCCATCCACCACGAGTGCGAAGCCGTTCTCATCGTAATCGTCCGGATTGATGACGACAGGGGTTTCCACGTGGTTTCCCTCTCCATCCTCCACCCGTTTGGAGAACAGCACATAACCGTCATAGATGGTCTTTCCGTTTCGTGTCAGACTTGAGACAAACCCCAGGGTGTCGGTGGCAATGGCATGGAGGGTGTCGGTGTATTCATGCGTGGGAACCTTCAGCACCGTTCCGTTGGACAGTTGGCGAGTCGTACACTTGGAAACATAACATGTCAGGGTGTCGCCATCGGGAATGGGCTGCCCGGAATAAGAACATCCCTGCACGAAGACACGGTAGACAGCCAATGGGGCCATCGGCTTGTCGAACACCTGCGCCGCCCCGTAGGACGGATATCTCCCGCTGACGAGGCCCGTCCCGAAGACATTGTCGCCCACGACACCCCACCGCTGGAGGTTGCTGTAGGTGCCGCCCATGTAGTAGAACCGTTGGTGGTCGTCGGTGGATTTGATTATCACCTTTCCTCCCGCCATCAACCTTCCAGGATGTACGCTGTTGTTCGCCTGGAGTACATGGAAATAGCATTCCTCACCGATGAAGAAGGAGTCGGTTCCCCATGTGAGCGTGGGGGTGTAGTATTGCTCGCCGGGGGCGTAACTCATACGATAGTTGCCGTCGCCATCCACCACCACGGAAGGGTCGTCGAAATAATCTCCTTGATTGGTGAGTTTGGAGAACGTCCAGGTATGCCACTCTCCACGCTTTTGCTCATCGGTGTTTTCAAACACGATGGCTTGCCACGGCCTCACATAGAGCATCGTGGGATAATATCCCCTGCCGTCATAGCCGAAACCCACGTAATAGCCGCCTTCAGGGCGACGATAGTAGGTGCCAGAAGACTTTGTACGTCTCGGCGGGGTGGTGCCGGTCACGGGGACTGCCCTCAAGGTGGACAACACGGGGAGTTGCCCCATGTCGCCCACCATCATGCCGTGCTCCCATTGTGCGAAGCACGGCATGACGGCGAACATGGCCATGGCCAGCGTCCATATTTTCATTCGTGACAGATAAGAAGGAGTCAAAGGGGAGTTAAAGAGGAGTTAAAGGGAAGTCAAAGGGACATCTGTTCACCTTACTGCTTTTTTGGAGACATTTCTGCCATCCATGTTTCTTTAAAACCTATTTAACGCCTTTTTTCCTAAGTTTAGCAATGTTGTTATTTCCTTTCTCTCCACAATTTGCTCATGTCCTCAAGCGTCTTGCCCTTGGTCTCAGGCACGAGCCTCCAGACGAAGATGGCTGCGATGACACAGATGATGCCATAGAGACCATAGATGAGCCAATGACCGAAATGATCACCTTCGGTAAGGTGCATACTGAACACCGGAATGAAAGTGGAAGAGACGATGAAGTTGAAAATCCACTGGAAAGCCACGGCAATGGCTACGGCAGCACCACGAATGGTGTTGGGGAAAATCTCGGAGATGAGCACCCAGCAAATAGGCCCCCAAGAGAACATAAATGAAGCAGTGTAAACCATAATACTGACAACGGTTACCAGCTCAAAGCCTGGTTGACCGAAAGTGATGGCTGTTCCGAAAGCACCAAGTGCCATACCTAAAGAGCCACTGATAAGGAGCGGCTTACGACCCCATTTCTCAACAGTGAAAATAGCCACGAGGGTGAACAGTATATTGACAACACCCAAGACCACCTGATACTGCATTGGCGTCAACAATGGATTTTCCATACCCATTTCTTGGAAAATACGTGGTCCAAAGTAAAGAACGGCATTGATACCCACAGCCTGTTGGAAGACAGAAAGCATAATACCGATGAAGATGCACATAACACCATAGGTGAATAACTTCTCGGTCTTCACTGTGATGGTCTCCTTGATATCCTTCAAGATTTGTGCGGCTTTCTCGCTTCCGTTAATCTTCGATAGGATTCCAAGAGCTTTTTGATCTTGCCCTATACTTACCAAATAACGTGGAGTCTCGGGAACAAGGCAGATCAGCAGGGTGAAGAGTCCCGCTGGCACAGCTTCACTACCAAACATATAGCGCCATCCCGTTTCAATTGTCCATTGTGCATCTTGATTGAAAATAATAGTCAACTGCTCGCTAACTTCCTTAATTTCGGGTTGGACATGCTTGCCAAGGATAAAGAAGTTGACGAAATAAACCACCAATTGACCGAAGATAATGGCAAATTGGTTCCATGAAACCAACTTTCCACGTATGTTGGATGGTGCCACTTCACCAATATACATAGGACAGATGGCAGATGCCAATCCCACACCAATGCCGCCGATAATTCGATAGATGTTGAACATAACCAGCAATGAATAAGTGGGTTCGCCATATTTGAAGAAGAGGAACTCTGGTCTCATCGAGCCAAGGGCTGAAACAAAGAACAGCAAACCGGCGAGAATAAGCGATTTCTTACGTCCCAGATGTGTGGCGAGCAAACCAGAGAGAGCTGAGCCAATGATACATCCGATGAGGGCTGATGACGAGGTAAAACCATGCATACCTTTAGTATAGGTAAAATCACCTGCACCCATGAAGAACGCTTGCAGACCTTTTTCCGCACCAGAGATGACGGCTGTGTCGTAGCCGAAGAGCAGGCCGCCCAAAACGGCGACCATCACAATGGAAATGAGGTAGGATTTGCTACCTTGTTGACTTTGGTTCATAGTTATTGTTGTTTGATTTCATGCTATATTCAGCAAAGGTAGTGCTTTTTTTCGTAATAGCCGTATTTATGTCGGTTTTTTTGAAACAAGGGGGTTGAAATACACTCTTTCGAATAAAAAAAACAGAAAAAGCATAGGAATATGGGCAGATTATCTTAATTTTGCAAATGCATAATTGAAAAAACACTTAACCAACAGATATGAAGAAACTATTGACTATTTTGGCCATGGCTTTTTGTGTCATCGGCATGTATGCCATCCCCGCCAAGCGCGGCATATGGCGGACAGTAAAATTGGAAGATGGCACGTCGCTACGCGTGGAGCTACGTGGCAACGAATACATGCACTACTGGCAGAGCGAGGATGGCCGCTGCTTCATCCATCAGGCAGACGGCGCCTACGTGCAAACCGAGCGAGAAACGCTGATGGAAAAAGCCTGGGCCAACAGAGACAGAATAAGAGGCATCAACGGTCAGCATAGAAGCCATGACGGTTCAACCGCCGACGGATTGGGAGAATATGGAAAGAGCGGCAACGGGTCGGTGAACAGCATCGGAGCAGTGACCATCCCTGTCATCCTCGTGGAATTCGCCGACATGGAGTTCCGGGAAGAGCACACCATAGAGAAGATGGAGCGCTTTTTCAATGAGGAAGGCTACCACGATGAGAGTTACTGCGTGGGGTCTGCACGCGACTATTACCTCGCCCAAAGTTACGGCATCTTCTCTCCCTCCTTCCCCATCGTGGCCAAGGTGAAGTTGACAAAAGGCTATGCCGAATATGGTGCCAACAACTCCGAAGGCTCTGACAAGAATGTCATGTCAATGGTGAGAGAAGCCATCGTCGCCGCCGCGAACCAAGGTGTGGACTTCTCACAATACTACGTGAACAAGAGCGTGCCATTGGTCAGCCTCATCTATGCGGGTCGTGGCGAAGCCAGCGGTGGCGACGAGAACACCATCTGGCCCCATCAACTCGACCTGCCCTCCTACTCCACTCTCATGGGCGGATACCAATTCAAATCCTATTTCGTAGGCAACGAGACAAACGCCCGTGACAAACTCGACGGCATCGGTACGTTCTGTCACGAGTTCAGCCACGGCCTCGGACTGCCAGACTTCTATTGCACCAATCATAGTTACGAGGACGAATCGTCATTTGGCAACTGGAGCATCATGGACTCTGGTTGCTATATCAACGATGGGTATGCACCCGTGGGCTACACGGCCTATGAGCGCAGTTACCTGGGATGGCTCACCATTCCCGAAATCACCAACCCGCAAGGTGTGGTGCTCGGCGACCCGGATGTGGCAGGCAGCGTGCCTGCCGTGCTCTACCGCAATCCGGACAACAACAAGGAATATTTCATCTTCGAAAACAAGCAACGTGGGCTTTGGTATACATCCGAGATGGGCGACGGCCTTCTGGTGAGCCGCATTGCATACTCACGTGACCCTTGGCTGTATAACACGGTGAACAACAACAAGAACGCAAAGCGGGCCATGGCCGTCACGGCAGACAACTCCAAACTCTTATATAGTGCAGCCCAGTCCAACCTCTATGGCAATGCACTGGTCAACAGGGCGACATGGCCGTATTACAATTATACAGAATGCACCACCATACCTATCTACAAGGTGATGAAACACAGCAACCGAACCTTGAGTTTCAACATCATGGGCAACGATATGGCTTACACCTACAAACCTGCCGAGGGAACGACCTATACACGGGTGGACAACGCAGACGACCTCGCTGACGGCGACATCATCATCATCGCAAACGTGGACGACGCCATCGCATTGGGCGGCATACAAACCACGGAGGCTCGCATAGGTGTGTGTGTCAACCCGCTCGATGATGGCAAAATCCTGGCAGAGGATAACATCCAAGAAATCGTGCTGAAACGCACCGCCAATGGTTATTGGGCTTTCCAAGTGGGCGATGTCTATCTGACGGGGGTTACCTCCGGAAGCAAACTGGTGGGAACCAACAAGCCGGGCACCAACGCCATGGCCACCATCGACATCATTGATGGCAATGCCGTCATCACCTTCCAGGTAAAGAACAACGCCAACAAGAACCTGCGCTACAACGCCGAGAGCACATTCTTCACCTGCTATGACACCGAAGGGGCTCCCATACAAATCTACCGCAAGGCAGCCGACCCCGACGGCATACAGACGACGTTGTCTCCTGCCACAGCCTCTGTGCGCAAAGGTGCTTACACCCTCACCGGACAGCAAGAAGACAGGAACCGGCTGAACAAGGGCATCCACATCATCGATGGCAAAAAGGTCTTGGTGAAGTAACCTAAGCCTTAGGATGACCTAGGGCTACCTAGGACCACCTAGGACTACCTAAAAATCACCTAGAACCACAAATCACCTAGGATCACCTATCAAGAAAAATCCCCCTGCACCGGACGTGCAGGGGGATTTTCCATTATGTCAAAAGCAATGCTCTTGCTTATTTCTTCCTGTTCAAGTATTTCTTTCCATCCCTGATGTAGAGTTGTCCATCAACAGGAGTTGAGATGCTCTGTCCATTGAGGTTGTAGAGTCCTCTCTTGTGGATGACTTTCTTGTCAGCCTTCACCTCTACGATGCCGTCTAAGTTGGCGTCACCCTGAAGGATAATGATTTGGTTGTTGCCTGCGATACCGGCATTGCCAAAGATGTCAAGCGTGCAAGAACGGCCGGTCACACCCTCGGGAAGCGGTTTGCACACCGGGATGACGAGGTTGTAGCCTGAGAGGACATCGCTGTTGTAATAGGTGGTGTCAACCTGGAGACCCTCCACCCACTCGGGGAGCAGTTCTTCGTCCACGTCGTAGTTGGGAAGACCTTCCTCATCAAACCAAGGCACGGAAGTACCTACGAAAGCACAACCCATATCGTAGTTCTCGTTGCCTACAAGGCCGGCGGTGCTGACAGACTGGCCGTCGGCAGACACGCGAAGCACATTCCAACCCTGGAAGTCGGCTGCGGGGAAGTCATCTTGCGATTCTGCAGAAAGGAAATCCTTGGTCTGCACGTCGATCACCTCATATTGGCCAAGGATGTCGATACTGGCAGCAAGCGGACTTTGGAAAGTAAAGGCTCTTCCTTCTTTCATCAACAGGTAACCATTATCAATGTAGGTATCCTCCACTTCGCTCTTCCAAAGAGCGTAGGCGCCAATGCTGACACCCTCTTCATCCATACCTTCGAACTGGATGCGGAAAGGCACGCCGGCGGGAATGGCTGCGGGCAGTGAGGTCTGGTTGCCGAAAATGTCGGTGAAAGTCTCGGTATTCCTATAGACAATGCTTCCAAAGTAAGCTGTCTGGCCTTGCCAATCATCGTCCTTGTCCTGGAAGTCGAGTGTATCGCTGGCTGTGGCCTCAAAGGTGGCCAAGAGTTCACTTGCAGCACCCTCCTCGTCGAGAGCAATGATGTAAGCCTTTACAGACTTTCCAGCGGGGATGGGGCCGTAATTATTCATGGTGACAGCATTGATATGGATTTCATCCACATACATCGGGGCAAGCAGGGGGTTGTAGGTCTGCTCGAAGCCATAGGCAGTGTAATCCCAGACGCCGTCGTCTTCAAGGTCCACCTGGCCTGTTCCAAACAAGTAAGAGGTGCTAAGGAAGCCGTAGCCGGCAAGTGAGTTCCTATATACATTGCCATTGGACGTGCGGTGGCCATGGTTATCGACAGGAGTCATCATCAACTCCGGGCTATAGGTACAGGAGACAGAGATGTCATTGACATCATATTGACCGGTCTTTGCCCAATAATTGTCTTCGTTGTACTGATACCCACCTTCAATCTTCCTGTGTTGGAGAGCAGGGGTGTAATACCAACCATCGGGAGAGTAATTTCCAACATAATCACCGTTCTCTTCTGCATATTCTGTAATGTCATTGCCATTGATGAACCAACTGCAGGCAAATTTGTCTGTAGCCTGGTTGGCAAAAGTAACATCGACAAATGGAGGAACCATGGCCATGGAATAGGCATAGCCCATACCATCTACCGTCCATCCACCATACAATGCACCAGGAATGGTGTAATAAAGACCATTGTCCACAGACTTCTTGGCTCTGCGTGGCCCGTTGGCCATCACCATTTTCTGTCTTGGCATGTCTGGCAAATCACTGCGATGCACCATGGCACCTTTGGAAACGCTTTGTGCATTGCCTGCCACTGCACAGGCGAGTGCAAAAGCAACGAGTAAAGATTTTTTCATAATTAGTACGTATTATTAGTGAATGATTTAGTTGTTCTTCAAAGTTACCCAAGCAGAATTGTCTGCCGTGGGAGTCAGTTTGATGCCATTCAACAAGAAGCGCGTCTCAGCAGCATCGATGCTGAACTCCTGGCCGAAATAATTGATTAGATCCTTGATGGCCGGCACAATGTCGAGCATGCCGGCGGCGGTTTCTGCTGTGCTGTTGCCCACGGTGACGGGTTGGTCGTAAGTAAACCTGACGTTGTCACCGTTCTGACTTACGTTGAAGGCGTAGTTCACCGTTGTGCTCTGTGCCTTCTGCTTGGAGATTTTCACACTATAAACCACTTGCAGGATGACTTGTCCATTAACGACCCTGAGCAAGGAATTCTCATAGGAATATTTGACACTCGAGGTGGACACAGAAGTGAAAGTTTCGTTCATTGCATTGACGATTGCAGCAAACTTTTCCGACTCCTGGTCGAACTCCCACCTATAGGACTGCTGTCCCAAGGTCTGCATGAAGAAACGAGCAGGATTGTCACCCTCTATAAAGCATGCCTCGTTGTCAATAGCTTGGAAGATGTCCTTTTCGGGCTTATAGACGAACTCTTGAACTTCCACATCATCCACCTTGATCTTGTCGCGGAATCTAAGATAGTATTCATTGCCTCTCTTGGTGATGAGGAATGCATTGAAACTCTCGTCGATGATCTCGTCTCCGTCGTATGGGAAGATGTTGGGTATTCCATCGTCAGCACCCGTCATCTTGTAGATTTTGTCATTGAAATGAACTACATCAAATGTAGGCGAACTGGGTGAGAACATCTTGGCTTGGAACCCTTGAACGTCCTCGAGATATTCCTTGTAGGTCACACCTTGCTCAATAGGAGTGAGCAGGTTATAAGTTCCACGTTTCTTGCCCTTGAGCATCATATAGGAGGCATCGGCTGGTGCATCGACGATGATGAACTCATAGTCTCCACCAACTCCCTCGCCAGACTCGTCGTTGGGAATGTCAGATGTCCCGGTGAAGAGGATGTCGTAGGGGTCGCTGAACTTATGTAGACAGGCGTTATGCGAGTTGAAGGACAGCACGGGGCCGTTGTCGGTGATGACCTCCCAAAGCGAAGTGTCCTCCATGTATTTGTTGTCAGTGAAGACATTGTTCATCGACACGTTGACGGAGTGGTCCTTGTTGAACCTGCAGAGCAGAAGGTAGCCGTTGCCGTAAGGATATTCATTATCCGTGGTGGGATAGAGCTGCATGGCCCATCCGTTGGGCGATGCCATAAGCCTGTTGGAATAGAGGTCGCTGGCCTCGTTGAGTCGCTCTGCCGCACTCTTGTCGAAGATGTCGTCTTCCTCGCTGGGGCTACAGGAAGTGTATGCAATGGCAGCCGCCAGCAGCAATGAGATGGAAAATATCTTTTTCATGATGATGGTTGCTTATGGGTTATGGTTGGAGTGACTTGTAGGCATAAACCTCGTTGACAAGCTTTTCGAGGAGTGTGATGGACGGGTCCTCGGTAGTCGGCGAGGTAAGCCTGTTGATGACACGTCCGTTGCGGTCAAAGACGAAGGAGCCGTCGGCATTGGTGAGGTACATGCGCTGCTGCACTTCGTGGCGAAGGTCGTCAAGGTTGATGTTCCAATTGTCCTTGAGCCAACTACGCACCAAGTCAAGTTTTTGCAGGATGATTTTGTCGCCCTCGATGCCGGTGTTATGCTTCCACATCGGCTGTCCGTTCTCATCGAGCTTCACATAATCGTCGGCATAACGCTCACAAGCACGTCTGTAGACCTTGCCTTGCCCGCTGTTGCTTTCCCTGTAGTATCCCACAGTGTCGAGGTCGGCACCCCTTGCGCGCTTGAGGTAGTCGGCACGATCCATGTCGATTTCCTCCCATTCGTAGGATGCGGACTGCATCAGCCGTACCCATTGGATGGTGTCGCGTGTGACATAGTTGGCGAGGAGTTCCACCCAGTCTTCACCGGCGGCGCTGGAGGCGTAGGGTGAGACGAAGCCACGTCCTGCTGCAATGGAGTCAGGCGTCTCTGTCCATGTGGAGGCATCGTACTGGTTCCTGGAGATGAGGTTGAAGGAAGTAGGCCTGATGTGTGTCTGGTCGAGGATGTGTGCGAACTCGTGATGTATGGTCTTGATGAAGTACTCGTTGAGCACATCCACGTTGGCCACATCGAGGTTGTTAGTGTTGAAGAGCGATATCTTCAAGCCACCGCCGGCCTCGCCCAACGTCTCCGTTCCCTGGCTGGGGTTGAGGTTCTTCGACCCAATGACATGGATGATGCGGGGTGCATTGATTTTGAGGAACTCCTGTCCTGCATATTGCTCATAGACATTGAGCCAGAGGTATTTGAGCAGGACTGCAAGTTCGACACTCTTCTCATAGCTGGCAGGTGTGAGGTTCTTGGTCATATCCGACCCGATGTCCTCCATGCGGTAGATGAACTGCATGTTGTAAGGCTCGAGGTAGGTCACCTTGAGGAAGGTGTCGAGCGGGAAGGAATAGGCATTCCTGTCGAGTGGGTATTCACGGGTGTCGAAGATGGAAGGCCCCATGTCGTCGTCGCTGCAGGCGACAAATCCGAGTGTTGTCATGGCAATGGCGCCAAACAACAAGGTTTTCATCATATTCTTCATATCTTATGTCCTCCTTCTTTATTTGATTCTAAAGTCCTCGTCAGTAAACAACACCAGTTCGTTGGCTCCTGAAGAGCTCGACACAGCGGGTCTCGATGATGCCATGCCGGCGGAAATGGCCTCCCAGGGCACCTCGATGGCCTTGCGCGGATCGTTGGTCTCAAGTTGTGTGACAGCAGCTTCCACGCCGATGGAATGGCTCCAGTTGACGCCCCAACGCTTGAGGTCGAAATAGCGGAGTCCCTCGAACATGGTTTCGAAACGACGGAACTCATTAAGACAGTTCATATAGGGGATGAGGTTGTCGGGCACGACATAACTGCTGCTGATGTTCTGTGTGAAGTGCCAGTCGGCGAAGCAGTTGTTGTTGGCGGGGTCGACATACCATTTCTCGATGGTGGCCTTGGTGCAGTCCTTGATGTACCCTGCTTCATAATATGCCTTATGGTCAGCCTCGGAGAACTTCTCGATGCTGTTGTTCCAATAGGCGCAAAGGTCTTCGACACCCTCGTTCACCTGTCCGAGCATGAGTTTGGCCTCGGCACGGTTGAGCAGGAGTTCGTTGGCAGTGAAGGCCCTGAGAATGATGTGCGGATATCCGATACGTGCGATTTTGTCGGAATATTCGAATTGCTCGAAAATCTTACTGTTGATGTATCCATAATCGTGTGTGGAACTGCCGAAGCACATGCCGCTGACGATGGCGATAGGACATACATAGTAACTCGACCAGAGCGGATGCCTTGTACCGATGAGGAATATCTCACGTGCCTTGGGACCGGCAATGGAATAACGGTAGCCGAAACAACGCCTTTCAAGCAACGAGCCGGTGGTGATTAGCATGAGGTTGTTGTTCTGCGTGGGGTGCTGCCATGCTGTGCTGTAGTCGTCGCCCGTAGAGCAGTTCTCGAAGACGGAATAGTCCATCATCATGTTGAAGAGGGTGGTGTTGTCGGTGCCGAGGACGAAATTGGCGTGTTCAATCACCTTCGCCCATTCCCTCTTGTAAAGGTAGAACCTTGCAGCGAAGGCATGTGCGGCATTGAGGTTGAAATGCCATTTCGGCACGGTGTAATACTCCTCATTGACATTGGCGAGTCCTTCTTCAAGGTCTTGCTGTATGTTGGCATAGACGTTGGCCACATTGCCACGGTCATAATGTTTGTTGACCACGTTCTCCACTTCCTTGACATAGGGGATGCCGACATCGTTCTTGCTGGCCTGTTCATCCTTGTAAGGCTGGCAGAACATATTGACGAGGCAGAAGTGGCTATATGCCCTGATGAGCAATGCCTCCGCCCTTGAGGCCTTGAGTTTTGCGGTCATGCCGTCCTTGGCTGCCAATTCGTCGATAGCCTCCAATGCTGCGTTGCAAGTGGCGATGGAAGCATAGTATCCTTCCCAAAGGCTTCCTGGTGAGTCGTAGTCGGAGTAGGTGGCATAGGTGGCCGGTTCGAAAGCGAAGAGTTGGTCGTCTGCGCGGTCGTAAGCGGCATAGTTGTAATGTGAGAGAACCTGCGGATCCCAAGGCTTGGTGGGAAGGTGTGGTGCCCAGTTGTCGATGAGGTTGTCGCTTGACAGCTCGGCAATCCACTCGTAGTTGGCATTGGGATACGCACTCTTGAGAAGGTTCATCACCTTGTCTTCGGTATCGATGTCTGTACGCTCATCGGGTATCTTGTCAAGGAAGCTCTCGCCGCATGAAGTGAGTGCCGCCACTCCGATGGCTGCATAAATGAAGATATGTTTGATGGATTTCATACGAAAATACATGTTTTGGTGATTGAGTTAGATGCCCAGTCTGACAGTGAGCGTGAACTGCTTGGACAGTGGCGAGGCCACACCGCCGGCGTTGACGAATTCCGGGTCTTGTCCGTTGAGTTTCTTGTCGGAGTAAATCAAGAAGAGGTTGGTGGCGTCGAGTTTGAGCGATGCCGACCCAAGGCCGATCTTGTTGATGAACGTGGGATTGAAGTCGTAGGTGAGCGAGATGTCCTTCATGCGGATGAACCCTCCGTCGGCCACACGTGCCGTAGAGTAGTTGTAAGCATTGTAGGCGTATCCAATGTAGCGGTCGTTATAATACTGCCTTACGCTGGCGATGGTGGGGATGTTGGTCACCTTCTCGTCGCCAGGGATGACCCACCTGTTCTTGAATTCCTTGGGCATGGCGCTCTGGTCGGAGTATCCATAAGAGAACACCGGGTCGAGACGGAGTTTGTTGCCGAAGGAGTAAGTGATGAAGACATTGAGTCTCCAGTTCTTCCAACGCACCATGTTGTTCAAACCACCGGTTGTGGTAGGCTCGGCGGACCCCTCGTACTTGAGGAAGTCCAACTTGTCATACTCCTGGAAGTTTATGTCGGAAGTGGTGATGTTGCCTTCTTCATTCATGATGGTGGGCACACCTTCGTCGTTGAGTCCCATGAAGGGGATGGAGAAGAGCGCGCGGTGCGGGTATCCCACTCTCGTGTATCCTCCCGATCTGACGAGGTCGATGACACGTGTCTGCGAGAGGAGGTCGGTGATTTCCGTCTTGGTGTAGGAGAAGGTGAGGTCGGTGTTCCACGAGAAGTCGGCGGTCTTGATGTTCTGCGTGGAGATGGTGGCCTCGACACCATGTGATTTCATCTTGGCGACATTGGCGAATTTCCTGATTTCTCCGCCTGCACCCTCGGTGTTGAGGTATCCCATGAGGTCGAAGTTGTCGCGCCAGTAGACATCGGCGGTGACATTGATGCGGTTGCCGATGAATCCGAGGTCGACACCGACGTTGACTTCGTGCTTCTTCTCATAGGTGAGGTCCTTGTTGCCCAACTGATAGAGATAAAGGGCTGTCTCCTGCTGGTCGCCCCATGGTCTCCAAAGCGTGGTGGGGAGATAGATGGGGTTGGCGTTGGATGCCGTGGTCTGCTCGCCATTGAGTGAGTAGGAGAGACGAAGTGTGGCATGCGAGAAAGCGTTGTGTGTTCTCTCCATTATTTTTTTGAAGAATTCCTCTTCATGGGCGTTCCAGGAGGTGGAGACGTTCCATGTGGGGAGCCATCTTGAACTTCTGGCCTTGCCCAACTGGTTGGAGCCGTCGTAGCGCCCAGTGAGGTTGAGCACATATCTTCCCTTGTAGGAGTAGTTGACATTGAGCACGTAGGCAAGACGCCTGTTCCAGAAGCTGGAGAACTGGTCGGTGATGGTGCCTTCCTCGAGCATCTGCTTCTCGCGGAGTGCATTCTTGACAACCCTGCGGCTCATTTCGTAATCGACACCCATGGTGATGTTCTCCGAAGACTCGTAGTCGGCGCGGTTGGCTTCCATACCGGCGAGGATGTTGAAAATGTGGGTGTCGTTCCACACCTTATTATAATTAGCGGTGAAACGGAAGTCAAGTTGCTTCACGGAGTTGCGGTTGAGGGTGAAGATACCTCCCTCAGGCATGACGGAGACAGGGAGAGAGTTGGGGTTGTCCGGGTCTTGGTAGAGGTAGGAGTTGTTGTACATCACGTTGGGGTTGTCCACACCTGCGCGATAGGCTTCAGCCTGATTGGAGTGATTGAGGACGTAGTGCTCGCGTGTGGAACGGTTGGCGCGGTAGGAACCAAGGGCCTTGAGTTCCAGTCCGAGGACGGGTTTCCAAGAGAGTTCGCCTTGGAACTTGAGGTCCAACACATTGACGTCGATGTAGTTGTTATCCAACTCATGGAAGATGTTGAAGGAGGCGTAGTTCCTGGTGTATGTATCGTCGGGGTCGAGCGTCCTCGAGGTGTTCATACAGAAACTGAAGGGGTTGATGTCGAAGTTGCGGTTGACAGCACCACTCACCACGTCGGTGCTCTGGTTGAGCGTACCAGGTGCCTTCTGGTCACGGACGGATCCCGTGGTGCGCATGGTGAGCGTCAAGTTCTTGGAGAGGTTGAAGGAGGCGTTCATATTAGCAGTGTAACGCTCCACCTTGCTGTCCTTGTACCATCCCGGGTCTTGCATGGCGGAAAGCGAGGCGTAGAGGTTGGCCCTTTCCGTACCTGTCGAGATGCTGATGGAATGGTTGTGCATGATGTTATCGTTGAAGAGCAAGTCAAACCAGTCGGTGTTGCGGAACTCTGCCTGCTGGAGGTACCTGTTCTTGGCGGCCTCGGTGAAGGGAAGTCCGAACTGTCCGTTCTCATACTGGTCCATGAGGGTGTACATCTTGCCGTAGAGACCGGAGGAGGAACCATTGGCCAGTGCGGAGAACTCAAGCCATCCCTTCTTCTCCATTTCGCGGTAGATGCCCATCTGCTCTTGTGAGTTGCTGATGTTGTAATCGTTGTAGGAGGGTTTCATACGGTAGGTGAACTCACCGGTGTAGTTGATGCTGCTGTGGCCGGCACGTCCTTTCTTGGTGGTGATGACCACCACGCCTGCCATGGCACGTGCACCGTAGATGGAGGTGGCGCTACCGTCCTTAAGCACTTGGAAACTCTCGATGTCGTCGGCGTTGAGTCCTGCAATGGCGTTGGAGATGAGGGTCTCGGCGTCACCAGACGAGAGGTCGTCGGCGGAGACCTTCACGGCATCCTCCATGATGACACCGTCGACCACCCACAGTGGCGAAGAGCTGCCATAGATGGAGGTGGCGCCACGCACGCGAATCTTGGGGGCCGTACCAAAGGTGCCGGAGACGTTCTCCACGGAGACACCTGCCACGCGTCCTTCCAAGGAACGGGTGACGTCGGCCACACCATCGAGTCGTGCCTTCTCGGCATCCACCTTGGCGGTGGCTCCAGTGAACAATCGTTTGTCCATCTGTTGCATACCAGTGACCACCACTTCTTCGAGCATGTCAGCATCGGCTTGCATGGTGACTTTCATGTTTTTGCTACCCTTGACGGTAACCTTCTGCATACCGATGTATGTAATCTCCAAAGTGGGCGAGGCTGTGCTGGTGGTGAGCGAGAACTTACCGTCGATGTCGGTCACGGTCGCTACCTTGGTACCTTTCACAGTCACAGTGGCTCCAATGATCGGCTCACCATCGTCAGCAGAGACGACAACGCCCGAAACAGTATTTTGAGCCATCGCCAAACCAGTGAAAATGGTCAGCAGAGCCAAAATCAAGCTTAGTCTTTTTCTCATAAAAATGTATAGTTTTGATTTTCAAAATCAACTTTAGAAACTTTTGCAGTTTGCAAAATTAAACATTTTACCTTCAAAACACAAAAAAATTGATAAAAAAGTGAATTTTCTTTTATTCCCAGCGCTTATTCTACATACAAAATGAAACATATCGGTTTTTGCACGTGAGAATATGCAATAGGGTAACAGCAAGATGAAAAATCAAATCGAAGACATTTGTCTTGAAAAAATCAGAAGACCATTATAAACAAATACAAGACAACAGTGACATTAAAAACTAGTGTTGTCACTGTTGTCTTGATTACGAATCCACGGAGTCGCCCGTGCCGTCTTCCACTTGTTGATGCTTGGCTGGGGAAGGCGTGGTCCAACTTATTTCACAAGCACGACCAAATATTTGCTTGTGCTCCAGAAAAGGTCAGGATTGGTGATGCGAAGGACGTATTCCTTCTTGGCATCCCTCTCCAATTGATAAGAAGCCTGGGGATGGGAGGTGAGAAACTTGGCACTCTTGGAGAAGAGTTTGATTTCCTTCTGATAGCGGTAGTCTATCTTGGTGAAGTAATTCTTGTTGAATGTCTTCTCCAACACCTCTCCCTTCTTCGTTAGGATGCCTTGCTCCTTCAACTCGCTCTTGGTGCCATAGACATAGTAGGCGATGTGCATTTGCTTGTCTTGCTCGTTGATGGTCTGCTGTTTCTGAGCCGTCTCGGTCTTCAAGTCTTCCACATCTTTGTTGAGCGTAGTGATGGTATTGTCCATCTCACTGATTTTCACATCCTTGGCATTCAGTTGAGCAACCAACTCCTCATATTGCTGGTTTTTCGCTTCCAACTGGCTGGTCAATGCGGCGATGGTGTTCTCCAAAGTCTTTTTGATTTCCTCTCCCCGCAGGCTGCTCTCGCTGAGCTGACCGCGCAGTTTCTCAATCAACAACCTGTTCTCGTTCATCTTGTCCTTGATGAACTGCATGTCAGACTTGATACGGGCAACCTTGTCGACACCCTCTCCTGCCTTGGCGAGTGTGACACGCTTCTCCTTCTCGTTGATTTGACGGAATCCTTCCTGTATTTCATTGAATACCGACATCAAGTCGTTCATTTCCTTTTCCCTTTGGTCGATGATGGCCTGCAAAGAGTCGTTGCCATCCACAACCACCGTCTGCACCACGGGAGCCTTCGGCTCTTCCTTGCAACCAATGATTGCAAGCAAACAAACGGCAAAAAACAATACCTTTTTCATTTCCTTATGCCTATTAAAAATATGATTATTCTACGTTTTGATGACCAAAATGTTGCTTACGGACTAATATCCGGCAAGTCTTTTTCATCTTCAATCCTTATTCTTCAATCTTTTCTCAGCCCCTCCAACGATGAGGACTATCTCTCCCCGGGGGGCGGTGTTGGTGAAATGCTGCACCAATTCAGCTAATGTCCCACGGACGCACTCCTCATGGACCTTGGAAATCTCCCTCGCCACGCAGGCTGGCCGCTCGCCACCCATCACCTCGGAAAGCTGCTGAAGTGTCTTGAGCAGACGATAAGGCGACTCATAGATGACGATGGTGCGCTCTTCAGCGGCAAGAGAAGCGAGGCGGGTCTGCCTGCCTTTCTTCTGGGGAAGGAAGCCCTCGAAACAAAACCGATCATCGGGCAGGCCGGAGGCTACCAGTGCCGGCACGAAAGCCGTGGCACCCGGAAGGCATTGCACCTCTTCCCCCGCTGCAACAGCCTCCCTGACGAGGAAGAACCCTGGGTCGCTGATGCCCGGAGTCCCGGCATCGCTGACGAGAGCTATGGTTTGTCCTGCCTTGAGGCGCTCGATGACAGATGCCGTCGTGCCATGTTCGTTGAACTTGTGGTGGGAGAGCAGACGTCCTTGTATGTCGTAATGCTTCAACAGGACACCTGTGGTTCGCGTATCCTCCGCCAAGATGATGTCAGCCTCCCTGAGCACCCGCAATGCTCTCAGGGTGATATCCTCCATGTTGCCGACCGGCGTCGGCACGATATACAGCATACCCATAGTTGGGAGCAAAATTACATCAAATTAAAGAATAAGCAAAATTATCTGCTCTTTTTTTACATTTTAGTAACATTTGAGCCTACCAGCAACTCAAAAACCTCCTACCCTCTCCCAAATCTCCTAAAACCTCCTACTTGCTCCTAAAACCTCCTGCCGCTCCAAAAACCTCCGCCCTCGCAATCTTGTAAAAAAATAATTTACTGAATTGTTACTCCAAGAGTTGGTGGTCTCATATAATATTCGTAATTTTGCAAGCATCATGAGCGACAACTTATCAGGGGAGCTGCACCGTCCCGGAAGAATAGAAGTGGTGTGCGGGTCGATGTTCTCGGGAAAGACCGAAGAACTCATCCGTCGAGTGAAGCGTGCGGTGTTCGCACGCCAGCGTGTGGAAATCTTCAAACCCTCGATAGACACCAGGTATTCCGAAGAGGAAGTGGTGAGCCATGACCGCAACTCCATAAGGAGCACCATGGTGGACACGTCGGCATCCATTCTGCTGCTGGCGTCGGATATCGACGTGGTGGGCATCGATGAAGCCCAGTTTCTCGATGACGGCCTGCCTGCGGTGTGCAACGAACTGGCCAACCGCGGCATCAGGGTGATTGTGGCGGGTTTGGACATGGACTTCAAGGGCGTGCCCTTCGGTCCCATGCCGGCACTTTGTGCCATCGCCGACGACGTGACCAAGGTCCACGCCATCTGCATGCGCTGCGGGTCGCTCGCTTATGTCAGCCATCGCCTGGTGAACGAGGACAAACGCGTCCTGCTGGGCGAGAAAGCGCAATACGAACCACTGTGCAGAGAGTGTTACCTCAAAGCGCTTGAAGAGTCTACACAACCCTAAGAATCCCCCTTCCAAACAACCATATCCATCATCATGTTAGAGGGAAAAATCACATTCGACCGCATGGCCCGCTGGATCATCATAGCAGTGATAGCCGTGGGCCTTATCCTGCTCGTCAAGCGACTGAGCAGTGTCTTGCTGCCTTTCTTCATAGGCTGGTTCCTTGCCTACCTGCTCTACCCCATGGTGAAATTCGTGCAATACAAGATGCACGTACCCTCTCGTACACTCTCCATCATCGTGTCATTCATCTTCGTGGGGCTCATCGTGGCACTCGTATTCTATTTCATCATACCGCCGATGATAGAACAGTTTGAACGCCTTGCACCACTTGTCATCAAATACCTCAACCAGCAGTCGCCATCGGGAGACTTCTCCTCAATGTTACAGGACTGGCTGAACAAGCACCGTGAGCGGGTGATGGAGTTTCTCAGCAGTCGCGACTTCATAGAGACAGTGAAGACAACTGTGCCGCAACTGTTCTCCGTGGTAGGCAGGACGGCGAGCATCGCGATAAGCATCTTCGCATCCTTCATCACCTTATTATATACATTCTTCATACTGCTCGACTACGAATACCTCTCCACCAACTGGGTCAAGATATTCCCCAAGAAGTCCAGGCCTTTCTGGCAAGACTTGATGAAGGACGTGGAAAACGCACTCAACAACTACATCCGCGGCCAGGGGCAAGTGGCTTTCTGGATGGGAGTGATGTTCGCATGCTGGTTCTGGGCCATTGGATTTCCCATGCCCATCGGCATGGGCATCCTCATCGGCATCATGGACATGGTGCCATACCTGCACACCTTCGCCATCATACCCACCGCATTCCTCGCTCTGCTGAAAGCAGCCGACACCGGTCAGAACTTCTGGGTGATCTTCGGATTGGCATTGCTGGGTTTCGCCATCATACAAGTCATCACCGACATGTTCACCACGCCGAGAATCATGGGGTCTGCCATGGGGCTCAACCCCGCCGTCTTGCTCCTGTCGCTCTCTGTCTGGGGCTCCTTGCTTGGGTTCATAGGCCTCATCGTCGCATTGCCACTCACCACCATCATCATTGCCTATTACAAGAGGTACGTCACCTTCGAAGGCGACTTGGAGGAGATGTATTCCAATTCATCCCCACCTCCCAAACCAGCTGCACTTTGCGCTCCTCAATCCACGAAGGAAGAAGAGGAAAAAGAGGAGAATAGCCCCTGAAAAACAAAAAAAACTCAAAAAGTTTGGCAGTTTCATAAAAAAAGCATACCTTTGCATTCGCTTTTGAAAACAAGGCATATTTTGGAGACTCGTTAGCTCAGTTGGTAGAGCACAACACTTTTAATGTTGGGGTCTTGGGTTCGAGCCCCAAACGAGTCACCACCAAGCGCTGAAATCCCTGAAACTCGCCAGAGTTTCAGGGATTTTGCTTTTCCTTTTCACGATAGAGGGCGAAGGATGACTCAGCCATCAACGATGCGGCTCAACCAACAAGACATTATGAAAAAGACATTCCTCCTACTCGCCATACTGGCATGCGCACTGGCAACCATGGCGCAAAACTACCGAAAGATGTCGCCACATCTGGCCTCACTCGTCCGCCAACACGATGGAATGACGAAGAATGGCATCAAGCCAAGTCAGACGGTGCTCACCTTGATGACAACTCAAAGAAGCAGCAACGCCGCTGCCATTGCCGCAGACCACGGCTGCCACTTGGTGGACAGCGTGGGACGCATCTATATCGTGGAAATCCCCTTGGATGAAATGGCTTCCTTGTCGAGGGATGCCCGCGTGGAGCGCTTGGAAGCAGAACCTATGCCACATCCTGCCATGGACGTGAGCCCAGGACAAGTGAACGCCACACCAATCTATACCGGAGACGGTCTGCCTCAAGCATTCACAGGAAAAGGCGTGGCTG
Organism: Prevotella sp.; assembly: GCA_017619375.1. Lineage (GTDB taxonomy): Bacteria > Bacteroidota > Bacteroidia > Bacteroidales > Bacteroidaceae > Prevotella. The sequence continues at coordinate 107,094 of JAFZSL010000070.1, read as the reverse complement.
CCGGCATCTTCGACAACGGCTTCGATTTCACCCACCCTGCCTTCCTCGACTCCAATGGCAAATCACGCGCTTACTACTACTATGACTTCTGCTGGAAGAACGACGACGGAACCTTGGGGCACGCCATCACCTCGCCAGACGAAATAGGCGTCTACGGGCACACCCACCATGAAGGTGCCTCACTGCACGGCACTCACGTCATGGGCATCATGGCCGGTGGCGCGGTAAACGGGAAATACCAAGGCATGGCACCTGAATCTGACCTTTATGTGGCACATTTCAACTCTTTTACCGAAGACTTCGACAATCCTGACGAACATACGTCGGCCACCTGCATCCTTGGCTTCAAATACTTGTTCGACCAAGCGGAAAAAGACGGGAAGCCATGCGTGGTGAACTTCAGCAGCGGAGACAGTTACATGCTTGGGCATCAGCGACTTCTTGAAAGCGAAGCCCTACAAGCGCTCACCGGTCCTGGACGCATCATTGTCACCTGTGCCGGCAACGACGGCTACCACTCCGCTTTCGTGGAGAAACCATCCGATGTGAGACAAGCCGGTGCAGCCATCGTCAATGGTGTGGGTGGCGGAAAACTCATCGACCTGGACATCATCACGCCGACAGACCAATACGTACGCATCGATTTCCTCAGCTTAAGACTTCTGGAACAGCATATCGAAAGCACCATCGCCTTCCACACCGACAGTGTCTTGGCGCTGCAGGACACATGCCGACTCTCCACCACCGTTTCCTTGGGAGACATTCATCTGAAAGTCTACAAGAGCGAATATCAAGACGAGCGGGGCGATGTGCTGCACATACACGGAGACATGCCCAACCTGGCATACCTCATGTTATGCGGAGCAACATTCCTGCTCACTGGAAACGGACCCGCATGGGCGTATTCCGACATCCAGTTCTCACCATTCGTCAACATCAGCGGAGTCCCTGCATACTGCCATGCAAGCGACGGGCATTCCCTGTGGTGGCCCGGCACCCTGCCAGGCCTTATCACCGTGGGCGCCACGGGCTACAAATCAGCCTTTAGAAACATCGACGGCGAAATCAACGACGAGGTGGACTATTTGGCCGCCAGCCAACCTGGCCAGATCGCCCGTTTCTCCTCAAGAGGCCCCACATTCGAGGGACTGACCAAACCCGATGTCTCCGCCCCAGGGGTCAGCATCAACGCCGCGTTCAACAGTTTTGTGCAAATGACGGACAAAGTGCGCAAGGAACTGACTGACAAGGTGGTGTACAACGGCAAGACTTTCTACTACACAGCCCAGAGCGGCACCTCGATGGCAACACCCATCGTGGCTGGCACCATCGCACTATGGCTGCAGGCAAAACCTGACCTGACGCCGGAAGACATCGTCGATGTCCTCGCACACACCTGCACCCATCCTGACACATCCTTGGACTATCCCAACACCATATACGGCCATGGGCAAATCGATGCTTACGCAGGATTGCTCTACATACTCGATCTGCCTGACAAAATACCCGGGTTGTCCACCCATCAGCCTTCCGCGGCACGCTTCCATCTCAATGGGCGCAGGTTGGAAGTGGAATGGGATGGAAACGCCCCTTCGACAACAACCATCAGCGTTTTCTCCACTGATGGGAAAAAGGTGCTCTCAGGAAAAGGTGCTTCGTTTGACTTGTCAGGACTGCCGACAGGAATTTATGCCGTGCAACTGGGCTCCAACCAGGAAAAAACCACGGGCTCCACGCTCATACGCCTTGATTGAAACGCCAAGGCCCTGATGCCTCAAGGGCTTTCAGGGCCTTTTGAGACGGGATTCTTCCCGTCTCCAAGTTTTTCATTGTGGACAATCAAGCCATATTGGATGCCGGCAAGCGAGCAAAAGCCCTAAGCTTTCACTGCATCCATTATCCGTTGGTACAACTCCGAGCCAGAAAGCGACTTCATCCAACTCTTGCAAGTTTCAACCTTTTGGCAGAAATCCTCAAAGGGGAAGTTGGCACCAGGACCGTTTTTCTCTTTTGACAAATCACATTGCCTGACAACTTTGGCATTATCATACGAGAGACTCAGCAAGGCGACGAGCATGACGGCGGCGTCTTCCTGTTTCTGGTTCATCTGTTCCTTGTTGAAGTCGCCTTCGAAGCAAATGCCTACAGACTCCTTGTTGTACCCATGCATATGGGCACCGACAGCCCAGACGGGACGTCCCTCAAAGATTTCACCATCCTTGTTGACAAAATAGTGGTAGCCGCAGCCTGCCCAGCCCTTGTCGAGATGCCATTGATGCACGTCCTTGGCTGTGTGGCGGGTAACCAACTCGGAGTGATGAACAACAACATACTTGGTGGCGTGGTCGCCACGACGCTCCATTTCTTCTTTAAAACTCAAATTGGCGCAATGTAGCATAGACTTAAAATTATTAGGGTTAATAATAAATTTTTACAATGAAACGCCATCCCTATGAAACACGAAAGACACAGGCCACTTTTGTGTGGGAATCATTGAAAAGCATACAAATTTAAAGAAAAAAACGTGAATTCTCAAAAAAAAGAGTAATTTTGTATGTCAAAAGCATTATTTCCACGATTTCCTGCCGACCCCATGCTTGCAAAGACCTATTGTGCAGCCGTGGTGGGTCTCGAAGCCACCACCATCACCATAGAGGTGAACATGACCCGCGGGGTGATGTTCAACCTTTCGGGAATGGCCGACACCGCCGTTCGTGAAAGCTACGCCCGTATCAACGCCGCCTTGCCCAACGTGGGTTACCGGCTCCCAGTGTCGTCGCTCACCATCAACCTTTCGCCCGCCGACATCAAGAAAGAGGGCAGCAGCTACGACCTTCCCATCGCCATCGGCATGCTTGCCGCCCATGGCAAACTACCCACCGACCACCTTGCCGATTACATGATGGTGGGAGAGTTGGGACTCGACGGCAAACTCAAGCCTATCCGCGCCGCCCTGCCCATCTCCATCCGGGCAAGGAAAGAGAAGTTCAAAGGCCTCATCGTGCCACGCGACAACGCCCGAGAAGCCGCCGTGGTGAACAACCTGGAGGTGTATGGCTTGGACGACATCACACAAGTGGTGGACCTGCTCTCAGGCAAGAGCAAGCCCGAACCGGTGTTCGTAGACACAAGGAAGGAATTCTACGAGCAGCAGACGAACTTCGACCTTGACTACGCCGACGTACGCGGACAAGAGAACGTGAAACGCGCACTTGAAGTGGCGGCGGCCGGCGGGCACAACATCGTCATGATCGGGCCGCCTGGAAGCGGCAAGTCGATGATGGCGAAACGACTCCCTGGCATCCTCCCGCCACTATCGCTGGCGGAGAGCCTGGAAACCACACAAGTGCACTCCGTGGCAGGCAAACTGAGCCGCGACACCTCCCTCATCTCACAACGGCCCTTCCGCAGTCCGCACCACACCATCTCGCAAGTGGGACTCTGCGGCGGAACGTCGTCGGCACAGCCCGGAGAGGTATCCTTGGCGCATAACGGAGTACTCTTTCTTGACGAACTCACAGAATTTTCAAAACAGACGCTGGAAGTGCTGCGACAACCCCTCGAAGACCGCAAAATCACCGTGGCACGGGCGAAATACACCGTGGAATATCCTTGCTCCTTCATGTTCGTCGCCTCGATGAACCCCTGCCCCTGCGGCTACTACGGCGACCCCACCCACACTTGTGTCTGCACGCCCGGACAAATCCAACGCTACATGTCGAAAATCTCAGGACCGCTGCTCGACCGCATAGACATCCACATCGAATGCGCCGCCGTCAGCTACGACGACCTTTCCAAGGCACCGGTGGGAGAACCCAGCGAGAAAATCAGGGAAAGGGTGCTTCGCGCCCGAAAGATACAGGAGCAGCGTTACCATGGAATGAAAGGCATCCACTGCAACGCCCAGATGACGGAAAAGATGATTCACCAATACGCCGAGCCAGACGAAAGTTCGCTGACCCTTTTGAGAATGGGAATGGAGCGGCTGAAACTCTCAGCACGAGCCTATAACAGAATCCTGAAAGTGGCTCGCACCATCGCCGACCTCGAAGGCTCGGAAAAAGTGCTCAGCCAGCATATCGCCGAAGCCATCGGCTACCGCAACCTCGACCGTGGCGACTGGGCGGAAAGAGGGGTGTGAACTTCCGGAAACCAAATGCCTGGCTCACGACCTCCGATACTTGGACGGCGACATGCCGACATGCTCCTTGAAGAACTTCCCCAAAAAAGACTGGTTGGGGAAATGCAGCATCCTTGCCACTTCCTTGATGCTCATGGTGGAACTTTTCAGCAACACACGTATCTCAAGGGTGACAAAATGGTCAATCCACTCGTTGGGTGTCCGTCGACTCATTTGCTTGACCGTCTCTGATAGATATTTGGGGGTGATGCACAGTTGCTCGGCATACCAACTCACACGCCGCTCGCTCCGGAAATTCTCCTTCACCAAGGCGATGAAACTATTGAAAATGACATCAGCCCTGGTACGTTTGGGGGAATTGGTCTGTTTCTGGTAAATCTCATTACCGATGTCATAAACCATCGCCTTGAGCAGCGAGATGGCCAATTCACGCCTGAAACGGTGCTCCTTGTCATCCACCTTCTGGCGTATGGTGTTGAAATAGCCAATGAATGTCTCCGCTTTTTCGGGTTTCAAATTAAATACCGGACTGTAGTAAGCGAAAAGGAAAACCTGTGACATCTCATAAACCTCCTTGATGATTTCGGCGAAAAAATCGACGGAAGCCATGATGGCAATGCCCTTGCAGTCGGGGCTGAGCATATAGTCGCTAATCACCTGACCGTCGTTGACGACAATGACATCGTTTTTCCGCACCATGTGCTCCTTGGTATCCACGGTGTATTGGGCACTTCCCTCAAGGCACATCGCCACAAAAAGACAGTTCATCACACGCGGCTCGGAAGAGATGGGCACGTCCTTGAAACGACTGAAGAGGACGAGGTCGTCGTCGATGTATGAGCAGTCATCCACAACGGCCTTCACTGTCATAGGATTGATTTGTTGAAATTTGGCTTGTTCCATGGTCCTTTCTTATGCTATTGGCATGTCTTTTTCATCATGACATACAGACAATACGCTATAATTTCTGCAAAAATAGCAAAAAAAACGTATTTCAGCAAGGTTTTTCCGAAAAAACGAACAATTTTGACAAGGACCTTAAAGACCCTAAAGACCTTAAGGACCAAAAACAGAGGGGTATGTCATTATAATCATTGACACACCCCTCTTTTTGTCGCTCGTTGCTTCTTCTGCATCAGTCCAGTTTGAAACTGATAGGCAATGTAAATGAGGTATCCACATGCCTCCCGTTCTGCCGTCCAGGCTCCCATCGAGGCATGTTGCGCACCACGTGGATGGCTTCTTCTTTCATCGCCTCTACTGCATCGTAGTAGTTTTTAGTGGCTTCCACTGCTTTTTCATCACCCTCCTTGGCTGCCTTCATCGTTTCTGCAGTGACATGAGTTGAATTCGACGTGACGTTGATGACTTGCGGCGAGCGCACGAGTCCGGTCTTGTCGACAGTGAACCGCACCACGATGTCAGCCTCCACATGCATCTCCCTTGCTACTGACGGATAGTTGAGATGTTGGCCCAGATAGGTGAAGATTGCTCCTTGCCCACCAGGGAACACAGGTGCCTGTTCGACCACTTCGAAAATCATGGAATCGTTCGCGTCTTGGTCCTTGTTTGCCGAACTGTCGTTATCGGTGCATAACTTACATACCCTCATGCTATCGGATTTGCCAACAACCTTCACCTGCATGATCATTGTGTTCGGCTCCAACACCACGTCAATCTTATTGCTGCTGATGTCGAGCGTCTTGCTCATATGACCTATGAAAGAAACACGTATCTTGTGCTTGGGGTCGACGACTTTCATCGAGAAGTTGCCGTTGTTGTCGGTAACGGTGTGGGCCACGATGCGTTGATACTCATCCAACTCGACGAGGTTGGCGCCTTCGAGCGGATGCCCTTCCGTGTCGCTCACATTTCCGGTAATGATGTCGCCAGGTTTTACGTCGGAGGCTATTTGCAGGTTGGAACCAACCTGCGCTGCATCCGTGATTTCGACAATTGCAGTTGTTTTTTCTGTTATGGGCAAGTCAGGTTTCACCACCTCGATGAACGGTTGCTCGATGACTTTGAGGCTGCTGTCCACCACTTCCCTCAATGCTTCCTTGGGTTTGGAGAAAGCCATCAGAGTGAAACCGACAAGCGGGATGGTGACGGCAATCCATACCATGCGCCACCAGCGGGATTGTTTTTTCTTCATCATAATGATTCGTTTTTTAATGTTCAGGTTAAACGAACTTGCGAGTGCGTAGGCCTCCGCTCCCACTGTCCGCAGGATTAATAGTCGTTGATAGTCACGGCTTTGAATGCTGTAAAGATTGATTACTTCATTATCGGCTTCATATTCGTGCACTATCTTTATTTCTTTCATGACCAACCAGCAAATCGGATTGACGATGACACACGCCATCAAGAACACGAGGTCGATGTGGTGTAGCAAGACGATGTGTGAGAGTTCGTGACGCATGCTCGCCTTGCGCCCGAAACCATGTTCGTTTGTCGACATGACGATGCAGTTCATCCAACTGAAAGGTCCATAGTCAGCATCGTGTTCCACCAGCCACACCCACCTTCCTATCCTGCGGCGGCGCTTGCCATGGATGAACCGTAGCATCTTCACAATCGACTTGGTCCATCCTGTGAGTTGAACCAAAACATATAGGAAATATATCGCCAAGAGGGCTATCGCCCCTTTTTCCAAAGTGGTGAGGCTACCGATGTTTACATCCTGGGCCTGGGTCGTGCTTATGTTGTACAAAGAGCTTTCATCCACTGTCACCACAGCCCTGCATGCTTCAGCCATCGGTTCCATCTGCTCTGTCGGAGCAATGTGTATCAGCGGGAGCACGGCCGACAACACCACGGTGCCGAGCAAGTAGAAACGGTTGAACCGATGAAACGTGGTGCCGCTGAAGCACATCTTGTATAGGAGCAGAAAGCCCAACAGACATGCCGACCATTCAAGGATATATACTACAAACGCACCCATGGGACTTATTCTTCTTCAACCATCCTGATAAGTTCCTTCAGTTCGTCGATGCTCACTTCTTTGTGCTTCACCAACCTGGAGATGAAATCCATGTATGAGCCATCGAAAAAACGATTGATGCTCTCCTTGTTCACATAAGAGATGTATTGTTCACGAGTGACTGCGGCGTGATAGATATAGAATCTTGGGCTCAGTTCCTCGTGCCCTATCATGCCACGCTGTTCGAGGCGTCGCACATAGGTGGAGATAGTGTTGAAATGTACTGTGGTATCAGGAAGATGGAGCATGATGTCGCGGGTCGATAACGGACCATTGCTCCACAACACTTCCATGATTTGCAACTCTTTATCTGTCAGTTTTTTCATAAATGTTCGTTTTGGATACCACAAAGTAACTACAATTTGTAATAACATCCATATTTTAAAAGGTTTTTTAAGGATTTATATGTAGTTGTTAACATTTGCGCACGAAGAAAAAAAACAAAACATTTGCACATGTTAAAGGATAGAGTTACCTTTGCACGCCAAAAACGACACGAGAGTTCATACCACCAATGTCCATTGGCGACGCCAAGGCTCCCCGCCCTGCCTGTCTTCATGGAGGAAGATGTGCAAGAACTTGAAGTCAAAAAAGCATGTATTCGGGCGGCGCACAGTTGCCGCATCGAAATAGGTCATTAAATTTACAACAATGAGCGAATTGATTGTCATAGGATTAGCCCTGTTTCCAGCCATCATCCTTTTTCTATACATTTGGTTGAAAGACCCCAAACGTGAACCCATGTCAAAGGTGCTAAAAGCCGTGCTTTGGGGTATCGCAGTATGCATTCTGGCTGGTTTCGTGGAAGAAGGAGTGGAATCATTCTTGTTTGACGGAGCAAAACCGGCAGATCTCTTCGACACGACATTAGATGCCTTCTTTGTTGCTGCATTACCGGAAGAGTCTCTTAAACTGTTTGCCTTGTGGAGGGTTTTAAGGAAGAATCCCTATTTTGACGAACACTATGATGCCATTGTATATGCCGTATGTGTGGGCCTGGGATTTGCGGCTTTGGAAAATTACATGTACGTGGCAGGCGATGGGGATTGGCTCACCGTAGGAATCATGCGCGCCTTGCTCTCTGTTCCAGCACACTACGCCTTTGCCATCCTGATGGGATATTATTATTCCAAGTACCATTTCGTGACACATTCCTTCAAAACAGCATTATGCATACTATTTGTGCCCGTATTTTTCCATGGTGTCTTCGACGCTCTTCTCATGAGCGGCGAGGTGGATGAAACTGTTGGAATAGTGGCCTTCATCGTCTGCATCTATTTCTGCTTCAAGATGCATAAAAAAGCGAATGCCAAGATTGTATCACAGATAGAATTGGACAAAGGCGGTGTTACAACAACTTGAAATATAGGCTGGTGGAAACCACGTGAAAAGGTTTTTTGTGCAAAAAACGGTGCGCATCATACTCTCCCATACAACAGGGACGCCCTAATGGCGTCCCTTATTGATGTTGGAATGACGTATGCCATCTATTAGCGTTCAATGTGAAACCTTTTTGAAAGACGAGATTCTTTTTTTATCATTTTTTTCATTTTCCAAGACAGAAAATGACACCAAGGACACTATCTAAAATAAACGGCAAGCATGCACATCACACCCGCCATGCACCCACCCTCATTTTTTTTAAAAAAAAGGTGGGGGAAAATGGGGGAAAATGGGGGAAAATGTTTAATTTTGTAGCCTAAATCAAATAAAACGGGCAAAACATGCGATTATTGGGCAACATAGAGGCCAAGACCGACTCAAAAGGCAGGGTTTTCCTCCCTGCAGCATTCCGCAAGGTGCTGCAAGGAGAGGAAGGTTCGGCGTTGGTGCTCCGCAAGGATGTCTTCCAACCTTGCCTGACCCTCTACCCTGAATCAGCATGGAACGAGCAGATGGACAGCGTGCGCCAACGCATCAACCGATGGAATCCGCAGCACCAACAGCTCTATCGCCAATTCCTCTCCGACGTGGAGATTGTCTACCCCGACAGCAGCGGACGCATCCTCATCCCACGCCGCCTCTTAGAGGCAGCAGGCATCGACCAAGGCATCCGCTTCATCGGCATGGGCGACTACATCGAGGTGTGGAACAGCCAAGACACGGAAACACCATTCATCAGTCCCGAAGAGTTCACCGCCTCCTTGGCCAAACTGATGGAGGAGCCGTCAACCAGCCAACAATGACGCCATGGACATCAACGCATCGACATACCACACCCCTGTCCTCCTACAGGAGAGCATCGACGGCCTCGACATAGATCCTGCCGGAACATACGTGGATGTCACCTTCGGCGGAGGAGGACACAGTAGGGAAATCCTCACGCGCCTTGGGCCCCAAGGACGCCTTTTCGGCTTCGACCAGGACTCCGACGCCCAGGCCAACATTCCTGCCGACGAGCGTTTCACCTTCGTCCAGAGCAATTTCCGCTACTTGGGCAACTGGATGCGCTACTATGGTGTCGAGCATATCGACGGCCTGCTGGCCGACCTGGGCGTGTCGAGCCATCATTTCGACGACGGCAGCCGTGGGTTCTCCTTCCGTCAGGAAGGCCCCCTCGACATGAGGATGAACAAACTTGCCCGAGTCAGCGCTGCCGATGTGGTGAACGGATACGATGAGAAGCGGCTCTCCGACGTCCTTTTCTTCTATGGAGAAGTAAGGAACGCACGACGGGTGGCGGCAGCCATCGTCAAGGCAAGGACGGCACAACCCTTCACAACCACCTCGCAGTTGGCAGAGACGCTCACAAGGCTGTTCCCTCGCGAACGGGAGAAGAAAGAGGTGACGAAGGTGTTCCAGGCACTTCGCATAGAAGTCAACCACGAGATGGATGCACTCGGCGAGATGCTCGCGAGCGCCACACAACTGCTTCGCAGCGGAGGGAGGTTGTCGGTCATCACCTACCACAGCCTGGAAGACCGCATCGTGAAAAACGTCATGCGTTCAGGCAACACCAACGGGACAGTGGAGCAAGACTTCTTCGGAAGGCAGCAATCACCACTCCGTCCCATACACAACAGAGTGACCACCCCCGGCGAGGAAGAGCAAGCCGCCAACCCTCGAAGCAGGAGTGCCAAACTCCGCATAGCGGAAAAGATATGAAAAAGACATACCAGCCCCTGTAAGGGGCCATTCAAAACTTGCACAGGCAAACACCTGCAGGCGTTGCAGATGAAGAACCGAAGAAATGTGATTGGACCAATGAGAAAAAAAGGAAACATCAACAACGAGGAAATGGCATCCATGGAAGAAGAAATGGACATGGTGCCACAAAATCCCGGCGGGGAGGACATGATTGAAGAAGCAGAGGAAGGCGCATATGCCGGCGACGACTTGGAGGATGACACCGAAGAGGACGTTGAGCCGGCGCGCCCCACGCTCAAGGAAGTGATAGAAGACAATGCACGCGAGGACGAAAAACCATTCTCTTCATCGATGGCACTGAGAACCATCCTTGGTGGAGACATCCTCGACACGCAAGCCATCAGGAAGCAAGTGTGGCTCATACTGCTCATCACCTTCTTCTCCATCTTGTACATCTCCAACAGGTATAGTTGCCAACAGCAACTAATCAAAATCAACCAACTCAACAAGACGTTGGAGGCATCGAGGTACAAGACCTTGTCGCTCTCCAGCGAACTCACCGAGCGCTGCCGTGAAAGCCACGTGCTACAAATACTGCGTGCCAACAACGACAGCGTCATCCAACCTGCCGACCAGCCACCATACATCATCGTCATACCCAACTGATAGCAACCATGAGCAAGTTCAACAACAATGACATCATGCCGCGATACACCTTGATAGCCATCCTGATGACCATCATGGGGGTGGCCGTGGTGATCAAATCCATATACACCATGACCGTCAAGCGAGAATACTGGATGGAAGTGGCCAACCAAAAGAAACACGAAACATACCAAGAAAACGCCAACCGTGGCAACATCTTCAGCGACCAAGGTGAATTGATGGCCAGTTCGCTCCCTGAATACAAGATGTTCATGGATTTCAAGGTATGCAAACTGAATAGCGACAGCCTCTGGCAGGCGAAAGTCGACAGCATCTGCATGGGACTGCACGATATTTTCCCGGAAAAGTCGGCGGAGGATTTCAAGAAAAATCTGGAAGAGGGTCGTGCCAAACTAAGCCAGAACTGGCCTGTATGGCCATATCGAGTCAACTACAACACGTTGAAGAAGGTGCAGAGCCTTCCCGTCTTCAACTTGCACAAGTACGTAGGAGGTTTCCATTTCAACGAGAACAACGCCCGTCGGCGTCCTTTCGGCACACTCGCCTACCGCACCGTGGGCGACATGTATGGAGAGATGGACAAACCCCGTTTCGGGTTGGAGCAATCATTTGACAGCATATTGAGAGGCACGCCCGGAGTCTTCCACGACCAACGGGTGAGGAACCAAGTGCTCAAGTCCGTGGACGTGGAACCGGTGGACGGAGAGGACATCGTCACGACCATCAATGTGCAGATGCAGGACATAGCGGAAAAAGCATTGGCCGACGAGATGCGTGAAATCAACGCCAACGTGGGAGTGGCCATCGTCATGGAGGTGGCGACAGGCGACGTGAAGGCTATCGTCAACCTGGAGAAGTTGGACGGCAAACTACTCGAGCGGCGCAACCATGCCGTGGCCGACCTGCTGGAGCCAGGAAGTGTGTTCAAGACGGCATCGGTGATGGTGGCGCTCGACGACGGGGTGGTGGACACCTCCTTCATGGTGGCCACCGGCAATGGACAAGTCACGATGCACGGTGCCGAGATGAACGACCACAACAGGGCGTCGGGTGGCTATGGCACCATATCCCTCAGCAAGGCATTGCAGGTAAGTTCCAATATCGGCATCAGCAAAGTCATCGACAAATACTACCATAACCAACCTCAGAAATTCGTCGACGGACTTCACAGGGTGGGCATCGCAGAAGACCTGAATCTGCCCATCAAGGGATATGCCGTGCCACGCATCAGATACCCTGACCAGAAAAACTCCAAGGGCGTCTCGCTATGGAGCGGCACGACACTGCCATGGATGAGCATCGGCTATGAGACACAGGTGCCACCCATCTCCACGTTGACATTCTACAACGCCATCGCCAACAACGGAAAGATGATGCAGCCCAGGTTCGTGAAGATGAAAATCAAGGACGGCGTAGCCACCGAACTGCCTCCCGTGGTGCTCAGAGAACAAATCTGCAAGCCATCCACGCTGGCAAAAATCCAAGACATGCTGCTCAAGGTCGTGGAGAAGGGAACTGGGAAGAAAGCCAAGTCGGAGTCCTTCTCCGTGGCAGGGAAGACCGGCACGGCGCAGATAGCAAAGGAAAAAATCGGATACAAGGCTGGAGGACTGCACTACCTTGTGAGTTTCGTAGGATACTTCCCCGCCGACAAGCCACGATACAGCTGCATCGTATGCCTGCAGAAAGCAGGACTGCCCGCATCGGGAGGCACGATGAGCGGAAAGGTGTTCCACGACATCTCAGAAGGCATCATGGCACACAACCTCAGCATGGACATCAGCAGCGCCATCGACGAGACTGGGGAGCGCAGGCCAACCATCCTCAACGGAAACCTCTTCTCGGCACAGACCGTGCTCTCCCACCTGGGATTCAAGAGCAGCTGCCAATGGGCCAACAACGGCAACTCCTCACCATTCTGGGGAATCGTGGGAATGAACCCCAACCAATACTTGTTGGAACAGCAATCGCCCAATGGCAACGACCTCGTCCCCAACGTGGTGGGGATGGGCGCACGCGACGCCATCTACCTCTTGGAACGGCACGGCTACAAGACCCGAGTGGAAGGCCGCGGAAAAGTGGTGGAACAGAGCCTTGCAGCAGGTGAGAAGGCAGCGAAAGGCTCCACATGCATTCTCAAGATGCAGTTCCTATAAGCCCAACGTGACAAAAAACAGAAACAGAAAAACATATAGCCATGACATTAAGGGAATTACTTAAAGACATCAAGGCAACCAGCATCATTGGTTCGCTCGACATCGACATCACCGGCGTGGACATCGACTCACGCAAAGTGGCTCCCGGGCATCTTTTCATAGCCATGAAAGGGACGCAGGTGGATGGACACCAGTTCATCACGAAAGCCGTGGAGCAAGGTGCGGCCGCCATCCTTTGCGAAACGCCGCCGACGCCACTGCCTGCCGAAGTCACCTTCATCGTGGTGGAATCGACGGAAAGAAATGCCGGACAGGTAGCCACCACCTTCTATGGCGAACCATCACGCCACATGAAACTGGTGGGGGTGACAGGAACGAACGGGAAAACCACCATCGCCACCTTATTATATAATATGATGCGCAAGATGGGGCACAAGTGCGGCCTCCTCTCCACGGTGTGCAACTACATCGACGGAGAGGCCATACCCGCCACCCACACCACCCCCGACCCCATACAACTCAACCGCCTCCTGGCACAGATGCTCGAGAAAGGCTGCGAATACGTCTTCATGGAGTGCAGCAGCCACGCCATCCACCAACACCGCATCGGAGGGCTGTGTTTCACGGGAGGCATCTTCACCAACCTTACACGCGACCATCTCGATTACCACGGCACATTCGAAAACTACCGTGATGCGAAGAAGGCGTTTTTCGACTCGTTGCCCAAAGGGGCATTCGCCATCATCAACGCCGACGACAAGAACGGCAACTTCATGGTGCAAAACTCAAAAGCCATGGTGAAGACCTATTCCACCCAGAAAATGGCCGACTACAGGGCGCGCATCCTGGAATGCCATTTCGAAGGCATGGTCCTCGAGGTGGACGGTCGCGAAGTAGCCGTCCAGTTCATAGGGAAATTCAACGCCAGCAACCTCCTTGCCGTCTATGGCGCCGCACGGATGTTGGGAAAGGAGCCAGAAGATATCCTCGTAGCGCTCAGCACCCTGCATAGCGTCAGTGGAAGACTCCAGCCCGTGTACTCGCCTCTGGGATACACCGCCATCGTGGACTACGCCCACACACCCGACGCTTTGTGCAACGTGCTAAAAGCCATCCACGAGGTGTTAGGCAACAAAGGACGTGTCATCACCGTCTGCGGAGCCGGCGGCAACCGCGACAAGGGCAAGCGTCCCATCATGGCGCAGGAGGCTGCCAAGCAGAGCGACATCACCATCATCACCAGCGACAACCCCCGCTTTGAAGACCCACAGGACATCATCAACGACATGCTCGCCGGACTCAACGCCCAGCAACGCCGCAACGTGATATCCATCACCGACCGCCGTGAAGCCATACGCACAGCATGCACCATGGCCCAGAGAAACGACGTGATACTCGTAGCCGGCAAAGGCCATGAGAACTACCAGGAAGTTTGTGGAGTGAAACACCATTTCGACGACAAAGAGGTGTTGGAAGAAATCTTCTCCCTGCAACAACCATAACGACATCAACCCAAAACACCAAACATCATGCTTTACTATCTTTTCCGTTTCCTTGAGCGATTCGACATCCCGGGGTCACATCTCTGGCATTACATATCCTTCAGGTCGCTCGCCGCACTCATCGTGTCACTCATGGTTTCCGCTTGGTTCGGCGAGAAATTCATCGTCTATATGAAGAAGAAGAAGATTGGAGAAACCCAGCGCGACCCGGCCATCGACCCCTTCGGAGAGAAGAAGAAGAACGTGCCGACGATGGGCGGCATCATCATCTTCGTGTCCATCATGGTGCCCATATTGTTGTTCGGAAGGATGCGCAACATCTACTTGTTGCTCATGATCGCCACCACCACGTGGTTAGGATTGCTTGGATTTCTCGACGACTACATCAAGGTGTTCAAGAGAAAGAAAGAAGGTTTGTCGCCCAAGTTGAAAATCGCAGGCCAGATCTTCATAGGATTGGTGGTGGGACTGACATTGTGGGCAAGCCCCGACGCCAAGATCAACGAGACAATCGTCACCGAGCAAGAGCAAGGGAAAATAGTGGCACACAAATCGGAAGCAGAGAAATCGTTGGTCACCACCATCCCGTTTGTGAAAACCCACAACCTCGACTATTCGGCGGCTTTCGAATTCATGGGCAAATATAAGAACGCCGCCGGATGGCTGTTGTTCGTCATCGTCACCATCTTTGTGGTGACAGCTTTGAGCAATGGGGCAAACCTCAATGACGGCATGGACGGCATGTGTGCCGGAAACTCGGCCATCATAGGAGTGGCGTTAGGCATACTCGCCTATGTGAGCAGTCACATCGAGTATGCCTCATACCTCAACATCATGTACATACCAGGGTCGCAGGAACTGGTGGTGTTCTTGTGCGCTTTCATCGGGGCCATGATAGGTTTCCTTTGGTACAACGCATTCCCGGCACAGGTGTTCATGGGCGACACAGGGTCGTTGATGATAGGCGGCATCATCGGCGTTTGCGCCGTCATCATTCACAAGGAACTCCTGCTGCCCATCCTTTGCGCCATCTTTTTCGTGGAGAGCCTGAGCGTCATTCTGCAAACCTCTTACTACAAATACAGGAAGAGGAAAGGAGAACACGTCAGGATCTTCAGGTCGACACCCATACACGACAATTTCCGCAAATTAGACAAGGACCTCGACCCAACGAGCCGATTCATCTTCAAGAATTGGCCAAAGCGACAATTCCACGAGTCGAAAATCACCATTCGCTTCTGGATTGTCACCATCATCACGGCGGCCCTCGCCATCATCACGCTGAAAATCAGATGAAGAAATTCGAAAAATGAAGATGAAATCCACTTGAGAAAGTGGGCAATGAGAAAAAGTGGCGTGCACCATCCCCTCCCCATCGGGGAGACCATTCATTTCAAAGTAAAACCATGCCACTTTTCAATGGTATAAAATAAAGATTGGATTACGATAATTGACATTTGAAGATTGAAAATAGATAATTGATAGGAAATGAATAGAATAGTGATTTTAGGCGCTGGTGAAAGTGGCGCCGGAGCCGCCGTATTGGCAAAGAAAGAAGGGTTTGATGTGTTTGTCTCCGACATGTCTGCCATCAAGGACAAGTACAAGAAGATGCTCGACAACCACGATATACCTTGGGAAGAAGGCAAGCACACCGAGGAGAAAATACTCGATGCCGATGAAATCATCAAGAGTCCCGGCATACCCGACACCGCCCCCGTCGTGAAGAAAGCCAAAGAACGCGGCATACCCATCATCAGCGAGATAGAGTTCGCTGGACGATACACAAACTCAAAGATGATATGCATCACAGGAAGCAATGGCAAGACGACGACCACCTCGCTCATCTACCACATCTTCAAGGCTGCCGGATACGACGCCGGACTTGCAGGCAACATTGGCAACAGCCTGGCATTGCAGGTGGCAGAGGACCCGCACGAATACTATATCATCGAACTGAGCTCGTTCCAGTTGGACAACATGTATGACTTCCGTGTCAACATCGCCATCCTGTTGAACATCACGCCCGACCACCTCGACCGCTACGACAACTGCATGCAAAACTACGTGGACTCAAAGATGCGCATCATCCAGAACCAGACTGAGGAAGACAGTTTCATCTATTGGAACGACGACCCCATCATCAAGAAAGAACTGGCGAAGTATGACATCAAGTCCATCCAATACCCCTTCTCCGAACTGAAGGAGAAAGGCTCCATCGCCTACATCGAAGAGGGCGTATACAAATTGGAGCAACCCACACCCTTCAACATGGAGCAAGAGGACCTCAGCCTCACAGGCAAGCACAACATCTACAACTCGCTGGCTGCTGGTCTTGCCGCCAACATCGCCCGGGTCAAGCACGAAGTAATTAAAGAAAGCCTGGGCAACTTCCCCGGCGTGGAGCATCGTCTGGAGCGCGTGGGCACCGTACGCGGCGTCACCTACATCAACGACTCCAAGGCCACCAACGTGGATGCTTGCTGGTATGCACTGGAGAGCATGAACACCCCCACCGTGCTGATCATAGGTGGCAAGGACAAAGGCAACGACTACAATGAAATCAAGGAACTGGTGCTGAAGAAATGCCGCGCACTGGTGTTCCTCGGAGCCGACAATGCCAAGCTTCACGGCTTCTTCGACGGCATCGCCAAGGAAAAAGGCATCCCCGTCTGCGACACCCATTCAATGCCCGACTGCGTGAAAGCGTGCAGCGAACTTGCCCAGCCCGGCGACACCGTCCTGCTAAGCCCATGCTGCGCAAGCTTCGACCTGTTCAAGAACATGGAAGACCGCGGAGAGCAGTTCAAGACACTCGTCAGAAACATGTAAGCCTATGAGATTCTCACTTAGCAACATCTTCAAGGGGGACAAGGTCATATGGATGATCTTCTTCTTCCTTTGCGTCATCAGCCTGGTAGAGGTGTTCAGCTCAAGCAGCACGCTCACTTTCAACAAGCCCAACTACTGGGCTCCCATCATCAAGCACGGCGGCATCCTACTGATCGGCGTGGCGGCAATGGTGGTGGTGCAAAACATCGACTGCAAGTATTTCAAGATTGCCACCATCTTCCTCATCATTTTCTCCATGGCAACCCTGATATGGGTGCTGTTGGCCGGTCAAACCACCAACGGGGCACAGAGGTGGGTGTCACTGTTTGGCATACAATTCCAGCCTTCGGAAATAGCAAAAGGCACCATCGTTCTTGCTGTGGCGCAAATCCTCAGTGCCATGCAGACAGAAAACGGAACAGAGGAGAAAACGTTCAAATACGTGCTTTACGTGACATGTCCCATACTGTTCCTCATCATGGTGGAAAACCTGTCAACGGCCATCCTCTTGGGCATGGTGGTCGTCGGAATGATGCTATACGGACGTGTTTCCATACGAAAGGTGGGAAAACTGATAGGCATCATTGCCGTCACCGCCATCGTGCTCCTTGCGTTGATCCTGATGTTTGGCAAGGTGGAAGAGCCCGCCGTAAACGACAAGAACAACCTAACGGAGCAGGTGGCTAAAAACGAAAAGAAAGAAGAAGCCTTCTTGCAAAAACTGTTCCACAGGGCTGGAACTTGGAAAGGGCGCATCATCAAATTCGTGAACAACAAGGAAACACCCCCCAAGGATTTCGACCTCAGCGTGGACTCCCAGGTGGGTTATTCCAACATTGCCATCGCCTCATCCGGATTCATTGGGAAAGGCCCTGGCAACTCTGAGATGAGGGAACTGCTGCCACAAGCTTTCTCCGACTTCATCTACGCCATCATCATCGAGGAATTGGGACTGGCCGGAGGCATCTTCGTGATGTTCCTCTACATCTTCCTGCTTTGGAGAGCCGGGCGCATCGCCGACCGCTGTGCCAACAACTTCCCCGCATTCCTTGTCATGGGACTTGCACTGCTCTTGGTGTGCCAGGCGATGTTCAACATGATGGTAGCCGTGGGACTGGCACCCGTCACAGGCCAACCACTCCCTCTCATCAGCAAGGGTGGAACCTCCACCATCATCAATTGCACCTATCTTGGAGTCATTCTTAGCGTTAGCATATCCGCCAAAAGAAAGAAAAAGAAGCAACATGCCGTCGTGAACAACAACGGTGGAATCACCTTGCCACACAATCCCTGAAAGTTGTTTCAAATTATTTGCGCGGAAAATTATGTGAAGAGAAAAAAAATAGTTACTTTTGCAGTTTAAACGACCATTTCGCATAAAATGAGAGAAAAATTAAGGATCATCATCAGCGGTGGTGGCACAGGAGGGCATATCTTCCCAGCCATCGCCATTGCCAATGCCATCAAAAACTTTGAACCCGATGCAGACATTCTCTTCGTGGGGGCGGAAGGCAGGATGGAAATGGAACGCGTTCCCGCTGCAGGCTATCCCATCAAGGGATTGCCCATCTGTGGTTTCGACAGGAAGAACCTCCTTCGCAACTTCTCCGTTTTATGGAAGATTTGGAAGAGCCAGCGCATGGCGAAAGGCATCATCAAGGAATTCAAACCAATGGCTGCCGTGGGAGTCGGCGGATATGCCAGCGGACCCACACTCAACCAGTGCGCCTCCATGGGAGTGCCATGCCTCATCCAAGAGCAGAACTCCTATGCCGGAGTGACCAACAAGCTGCTGGCAAAGAAAGCCAAGAAAATCTGCGTGGCCTACGACGGCATGGAGAAATTCTTCCCCGCCGAGCGTATTGAAAACCTCGGTAACCCCGTCAGGCAGGCACTGCTTGAAACCAAGCTGAGCCGAGAGGAAGCCGCAACAAAGTTGGGGCTCGACCCCAAGAAACCCATTCTGCTCATCGTGGGCGGAAGCCTTGGTGCTCTCACCCTCAACGAGAGTGTCCTCCAGCATCTTGACATGGTGGAGGAGGCAAATGTGGACATCCTCTGGCAGACGGGCAAGTACTACATCGAAAGCATACGCCAGCAATTGTCACAACGCAAGCCCATCGCCAACCTGAAAGCCACCGACTTCATCAGCGACATGGGAGCGGCATACCGGGCCGCCGACCTGGTGATAGGACGCGCAGGAGCGAGCAGCATCTCGGAATTCTGCCTCCTGGGCAAGCCTGTCATACTGGTGCCATCACCCAACGTGGCGGAAAACCACCAATACCACAACGCAATGGCACTGGTGAACAAAGACGCCGCCATCTATGTGGCCGATGCAGAAGCACGCGGGAAACTGCTCCGCACGGCATTGGACACCATCAGCGACAAGCAGCAACTGCAATCACTCAGCGCCAACATCCTCAAACTGGCAAAGCACAACTCGGCTGAGGAAATTGCAAAAAGGGTGATAGAGCTGGCCAGGCAGCAGCATTGATCACTTTGGAAGCAGCTCTGCCGCAATAGCTGCCTCGAAAATCACCGGAAAGGTGACAGAAAAAAGCAGAACGGCTTATAAGTAATAGCAGATGACAACGACAAAAGACATAAATGCAGTATACTTCGTGGGTGCCGGCGGCATCGGCATGAGCGCCATCGCCCGCTATTTCCTCCACAAGGGGCTGGTGGTGGCCGGCTATGACAAGACACCGTCCGCCCTCACACACAAGCTGGAAGAAGAAGGCATGCTCCTGCATTACGACGACGACCCGCAGCTCATACCCGAAGGATGCAGGGACAAGGAATCCACCCTGGTGGTGTACACCCCCGCCATTCCCGACGACCACGCAGAGATGGCCTTTTTCCACGAAAGAGGCTTCCGTATGGAGAAACGCGCACAAGTGCTCGGGACACTCACACGCTCACACAAGGGGCTTTGCGTGGCAGGCACACACGGCAAGACCACCACTTCGTCGATGTGCGCACACATCATGCACCAAAGCCATATCGACTGCAACGCATTCCTCGGCGGCATCACCAAGAACTATGGCACCAACTATATTGTCTCCGACAGCAATTTCGTGGTGATAGAGGCTGACGAATACGACAGGTCGTTCCACTGGCTCAGGCCTTGGGCAACCGTCATCACCGCCACCGACCCCGACCATCTCGACATCTACGGGACAAAGGAGGCCTACCTCGACAGTTTCCGCCACTACACCACGCTCATACAACCGGGCGGGGCCCTCGTCCTGCATACAGGACTGGAAATGACAGCAGAAACGGGCGACGATGTGACCACCTACACCTACAGCCGCGACGAAGGGGACTTCCACGCCACGAACATCGTCATCGAAAACGGGGAGATCACCTTCGACCTTGTGTCGCCGCTTGGCAACATCGACGGCATCACACTCGGGCATCCCGTACCCGTCAACATTGAGAACGCCGTGGCTGCCATGGCCCTGGCGCAAATCAGCGGCTGCAAGCCGGAAGAGGTGCGCGAAGGCATACGCACGTTCAAAGGCGTCGAAAGAAGATTCGACTACAAGTTGAAAGACGAAAGGCACGTGCTGATCAGCGACTACGCACACCATCCCATGGAAATCGACCAAAGCGCCAAGAGCATCATCGAACTGTTCAAGGGACGCAAGGTCACCGCCATCTTCCAGCCACACCTTTACACGCGCACACGCGATTTCCACCAAGAATTCGCCAAAAGCCTCAGCCAGTTCCATGAGGTGGTCCTCTGCGACATCTACCCCGCACGCGAGGAGCCCATACCCGGCGTCACCTCGAAACTCATATACGACGAACTTGCCCCCGGCGTGGAGAAAGCCATGATACGCAAGGAAGAGGCGCTCGACTATGTGAGAAGCCGTGACTTCGACGTTCTCATCGTCCTCGGTGCAGGCGACCTCGACAACCTCACCGGAGAGATGGCGGAAATCCTCAAAGGAAAATAACATATGAGCATCAACTGGAAAAAGACCATCATCGTCACACTCGACCTGGTCTTGGCCGCATACCTGGTCCTGGCCATCACCTCGTTCAACAAGCCCGACCGCTCGGCCGAGACTTGCCAACAGGTGCAAATCAAGATCGCAGCCACCGACTCCAGCGGGTTCCTCAGTGCAAGCGACGTCAAGGAGATGCTCACCAACAAACATCTCTACCCCAACGGGAAGAAAATGTCGCTCATAGACTTGAGAACCATCGAAAACACCCTGAAGGAAAACCCCTTCATCTGCGGCGTGAAATGCTTCAAGACACAGGACGGGACAGTAGGGGTCACCGTGACCCAGCAACTGCCCATGCTCAGGGTGAAAGCCGACAGCGGAGAGGACTACTACATCGATGTCGACGGAGAGGTGATGAGAGGCGAGGGACATGCCTCCGACCTCATCGTGGCGACAGGCAGCATCAGCCAATGGTATGCGAAGAACTATGTCGCACCATTCACGAGGTGGATCATGGCACATGAGGTTTGGAAAAACCAAGTGGAGCAAATCAACATCCTCCCCGACAAAAGCCTCGAAGTGGTGCCACGAGTGGGCAACCACATCGCATGCTTAGGAAGGATACCCGAAAGGAAGAACAAAGACCGCAGGGAACGTGCCATCAACCGCTTCGCCGAGCATCAGTTCTCAAGGCTCGACAAATTCTACCGATACGGGCTCAACGAGGTGGGATGGAACAAATACACCTACATCAACCTCGAATTCAGCAACCAAATCATCTGCAAGAAAGGCAAACCCCGCCAAATAGAGACACCAGATAACTAACAACCCAAGGACATATAAAAACCATCAACCCACATGGCAGCAAAGGACTTCATAGTAGCTATTGAATTAGGCTCTACAAAAATCACCGGCATCGCCGGCAAGAAGAGCATGGACGGCAGCATCCAGGTGCTCGCCGTCGTGAGGGAGGACGCCACATCCTGCATCCGCAAGGGCGTGGTCTACAACATCGA
This sequence comes from Prevotella sp., assembly GCA_017619375.1. Lineage (GTDB taxonomy): Bacteria > Bacteroidota > Bacteroidia > Bacteroidales > Bacteroidaceae > Prevotella. The sequence goes on along the minus strand of JAFZSL010000070.1, from coordinate 84,752 downwards.
CAAGACCAGCGTTTGTCTTACAAACATCATCAAGAAGCTGAAGACGCTTCTCAAGTCGGAAATCTCGCAAGTGTACGTCGGCGTGGGCGGTCAGTCCATCCGCAGCATCAGAAATGTCATCGTCAAGAAACTACCCGACGACACCATCATCTCTCAAGACATGATCAACGAATTGATGGACAACAACCGCAACATGTCATACCCCGACCAGGAAATCCTCGACGCAGCAACGCAGGAATACAAGGTAGGCACGCAATACCAAGTCGACCCGGTGGGCATCCAAAGCAGCAAGATCGAGGGCAATTTCCTCAACATCCTTTGCCGCAAGTCGTTCTACCGCAACTTGAACAAATGCTTCGAGAACGCGAAAATCGCCATCGCTGAAATGTATCTCGCACCCATAGCACTGGCGCAAAGCGTGCTCACAGAGGCGGAAAAACGAAGCGGATGCATGCTCGTGGACCTCGGAGCAGACACCACGACCGTCTCCGTGTACTACAAGAACATCCTTCGCCATCTCGTCGTCATTCCACTCGGCGGCAACAACATCACCAAGGACATCGCATCACTCCAGATGGAGGAGAGCGAGGCCGAGGAGATGAAAATCAAATACGCATCAGCATTCACCGAAGAAAGCGAAATCGAGGAAGGCAAGACCATCGCCATCGACAAGGAGCGCAACATCGATTTGCAAGAATTCATCGACATCGTGGAGGCTCGCGTGAACGAAATCATCCAGAACACCTGGTTCCAAGTGCCACAAGAGTACAACGACAAGCTCCTTGGAGGCATCATCCTCACCGGTGGAGGCTCAAACATGAAGAACATCAAGAAGGCTTTCACCAACGTGACCAAAATCCAAAAAGTGCGCATCGCCAACACCGTCATCCAGAACGTCACCTCCACCGACAAGGATGTCAACGCCCGCAACGGCATGATGAACACCATCATCGGCCTGCTCGCACGCGGTGACATGAACTGCGCCGGCTCCGCCATCAACCCAAGCGCCGACCTTTTTGGCCCCAACCCGGCACCCACCACCACCACGACAACGACCGACATCCACCGTCAACCGCGCACGCCTGGAACGATGGCACCCGGAGTGGTGATGACCGAGGCTGAGAAGAAGAAGATGGAAGAGGCCAACCGCCGCAGGGAAGAGGAGGAGCGCCGCCTGAGGGAAGAGGAGGAGCGCCGTCTGAGGGAAGAGGAAAAGCGCAACAAGAAAGGCAGCCTCTTTTCGCGTGTCACCACGTCGCTGAAAGAATTCGGAAAACGCATGGTGTCCGAAGAGCCCGAAGAGGACGACAAGAGATAACACAACCGCTTGCCATAACACGGCGGCATCATGAAAAGGAACCCCAACGCACATACATAAAATCAGAAAACATGGATAGAAATAAGCCAGAAGGTCTCGATTTCGAAGACCTCCCAAAAGAGAATTGCATCATCAAGGTCATCGGTGTGGGCGGTGGCGGCGGCAATGCCGTCAACCACATGTACCGCGAGGGCATCCATGATGTGACCTTCGTGCTGTGCAACACCGACCGCCAAGCACTCAACGACTCTCCTGTCCCCGTACACATCCAACTGGGCAAGGAAGGTCTCGGAGCCGGCAACAAGCCGGAACGTGCACGCAAGGCAGCAGAAGAAAGCGAAGACGACATCCGTAGGATGCTGAACGACGGGACCAAGATGTCGTTCATCACTGCAGGAATGGGCGGCGGCACAGGAACCGGAGCGGCACCTGTCATCGCCCGTGTCTCCAAGGACCTCGGGATACTCACCGTGGGCATCGTCACCATCCCCTTCCGCTTTGAAGGCCCCAACAAGATCGACCAAGCTCTCGACGGCGTGGAAGAGATGGCAAAGCATGTGGACGCCCTGCTCGTCATCAACAACGAGCGGTTGCGTGAAATCTACCCCGACTATTCCGTCCTCAACGCCTTTGCCAAAGCCGACGACACACTGAGCATCGCTGCACGCAGCATCGCCGAAATCATCACAGTCAGAGGATTGATCAACCTCGACTTCAACGACGTGCGCACAGTGCTCAAGGACGGTGGAGTGGCTATCATGAGTACTGGTTACGGAGAGGGCGACGGACGTGTGAGGGCAGCCATCCAGGATGCACTCAACTCACCGCTGCTCAACGACAACGACGTGTTCAATTCCAAGAAAATACTGCTGAGCATCACCTTTGCCAACGACAAGGAGACCGGCGGACTGATGATGGAAGAGATGACCGACGTACACGACTTCATGGCCAAGTTCGGCGAAGACTTCGAAATCAAATGGGGTCTTGCCATCGACCCGGACCTGGGCAAGAAGGTGAAGGTCACCATCCTGGCCACCGGTTTCGGCGTGGAGAACGTCGACGGCATGGGAGGACACATCAGCAAAACTGCAGGCAACTCCCAGACACGCATCGCGGAGATGGAGGAAAAGGCAAAGAAAGAAGACCGCCGTCTGCACTACTACAACGAGAAGGACAACAAGTCGCACAAGCGCCGTCCCTACTTCTTTACCTTCAAGCCAGAAGACCTCGACAACGAAGACATCATCCTGGCCGTGGAAAACACTCCCACCCTGCGCCGCTCGCGCAAACAACTGGAAGAACTCAACCACGTCGCACAGAGTGATGACGTAGACAGCGAAAAAGGCGACGACAATGGAGGAAGCGCAAGCAATTCCTCGAAAATCGTTTTCTAAAACCAAAAAGCGACATGAGCCTATTCGACCAAATCAGCGAAGACATCAAGGCGGCGATGAAGGCACGCGACAAAGTGCGCCTCGAAACATTACGCAACATCAAGAAAGTGTTCCTCGAAGCCAAAACAGCCCCGGGGGCTAACAACACACTCGACGATGCCACCGCATTGAAAATCATCCAGAAACTGGCCAAGCAAGGACGTGAGTCGGCTGCCATCTTCATCGAAAAGAACCGTAAGGACCTGGCCGACCACGAAATGGCACAAGTGGCTGTCATCGAGAGCTACCTGCCCAAGCAACTCAGCGAGGAGGAAATCGAAGCCGCCATCAAGGACATCATCGCCCAGACCGGAGCGTCGACCATGAAGGAAATGGGAAAGGTGATGGGAATCGCCAACCAGCAGATGGCCGGCAAGGCCGACGGAAGGACCATCTCCACCATCGTGAAGCGCCTCCTTTCCTGAACACTCAGACAAACAACTCCTTGAGCACGGGCAGCGACTTCAACGGGGGGAACCCCGGTACATGCAGCCTGTAATACTCCAAGATCACCTCTGTGCACCTGTTGCGCTCATTTCGCGACATGGCACAGAGGTGCATCGTTTGGTAGGTGAGCCGCAGAAGCAAGGCTATCTTTGACGCCTCCGCCGGCACCACGAAATGCCCATGGTGCGGGACATCCCTTGTGAAACATGCGTTCAACAAGTCAAAATACCCGTTTTCCACCACATCCTCGACATTGGGGAAGAAACCAATGAAACGCGACATACGCATCATGAACACCAAGTGGAAATTGGAGTAACCGACGGAAACACCGTCGAGCCATTCCAAGCTATATGACACGAATTGGAAAAGAGGGCTGTTATCGCGCTCATCACGAGTGGCATGGGTGAGGAATTCGGCCAAGAACATCGCCATGGACAACTTGTAGGGGTCCATGGACAAGGAAGGCAGGGGTTTGGCCATCCTGATGTCACGTACACGTTGAAGTGAAGACTTCATCCTAAAATCGAAATCCACCTCCACCATCGACAATGGCATGAACAACTGACGCTTCAACCTGCCTTTCGAGGAAGCCGACACCTTCACCATGAACGACACCCTGCCATGCCGCTCCGTCAACATATCGGCCACAAGAGCACCATCACCATATTTCACCGTCCGCAGCACGACGGCAAGCGTCCGAGTCATGGCCATGGCAACAAACGTGAAAAATGAGAAAAAACAAGTTTCATGGGGGTAAAGTTACGACAATGAGAGGGAAAAGGCAAGGAAAAATGCAAAAAAAGATAAAAAAGAGCTTGTTTGAAAAAAAATAGGCAAGAAAATTTGCAGGAAAGGAAGAAAAGCAGTACCTTTGCATCCGCAAATCAAGTCAATGGTCCATTCGTCTATCGGTTAGGACGAGAGATTTTCATTCTCTAAAGAGCAGTTCGACTCTGCTATGGACTACAAGAAACAATAAAAAAAAAGGAAACAAGAAAGATGGCAAACCACAAATCATCCCTCAAAAGAATCCGCCAGGACAAAAAGAGGCAACTTCACAACAAGTATTACGCAAAGACCATGCGCAACGCTGTAAGGAAGCTCCGCGCACTGACCAACAAAGAGGAGGCTGTGAAGCTTTATCCCACTGTTCAGAAAATGCTCGACAAGCTGGCCAAGACAAACATCATCCACCGCAACAAAGCCGCAAACCTCAAGTCGAGCCTCTGCCGCCAAATCAACAAAATGGCATAGTCCAGGCGAAGAAAATATACAAAGGCCGCAACCAATAGGTTGCGGCCTTTTCGCGTACTTTTCACCACGTATTTCGCAACCTATTTTGCAAGGTATTTTACAAGGTATTTTACAAGGTATTTTGCATTGTATTTTTCACACTTTTTTTGAGAAAAAAAGTTTCTTGTTTTGCCATAAATTTCGTAACTTTGCACAATCAAAAACAACCATCTTTACGGCATCCACAAACACCCTTGAAACGACTTAAAAAAGCCCCAAGGAGGATGACGAGAAGACAGCAAGAGAAGAAATACGAAATGTCAGAGACGCAAAACCCAGAAAGCAACTACTCAGCGAAAAACATCCAGGTGCTCGAAGGCCTTGAGGCCGTCAGGAAGCGCCCAGCCATGTATATTGGCGACATCAGCGAGAAGGGTCTCCACCATCTGGTGAACGAGACCGTGGACAATTCCATCGACGAAGCCATGGCCGGCTATTGCACGCACATCGAGGTCACCATCAACGAAGACAACTCCATCACCGTGCAAGACAACGGACGCGGCATCCCCGTGGACGAGCACAAGAAGCTTCACAAGTCTGCCCTTGAGGTGGTGATGACAGTGCTGCACGCCGGAGGAAAGTTCGACAAAGGCTCCTACAAGGTGAGCGGCGGACTACACGGCGTGGGCGTCAGTTGTGTCAACGCCCTTTCCTCACACATGTTGTCGCAGGTGTTCCGCGAAGGAAAGATCTACCAACAGGAATACGAGCGCGGAAAACCACTCTACCCCGTCAAGGTGGTGGGAGAGACAACCATCCAGGGCACTCGCCAGCAATTCTGGCCCGACCCCACCATCTTCACCACGACAGTATATCAGTATGACATCATCGCACGACGCATGCGCGAATTAGCATACCTGAACGCGGGCATCACCATCACCTTGCGCGACCTCCGTCCAGACGCTGAAGGGAACACTCGCGAAGAGGTTTTCCATGCCAAGGAAGGATTGAAGGAGTTTGTCAGATTCATCGACCGCCACCGCTCACACCTGTTCAACGACGTCATCTACCTGAAAACGGAGAAGCAAGGGGTTCCCATCGAAGTAGCCGTGATGTACAACACCGACTACACCGAGAACATCCACTCCTATGTGAACAACATCAACACCATAGAAGGCGGCACACACCTTCAAGGTTTCCGCATGGCCCTCACCCGCACGCTGAAGAAATATGCCGACAACGACAGTGCCATCTCGAAGCAGATAGAGAAGGCGAAAATAGAGATTGCCGGAGAGGACTTCCGTGAAGGCCTCACCGCCGTCATTTCCATCAAGGTGGCCGAGCCGCAGTTCGAGGGGCAGACAAAGACAAAGTTAGGCAACAGCGAGGTCTCTGGCGCCGTTCAGCAAGCCGTCAGCGAGGCGTTGTCCAACTATCTTGAGGAGCATCCGAAAGAGGCTCGCCAGATATGCGACAAGGTGGTGCTTGCCGCCACGGCGCGCATCGCCGCACGCAAAGCACGTGAAAGCGTACAGCGCAAGAGCGTGATGTCGGGAGGAGGCCTTCCCGGCAAATTAGCCGACTGCTCCAACAAAGACCCGAAAGAGTGTGAGATATTCTTGGTGGAGGGCGACTCCGCCGGTGGTTCCGCCAAGCAAGGGCGCGACCGTTTCACACAAGCCATCCTCCCGCTTAGAGGAAAAATCCTCAATGTGGAGAAAGTGATGTGGCACAAGGTGTTTGAAAGCGAGTCGGTGATGAACATCATACAGAGCATCGGCGTTCGCTTCGGTGTGGAAAACGAAGGCGACAAGGAAGCCAACATCGACAAGCTTCGCTACGATAAGATCATCATCATGGCCGATGCCGATGTCGACGGCGCACACATCGCCACCCTCATCATGACATTGTTCTACCGCTTCATGCCCAAGATCATCCAAGAGGGACATCTGTACATCGCCTCGCCCCCACTCTACCGTTGCACCTTCAAGAAGAAAATCAGCGAATACTGCTACAACGACCAGCAGCGCCAGGCGTTCCTCGACAAATATGGCAACGGTGTGGAAGATGCCAACATCCACACGCAGCGCTACAAAGGTCTTGGAGAGATGAACGCCGAAGACCTGTGGGAAACGACGATGAATCCCGCCACGCGCTTGTTGAAGCAAGTGACCATCCAGAACGCCGCCGAAGCCGATGAAATATTCTCCATGCTCATGGGCGACGACGTGGAACCGCGTAGAGAGTTCATCGAGGCCAACGCCACTTACGCAAACATCGACGCATAACACCCATACGACATGACAACAAGGGGCGGAGTCCATCCCAAGGCGCTCCGCCCCTTTCATTCATTTTCCACCAACCGCATATGACAAGACATCGACATTCACACCGACGTCCATGGAAGAATCGGAGCGATCGGAGTTTTCTGATAACCAGAAAGTTTTGGGCCACGACCAGGAAAAGAGCACTCTTGCCTGTCATCCTCACTGTGGCAGCCATTGCAGCCAAAGCACAAGGCACACCGCCCATGCGGCTGTGGTATGACAAGCCGGCGACCTATTTCGAGGAATCGTTGCCTATCGGCAACGGCAGGTTGGGCGCATGTCTCTATGGCGGTGTGGAAGACAACATCATCTACCTGAACGACATCACGTTCTGGACGGGGAAGCCCGAGGACCCGAATCTCGACGCCGGAGCCAGCCGATGGATACCAGAGATACGAAAGGCGTTGTTTGCGGAGGATTACGCACTGGCAGACAGCCTTCAACTGCGCGTACAAGGTCCCAACTCTCAGTACTACCAGCCACTTTCCACCTTCCACATTTTGGACAAAAACGGAGGAGAGCCTACGAACTACTCGCGCACGCTCGACATCGACAGCGCATTGTGCTACGACCAATACACTTTGAAAGGCCGGCTATACACCCGAGAATACTTCGCATCTCATCCCGACAGTGCCATCGTCATGCGCATACGCTGCCACGACGGGAAAGGCATCAACTGCCAACTGATGCTCACATCGCAAGTGCCACATGGGGTGAAGGCGAAAGCCAACGGCCAAATAGTGGTGACCGGCCACGCCATCGGCGACGAGGATGAAAGCATGCACTTCTGCTGCATGATGCTGGCCAAAAGCAAGGACGGCGTCATCACCGCCAGCGACACCACCCTCATGGTGCGCGATGCCTCCGAACTCACTTTGTATTTTGTCAACGAAACCAGTTTCAACGGCTTTTCCAGACATCCGGTGGCCGACTGCGCGCCATACATAGAGAATGTCACCGACGAGCTATGGCACCTGATGAACGTCAGCTACGAAGAGATGCGCCAACGGCACATCGACGACTACCGTAAATACTACAGCCGCATGTCTCTCGCCTTGGGCATGCCCAACGAGGCCGATTTGACCATCCCAACCGACTCTTTGTTGAAACGGCACACCGACAACGGAGGCGACAGCCGCTATCTGGAAACCCTGTACTTCCAATACGGCCGGTATTTGCTCATCTCCTGTTCACGCACGCCCTCTGTTCCAGCCAACCTTCAAGGCTTGTGGACTCATCACCGTTTCTCTCCCTGGCGCGGCAACTACACGGTGAACATCAACCTGGAAGAAAATTACTGGCCCGCAGAAGTGGCCAACCTCAGCGAGATGGCCACTCCCCTATGGGGCTTCATGAACGCGCTGGCCACCAACGGCCACCATGTGGCCCGCAACTACTACGGCATCAACCGAGGATGGTGCTCCAGCCACAACAGCGACATCTGGGCCATGGCCAACCCCGTGGGTGAGAAACGCGAGAGCCCGGAATGGAGCAACTGGAACCTTGGCGGCGCCTGGCTCTCCCAAGCCCTGTGGGAGCACTACGCCTACACGCTTGACAAGCAGTTCCTCTCAGACACCGCCTATCCGCTGCTGAAAGGAGCAAGCGAGTTCTGCCTGGACTGGCTCGTGGAGAACCCGAAAGAGAAAGGAGAACTGATCACCGCCCCCAGCACATCGCCCGAGAACGAGTACAAGACGACGGAAGGCTACCATGGCACGACATGCTATGGTGGCGCGGCCGACCTGGCCATCATCCGCGAGTTGTTCACCAACACGCTGGCTGCCGGCCGCATCGTGGGCGACGACCAAGCGTTCCTCGACGAGGTGGAAAAGAGCCTTTCCCGCCTGCACCCCTACACCATCGGCCATGACGGCGACATCAACGAATGGTACTACGATTGGGACGACTGGGATCCGCAACACCGACATCAGTCACACCTCATCGGTCTCTACCCCGGCCATCACATCACTCCCAAAGGCACCCCCGAGTTGGCCCAGGCAGCCCGCCGCAGCCTGGAAATCAAAGGCGACAAGACCACGGGGTGGAGCACCGGTTGGCGCATCAGCCTATGGGCGCGCCTCCACGATGCCCGGCAGGCCTACCACATCTACCAAAAACTACTCACCTACGTCTCTCCCGACGATTACAAAGGTCCCGACCGCCGACGTTCGGGCGGCACCTACCCCAACTTGTTCGATGCGCATCCACCCTTCCAAATCGACGGCAATTTTGGTGGTACGGCGGGAGTGTGCGAGATGCTGCTTCAAAGCGACGGGAAGACATTGGAACTGCTGCCTGCACTCCCCGAACAATGGGCCGAGGGGTCTGTAAAAGGCATCTGCGCCCGCGGCGGTGTCACGCTCGACATCACCTGGCGTAACCGCGGTCGCCATACGGAAGCCATTCTCACCAGTCAGACAACGTGCAAGATGACAGTGACTTGCCAAGGCATAAGCCGCACCGTGAAACTGAAAAAAGGGAAAGCCAAGAAAGTGACCTTCAAATTTCATCTAATATAGAGCTGTCACATATGAAATAAACATAGGTGCATTTCCCTAACCACCATGACCACAAGAATCATACATAATGATAAAGTTCCCCAAAGAATGTCATCGTTGGGGGAGTTCCTGACACAATCAACAAGTACAAGACACCATCAGAGGCAAGGAAGGCACCTGAAGGACAGCAATTCCATAAGTTCCAAGGAGGCTTGAGGCCTAAACATTTTTACAAGAAGAAAAATAAGAGACATGCGAAAAAAAATTTCCGTTGTCGTCCCGGTATACAATGTGGAAAAGTATGTCGGCAAATGTTTGGAATCCGTCCTCAATCAGACCATGCAGGACTATGAGGTCATCGTTGTTGACGACTGCTCTCCCGACTGTTCGATGACGGTGGTGAAGGCTTATGTCGATAAGGACCCTCGTTTCAAGATTGTGACCCACGAAGTCAACCGTGGACTGATGCAAGCCCGCAAATCAGGCTATTCAGTAGCAGAAGGTGACTACGTGATGTTCTTGGATAGTGATGACTACCTAACTTCCGACGCTATGGAAACCATGTATACAGAAGCCTTGCGCACATCTGCCGACGTGGTTTCTGGCGAACTCATCCTCTTCTACTCCGAAAGCGGAAAAGAGACTCGCCGCACGTCTTGTCTGAAATACGGAAGCGACCCCATCTCCGTCTACAAGTCACTCTTGCTGTCGGAATACCACCACAACCTTTGCGGCAAATTGTTCAAAACCAACCTTTTGCAATCATTCGAATACAAAACGTTGGAGCATTTCACCAATGGTGAAGATGGTTATTTGTTCTACCAGGTCTTGGAGCATGTGAATAAGGTGATGCATTTGGAAAAACCGGTATATTATTATCTCCAAAACATGCAATCGTCATCGAATGGACGTCTTGGCAGCAATGCCATACGCAGCATCTGCCTGCTCAATCAGCTGAGAATCGAGATAGCCGACCGCCATCCGGAAATCAAGCCATACGCACGCCAACAAGTAACTCGTGTGCTCAATTTTCTTTACGGCAAAGGTTATGACAAAGACACCGGCCTCGACTCATACGTCAAGGAATTAGGTTTGTCAGACTATGCGAGCATCTGGAGTGCGTTCATGCACCTTCCTTTCACTCAAGCGTGCAAGGTGTTTATAAAACGATATTTGCTGAAACGTTAAGCACCCAAAACACCTGAATGCAACCCCAAGAGTTCCCTGATGCTCTCTCCATTCCTGAAAGTCAAAAAAAAACTACAACAATTTGGATTATCAGGAGAAAAATCCTATCTTTGCAATCCCATTGCGATCTTTCATCAAATGCATCATCCAAGTACATACAGATATCGAACAAGAACATGAGAATAACAGTAATAGGCAGTGGCAATTCCGGTCTGATACATGCAGCAAAAATGTATGAGAAGGGACATCAAGTGGCCATATTGAAAACCACCTCGAAGGGCAACTTGGATTTTTTCAAGAAGATCAAACTAGCAGGAGAATACGAGGTTGTGGATGAGACATCCAAGGGCAGGCATTTTGTTGCAAGGCCCGAATTAATTACTTTGGATGTCAAAGAAGCCATCGAATTTGGCGACATCATTTTTGTCACCACCATCACCAACCAGCATGAGACCGTCGCACGTATGATAGCCCCCTATGTGCGTGACCACCAGATGATTGTCTTGATACCTGGCTATATGGGCAGTTTGATTTTCAAACGTTACATCAACAAGCATGTTGTGTATTGCGAATGGGAAACCACCGCCTACAACGGCCGAATCATGGACAACTCTTTTGTCAGAATCACCTTCTACAATCCACGTAATGCCATCTCCGTGCTCCCTCTCTCAAACAAGGACGAGGTTTTGGCCACATTGTCCCAATTGTTCGACAACACCCGTTACTTCAGGAAGAACATTTTGGAATCAGCTTTGCACAATCCCAACATGATCGTGCACCCGATAGGCATCCTCTTCTCCGTGGCAAGGATAGAATACAGCAAAGGAGAGTATTGGATGTACAAAGAAGGCTACTCGCCTTCCGTCCTGAATGTCATTCAAGCTTTCGACGACTCCAAGAATGCCATTCTGGAAAGATTCGGTTGCAAAGCATTAAACTATTTCGATGCTGCAAAATGGCGTAATGAATCAGACTTGGACATCGATGCCATGCAGTCGTTTTGGGAATTCGCCGAGTGCTCCAACAAAGGTCCTTCCAAAGTGGACTGCCGCTACATCAACGAGGATGTACCGATGGGCCTTGGCCTGATTATCTCCTTGGGCAAGGTGCTTGGCATCGACGTTTCCATCCAGCAATCGATATTCACGTTGGCGGGTGCTCTGACCCGGAAGGACTTCAGCAAAGGAGCACGCACCATCCAGTATCTTTTAGGGAAGGAAGACGTGACGTATGAAGACATCGCTTCCGCCATAGAACAATAACAAACCATTCTGAAAAAACATGATTTTGGGCGACATTCCTTCACGGGTGGTGATGAAGATGAATTTTCTCTTCCCCAACCGTACCTACCTCAAATTGTTGTATTTCCTCACCATGGGCCGACGGCTCAACCTGTCGGACCCCAAGACAATGAATGAGAAACTCCAATGGCTGAAGTTGGCTCAACGCGACCCGCTTCTGACCTCATTGGTTGACAAACTCACAGTGAAAGACCATGTCGCCAAAACCATCGGAAGTAAATATGTGTGTCCGCTGCTGGGGTCTTGGGACAACTTCGACGAAATAGACTTCGACACCCTTCCCAACCAATTCGTGTTGAAGACCAACCATAGTGGAGGCAACATGGGTGTCGTAATATGTGATGACAAGTCACGATTCAACATCAGCGAGGCTCGTAAGAAACTGAACGACTCTCTATCCTTCGACATCTACCCCCGTTACCGCGAATGGCCTTACAAGAACATCCGCAAGAAGATTTTCGCAGAGCAGTTCCTGGGAGCAGACATTGTCGATTACAAATTCTATTGTTTCAATGGCGATGTGGATTGCGTCTTGCTATGCATCGACCGACAGAAAGGAGACCCTAAGTTCTATTTCTTCAACAAGGATTGGCAATTGCTTCGTTACAACAAGCGAGGAAAAGAAGCCCCAGAAGGTTTCACACTTCCAAAGCCCGACAGCATGAATGAGATGTTTGCATTGGCAGCACGAATGTCAAAGGGATTCCCTTTTGTAAGGATGGACTTCTACGATGTGAACGGCAGATGCTATTTTGGCGAGTACACTTTCTACCCGGCAAGCGGGTTTGACTTCAATCGCCTCCCAGAGACAGACCGGTATTTTGGCGACAAGATAGACTTGAGCCTGGTTTAGAAAACTTGTAGTCGACTGGACATTTATTCCAAGTCTTCCTTGATGATGGTCATCAAGTCTTTGGTGAACTCCCTCGCCCCCACGGCATTCAAATGCTTTCCATCATCGAAGTACTCCTCATGATGCATGTATTTGGGATGATTGGTGAAGTCATAGAAAGGGATTCCCTTTCGCTCACACCATTCCTTGAAGGGTCTCACTTCTTCCATTTTCAAGGAGTCTTGCTCATACCAGATAGGCGACTTGACAAAAATCAACTTGACCCCCTTTGACTTTGCCAATTGTACGAAATTCATCATATATTGTGCCCTGATGGTATCTTCCTCCTGCCATACCCCTTTTTCCACTTTCACCTTGCCAGGCTTCATCACACCCTCCAAAGGGACGTACCCTCTTATATTGGATTCCATCGCCTTTCCGGTAAGGAAGACGAACGCGCTTTTGATAAAGGAGGAATTATACCTATAGGTGTAAGACATCATCTTGTATTTCTCCATGGGATCGACATCCTGGAAAATCTCAGCAATTCCCTTTCTGTCATACCAGTTTCGTATCCACTTGAGCTGACGCATATTGTCGCCTTTTAACAAATCGTATCCCGCCACGAGATCGTAGATGACAATTTTAGGACGGTATCTCTCACATACCATGGAAAAGCGTGCATACGCCAAAAGGATGCCGCAGCCATCGGCACCACAATTATATGCACTCATGCCCAAGGAGTCGACTATAACTTGCGTGTCATAATGATGGAGAGCTCTTGAAGAGCCAAAGACAAGCACGTCGTCTTTCATCTCCCGACAAATGTAATTGTCGCGTCCCTGACCGCCAACGGTGATATGGTTCACCATATATGCAATGGCATTTCCAAAGAGGAAGTCTCCCAACACGACCAAAACGAGGAACACAACGGTTTTAAGTATAAGTTTTCTCAACATGATTAGAAATTGGCATAAATGAACTGGTCGGTCCCAAAAACTCCCATGAGCAAGATGACAATCGTCAGCATGACATATGTCGCCCATCTGACGACGAGATGCCGACTGTTCATCAAAGGCATCTTATCACTATAAAACTCGTCTCTGACATCTTTCAAGAGGAGTAGGATGATACTAACTACAGTCAACATGAGCGTCTGAGGGTCGTCATAGAATACGGCCAGACTGCTGTTGGCAGTGAAAATGCGTGCAATCAATCCACAGGCATCTTCAATGGTGGGCATTCGGAAGAAAATCCATGCGAAATTAACAAGCAAGAAGGTTATGACGACTTTCACTGTCTCCCCCACCGCTCCATAATCACATTTCTGCTGTCCGAGCATCTTCTCCACCACTTGTGCCACACCGTGGAACAAGCCCCATACAACAAACGTCCAGTTGGCGCCATGCCAAATGCCGCTGACGAGGAAGGTGACGATGATGTTAAAATAGTTTCTGGGCTTGCTGCAACGACTGCCCCCCAATGGTATGTATACATAGTCTTTCAGCCAGGTACTGAGCGATATATGCCATCTTCTCCAAAAGTCAGTGACACTATAGGAGAAATAGGGCCTGCGGAAATTCTCTGTCAATTCAAACCCCAGTGTTTTGCCCACCCCTAAGGCCATGAGCGAATAGCCTGCAAAGTCGGCATATATCTGGACGGTGTAAAGCAAGCTTGCCACAAAGCATGTGATGCCGTTGTAGTCTTGGTACTCAGGCATGACGGTATCCACATACAAGCCGACCCTATCGGCCACCACTGTTTTCATCAGCATGCCCCAAAGCAACATTTTCATTCCCTCAACAATCTTTCCATAGTCAAGACCAGGACGTTTCTTGTTGAATTGGGGCAACATCAGCGAAGCCTTGTTGATAGGTCCAGAAAGGATAGAAGGGAAAAAGGATACGAAGAGGGCGTAGGTGAGGAAATTCTTCTCTGGTAAGATACGCTTTTTGTATACATCAAAACAATAGCCTATGGATTGGAAAGTGAAGAAGGATATGCCTACCGGGATGGCCCAGTTGAGTCCCAGAAGCCGGATGTCCCAACCTACGAAGGAAAGGCTGTATCGAAGGGTTTCATTGATGAAATTGAGGTATTTGAAGACGAGTAATGGCAAGATGGCCATGACTATGCCAAAGGCAAAAAATCTTTTGGGATGACGCACATGGCCGATTAACCTGGCCACCCCATATGTCACGGCTGTGACGAAAAGCAATACCAGGGCACCCGATGGTTTCCAACTGACATAAAGCGCATAACTAACAAGCAACAAGTACATGTTCCTAGCCTTGTCATACCTTTCTGGAATGAGATGGTAGAGCAAGAAGAGGAAAGGATATACGAAGATGAATTGCAGTGAGTTGTAAATCATTGTTTGAGGGTTTCAAGGATAAACAGCCTGTTCAAGAAGTGATGATGTTCATACCTTCTCCAATTTCAGCCAAGCCAGCACCTTTGGAAGTAACTTTTTATACAGGGGAACATAGATGGCGGCTATCAGAATGGTTATCGCCAGATAGACGATGGTCACCAAGATGTAATTGCCTGTCTTGAAAGCATCAGCAGTGCTGCCATCGACGCTCACGGCATAATACATCCTTACGACAGGATGCCATACAAAAATACCCGGCGAGATCTTTCCGAGCCAGGCGAACACATCTCCAAAACCTTTTGAGATGACAGCCAAAGGCTTGGGCAATTCCTTTTTGCCATGGTGCTCGTGAAAGACGGCGATGAGCAGCAAGATGGCCAAGATAGGCGCCAAAGCCCACAGCTCCCTTGTCACAGTGGCGACGAACCACAAGACAAAGAAAAGCACGAAGGCCCAAGCACGATGCCGCTCCACTATGCGCATGAAGGGGCTGTCGTTTCCTCCTCTGGCAAACCAGACTCCCAACAGGAAGACCGGAAGCCAATAAGGGAAATTGTGCCCCACGTGTACTTGCAATTTCGACGGCGGCAGCATGGCAAGGACAGCCATCAAGAGGAGCATTGACAAAGAGCACCACAAGAGCCATTTGTTGCTGCGATGGTGATGGAAGAACACATAAAGCAAGTATAGCTGGAGGGTGAGTCCAAAATACCAGAACACACCGGGAACAATGTTTTCCGGCTTGAGAATGTTGATGGTGTAGGTGAGTTGCAGCAACGCACTTGGCTTTAACAAGGTCCGGAAGCACAATGCCCAGGGTATGAGCATAAGGAGCAACAACTTAACATAATTCCTACAGAAATAAGGCCAAAAACTCAAAAGCTTCCCTTTCCTCTCATATTTCATCACCATTCCAAACCCACTGAAAAAGATGAATATCGTAATGACATACCATCCCCAATAGTTGAAGAAGAAGGTGAAGTAATCCCATGGGCCTCCAGAGGTGTACGAAAGGACCTTCTCCACCCTTTCGGGATAGAAGGCAAACTCGCACTCTTTGATTTCCGGGAATGCGAGATGGAGAAGATTGTGGAGACTAAGGAACACGATGGCCACTCCACGCATCTGCAAGGAATTCCTATATGAAATGTTCATTGTCCTATGGCAACGGTCAAAATTTTTGCAAAATTAATGTATTCTCCATAGACGGCCAAAGTTAAGGGCGCTTTTTTCACACAATGCTGTTCAATGAAAAGAAACCTGAAAAGAAAGCGGAGGATTTAATGATTCATATCATCTAAATGAATAAACTTTTTGTTGCTTCAACCTTGATTCAAAGGCAAAAGGTTTTCAAACTTTCCACTAATCGTCATTTGTCTTCCTCATGAATGCCTATTCATAAAAAAATCAATATCAAAACTTGTAGGTTTTAAGTATAATGTTTAATTTTGCAAGCTCAACAAGGACGTGACATGATTTTCAATTCTTTTCAGTTCATACTGATTTATCCGTTTCTTTTCCTTCTCTACTATGCCATTCCAGCAAGCTGGAAGACGGCTCGAAATGTATTCTTGCTAGTATTGAGCTATGCACTTTACATATGTTGGAAACCTGTTTACGCTCTCATTCTTTTGGCAGTCACACTATCCACGTATTACACGGCGCGCATGCTGAAGGACTCCCGCCATCGCAAACGCGTCATTGTTACAGGCACCCTGCTATCATTGTCACCCCTGTTGTTTTTCAAGTATTACAATTTCATCAATGACAGCATCGCCAAGACATTAATGCACTTTGGCATCGATTGCCATTTGCCAGGTCTCAACTGGGCAGTACCAATAGGAATATCGTTTTTCACCTTCCAGGCATTGGGATACTTGTTTGATGTGTATTACAGGAAAATAGAAGAGGAACGTAACTTCCTCACTTATGCTCTCTTCGTTTCCTTCTTCCCATCCATTGTCTCCGGCCCCATCAACAAGGCCTCGTCACTGATTCCGCAAATACGCAACCTCCGTCCTTATTTTGACTACACAAAAGCCGTGGAAGGTATGAAGATGCTGCTTTGGGGCATGTTCATGAAAGTTGTCATAGCCGACCGAGCGGCGATATATGTCAACTTCATCTTAAACAATTACTCATCTAACAATGGTACCACTTGTGCTTTGGCTCTTCTTCTTTATACATTCCAAATCTATACCGATTTCGCCGGCTATTCATTGATGGCCATTGGAGTTGGTAAAACACTGGGGTTTGAATTGACAGAGAATTTCCGCAGACCCTATTTCTCCTATAGTGTCACTGACTTTTGGAGAAGATGGCATATATCGCTCAGTACCTGGCTGAAAGACTATGTTTACATACCATTGGGGGGCAGTCGTTGCAGCAAGGCCAGAAACTATTTCAACATCATCGTCACCTTCCTCGTCAGCGGTATTTGGCATGGCGCCAACTGGACTTATGTCGTATGGGGCTTGCTCCACGGATTAGCACAAGTGGTGGAAAAGATGCTCGGACAGCAAAAGTGTAATTACGGTCCTTTCGGCAAGGGAGTGAAAATCCTCATCACTTTTTTGTTCATCAACTTTTCCTGGATTTTCTTCCGCATGCCCACATTAACAGACGCCTGGAATTTAATTTTGAAAATATTTGATTTCTCACAACCATTGGGTTTGAAAGTCGATATCCCCAGCGTGTCATTCTCTCTCTTTGCCATCACCCTGTTGATAATAAAAGAAGTGGCCGATGAATTTACGAATATCCGTGCATTCAATAGTCGCCATGTGACAGTGAGATGGGCCACTTATGCCATCGTACTGTCGAGCATTCTGCTGGCCGGGGTCTTCGGAGCCGACCAGTTCATTTACGCTAATTTCTAATAATATGCGGAAATTCATCATTAGGACCCTCCTCTTCTTGGCATTCATGTTTGTCATCGACCGCATGGCAGGCACGGCACTCCATTGCCTGTCCATACATCCAAGGGGAGGTATGACGCTTCATCGTAATCACCTCACCAACCAAATCACCGAGGACGTGTTGGTCATGGGGTCGTCAAGGGCACGTTATCACTACGACCCAAAGGTAGTGACCGAAATGACAGACCTCTCTT
The DNA here is from genome assembly GCA_017619375.1 of Prevotella sp. Lineage (GTDB taxonomy): Bacteria > Bacteroidota > Bacteroidia > Bacteroidales > Bacteroidaceae > Prevotella. The sequence goes on along the minus strand of JAFZSL010000070.1, from coordinate 66,683 downwards.
GTTTCAATTGCGGAGAGGATGGCCATGGCATAATGCTCTTCTATGCCTGGTGGAAGCTTATCAGCCAGCGTTACTACCCCAAGTTGATTATTTACGACATTTCACCTCAATATGACCTTTTTAAAGGTGACAACCATAGATATTTAGGTCTCTTGAGAAGGTTTTATGATGACCGTGAGGAAATCAAGGCGCTCTTCTATGACGTGGATTGCACGGAAAAATGGAAAATGCTCTGTCAGATGTATCGCTACAATTCCACTTTCATGGAGTTGATAGCCGACTATGTCTATCCATTCACCGAAACCACGTCCGATGGTTTCATACCGATTGACCAGGTCATCAAGCCAAAGAAAGAGTATGACAAACCAAGGTTTTCCCATACCTTGACTTTTGATTCTCTGAAGTTGAGCTATTTTGATAAGTTCATCCAAGAGAAGGGCCCTACGAAATTGGTTTTTGTGGCTTCACCCATATTCGATGGAATGAACACGGAGGCATTCACGCCTGCCATAGACATATGCAAAAAATATAACATACCCTTCTATGACTTCAGCAATGACCCAAGATTTATGGGCGTCACCAAGTATTTCAGAGACACCAACCACCTGAATGTCACCGGTGCAGCGACGTACACACGTTTGTTGATGGAAAAACTCATCGAAGAGGGGTGCCTCAAGGAAAACAGCGCACCTTAACGCCTCCTTCATGTCCTCATCGTGTGGTTACTCTATTCAAAGACTATATTTGGTGAAAATGAATAAAGTTTGTACTTTTGCACGAAAAATGAACTTTTATGAGGAAAATTCTAGACCGATTAGCTGTTTTCTTCCGTGAGAATTGGAGGCAGATGCTCGTCATCGCGATTGCCATGGCTCTTCCTTCCTGCCTTGTCTTTTCTGAGACAAACAGGAAATATGGCTATATGATAACAGACACCATCTTCGTGGTGGGTGCCTTTTTCTTTCTCGCCTCGCTAATAGGGAAATGGGGCAAGATACTGATGCACTTGTTCTTCGCGTTCGCACTATTGGACTTCGGGCTGAGTTTCGGTAGTTACCTTGCCAACTGCCAATTCGTGAGCATCGACACATTTTATCTGATCATGGGAACGAACAAGGACGAAGCGTCAGAATTTTTTGAGTTCTATTTCCCATTATGGAAAGTGCTGCTATGGACAGCCTCCATGGTGTTGCTTTGCGTCCTATACCTATGCAAGCGCCCCAAGCTCTGCCCGCCCATGGGTGTTTCACGGGTGTGCTCCATCTTGTTCTTGGTCGCGGCTGTGTTCTGCTTCCCTTCGTTGAAACGTGAGATGCGTGAATGGTGCGCCCGCATCATTCCGCTGAAATACGTAGTCATCGCCAGGATGTACGAACCCTTCGGCAAAGTGGCCGAGCATCGACACGACCTTCCCCTGAAGGAGACATCAAGCGAGCATCCCCGCCATATCGTCATCATCATCGGAGAATCCTTCTCCAAGTCGCATTCCTCCATTTACGGTTACAAACGCCCCACCAATCCGGAACTTTCCGAGCTCGCCTCAACGGGGCAGATGCTTGTATTCTCCGATGTCACGGCTCCAGCACCCTTCACACACATCGCATTCAAGTCCATCTTGTCTTTTGGCGACGGCAATGATTCCAACTGGTACGACCACGACACGTTTTTCGATGTTTTCTGCCAGAAATACGCCACCCGTTGGATTTCCAACCAAAAAGACCACGGCATCCACGAGAATGCCCAGGCTACCTATGCCGCCTTGTGCGACACCGTGTGGTTTGCTTGCCAGCACAAGGACGAAGTGAAGAGCAAACAAGACGGAGAGCTTCTACCTGCTATCCGCTCGTTCGCCGCCAATGATTCCACCCCTTCCATCACCATCATCAACTTGATGGGCCAGCATGAGGCATTCCAGTGGCGTTATCCCTCGTCATGGAATTATTTCAAACCCGAAGATTACACCGACTACAAGAAGCACCAACGCTTGAACATGGCCCAATATGACAATGCCACCCGTTACAACGACCACGTGGTGGCTTCCATCTTCGACGTTTACAAGGACAAGGAAGCATTGTTGTTTTATTTTCCCGACCATGGCTTGGATTTGTATGAAACCGACCCTGACTATTGCGGTCACGTCCGTGAGCCGGTTCAAGCATCATGGGATGTCTGTTGCAAGATACCCTTTTTCATCTATGTACCAGAACGTTACAAAGCAGCCTACCCTGAGCAGGTGGAGAAGTTGGGACGCTCCATCAACCGTCCATTCAACACGGGTGACATGATATACACGCTCATGCAACTTACCGGTTGGAAAGCGGAAGGCAAGGAGGCCGGCGGGAACGGCTTGCTGGCAGAATGAGCCACAAGCCATGAATATCCAAGTGCAAGTCCTCCTTTTTTGTATCCGTGCGGTTGATTTTTCACGAAAAACTTGTTTTGTAATCAAAAAAACATTAATTTTGCAAATCATTAGTAAGCATGTAGTGATAAAAAAACACGTTCTCCACTCTTCCACTCGACAATTTGCAAGTAGGAGGGTGGAATTGGGATGTGTAGAGACTGGAAATGCATTTTATCTTTCATGACAAAAAACAAAATCACATGATGAATACGCTACAGAATGACGAAGCTCCCATGGAGACATTCGGCGTCATCCAAGCCAACTGACATTCATGTAGCCACTGTTTTGAACTGAAACCAAAGAAGACATATGCAACCCATATCAGATGCCCATTTCGTGTCGGTTGTGATACCGGTGCTCAATGAAGCAAAACATATAGAAAACTGCCTCAGGTCGTTGACCAAGCAAGATTATCCTTCCGACAAGATGGAGATTTTCGTGGTCGATGGCATGAGCACTGATGGCACCCCGGACATCATCAGGCGCATGTGCGAAGAGGACCATCGCATCAAACTGTTGGAGAACCAAAAGAAGAACGTGCCTTGTGCGCTCAACCTGGGCATCAAGGCTGCCAAGGGTGACATCATCGTGAGAACCGACAGCCACTGCGTCTACCCCACCCATTACGTCTCCACCCTGGTGCAAAAGCTTCTTGAATTGGATGCCTGGAACGTAGGCGGAGTTTGGATCACCACTCCCGCCAACGACTCCACGCAATGCTTGGCCATCGCCATTTGCTCAAGCCATCCCTTCGGGACTGGCCCATCCTTGCACAAGATAGGTTGCGAGAGCATTACCGAGACAGACACGGTACCCTTCGGTTGCTTTAAGAGAGAGGTTTTCGACAAGATTGGCCTTTTCGACGAGGACATGCTTCGCAACGAGGACGAAGAACTGAACGGCCGCATCACCCGTCAGGGAGGCAAGATATACTTGATACCCGAAGTGGAGATGCGCTACATGGCCCGCGACCGCATAGACAGGATGATCAAGATGTTCTATCAATATGGTCTTTGGAAGCCCCTTGTCAACAAGAAGGTTGGCAACGCCGTATCATACAGGCAGTTCGCCCCACCCTCATTTGTCGCATTTGTCATATTGGGATTGTTGTTGAGCATCTTCATTCCGGTTGTCCGCTATGTGGTGTTCCCCGTCCTGTTGTTGTATCTTGCCATCATTTTCATCATTGGCATCATAGAGACGTTCAAGCACAAGAGGATCGGTTTGTTCCTTCTGGTTCCGCTGACATTCATCTGCATCCATTTCGCATACGGTATAGGTTATCTCAAGGGTCTGTTGGGCAGGAAATCACTCTCTTACACCCTTGATAGGTGACATGCATTTACTCCGATTGCGACATGGAATAACAAAGGGAAATCATTAAAGGATACTACATGGTGAAGGGCAAGACCATACTTTGCTTCATTGAGAGTCTTGAGGCGGGAGGTGCACAAAGGCAACTCATCGCCTTGGCTTCTTTGCTGAAAGACAGAGGTTGCCGCCCCGTATTTGTCACTTATCATCCTGATGACTTTTATGCGGACTCATTGGACACTCTTGGCATAGAACATGTCTTCTTGAAGTCGGCAAAAGGGAAATTGTCCAGGATTGTTGCATTCTGGAATACCATCAAGGCACATGCTCCCTTTTGCGTGATTTCCTTCTCCGAGTCGGCATCGATGATTTTGTGCACCCTTCGTCTGTTTCATCGTTTCCCGCTGATTGTCTCAGAGAGGAATGCCACCCAAAAAATACGTTTTCGTGAGTGGTTGCGATTCCAATTGTATCGTGCCGCCGACCATGTGGTGTGCAACTCCACCTCGAAATACAATTTCGTTATGGAACGGGTTCCCCATTTGGCAAAGAAAACACACGTCATACATAACTATCTGGACACCAATCTATTCAAGCCCATCCATCACGACAGTCCATCCGCAAGTAAACGCTTGTTGGTGGTGGCAAGGGTGGCTCCACAGAAGAACATGCTGCGCTTCATCGAGGCATTGGGCAAAGTAAGGGACGACGGCTATCAACTCATAGTCGACTGGTATGGCCAACCGACAGAGCCCTACCTTTCCCGCTGCAAGCAACAAATGGAAGCACTTGGAGTGGGCGACATCCTGCAAATCCACACCCCCATCTCTCATGTCGAAGAATTATACAACCGATATGATGGATTCTGCCTTCCTTCCACCTACGAGGGTTTCCCCAACGTGATAGGCGAAGCGATGAGTTGTGGCATCCCAGTGCTTTGTGGCAACGTGTGCGACAACCAGTTCATCTTGGGTGAAGAGGGAGGCAACTTGGTTTTCGACCCGTTCAGCGTTGAAGACATGAAAGAGAAGATGGAGATGTTCTGCAACCTTGGAAACGAGCAATTGGAAGCCATTGGCATGGCGAACCGCAAGAGAGCCTTGGAATTGTTCTCTTCCGACAAATTCGTGAATGCTTACCTTCATCTGATGACCCCATGAGCAAGCATGTGTATTTCATAGGCCCTTTGGGCAAGGAAGGCGGCATGATAGGTGGCGACAGCCTCAAGAACCTTCATCTCACCCGTCATCTTCAAAAGTTGTCCGTTCCACTTCGGGTCATCGACACGAATGCCTGTAGGCAGTCGTTATGGAAAACTCTATCGGCCATCATGCAGATGGTGCTCCACAGAAAGAGCAAGTTCATCGTCTCTGCAAGTTCCGCTGGAGCCTACAAGTTGCTCAAGGTCATGCGTTTCCTTGGAGCGTCCGACATCATCTACTGGGTTGTTGGAGGTGATTTCCCTAACTTACTAATAAGCAGCGTGTTAAGCATCAAACCTTATGCCAATGCGAAGCACATCATCGTTGAAGGAAAGCGTATGGAAGAGACCCTTCATATTTGTGGTCTGACCAACGTAACGACACTTCCCAATTTCAAGCCCATAGAATTCATTCCTCGCAAGAAGCGAAACGACGCCTCTCTTCCCGTCAAGTTTGTGTTCTTGTCACGTATAGCCGAAGACAAAGGTTGCAGCTACATCAACAAAGCCGCAAGCATCCTGAATGAGAAAGGCCTGGAATCATCCTACACCATTGACTATTATGGGTCGATAGCCGACGTCTACAAGGAACGTTTCCTAAAGGAAACGGAGTCTCTTCCCAATGTGGAATACAAAGGCTTCCTACGATTGCTCGACAAGGCCAATTACGAGGTGTTGGCAAGCTATGATGCCATGCTGTTCCCCACTTTCTTCTATGGCGAGGGATTCGCTGGAATCTTCATCGACGCCTTCATCGCCGGCCTTCCCGTAATAGCCACCGACTGGAGTTTAAACAGCGAGATTGTGAGAGATGGCGAAACGGGCATCATTGTGGAAAACAGGAATGCAGCCAAACTGGCTGCAGCGATGGAAAGCCTCATCCTCAACCCAGAGAAAGCCATGGAAATGGGTAGGGTGTGCCAATCGGAATGCATGAATTATGACACCTGCCACGTGGTGACTCCCGAGCTTTTAAAACGTTTGGAACTGACGTAGGCTTTCGCCAAGCTTCCTAAAACTTCCTACTATCTCTTAAGACTTCCTACTATCTCCTCTCCCCTTATTGCTCTTTCAGTCTATTCCTGATGAAATGTGTCAGTTTTTCCCTATGCGACTCACATTCTATCATATTGAGCATTTTCGGCCATTTCGCCTTTGGGAAGAGCATGGGGAGCAGCCTTTTCTCACATAAAGCCTCCGTCCATCTTCCAGCATAGGGTGTGAAGAGAGCATGGTAAAGATCATCCACATTCTCCAAGTGTTTCAAATAGGCATTCTCCAACGCTTCAGGCGAAGCAATCACCTGACATAAACTATGAATGTCCTCTTCAAAGAGACGTTTCCTCTCCCCCTCCATAAAACGCACGTCTGTGGTTTCCTTGCATTGCACATATGGATAAGTTACGAAACCGACCTTCCCGTCATCAAAAGTAAGCCCCACGACAAACCCTTGCTCCCATTTCTTCATTGTTCGATTGATGGAATCAAAGCAAAAATTGCCCAAGCCATAAAAGATGGGTTTCCCCTTGTAGGTTTCATATCCGCTGTAGCAATGCTGATGATGGTTGACCACTGCATCGGCCCCCACGTCGACAAAGAAGCGATAAGTCTCTACCATCCTCGGAGTTGGCAAGGCATACCCCTCGATTCCTCCATGTACGATCACCAAGACATGGTCGGCTTTCTCTCTTGCCTCCTTGATGGCATGGTACTGTGCAATGACGTTGAGAGGATTGGCTCCTCCCGACTTGCCGGTGGCTATGCTAAACTCATGTTCCGCGCAATTGATGACAGCCAATGTCTCTCCTTTCACCTTCTTGTATAAGATTGCAGAAGCCTCCTTCAAGTTGGCACCACCACCAACGTGGTCGATATGAAATTGGTCTAACGTACCCAAGGTGACCCTCACTCCATCATCGCCATAATCGTAGAAATGGTTGTTGGCCAGACACGCACAATGGAACCCTGCGAAAGCTAGCATCTCCACCGCATTGGCATGACAAGCCAAGTGTGGCCCGTTCTTGACAATGGGACATGGTTTTTCAGGCCAAACGGTGCATTCGAAATTGACAAGGTTGTAATCATACCTTTCACACAAATTCCGCACCTCTCCAAATACCTGTTCATATTGCCTCTCTTCGACCAGTTTCCCCACTCTTCCCGTAGGCACATAGTCGCCTGCCACAAGAATCTTTATCATTGATCTTCTGTTAATTGATGACTTGGAACGCCATTTTCCATCCAAACCGTTTCCTTTCCAGGATGCATGGTGTCGATAGCGGGTGCAAAGTTACCCATTATTCTGCTTTCAACAATGAAAAGCATGAAAAACTTTCTACCTATCCCCGTCTTTAGGCAGCGTTATATGTTTTGGATGTTGATGCTCACAAGTGACGACAACAGACATAAAGAACTCAAATTTCATTCGCCTAACTTTCAGGAATTAAAGGGAAGTTAAAGAAACATATGCTCATTTTTAGCTCCTTTTGGATGGAAATGATGCCATCCATATTTCTCAAAACCTTCTTCATTCCTCATTTTTCCTTACTTGAGAAAGTTGAATAAAGAAGAAATAGGAAGTCAAAATGGAAGAATAGAGCAAAAACAACTCTGTTATAGAACAAAAAACACAAAATTCTTCGACATTTCATGTTTTTTCTATACCTTTGCACCAATATTGCAAAATAGGAGTCGATTGCAGATACTGCGAGAGTTGGAAATGAGTAAACCAAGATACCTTGTTGGATGACCTTGTTCTTTATGATAGCCAAGCGATTGGCATGATATAGGGCACCTCTCTCCGAGGCGGTTTTGGCAATAGACATGATTTACAGGAATGTTCTTCGCCTATGAATATGGGCGAGGTGGGTAAATTATGCAATCAACCAAAGCCACAATGTCAAATCGATCCCAAGCATCAACCAACCATTTTATGCTCAACCAATATAGTTTTAGAGAAAGGGCGACCATCATAGCCACCTTTTGCTTGTATGTGAATTTCTTCGTGCTTGATAACACACAAGCCGGAGCTCCCATCGCATTAGGTTTGGCTCTTTTCGTCATTGGTATCAACAACCTGAAATTCAACTTTGCCCCTTATCACCTGTTCTTTCTCATATTCACACTATACTGCTACGCCACCACCTTCTGGGCTCTCAATGGTTATTACACGCTTACCATAGCTAATGGTCTTGCTCAAAGCCTCATGGTAATGAGCGTGTTCTATGCGGCATTCTCCCCGATGGAAAACAACGTGAACACATTGATAAAGACCATCTTAGCTGCAGGGTATGTGGTCATTTTCTATAGCTATTTCTTTTATGGTTTCGATCGCATCCTCTCCATGTCGGAAGACTCGATGCGCATAAACAACTCTTTCATCAATGTGAACGTTTTGGGAATGATGTCCGCTCTGATAATGTTGTTCCATATTTATCTGCATCTCTTTGAGAAACACCGGAAGGACATTTTTATGATTATCTTCGCTATAATCATCATTGGCGCGACCCAGAGCCGAAAGGCCATCTTCATGGCTATCATGGGACCATTGTTGCTCTTCTGGTTCAAATCCCGCACTGGCCCACGCCATAACTTACTGCCTATAGTGCGCTTCATCATCATTGCCTTCTTCATATTGGTCTTGTTGGATTTACTTTCCAATACAGGCATGTTCCACGGAGCATACGAACGATTCATGGGCTTTGTGAATTCGTTGACGGGCGAAGGCGAGGTGGACAGTTCCACATCCCTACGCGCCTATTACAGGCAAGTAGGATGGGACCAATTCATGCAAACACCTCTTTTGGGTGTAGGCATCAACAATAGTCCACTCATTCTTTCAAGAGTAGGTAGTGCACACAGGACCTACCTACACTGCAACTATGCCGAGTTGGCTGCATGCGGAGGCATTATGGGACTCCTCTCCTACTATAGCATACACACCTACGTTTTGACCAAGGAACTCAAATATGTGAAGAAAGATCCCTCTGCCGTGCTTTTTCTCGTATGGATGATTCTCATTTTGGCCACAGATTGGGGTTCTGTCTCCTATTACACCAAGCGCACCTTTTTCAATTTCATCGTGTTTTTCCTCCATATACAACAAATGAAACAGCGACATCCTGAAATAAAATGACATGCTATTTCATTCTTCCTGACCTTTGCGCTGGTGGTGCCGAACGTGTCGCCATCACTCTGGCACGCATTCTCAAGGAGGAGGGGTATGATGTCAAATTCATATGCCTTGGTGGAGAGCAAGGGGAGATGCGCACATGGCTGATACCTGAATTCGAGGTGGAATTCCTGCATTGCCGTCGTGTCCTTTTCGCCATACCCAAACTGAAGCGCCTGTTTTCCAACAGGCCTGACGCCATACTCTTCTCCAGTACGGAACATACATCCATTGCAACGCTACTGACAGGCAAGCATCTGAATCTTCCCGTCATCGTCAGGATGCCCACCATGCCAAAGAACAAGCTGTACAGCGGATTCATTTGGCAGAAATGGAGGGTCATACATGTCGTCAGCCGATGGCTCCTACCATACGCCAAGAAGGTGATAGCCCAAACGGACACGATGCGCAGCCAGATCCTTCAATATTACCATTTGCCTGAAGAGAAGGTGCTGACCATCAACAACCCCATAGACAAGGAGTACATCCTCTCGTCGGCTGAAGGGCACCCCAATCCTTTTGAAGGCGACGGCCCCCACTACCTCACCGTAGGCAATATCTCCTACGCAAAAAGCATCGAGACCTTGGTGGAGGCATTCAAGAAGGTCAAGGCGCAAACACCTTCCGCACGACTCACCATCGTGGGACGCAGCGACAGCGACTACGCACGCAACTTGCTCTCACATTTGGACATTGACGAGAGCATCAACATTGTAGGCTTCAAGGAAAACCCCTACCCCTATATGAAATACTGCGACGTATTCGTCCTGTCTTCCCGCATGGAGGGATTCCCCAACGTGCTGCTTGAAGCAATGTGTTTCAACAAACCCATCGCCTGCACCACGTGCGTCCCTATCATCAAGAAATTGGTGCAACCTGGTGTCAATGGTTTTTATTGCCCCACAGAGTCACCTGACAAACTGGCACAAAGCATGCTGGATGCGGCACGCCTTACCGACATCCACAACAATTACGACCTCTTCGACAAGAACAGCTTCACCAAACTATTCAAATAAACCTGAAGGAGATGGCCCAAAACTTGAAGATAGTGAACATGGCAGGAGGGCTGGGCAACCAGATGTTCCAGTATGCATTTGCCATGATGCTTCAGCAACATTTCCCCGATGACAAGGTGATGGTCGACACACAACACTATCACACCTTGTTCTTTAAGGAATTCGGTTCGGTCAACCTCCACAACGGGTATGAAATCGACCATGTCTTTTCCAACGCGACCCTCCCCGTTGCCGGCAAGGCCGACCTTCGCAAAGTGACGAGATACATCCCCAATTACGTGCTTGCAAGAGTGGCACGCCACTTCCTCCCACGCCTCTCCACGGAATACGTGGAGCCTCTGAGCGAGAACTTCACCCGAAACGACAATGTGCTGCGAACGGGCGACTGCTATTATGAGGGGTATTGGCAAAGCCATTCCTACTACACCGGAATGAAGCCGCTGTTGCACCAAATATTCACCCCGCCGCGTCCCAACGCATACAACTCCGAGATGACGGCCCGCATCGAGCAAAGCGACAGCATCGGACTGCATGTGAGACGTGGAGACTACAAAAGTGCTCCTGAATTCAACGGCATATGCACACCCGCATACTATAAGAATGCTATTGACAAGGCGACGAAGGACGGACGCCCACACACCTTGTTCGTTTTCTCCAACGACATCGCTTGGTGTCGGGAGAACATCCCTGGGATGGCCAAAGGGCAAGATATCATCTTCGTGGATGGCAACAAAGGGGCGGACAGCTGCTGGGACATGTTTCTCATGACACATTGCCGGCAATTGGTGATAGCCAACAGCACTTTCAGTTGGTGGGGGGCATTCCTCAACCGGCGAGCCGAACACATCTACGCACCTGCCACATGGCTATGGCGAAAATGCGACATCGACATCCTTGCTCCGGAATGGGAAAGAGTGGAATGACATGTGGCATTAGTGTGAGAACCTTGAAGTTCCTTGAATAGAAGTTCCTTGAATAAAGGAAAAACATCATATAAGAAAACAACATTAACAACCATAATAGAATGAAGATACCCTTCTCTCCCCCATACGTCGACGACAGTGTTATCAACGAAGTGGTTGACTCGCTGCGGTCAGGATGGATCACCACCGGGCCCAAGGTAAAAGCGCTCGAAGCCGAGGTCATGAAACTGACTGGCACCCAGGCTGCACTTGGGGTAAACTCATGGACGTCAGGAGCCATCATGATGCTGAGATGGCTTGGACTGAAAGCCGACGACGAAGTCATCATACCCGCCTACACCTACTGCGCTACGGCCATGGCCGTGATGTGGGCTGGCGGAAAAGTGGTGATGGTGGATTCCGGTGAAGACTTCAACATCTCCATTGAGGCCATTCGCAAAGCCATCACGCCAAGGACAAAAGCCATCATCCCCGTTGACATCGGAGGTTTTCCATGCGACTACCCTGCCATCATGGCGCTGGTGAAAGAGCCTGCCATAAGCCAGATGTACACACCTGAAAACGATGTGCAAGAACGCCTGGGACGCATCTTGGTGCTCAGCGACTCCGCCCATTCATTAGGAGCATGGATCAACGGGCGCCACACAGGAAGCGAGAGCGACATCAACATATTCTCACTTCATGCGGTGAAGAACATCACCACAGCCGAGGGGGGCATGATTTGCTTCAACCTGCCCGAGCCTTTCGACAACGAGCAGCTTTACAAGCAAATGAGACTCATGTCTCTCAACTGCCAGACCAAGGACGCATTCACCAAGAGCCAAGCCGGAAGTTGGCGCTACGACATCGTGGGAAAGGGAATGAAAGCCAACATGGCCGACATCAATGCCGCCATAGGCCTGGCCCAAATAAGGCAATATGACAAACTCCTTGCCGAGCGCAAACGCATCTTCAAGCGCTATAATGAAGCCTTCGCCTCTTGCGATTGGGCCATACTCCCTCCTTCGAAAAACAGCACTTGCGAGAGTTCATACCATATTTACCCATTACGTGTGAAGGGAGCCACGGAAGCACAACGTGACGCCATCATCTGCGAGGTGGCACGCAACGAAGTGGCAGTGAACGTGCATTTCGTACCGCTGCCACTACTCACCTATTACAAGGAACTGGGTTACGACATTTCCAACTACCCAAAAGCATATCAGCATTTCGAGCACGAAATCTCACTGCCCGTATACCCTCAACTCGACGACGATAAAGTGGACATCGTCATCAGGGAGGTGAAGAAAGCATATGAGAAAACGTGTGCCCGCACAACCCGATGAAGCGATTTTTCGACATCCTGCTCTCCAGTCTGGGGCTGCTCCTCTTCTCCCCACTGCTCCTTTTCATCTACATCCTCATCAGATGCGGCAGCAAGGGACCCGGATTCTATTCCCAGAAACGCATAGGCAAGGATGGCAGAGCATTCAACCTTTACAAGTTCCGAACCATGCGGACCGGTTCCGACCGTGACACTCTCATCACCGTAGGCGGCCACGACACAAGAATCACAAAAGAAGGTTATTACCTGAGGAAATACAAACTTGACGAACTGCCTCAGTTGTGGAATGTAATCATCGGCGACATGAGTTTGGTCGGCCCTCGTCCAGAAGTGGAGAAATATGTGAGGCTTTACACGCCAGAACAGAGGGTGGTGCTTAACGTTCGCCCGGGCATCACCGACTATGCCTCGATAGAATTCTCAGACGAGAACGAGATACTTGGACGTTCAAACGACCCTGAGCGAATGTATATTGAGGAAATCATGCCCAAGAAAATCGAATTCAACCTCAAATACATCAACAACCCTACCCTCACCGAGTACTTCAAAATCATATTGCTGACTTTCCAAAAAATCCTAAAGCATTAATAATATCTGCAATCAACAGTTTGTTATAATCCATTTTCTTATTTGTTGATTATTTATCGAGCTATTTTTCCATATGGAAGTAAAGGGAAAGACCAGGCCACACTTTGATGAAATAGACATCATCAAGGGAATTGCTATGCTGATGGTGATTTATGGACATTCTTTTGCGACTTTTCCTATTGATATCAAAGCAGGTTTTTCTAACGATATTCAGCGGTGTATTACCTCCTTCGATTTGGGATTGTTCTTCTGCGCATCAGGATTCTTGTTCTCCCTAAAAGACTCGTGGCTTGTATTTCTTAAAAAGAAAGCCCAAAGAATAGTTGTTCCTTACATCTTCTTTTGTTGTCTGGATGTCACAGCAAGACATCTTTTCGCATCATTCACCAAGTCACATAAGTTGGAAAACATCTTTTTTGTCATTCTCAATGGCGAACAATATTGGTTCCTGCATACTCTGTTTTTCATTCTCATTTTGATGAAATTGTTGAATGGTAAGCAAATGCTAGGTATACCTTTGCTCTTATTGACGATTATACTATCATTAACAAGTATTCGTTCATGCAAAATATTGCATTTGGGTAACATTATTATTTTTTTTCCATATTTTTATATGGGATACTTGATGAGGCTCCATTACGTTCACCTCAAGAATTATCTTTCATTCTTACCACTGACTGTGCTATTCTTGATGCTTGCCATCATTTCCTACTATTTTGGAAAACATAGCCCTGTGGTCATATACTATGTCTACCCTGTCATCAGCATCTTGTTTGTCTGGGGCATTTCATTGAAGATCAATCATTATCTTCCTAGGCTGAAGACAATTTTGTCTCATTTTGGAAAATACTCGCTTCAGTATTATCTCAATCATTTGCTAATAATGCTTGTTGCTTTTTATGTCACATATTATATATCTCTTTTTGGTGGTATTCGAATACCAATAATTCATCTGTTGTCATGCTTCTTAAGTGCCATTGCCATTTCCTATGCCATGCTTGTTGTAGAGAAGCAGAGTAAATATTTGAGGATGCTTTGCGGGCTTTGATGCAGACAAACGGTGTACGACAATGCCCTGCTATTAACGCACATATCTATATTTATGATATATAAACAATTTCGTAAATGAAAGAAAAGAAATACATTGAGTTCCTAAAGTACAGCTTGAGCGGAAAGGAGATGCCTGAATGTGTCAAAGACATCAATTGGAGCGAACTACTCACGTTCGCCAGGTCACAAACCATACAAGGCGTGTATGCGAGGACTGTGCTCGCACAAGACGGCAAGTCTCACCCGGAACTCTTCCTTGGCAACAAACCCACCGACGACGATGTCATGGAATGGGTGTTCGAGGCACATCTCTTGAAAAAACGCAACGAAACGCTTTACAAACGTGCCGACAAAGCTTCTGAATGGTTCTTGGAGAACGGTTTCCCCAACTGCATCCTCAAGGGGCAAGGCAATGCGCTGATGTATCCCGACCCGTACCTCAGGGTGGCTGGAGACATCGACATCTGGCTTGACGGCGGCAGGGAAAAGATATTGGATTTCACCACCAAATATTATAACAGGCAACCAACAAACCTCCATGTCGACTTTCCCATGTTCGGAGAAGTCTCCGTGGAGGTGCATTTCCGGCCATCTTACATGCTCAACCCCTTCATTGATAGGAAATTGAGAAAATATTTCGACGAGGTGAAGGATTCGCAATTCGGCAATGAAGCGAGAACCCCTGATGGCAAATACAAGTTCTTTGTTCCAACGAATGACTTCAACGCCTTCTACCAACTGCTGCACATGTACCGCCACGTGCAAAACGACGGTATCGGCTTGAGGCAGATCATCGACTATTACTACCTGCTGAAGAAATGCAAGAACGATGGTATGGGCGAAAAGGAGAAGAAGGAATTCTCTGCACTAATCAAGAAATTCAGGATGGTCAATTTCACCAGCGCCATCATGTACATCGTCCATAACGTCTTGGGTTTGGAAGAAGAATACCTGCTGTTTGAACCCAACAAGAAAGAAGGAGAGTTCCTTTTCAACGAAGTGTTGCTCATGGGCAATTTCGGAAGAGCTGAAACACGAAAGGCCGCACTTGAGACCACCAAAGGGCACTTCAAGAGGTTCCTCATCTATGAGAAATACAATCTCAGGGTGCTCAGCCACTATCCCAGCGAAATCATCTGGCGTCCTTTGCGCGACTTGAAACTCAGTTGGAGAGACCATCATCAAGACGAATAGCCACACTTCTGCTAACATGACGTCCAGCAATTATCATCCCATCTAAAAGATTGAACCATGGCATCAAGAAACCACCTTGTCATCATGGCTGGCGGCATAGGCAGCCGCTTCTGGCCCATGAGTACCGAAGAAAGGCCCAAGCAGTTCATCGACGTGCTTGGTGTGGGGCGCACATTGCTCCAACTTACCTACGACCGCTTCGAGGGTGTATGTGAACCATCCAACATATGGATTGTCACCAACGCGAGATACGCCGACATCGTGCATGAACAACTGCCGGAAGTGCCCGTGCGCAACATCCTGCTGGAGCCATGCCGACGCAACACCGCGCCATGCATCGCCTACGTCAGTTGGAGAATCAAGAAAGAAGACCCGAAAGCAAACGTCGTGGTGACTCCAAGCGACCATGTGGTGACCAACACCAGCGAATTCAGAAGGGTCGTCACATCATGCATGAAATTCACCGGAGAGACCGACTCCATCATCGTACTCGGGATGAAGCCCACCCGCCCGGAAACCGGATATGGATACATACAAGCCGACCTCACCACCAGTTCTGCACGCAACAAGGAAATATTCCGCGTGGACTCTTTCCGTGAGAAGCCTGATGCCGCAACTGCAGAGAAATACATCCGCAACAAGAGTTACTTCTGGAACGCGGGCATTTTCATCTGGAGTGTCAACACCATCGTCAATGCATTCCGTGTGTACAAGCCAGCAATGGCCAAACTCTTCGAGAACATGCTTCCGATATACGGAACGGAGGAAGAGCAACCCATGATTGACAAGCATTACCCGGAATGCGAAAGCATCTCCGTCGACTATGCCATCATGGAGAAAGCCTCGGAGATTTTCGTCTGCCCTGCCGACTTCGGATGGAGCGACCTTGGCACATGGGGGTCCTTGATGGCTCAGACAGCCAAGGACATCTATGGCAACTGCAAGATTGGCAACGACATCTCGCTTTTCGACACTCACAATTGCATCATCCACACCACTGAAGAACGCAAAGTGGTGGTGCAAGGCCTTGACGGATACATCATTGCCGAGAAAGACAACACATTGCTCATCTGCAAACTCAGCGAAGAGCAAAAAATCAAAAAATTCACAGAAAAGCCATGACAAGAAAGACCGCACTCATCACAGGCATCACAGGACAGGACGGTTCATACCTGGCCGAATTCCTCATTGAAAAAGGCTACGAGGTGCACGGACTGCTCCGCCGTTCCTCTTCGTTCAACACAGGAAGGATTGAGCACCTCTATCTCGACGAATGGGTGAGGGACATGAAGAAGCAACGCCTGGTGGAATTGCACTGGGCCGACATGACCGACTCATCATCACTCATACGCATCATTGGCGAGGTAAAGCCCACGGAAATATACAATCTCGCAGCCCAGAGCCATGTCAAAGTATCCTTCGACGTGCCGGAATACACCGCCGATACCGATGCCGTCGGTGTACTGCGGCTCCTTGAAGCCGTACGCATCTGTGGACTGGAGAAGGAATGCCGCATCTATCAGGCATCAACTTCCGAACTATATGGAAAAGTGCAGGAAGTGCCCCAAAAGGAGACGACGCCATTCTACCCACGGTCTCCCTATGCCGTGGCGAAACTCTATGGCTACTGGATCATGAAGAACTACCGCGAGAGTTACGGCATGTACTGTTGCAACGGCATCCTTTTCAACCATGAGAGCGAGCGGAGGGGCGAAAACTTCGTCACCAGAAAAATCACACTGGCTGCCGCACGCATCGCTCAAGGATATCAAGACAAGCTATACCTGGGCAACCTCAACTCACTGCGCGACTGGGGTTACGCTCGTGACTATGTGGAGTGCATGTGGCTCATCCTGCAACAGCCCGAGCCCGATGATTTCGTCATCGCCACCGGTGAATACCACACCGTAAGGGAGTTTGCCACACTCGCCTTCGAGGCAGTGGGCATACATCTGGCCTGGGAAGGCGAAGGCGTGGAGGAAAAAGGCATCGACACCGCTACGGGACGTGTCATCGTGGAAGTCGACCCCAAATATTTCCGTCCGGCAGAAGTGGACCAGTTGTTGGGCGACCCGTCGAAAGCACGCCAGCAACTTGGTTGGAACCCCTGCAAGACACCTTTCCCCGAATTGGTGAGAATCATGATCGAGCACGACATGGATTTTGTGAAAAAATTATACAAGAAATAAAAAGGAATCGTAGACATGGCACTTGGGAAGAATTCCAAAATCTATGTGGCAGGACACCGGGGACTCGTGGGTTCCGCCATCTGGTCCAACCTCCTCTCCCGCGGTTACACCAACCTGGTGGGCAGGACCCACAAGGAACTCGACCTGCTTGACGCAACGGCAGTGAAGCATTTCTTTGACGAAGAGCGCCCCGACGCCGTCGTACTGGCTGCCGCTCACGTAGGAGGCATCATGGCCAACCTGAAATACCGCGCCGACTTCATCTACCAAAACCTACAGATACAGCAAAATGTCATCGGTGAGAGTTTCCGGCATGATGTTGCCAAACTGCTCTTCCTTGGCTCCACCTGCATCTATCCACGCATGGCCCCGCAGCCCATCAGCGAAGAGGCATTGCTCACCTCTGAGTTGGAATACACCAACGAGCCATACGCCATAGCGAAAATCGCCGGATTGAAGATGTGCGAGAGTTTCGCCATCCAATATGGCTGCAACTATGTGGCCGTCATGCCCACCAACCTGTACGGTCCCAACGACAATTTCCACTTGGAAAGAAGCCATGTGCTACCGGCCATGATTCGCAAGGTCCACCTTGCCAAATGCCTCAACGAAGGCGACTGGGCCGCAGTGAGGAAAGACCTTGACCAACGCCCCGTGGAGGGCGTGGACGGCAGTTGCTCGAAGGACAACGTGCTGGCCATCCTGGGAAAATACGGCATCACTCCCGAAGCCGTCACACTTTGGGGCACCGGCTCCCCCCTTCGCGAATTCCTATGGAGCGAGGACATGGCCGATGCCAGCGCATACGTGTTGCTCAATGTCAATTTTTCCGACACTTACGACCCTCTATCGACAGAGATTCGCAATTGTCACATCAACATAGGTTCCGGCAAGGAACTGACCATTCGCGAGTTGGCCAACAAAGTGGTGGAAGCCACAGGATTCAAGGGAGAACTGCGCTGGGACGCTACGAAGCCTGATGGCACACCACGCAAACTTACCGATGTCAGCAAGATACATCGCCTGGGGTGGCATCACAAGGTGGAAATCGACGAAGGGGTTCGCCGCTTGCGCCAATGGTACATCAACGACCAAAACCACTGACCCCATGACATTTCTCACGGGGAAGATGTCGCATGGAGGCATCACGATGTGAACGCATCTACGCGGGAGGCAGCTGCCAAGTGGCATCTGTCCCCGTTTTTTTCTTTATACCGACATACATATGAGTTCGTTTTCCTCCCTCGTTCTAAGAATACTTGAGAAAGCGGCCGAGACTTGTCTGTTCTGGGAAGGTAAAATATTGCTTCGCCAAGGGCGGTTGGAAGAGTTCGTCAACCACGTCATGGACCCAGAATTCGATTACAAGCCCTATTTGAAACAAGTCAACCCCTATTACGCAAGGCATGGGTTCAAATTCTCCATGGTGGAGGCCGAGTACAACTCAAGGCTTTCTGGGGTGAAATCCGACTTGTACATATCCAACACCTTTTTCAGACATTACCTGGTACCATTCCTCAATGGCGACGGGAAAAATGTGGACAAGAACATGTTCAGGAAATTGCTCGGAAACGGCAATCCACGGAAAAAAGTGGCTTTCACCATGGCCGAACAAGTGACATACAATATGAACGGCGTTTTCTACGATGGCAACGACGACTGCATCAGCCCCGACGAGGCCGTCCGCTTGGTCATGGCTTATGACAAAGACCTCATCGTCAAACCCACCCTCAACACCACATGGGGAAAAGGTGTCATCAAACTTTCACGGAATGAAAGGAGCGAAGAAAAGGTCAGGCAATTGTTTGCCCAATACCGCAAGGACTTCTCCTTCGAGGAATGTGTCATCCAGCATCCCGACCTTGCCAGCCTCAACGAATCGTCGCTGAACACCGTGCGCATATGCACCTACCGCAGACCCAACGGGGAAATCAAATACTTGTTCTCCATTTTACGTTTCGGTGAGAAAGGCTCGGTGGTGGACAACGCTTCGGCCGGTGGAAATTTCGTTGGCGTGATGCCGGATGGCACCATCAAGCGGAAGATGGTGAAATACCATTCTCTTGAGCAACATCCCTTCAATCACGCTTTGGAGAAAGTGCCTTGTTTCGAACGTCTCAAAGCGACAGCCATCCATCTACACAGCAAACTGGCCGACCTGAACTACGTTGGATGGGACTTTTCCGTCACGCCCGACGGCATACCAGTGGTCATAGAACTCAACCAAAGCCCCGCCGTCAACGGTTTCCAAATGACAGTGGGGCCTGCATTCAGCAAGGAAGACTTGGACGAACTCCTGCCTTTGATCAAACAAAGGAAAGTCAGCTGCCAAGCATTCCCCACCATTACTTTTGCCGACAAAAGGGGAAAGAGCGCACGCATAAAAGGCTGACACCAACTCTTCCCATAATCTCCCATCATCACCTATAACCACCCAAAGCATCCCATACTTCCATGGAGGTAAAGCAATATTCCAGGACGAAGAATTCCATGCTCAACATGGGGACTGGCTTGTTTAGCCAACTCACCCTCACCTTGTTGCGCTTCGTCTCCCGCACGGTGTTCATCCAAGTGCTGGGAGTTTCCTACCTGGGTATTGGAAGTTTGTTCAACAACATCCTTTCCCTGCTCTCCCTCTCTGAATTGGGCATAGGTTCTGCCATACTCTTCAAGCTCTACAAGCCGATGGCGGACCGTGACGAGAAGCGCGTCAGGATTCTGGTGAAATTCTTCAGACGTGCCTACATCGTGATAGGTCTCAGCTTCCTATTCCTGGGTTTGTTGATGACGCCGTTCCTCCGCTTCATCATAAAGGACTACGACAAATTGGAAGTTCTAAACATCAACGCTCCCGTCATCTTCCTCCTCTACGTCCTGCAAAGCGTGAGCTCATATTTGTTCTCCGCATACCGAACCATAGTCATCAAGACAGACCAAAAAAGATACATCCTCAATGTGGTGGGCACCATCTACGACTTCATCACCATCGGTATACAGATTGCCATCCTGGTGTTCACTCAAAACTTCATGCTATATGTCAGCACTGTTGTCATCATGGGCATCTTACAGACATTGACAAACGCTTACATCTCCACTAAAATGTACCCTTGGGCTTTCAAGAAAGAAGAAGAAAGCATGTCAAGCAAGGAGCAAACAAGCATATTTAAAGACTGCGGCGCACTCTTTGTGTTCAAGGTGAGCGGCGTTGTTCTCAAGGCCACTGACAACTTGGTTCTGAGTTCCATAAAAGGTATTGAATATGTTGGATTATACTCCAACTACTATCTCATATACTTGACCATCAACCAGTTTGTCCAAAAATTCCATAGTGGCGTAAAGGAGAGTATGGGAAACGCATACGCCAAGGAAAGCATAGCGAAGAACTATTTCATCTTTGAATTGATGAACTTCATCACCATCCTTCTCAAAGGTACTGCCTGCGTGGGCATCGCCGTCTGTTCCAACGAGTTCATCCACCTATGGGTGGGCGATAAATACGTCGTTCCACAACCTCTCCCCATCTTGATAGGCATTGAAAGCCTTTTTGTCGGTCTGAAAATCAACCTTGGGCAAGTGCGGAACATTTCAGGAGCCTTCCGGCAAGCATGGTACCGTCCCTTGATAGGCATTGCCATCAACATTGTTGTTTCCGTCATCTTATGTCATTATATTGGCATCTGCGGTGTAATCATCGGCACGATAACCGCAGACATCCTCGCCAATTTCATGATCGACCCCGTCATCATCCACAAATACAGCTTCCAAGGATACAAACCTGCTTCTTACTATTACAAGAAAAATCTCACCTTCATCCTCATCCTGGCCGTGGTGGAAATTGCCGACTTCCTCATATGCAGGGTGGTGGCTACAGGCCTCCCCATCGTCGACTTCGTGCTACATGCCATCATCTGCCTCGTCAGCGTGCCGGTCACCTTCTTGCTCATTTACCAAAAGACAGATGTCTGCCAATACCTTTTTGAAAAAGTAAGGGCTTCAAAATGGATGCAGAGAAATAAAAGGACAAACTCATGAGGCAGCGCGTTGTCATCGTCGGCATAGGTTACACATCGAGAATCGGCATTATACGAGCCGTGGCGCAAATTGGATGTGAGGTGGTGGTGGTGGCACTGGAAAACGCCAGCAAACGCCCCGTCGACACCTACAGCAAGTACATAGACGACACCATCAGGTTCCCCCAACGCAATGGAGGCGAGGCATTAGTCCAAATGTTGTTGAAACGTTGCGTTGGCGGTGACGGGAAAGCCATCCTCATCCCAAACTGCGATTTTGCCGTGGCCACCATCGACCGCCATCATGACTTGTTGAACCCCCATTTCCATATCCCCAACATCGGACATCGCCAAGGAGCATTGGTGGAATGGATGAACAAGGAGCGCCAGAAAGCTCTTGCCTGTCATCTGGGGATAGATGTAGTCCCATCAACAAACATCAAGATTCAGGAAGGGAGCTACGAATTACCTACCGGCATCAGATACCCGTGCTTCACAAAAACCCGTGCTTACACACCCGGTTACAAAAGCACGCTTCATCGATGTGACAACGAGCAAGAGTTGTGTCAAGCCCTTGGCCGAATAGCCGAAAGTCTGCCTAACTTGACCATTATGTGCGAAGACTACAAAGAAATTGACACAGAGTATGCCATCGTTGGCTTTTCTGATGGAAACGAGGTCGTGATTCCCGGTGTGATAGAGATGTTGAAAATGACAGAAGGGAGTGACAAAGGAGTAGCCATGCAAGGGAGCATCGGTCCCGTCGGGGCACTCCAACCATTCATAGAGAAATTATCCTGTTTTGTTCGCGAGGTAGGGCTTGTAGGACTCTTCGACATAGATTTCTTCCTTAGCGGCGGCAAATACTATTTCGACGAACTCAATTTGAGAATAGGAGGCTCTGCCACCGCCATTCAGCAAATGGGTGTAAACTTGCCCGGAATGTTGGTGAAGACGTTGCGCGGAGAAGACACGGATGGTATGAAGAAAAAAATCAACAGCACCTCCATTTTCGCCAATGAGCGTACATGTACCGAACATTGGTCGGATGGCTTCACGCCAACCAGCGAATATCTCCGCCTTTTGAATACTGCAGACATTCGTTTCCTTGACAACGATGATGACCCAGAACCTTCAAAGGTGTTCCACCGCCGACAAAGGATGATGCTACTAAGACGGAACATCAAACAACTGCTGTCATGGATAAGATTGTAGTGATGGAAAAGCCCGACAGCGTATCATGGGACGTGATTCACGATGTCCTGTGGGCTGCTCACGCAAAAAACAGGGAAGACGGCATACATATGAAAGCACCGGCACTGTCTGGAGAAAAGATGAAAGAATTAGTGGGAGAACAAGGGCGATGCCTCGTAGCTATGGACGGCGACAAAGTGGTGGGAACCAGTTCCTATAAAATCATCACCAGCAATAAATGGTATGCCCAGGGGCAGGCTATAGCCTACTGGATGCTCAACGGTGTGCTTCCAGAATACCAAGGCAATGGGATTTACTCAAAACTTTTACGTTACAGCGAGGAAAGCATCCGTCAAAGTCATATCAACTTGATTGAAATGAACACCGCCGAACACAACACAACTGTGCAACGGGCACTTCGTAAAAAAGGATGGGTATATGTAGACTTCATCACCTTCCCTACAGATCATTATTCCGTCGTGATGGTAAAATGGCTCAACGCGTGTCCCTTTAGCAGATGGAAATGCTGGTGGATGTTCACTTCCAACAAATGGAAGGAGAAAATCAAGTACAAGCCAGGAAGAATCAAACGTTTCGGATAATGAGCTTCACAACAGAAACGTCAAAGCCCTTGGCCATCGTGATAGGCAAGAACTACGCCTCACGGCTTGGAATGGTGCGCGCAGCGGGCATGGCCGGTTGCGACGTAGTAGTGGTGCAGACACAGTTGGAATGGATGACCGACACACCCGTCGACATTTACAGCAAATATGTCGTGGAAACCCAGGTGGCACATCAACCCGATGTAAAGCTGTTGATGAAGACCATCATGGGATACCGCGGCAAGCGCCAAGAAATCTTCATCCTGCCCACCGATGATTGGACGGCCTCCGTCGTGGACATGAACATCGACACCCTCAGCCCATGCTTCATCACCCCGCATGTCAACCATCAGCAAGGAGCCATACTCCACATCATGGACAAGATGCACCAGAAAGAAATGGCACGTGTCGCCGGTGCTAACGTGGCAGCAGGATGGCTTTGCCGTTACGAAGAGGGAGGGCACCACATCCCCGAGGGAATAACCTTCCCATGCTTCACCAAACCCGTGGAATGCTACACGGGAGCACTTAAACCATACCTCTGTCGCTGCGACAACCGAGAGCAGTTGGAAACGATACTGGCAACCATCGCCAAAAAGTTCAAGAAAGACATCCTCGTGGAAGAGTACCATGACATCACCAACGAGTATGCCGTGTTGGGAGTCTCTTTCGGGAACAGCAGCATCATACCAGCCTTCATACAAATGGACAGTGACAGAGAGGGGGTGACCGCTACGGGAAGGGTGCGCCCCATCAGCCAACTCCCCGGCATCGCAGATGTGCTGGAACGATTCATGGAAAAGACCCAACTCACAGGACTCTTCGACATCGACCTTTATGAAAGCGGGGGGAAAGTATACTTCAATGAACTCAACGTCCGATTCGGAGCCAGTGGCTACGCCGTCACCAAAGGCGCCCTCAACCTCCCGGGGGTGTTCATCCATCACATGATGGGAAAGCAAGACAATTCCAAGGACCTTGAATACCTTGAGGATTCCATTGTCTCCGACTTCCCCGTGCAAACCTTCGCCAACGAGAAGACCTGTCTGGACATGCTCTATTTCGGCACGATCAACTATTGGCAATACAAGCGTTCGCTCCACAAGGCCGACATCCGGTTCATCAAAGATGACGATGATCCGGGGCCATTCCGCATGGCAGCCAAGGACTTGCGCCTACTTTTCCCCAGGTCCATCGTATGGAGCATCAGAAACAAGTTAAGGAAAAAACCTTGAAATAACAAGCGACCTATGAAAAAATACGACTATCTCATCGTGGGCTCTGGCCTCTTCGGCGCCACTTTCGCCCACCTCGCCCACAAGAAAGGGAAGCGATGCTTGGTGATCGACAAGCGTCCACACCTCGGAGGAAACATTTACTGCGAGAAGGTGGAAGGTATCAATGTACACGTGTATGGCGCACACATCTTCCATACGTCCAACAAGAAAGTGTGGGACTTCGTCAACGCCATCACCCCCTTCAACCGATACACCAACTCGCCCGTGGCCAACTACAAGGGGAAACTCTACAACCTGCCCTTCAACATGAACACCTTCTACCAGATGTGGGGGGTCACCACTCCTGAGGACGCCATGGCCAAGATAGAGGAACAGCGCCGGGAGACCTTGGAAGCCATGAGGGCGGCAGGTATCAACGAACCACGCAACTTGGAGGAACAGGCGCTCACCCTCATTGGACGTGACATCTACGAACGCCTCATCAAAGGATATACGGAGAAGCAATGGGGGCGGAAATGCACCGACTTGCCAGCCTTTATCATCAGGAGACTGCCCGTACGCCTCGTCTTCGACAACAACTATTTCAACGACTCCTACCAAGGCATTCCCATCGGTGGCTACAACCTGCTCATCGAGGGGTTGCTCGAAGGAGTGGAATGCCAAGTGGGGACAGACTTCTTCGACAACCGCCAGCATTTCGAGGCTATGGCGGAAAAAGTGGTGTATACCGGCAAAATCGATGAATATTTCGACTATGAACTGGGCAAACTCAACTACCGCACGGTGAGATTCGAGCAAGAGATACTCGACATGCCCAACTACCAAGGAAACGCCGTGGTGAACTATACCGACGCCACCACACCCTACACCCGCATCATCGAGCACAAGCACTTCGAGATGTTCGGCCAGCAGGTGTACGACTGCCCCAAGACCGTCGTTTCCCGCGAATACTCCACAGAGTGGCAGGCAGGGATGGAACCTTATTATCCTGTGAACGACGAGCGAAACAACACGTTGGCCGAACAATACAGGGCCATGGCTGCAGCAAGACAAGACGTGGTCTTCGGAGGCCGACTGGCAGAATACAAATATTACGACATGGCCCCCATCATTGAAAAGGTGATGAGCCTCAACATCTAATCGACATCCTATGGAATTGCTCAAGAGGCTGTATGCCAAGTTCCGCCACTTGATCCTTTACGGCATCATCGGAAGTTTCACCGCTTCCCTCGACTTCCTTGTTTTCACCTTGCTCATCCGGGGGTTGAACTTCAACTACCTGGTGGCCAATTGCATTTCCGTGCTGGTGGGCATCACCACCAGTTTCTACCTCAACCGCACCTACAATTTCAAGGTAAACGACAAGACGGCTCAACGTTTCAGCATATTCCTTGCCGTGGGGCTCACCGGCCTGCTGATGAGCAATTTCATACTATGGGTGGGCATCGATAAACTACATTTCAACAAGTCCATTACCAAACTGGCAAGCATCGTGTTGGTGGTGTTCTTCCAGTTCCTGCTCAACAAGTTCGTCACCTTCAGGGTGAAAGAGGATAAATCCGAACTAAATAATCACTAACCCCAAAACATCTATCCTATGGAAAAGTTTTATTTTGTCATGCCCGCCTACAACGAGTCGGCCAACATCGAGACCACCATCAAGCAATGGTATCCCGTAGTAGAGCGTATCAACGGCATGGAAGGCTGCGAGGCCGTGCTTGCCATCGCCAACGACGGCAGCAAGGACGACACTTATGAGGTGATGACTGCATTGAAGGCACAAGGCGGTTACGACCATTTCGAGCCGCTTACGAAACCCAATGGCGGACACGGGCAAACGGTGCTCCACCTCTACCGCCACGCCATCTCCAATGGTGCCGACTATGTGTTCCAAACCGACTCCGACGGACAGACCGACCCAGAGGAATTCTGGCAGATGTTCGACCATCGTCACGACTATGATTTCCAAATCGGCTACCGCAAAGGCCGCCAAGACGGCTCCAGCCGCGTCTTCGTCACCAAGACGTTGCGCCTGGTGGTGTGGCTGATGTTCCACGAATGGGTGACCGATGCCAACACGCCTTTCCGTCTGATGCAGCGTGACAAGCTACAAGCCATCATGGATGTCATACCAGAAGACTACGGTCTCTGCAACGTGGCCATTTCCGCCATCGCCGTGAAATGGAAATATGCCATCAAGTTCTACGAAATCACCTTCAAGCCCCGCCAGGGTGGCGTCAATTCCATCAATATGAAGCGCATCTTCAAGATTGGTTGGAAAGCCTTGGGCGATTTCCGCAAAATCAACGCCAACCTCAAGGGCAAAGCCCCAAAGCACGACTGACATGGAAAGCAGAAGACCTGTCACGCTCACCCCCACCCCAGCATCATACTATTGGCTGTTAGGAGCATTCGTCTTGTGGATGCTCGCGGAAATGTTCCCTTTCGAACTCACCTTCGAAGGTGACTCCTTGCGCATCATCGCAAGCAGTTCCGTCATGTACAATAATGGATGGGCAATACCCCCGGAGGCATCCTATCAATACGGGATGCAACCAGCCATCATCTACTTCATCGTGTGCGTGAAACATCTTTTGCCCTTCCTCAGTTGCAACACCATATACAGCCTGATGTCGGCATTGGCGGCATTGGCAGCCATCCCCCTCGCCGTGGCGTTCGTGCACAGGGTGACCGGAATGAGCAAGACCCTCGTCCTTTTTGCACTGATCCTGCTCCCGGAGACCTACGCCATAGCCACCTACCCCAACACCTCGTCGTTCTCCTACGCCCTTGCACTATGGGCGTTTCTCCTCATCATGAAGGAGGCGCCTTTCTGGCAGCCACTCGTCATCATGTGCATCGCCACCGTCTTCCGCATCGACATCATCATCATCTATCCCGTCATCCTGCTTCTCTTTCTCCACCGAGGGACGAGCATCAAGAGAAGCATCGTCTTGTCGGCGGCGGCGGCCGTTGTCGTCTTGGCATTCATGCTGGCGGCATACACACTGTTCCAAGCCAACCCGTTCAAGACCCTTACGGCAGCAGAAACAATGAACGGCAATGGTCGGTTGCTACAGATGGGACTTATCGCCATCTTCTCCTACTACACTCTGGTCAACATCATCCTGATACCCATCGGTATCGCTTGCGTGGCGCGAAGGAAACAATACTTGATGCTACTCATCGCATTGCTGCCCATGGTGCTCATCCATTATTTCTACCGTCTCAACGGAGGAGCGGCAAAGCATTATCTCTACCTTCTCCCCTTTGTCGCCATCCTCACCTGCCATGCCATCCAATACCTGAAGGCTTTGGGCAAACGATACAAGACGCTGGGCTATGCCATGGTCGTCGCATTGGTGGCCTATTACATCGTATCACTCAGGTTTGACTTCCCCGACAAGCCCTGGCGCAACACAGAGGACTGCGTGTCCAAGGCAGGCCCCAACCTCAGCTTGTACACCGATGCCAACAGCCCACGCCATTGGCAATTGGGGATAGGCACCAGTCTGGGATTCTTCACCGAAGATGAGTTGATGGTCTACTCGGGACACTTTTTCTATCCTTTCTACATACACAAGGTGAAGAGCCGCCAAAAGGAACACATCCATGAGGTGAAAGCCTATCTCGACAAGAACGCTCCAAACCGTTACGTCGTCGTGGCGCTCACATGGAACGATCTTTCACTCTATCCCTCCTTGCTACTGGAAGAAGGCTACAAATTCAAGAATCTTCCAAACCGGTCGTTTGAAATGAGCGACGGCAATCGCTACGTGGCCTTGCTGGAATCGGAGATGCAAAACAACGAGGAAAACATCAACAAGGCGCTGGGCGACATCAGAAGCAATCCAAAATTGGAAGGCGTGCCTGTCTATGTGGTCACCCAGATGGAATCCTTCCAACACCCTCTTGACAACTTGTGCAAAAAGCAAAGATGCCGCAAGTTGATGGACGGGGTGTATGAAGTCATACCTTGAAGACCTTGATGACTTTGAAGACCTTAAAGACCTACCCCCTATGATCCGACACATTTTCCTTATCCTATTGGCAGGCGTCATACTGCCATCATGGGCGCAACCCATCGACCGGGAAGCGGTGGTCAGGCGCAACAATCCCCATGTCACCACACTCGACACCCTGGCATCACTCACCGTGGGAAATGGCGGCTTCGCCTTCACCGTTGATGCCACAGGACTGCAGTCATTCCCGCGCACCTATGCCAACGGCGTGCCTTTGGGCACGATGAGCGACTGGGGATGGCACAGTTTCCCCAACCCCGAGCAATACCGCCCTGAAGAAGCGCTGAAAGCCTACGACTTCGGGCATGGACACACCGAATTCTACTCCACACAGTTCAAGGAGGGACGTCCCCATGGCGCCGCCGAATGGCATCGGCAAAACCCCCACCGTCTCCACCTGGGCGCCATCGGCCTTGATCTTGAACCAAGTGAAGTGCATGATATCGACCAGACGCTCGACCTATGGACAGGTATCATTGAAAGTCGTTTCACCTATCGTGGCCATCACTACCACGTGACCACCGTCTGCCACCCGGAACGCGACTTGGTGGCTACACGCATAGAGAGCGACGACCCTGACAAGAAAGTCACATTCAAGTTCCCCTACCCCACAGGCAAGCATAGTGATGATGCCTGCGACTGGGATGAATGGGAGCGCAACATCGCCAGTTTCGAGGGCATAGGCAAATCCTGCACCGACACACTCAAACGCATCCTCGACGGAAAGTCAAGGTTTGACAAGGCTGCCTACTATCTCACCATCCATTGGGACCAGGGCCGGCATGGCTATATTGAGTTCAAAAGTGAGCAACCCATGTGGAACAAGCAATATTTCAGTTGTCCCGACCAAGTGACATCGCTCACCTGCGAATTCTATGAGCAGAAAGATTCCAATAGGCCATTGCTCTCCTTCGAAGAGGTGAAAGAGGCGTCAAGCCAATACTGGCAACGCTATTGGAAAGAAGGTGGCATCGTGGACTTTTCCGCCTGCACCGACGAAAGGGCTCGCGAACTGGAACGCCGCGTGGTGCTGAGCCAATACCTCCTTGCCGTCAACGACGGGGGAGACACCCCGCCACAAGAAACCGGACTCACCTACAATTCTTGGTTTGGCAAATTCCATTTGGAGATGATCTGGTGGCATCAGGCACAATTTGCACTCTGGGGGCATCCCGAGGTGCTCGAACGCTCGCTCGATTGGTATTTCACCGTCCTTCCCGTGGCAAGGGAGATTGCCAACCGCCAAGGGTTCAAGGGGGTGAGGTGGATGAAGATGACCGACCCCTCGGGAAAAGAGGCACCCTCCAAAGTGGGAAGTTTTCTCATCTGGCAGCAGCCACACCCCATCTATCTGGCTGAATTGCTCTACCGTGCCTCCGATGAGGCTGGAAAGGCTCGCATCCTATCCAAATACAAAGACATCGTGGCTGAGACAGCCGAATTCATGGCATCCTTTGCCTCCTATGACGAGCCACGCAACCGCTATGTGCTCAAAGGCTGCATCCCGGCACAGGAAACCCTGCGCGCCGATGAGACGGTGAACCCACCATTTGAACTGTCTTACTGGCATTTCGCTCTCGACCTGGCTCAACAATGGCGCGTGCGTGCCGGAATGCCCCGCTTGCCGGAATGGGACAACATCATCACCCTCCTCTCTTCCCTCGCCGCGAAAGACAGCCTCTACCTGGCAGCAGAAACCGCCCCGCAAACCTATGAGGACATCCGTTTCACCAGCGACCATATGGCTGTCCTCGGTGCGGTAGGTATCTTGCCTGCCACGCCACAAGCGGACAACGACATCATGCGCAACACCCTGCATTGGGTCCTCGGTAATTGGAATTGGGACAAGACATGGGGGTGGGACTTCCCCATGACGGCCATGAACGCAGCAAGACTGGGTGAGCCTCATGACGCCATCAACGCGCTACTTACACCGCAACGCACCAACACTTACCTCCCCAACGGGCACAACTACCAAGACAACCGCCTCAGATGCTACCTCCCCGGCAATGGAGGACTGCTCACCGCCGTGGCGATGATGTGTGCCGGATGGGATGGAGAGACACGCCACAACCCCGGATTCCCCGACAACGGCAAATGGGACGTGAAATGGGAGGGCTTGCTACCATTGCCCTAAAAACATAGGAACAATAGAATCCCCAAGAACACCAGGAATACTGGAAACACCTGAAGAATCAAATGGACAAACTCATAAAAAAGGCCAAGGAGGTCCTGGAGAACCAGCCTTTTCTATACCGACTGGCAGGAATCATCTTCGGCCCCATCACCCGACACCGAGAGCGTGTGGAGAAAGCCCAAAAGGCTGCATATTTCCATGCACATGCCTTGGAAGCTCTTGAAAAATTCGTCGATTGCATGGAAGCAGGAGGCTTCAAATACACGCTCGCTTTCGGTTCCATCCTGGGAGCCATTCGCGAGCACGGCTTCATCAAGCACGACATCGACATCGACACTTCCATGTGGATTGATGACTTCAGTCCGGAGGTCGTGACGGCACTTGAAAAGGCGGGATTCACCTGGCTTTTCTGCAACTTGGTTGACGATGGGCGTCTTGGGCGGGAAGACACCTTCGAATACAACGGCGTGAGAATAGACATCTTCTATTTCTACCCTGCCATCGACACCTATCCCTACTGCTGCGACTTCGTGCTAAGGAAGGAAGAAAAAGGCAAATTCATGGCAAGAAGGATAGAGGTGCCT
This sequence comes from Prevotella sp., assembly GCA_017619375.1. Classification (GTDB taxonomy): domain Bacteria; phylum Bacteroidota; class Bacteroidia; order Bacteroidales; family Bacteroidaceae; genus Prevotella. The sequence goes on along the minus strand of JAFZSL010000070.1, from coordinate 35,522 downwards.
TACAAACGGGAAAGGAAAAAGACACACTTCGAGGGCATCGAGGTGTACATCCCCGAGAACGCAGAGGAAATCTGCCAGTTCAGATACGGCCCCAACTATATGACTCCCGACCCAAGTTGGAATTGGGTGAACGAACTCAAGCACCTTGTGGAGTGGAAGGACAAACTGGATGTCACCACACACAATAAGTATCCCCACGGCCAGCCTGCCACGCCGCCGCAGAAAGGATGAACACACTCTTGTTGCTGCAACAGCAGCGACTGTTGCTTGAGATAGAGTATCACACCGAACGCGAGGCTTACCGACGGCAAACCGAGTCGATGGGGCTGATGCGAAAGGTGAAACGCGGCGATGCCTGGTATCCCATCCGTGGCGGCCGCTCCTATTACAACTCGCTCAACCAACTCGTGGTGGAAGTCCACCGCACACAGGACGACGATATCGAACATAATTTCGAATATGGTCGTCCTGTGTGTTTCTTCCGTGTAGCCAACGACGGGAAGGGTGGGGAGAAAATCACCTATTTCAAGCAAACCTGCACGGTGAACTACGCCGATGGCGACCGCATGGTGGTCATCGTGCCCGACAGCGGCACCGTGGCAGAAGTGCAAAACGGCGACAACCTTGGCGTACAACTGTTTTTCGACGAGACCACCTACCGGCTGATGTTCGAGGCTCTCGACAGGGTGACCAAGGCAAAAAACAACCGCCTGGCCTACCTGCGCGACCTCTTCTACTCACGCCAACCCGCTGCCAGGTACACCTTCTCGCCCATGCGCTTCCCCTGGCTCAACCCCACACAGGAGAAAGCCGTCAACGAAGTGCTGTGTGCCAAGGATGTGATGGTGGTCCACGGACCTCCCGGCACGGGGAAGACCACCACCTTGGTGGAGGCCATTAGCGAAACGCTCCGCCGTGAGAGCCAGGTGCTCGTGTGTGCCCAAAGCAACATGGCCGTTGACTGGATATCAGAACAACTCACCGACCGGGGCATCAACGTGCTGCGCATAGGCAATCCCACCCGTGTGAACGACAAGATGCTGTCGTTCACTTATGAGCGGCGTTTCGAAGCCCATCCCGACTATCCGCAGTTGTGGAGCATTCGCAAGGCACTACGCGAACTACGCCAGGAGCACAGGAAGAGCAACCAGTACCACCAGAAACGCGACCGGCTGCAAGCACGCGCCACGGAATTGGAATTGCGCATACAAAACGAACTCTTCAGCGAAGCACGTGTCATAGCATCCACCTTGGCCGGATCGGCCAACCGCCTGCTCGACGGACAGAAATTCGGGACGCTGTTCATCGACGAGGCGGCGCAAGCCCTGGAAGCAGCCTGCTGGATTCCCATACGCAAAGCCTCAAGGGTGGTGTTCGCCGGCGACCATTGTCAGTTGCCGCCCACGGTGAAAAGCCTCGCGGCACTGAAAGGAGGCCTGGGCAAGACCCTGATGGAACGCATCGTGGAAAACAAACCGGAGGTGGTGACGCTGCTGCGCGTGCAATACCGCATGAACGAAGCCATCATGCGGTTCTCGTCAGAATATTTCTATGGGGGGATGGTGGAGACCGCACCTCTGGTCAAGCAACGGGGCATCCTCGACTACGACCATCCGATGATGTGGGTGGACACTGCAGGACTCGACTGCCAAGAGGAGTTCGTGGGAGAGACTTTCGGCCGCATCAACAAGGCCGAGGCGGCACTCACGTTGGAAACGCTCGAAAACTATTTCAAGAAGATAGGCAAGGAACGTATCCTGGAGGAGCGTATCGACGTGGGCGTCATCTCACCCTACCGCGCCCAGGTGCAGCACCTCAGACGCATGGTGTCCAAGAAGGCTTTTTTCAAACCTTTCCGACATCTCATCTCCATCAACACTGTAGATGGTTTCCAAGGCCAGGAGCGCGACATCATACTCATCTCCCTCGTCCGTGCAAACGATGAAGGCCAAATAGGTTTCCTACGCGACCTTCGCCGAATGAATGTCGCCATCACACGAGCACGCATGAAACTCATCATACTCGGCGACAGCGCCACCCTGACACGACATCCCTTTTATAAGAAACTCTACCATCACATACAAGGACAGCAAGAATAGTAAAACAACATTTTTATCTCATCTCAAAAGTGCAGCCTCCATACACATGATATGGAGGCTGCACTTTTTCATATTGAAATTCATATGGAAGCATCGTGGAAATCTTAAATTATCCTAAATAGGATTATTCAATTTTGGATAAATTCAATATTGCTGTTATCTTTGCATTCACAAGAAGAAAGTTATGGATAATCCGTTTGTAACGAAAGGATACGCAGGGCCTGAATATTTCTGTGACAGAGTGAAGGAAACAAGCCAATTGGTAGAACTGACTACCAATGGCAACAATATTGCTTTGATATCACCACGCCGGGTTGGAAAGACCGATTTGATTCGCCATTTATTCCGACAGCCCGGAATCAAGGACAAGTATTACACTTTTCATATTGATATCTATGCCACCAGCAGTCTCCGCGACTTCGTAAATGTCTTTGGCCGCACCATCTTGAATGAACTAAAGCCAAAAGGAAAAATCGTATGGGAGGGATTCCTGTACTTGCTCCGCTCGCTTCGTAGTGAGATTACTTACGATATCAATAACTTTCCAACATGGAGTCTTGGCTTAGGTGATATTGAGCACCCTGAAACTACCCTCGACGAGATTTTCGAATATTTGGGAAAGGCAGATAAACCTTGCATTGTATGTATTGACGAATTTCAGCAGATAACGAAATACACAGAATCCCCCAATATTGAGGCAACACTCAGAACCTACATGCAGAAATGCATCAATGCCACTTTCATCTTTTCTGGTAGCAAACGCCATCTGATGGGGGAAATCTTCACGTCACCATCGAGGCCGTTCTATCAGTCGGTGCTGATTATGAACCTAAGGCCCATATCAGTTGACAAATATGTGGAGTTTGCTCAGAAGCAGTTTGAAAAATATGGGAAAAGTATTGAAAGCAAGGCTGTAGAGGACGTATACAACCGTTATGATGCGGTGACATCATGTGTTCAACGGTTGCTAAATGTCTTATTCATGAAAACATTACCCGATAAATGTTGCACCGACGCCATGGTAGATGGTGCGGAAGAATATATCCTCGACTTATTCACAGAAACCTATTCAGATTTGATCGACAAACTGCCAGAGAAGCAACGGGAAGTGTTCCTTGCCATAGCAAAAGAAGGAAAGGCAAAAAGTATTACAAGCAAGTCGTTTATCAAACGGCATCACTTACAGACAGTCAGTGTAGTAACAGCAGCCGTGCGCAGTCTTTTAGACAAAGACCTGATTACAGAAGACAAGGGGGTATACACCGTTTACGATCCTTTCTTCGCCCTCTGGCTTCATCGGGAATTCATTTGAATCCATATGGAACTACTTTTTAATTATGTAAGTCTCTGACAATCAATGACAATTGAAAATACCCCATTTTAAACGGTACAACTTTTTATTACCCGATAATGGATTCTTAGGTGTCGCCTTGTTGGATTTTTTGACATTTATGATGCGGTGGAGGGGCAACAAAGTTTAAGATTTGGTTAAGATTGTTTAACTACCCAATAAGCATTAAGAAAATGCGGCAGTTCTATGAGGAATGGGCACCATCAAATCGCTAGTCACCAGGCTGAGGTGTTAAGTTTAATGAATTCATAACAACATACACTTTTTACTTTCAAAAGTAAAAAATAGCAAGAAAATTTGATTTTTCAAAGTAAAAAACATATCTTTGCGCCATAATTATAATTCTTAGTACAAATGGATAGATTGTATAAGGCTTATGGCCGCTTGCTGGCGGAGACAGATTTGAGTTTCACCAGATATCTCTATGAGAAGATAAACTGGGACAATAGATTGATTGTGATTAAAGGCGCTAAGGGCGTTGGCAAAACGACAATGCTCCTTCAGCATATCTTGCGCTCTTTTGAGGATAAGCAAAAAGCACTGTATGCATCACTTGACCATATATGGTTTGCCAATCACTCTGTTCTCGACCTGGCTGAATATCACTATACGCATGGAGGAACTCACCTTTTTCTAGACGAGGTGCATAAATATAAGACATGGCAGCAGGAAATCAAAAACATTTACGATTCCTTTCCACAATTGCACGTCGTTGTGACGGGTTCTTCGATGTTGAAACTGGAGGAATCGCTAATGGGTGACCTGTCGCGTCGTCATCGGCAGTACACGTTGGAGGGATTGTCGTTTAGAGAATATCTACAATTGGAACAAGTAGCACAGTTGCCAGTGCTTTCGTTAGAGACTGTGCTGAACGACCATTTCATGCAGGCATCGCAGATTACATCGAAGGTAAAGGTTCTACGGCATTTCGAGAAATACTTGGAGACAGGCTATTATCCTTTCTATCGTGAAGAAGGTGACGGCTTTGCCGACCGCCTCCAGCAAGTGATTGAAACCATCGTCACCAGCGAGATTCCTTCGGTAAGTAACATAGAATATGACTCTGTCTATAAGGCCAAGCAACTGTTGGCGGTGCTGGCAGAGAGTTCGCCATATACCTTAAATATCTCTGGTCTCTGTGTCACACTAAAGGCTTCTCGCAATAATGTGCTGAAACTCATTGACCTGATGGATAAGGCAGCATTAGTACGCCGGCTATACGCAGCCGACAGTGGGATGAACATGCTGACGAAGCCTGAAAAGGTTTTGTTTTATAACACCAATCTGATGCACTGTCTGACTCCACATGCTGAAGCAGGAACGGTGCGTGAGACCTATTTTGCCTCACAGGTGGGCGTTGGTCACAAACTCTCGATGCCTAACCAAGGCGATTTGTTAGTGGATGGTAAATGGCTATTCGAAGTGGGAGGAAAGAGCAAAGGATTCAAACAGATAAAGGGTATTGAAGATGGATATGTCGTAAGCGATGGTATCGATATTGGTCTTGGCAAGAAGATTCCGCTCTGGCTTTTTGGTCTGCTTTATTAAATCTATGACATATGGCAGTCGAATTAACATATAGGATTGTTTTCAATTCTCAATAGCATTTAATAGTTTAACGCCAACTCTTATATATTAAAATGAAACGTTATGTAAAATTTATCATACCAGGAGTTCTTTTATTAGTATTGGGCATCTGGTTGTATTTTTTCGCCTCCCCATCTATTTATACGGATGAGAAATTGAATGGGAAAACCACTCTTGAAGAAATAATCAGTACATATGGCAACCCTGATTTTTCGAAAACAATCATGTTGTCTCATGTTTACCAATTATTTGAATATCAAGGAGGGCTTGCCAAGTATTGTCCTTCGGATGGGAGTTCAAGAAAGATTGTTGAACTTACTTTTAAGAAGCGCGATAATCGTGTTTTGAAAATCTGGTATGAGCAAATTGATGACAATGCCATCAATGTCTTGGACAACCTGGAATGGGATTCTGATAAAATTCAATTCTGATAAGATAAATCCCCCATATGGAAAAGACGAACAAACAGACACGGGTCACCCCGAAAGGTGTCGTTTTTCAAACATCATGCCTTTTCAACCATTGTTTCGGTGTACATCCTTTATACAACTTGAAATTGCGGTAGAAGGAAGTGACCGAAGCAAAACCCGACTCATCGGCCAATAGCAACATGCTTGTGGCAGGGTGTTCTTGGAGCATTTTTGCTGCATACTCCACACGCAGGCGGTTGACCATTTCACTGAACGAGAGGCCTATTATTTCCTTCATCGCCCTGTAGATGTACTCACGGTTGGTGCCAAGCATGACAGCAAGGTCGTTGATGGTGAGATTGTGATTCAAATAAATGCGTCGCTCATACATCAACTCGTTGATGCGCTTGCCGAGTTCTGCAAAACTGTTGTCTCCACAGACATCCGGGTCGGAAGACGGGCTTTCCTCATTTGCTGTCTCTTCTCCTCCTTCACTGTCAGCGGATTGCTGGTTGGCAGACAAGAGTTGTTCCTCGCGGCTCTTTATCATTTCTATCCTCTCGTTGAACTCGACACTGCTGAATTGGCGGGCGAAACCCTTGTATCCGATAAGGAAGAGCAAGCAACTGAATATCAGAGAAGGAATGGCCAGGAGAATGATGGAATGATTGAAATACATACGTCCTAGCACACTACAAAGTATGGAACTCACCACGGCGATGACGAAAAGTGTGACGAGACTTTTGGGAATGACGAACACCTTGTCGTCGCTGTCGGCAAAAAAGTTGCGCACGTGACTGTTGTAGTCCTTTGTCTTCTTCCAAGAGAGATGCACTATGGGAATAATTATCAAAACGAATAGGACGCGCAATGCCTGATGCACGACTGCCTGCACATAAGCAAGACCTTTTGGCAAGTCCCACCGGCCCTCATAGAGATAATGATTGATGAAGGTGTCGGTCTCTTCTTTCGTCATGGTAAAGTAGAGCACGCCTACCGTCAACACACCCGAAAGAGCCGGCAACATGGGCCACACCCGAAAACGAGAATGCCGTTCTGTCACTTGACAAACATAATAATAATACAAGGGGAAAACGGTCAGATTCAACATGCAATAGATGGTGTCTGACTGTGGCAACAATTCCTTCGAACGGGTGAAATACACGACATGGCAGGCATAGAGCAAGGTGCCAGCCAGCATGAAGACTGCCAATAGGAATTTGTCCTTCTGACGGTGTTCGAAATAGGAGATGAACAATGCCATGCACCAAAATGCGCAGGCAAATGTTGGCAAAAGACAGAAAAACAAAGTCATCTTTCGGGATTGTTCTTGGTCTGTTTGTTCTGATGTACAAAGGTATGTGTTTTTTTCTTTTTTCCAAAAACAACGGCCTTTTTTGAGCATATTTGGCCTTTTTGTGAATTTGACACCTGTTTTTGTGAATTTGACACCTGTTTTTGTGAAATTGGGACGACGGCGGGCGTCTATCTTTGTATTTTTGTTGCCTAATTGAAAAAACAAAAATTATATCGATATGAAAAAATATTATTTGATGCTACTGACATTGTTGGTGGCTTTGTTCAGTTTCAGTTTTATTGCTTGTGAAGGAGGAGGAGATGATGATGATAACGTGACACCCCCTGTGAACCCGAATCCACCTGAGGAAAAGAAAGACTATATCGATTATATCGACCTCAAGAGAGATGGAGGTATTGCCAAATGGGAATTCGGAACCTCGCCTGCCACCTCCCTCCTATTTCATATGGAAACGGTGAATGGAGAGCATTTCGTGGTTGAAACACGAAAGGACGCCAATGGCGTGCCCACCTCATTGCTCTCATTGATTATACAAACTGCAGGAGCGAATCCTGAGGTATCACAAATACTATTTGATGAACAGAATCGCCCAGTGGACGTGCAAGCGCCCAATGACATAAGGATTTTATATGAATGGCTTACAGACACGAAAGCCGCCATCACATTCATCGACCCTGAGAGCGACGAACAACTTAATACTGTATATGATTTTGCCTTGGACGCCGAACAGCAGATGCCTCCTGCACCTAAGGCTCAACACATGCGTGAGGGAAAGACCACGCTTTCTGTCACGCCTCTCAAAGACAAGCCAATGCCTGCACGTGTGAAGACCGCCGCTGGTGATCGTCAAGGTACTATCATCCTGTCAACTTGTGGTGTAGGTTTGTCAGGGCAACAATGTTGGGTGAAAGTGTACGACAGTGGCTCATATGGAAATTGGTTGACAAGGTTGACAGGATACCGAGGCCGATATGAAGCCGTCTGGCAATCAGGAGGAACGTATGTGTACACTTTGCCCTCCATAGACAACCAGCCTGCCATTGCAGAATTCCTGAATATAGCAGGTCCTAAAATCAAAAAGTTGCTCGACTGGATGTGTCTCCCAAATATGAATGGACAAACTTGGACAGACCCTATGACAACAGAGATGGTACTTCTGGTATGCGCTCAAGCGATGAAGATAACTTCCATCACAGGCCCTCTAGCCGTAAAAATCGGCGTGGCATGCACAGCCCTGGGTACTGCCCTGGTCACCTATTGTAACACTCTCAACAAGGCTCTCGTGTCCAACGACCACAATTCTCCTACCGTACAAGATGTGCCGGTTCTCAAAGATATCATAGACGCGACCTTCGGAAAACTATGGAACAATCTTGTAGTGAAACCGGCGACGTATGGCCTTCCACTTGATATTTATGTATGTCAGCAAGGTTTGGACAAGGTTTATATGAGCTATGGTTTCACCACGGGAAGTTCTTCTTCCGACCCATTGCCCGCTGTGGAAATTTCCATTGATAGCGAACCATCAATCCAATCATTCAAACTTGAACCGCCTGCACCTGTCGCCCATCAAGGATATAATGCCATCGCCACACTCTCCTGCATACCTCAGGGAAGCGTGGCAGTAATGACGGTTGTAGGAACTGATGGCTACACCAATACAGAAACGGTGACGCTCGACAACGAGATTTCTTATGAAATGAAACTCTATGTGCCAGGTGCTAATACAGAGGGCGTGAAGGACCTTTGCACGGTGGCCGTGCAGTTGCCCGATGGCACCCTGCTGAAGAAACAAGCATCACTGGTGTTCCAATAAAAAACAAGTAATTTGGAAGTCCTTATGAAAGTTTGGAACTACCAACTGCTTACGGTTCTCTTGTTATTTGTCTCCTTCTTTTCCTGCCAACCAGGAAGAGAAGGAGGCGAATCTTCGTTGGTGTATGCTGTGGAGGAGGAATGGGATGCCGGTCTCATAGAAGACACGTTGCGGATTCTGCAGCATGACTTCCAACTCGTCAATGCATCTGCCGACACGTGCCGAATACAGAAAATCGACAAAACCTGCGGATGCATACGCACTACTGCCGACCGCAATGAGATAATGCCTGGCGACACTGCCACCATTAGCATGGTGGTGGAATTGGACAATAGTCCATACATCGACAAGGAGATATATGTTTACACCTCGCTGAAAAAGGAACCGATAGCTCTCTACATCACGGCAATCAGGGGGTTGTCGGACCAGAAAATACAAAGTCAGTTCCAATATCCCATGGGGGAGAACCTAAGGGCCATGGGCAGTATGATTTTTCCACCTTTCCTGGAACAAGGCAAAGTGTGTGGTGCCACCACCAACATCGTCAATGCTGGAAAAGAACCGATAGAGGTGGAATGGGAGTTGAAGGATGCTCCAAAATGGTTGACAGTGGACGTCCCATCCCGGCTCCAACCCAAAGAGACGGGACGTATCAACGTGTCGTTCGACCTTTCAAAACCGTCGAAGGAGTGGGGAAAGCATGAATACACTCTACTCGTGGGGGAAAAAGGGAAAAAACGCTTCCCACTCGCCATCCCGACCATTGTCACACCCGACCTCACGGCTCCAGAGCAAGGAGAAGGGCCTCAGGCATTCTTACCGAAAACAGGGTACGCATTGCTCGACAGCGAGAAGCAGCAAACCACCATTGTCAAACACTTCGACATGCTGAACATGGGTGGCAACCTGCTCACCATCGCCGACATCACACCCTCGATTCCTTCTGCCAAGTGCAAGGTGGAGAAAACCGAATTGTCTGAGCGCCAGAAAACGCGCATCTTGGTGGAAGTGCCAGTGAAGGATTTGCAAAGAGACTCTGTCTTGGTGATTGGCATCACCACCAACGACAAGAATTCTCCCTACAGGGAAGTTCAGATAGTCTATTGAACAGGAAGGGTCCCGTGTCAGTTCATTGCTTCTTGCTGCTGAACGCCGGCCTCAGCATGATGCACAATCCGAAAGTAATCACAAGGTAGAATATGATGTTTGTTAAATTAATGTCTTAGTAAAAGTAAAAAAATAACTTGGTACTATTTTGAACATATAATTCTTGGACGAGCCAAGCGCGTAGCGAGTCCCATATAATTAATCATAAATTCTTGCTTTGGCAAGCGTCTCCTTTGTCGCCGAGCAGCTGTGCGTCAGAATTAATGGTTAATTCTTGGACAAGCCAAGCGGCAGAGCCGAGCGTATGATAATTCGTGTTCCTATTTTTAACCCAATTATTTTTTCAATGAGGAGCGCAGTCCCGACACCCATGACAACCATTTGTTCTTTGGCAGCACATACAAGCATAGCAAGAGAGTGAGTGCGATGTTGATGGTGGTCATGAAGAAGAGGATGACCATGGGGTGCGTGATATGGAAACAGGTGCAGAGCACGGTGCGGATGAGCACCATCCAGAAAGCGTCGAAAAGATAGATTTGCAAAGAATACTTGCTGCACACGGCCAACAGGTCTTGCGCCTTTTGAGAGATGACATTCCCCCTTTCAGCCCATTCTTTCAGATAACAAGCAAAAATGAACACCACGACGGCCATCGAAATCACACGCACCAGGAAGAGAGGAGACCTGTCATAACCATTTTCGTAGTAATGGTTGGTCACCCACCACAACAACGACATGGCCACCATGATGGCAAGAGATGCAATATGACTGGAAGGCCTTAAATCATCCATCCGCCTCACGGCATATTTGCCGATGATGAAAATCGGAAGATACTGGCCAAATTGACAGCAAAGAAAATAATTCCTTGGATTCCATTCCACTATGGCCAGCAACATGAACATCAATACTACCTCCTTCCAAGGTTTGTCGAACAATTTCTCCAACCAAGGATAAATCAGGAAAATCATGAAAATGGTATAGAGGAACCAATAATCCCCACCCCGGAAGATAAAATTAATAGCCGACCGTTGCAAATCAGCATGCACATTGACAAAGATGCCGCCAAAGGCTCGAAACAGCACCGATATGATGTCAAACACCACATAGGGCACCAATATGCGGTGGATTTTCTTGCTGATGAATGATTTGTAGTCCTTGCAACTGTATACCGCTCCCGCCACCAGAAACAACATGCCCATATGGAAGGTGTAAAACCATCTATGGAATTCATAATAGCCCGGAAGATTAAAAATGTCAATTGGGTATATGAGAAAGGAGTGGCCCAACACCATCAGGATGATGGCAACACCTCTCATGGTATCAACTTCCACAACCCGTTTCCGACCACTATGGACTGCGGCCTGCGGTGTCACTGTATCAATAGATGTGGCTTTCATTTCTTTTCTTTGAAAAAACTAAGCAAAGGTAGTGTATTTTTCAAATATGCCAAAACTATTCTTACTTTTCATCCCTCTTGTCAAGTTTTAGGACTTCAAAATGGTTTTTGATTATCAAAGCGAGAAAATATCAAAGTTTATTCGTACCTTTGCAACACTAACAAGAAAAGAGACAGAAATGAATATCGAAAATGGCATCAGCATGGCCGTGAAAGCCGCCATCAAGCAACTATACGGACAAGACGTGCCCGACAAGATGGTGCAATTACAAAAGACAAGAAGCGAGTTTGAGGGCAACCTCACCCTCGTGGTGTTCCCATTCCTCAAAATGTCGAGGAAGAAGCCAGAGGACACAGCCCGTGAGATAGGCGAATACCTGGTGGCAAACACCTGCAGCGTGGCGGGTTTCAACGTGGTGAAAGGCTTCCTCAACCTCAACATCGCCACCTCGGCATGGGTGGAATTGCTCAACAGCATCCACGCCGACCCACATTACGGCGAACTTGCCGCCACTGACGACTCTCCGCTGGTGATGATAGAATACTCTTCGCCCAACACCAACAAGCCGCTACACCTCGGCCATGTGCGCAACAACCTCCTGGGATGGTCGCTCGCACAAATCATGGCCGCCAACGGCAACAAGGTGGTGAAGACCAACATCGTCAACGATCGTGGCATACACATCTGCAAGTCGATGCTCGCATGGCAGAAATGGGGCAACGGAGAAACTCCGGAGACGAGCGGAAAGAAAGGCGATCATCTCATCGGCGACTACTATGTGGCTTTCGACAAGCACTACCGCGAGCAGGTGGCGGCATTGGCCGACCAACTGGTTTCCGAAGGCCTCTCACGCGAAGAGGCTGAGAAACGCGCCAAGGAGGAGGCGCCACTCATCCAGGAAGCCCATGAGATGCTGGTGAAATGGGAACAAGGCGACCCCGAAGTGCGTGCCTTGTGGGAGAAGATGAACAGTTGGGTGTATGCCGGTTTCGACGAGACCTACCGTGCCCTCGGCGTCTCATTCGACAAGATATACTATGAGTCGGAGACCTACCTTGAAGGCAAGGCGAAGGTGGAGGAAGGATTGGAGAAAGGCCTCTTCTTCCGCAAGGATGACAACAGCGTATGGGCCGACCTCACCGACGACGGCCTCGACCAGAAACTGCTCCTCCGTTCAGATGGCACATCGGTCTACATGACCCAGGACATCGGCACCGCCGACATGCGCTTCCGCGACTACCCCATCGACAAGATGATCTACGTGGTGGGCAACGAGCAAAACTACCACTTCCAAGTGCTGTCCATCCTCCTCGACCGTCTGGGTTTCAAATGGGGCAAGGAACTCGTGCATTTCTCCTACGGCATGGTGGAACTGCCCAACGGCAAGATGAAGAGCCGCGAAGGCACCGTGGTGGATGCCGACGACCTGATTGCCACGATGATTGCCGATGCCGCCCGCTTGAGCGAGGACAAGGTAAACAAACTGTTGGATGTCAGCGAGGAAGAGAAGGCCGAAATCGCCCGCATCGTGGGAATGGGGGCGCTGAAATACTTCATCCTCAAGGTGGATGCCCGAAAGAACATGCTCTTCAATCCGGAGGAGAGCATCGATTTCAACGGCAACACGGGACCGTTCATCCAATACACCCACGCTCGCATCCGCAGCATCTTGCGCAAGGCTGAGGCTGCTGGCATCACCCTGCCCGACACCCTGTCAGGCCAAATGCCGGTGAATGCAAAGGAAACCGACCTCATCCAACTTCTCAGCGAATACGCCTCTGCCGTGGAACAAGCCGGCAAGGACTATTCGCCAAGCGGCATCGCCAACTACTGCTATGAATTGACGAAGCGGTTCAACCAGTTCTACCACGACTTCAGCATCCTTGGCGCCGATAGTGAAGAAGAGCGTCAAGTGCGCTTGGTACTTGCTGCCAACGTGGCGAAAACCCTCAAGAATGGCATGCGCCTCCTGGGCATTGACGTGCCGGAAAGAATGTAATATAATTGAAAATTGAAGATTGAAGATTGAAAATTTGTACGTTCCCGCTACATCTGTTCATCATTTTTCAATCTTCAATTTTCAATCTTCAATCTTTAATCTTTCATGTTGCAAAACCCTCCTGACTATCGCAATGACACGGTGCTGCCACTTCCTCCCGAAGTGTCGGCCGATGCATGGGCGGTGGACGCTGCCTGTTCGGGCAATCCCGGGCAGATGGAATATCAATGCATCGACCTTGCCACCGGTGCCGTCGTATTCCATTTCGGCCCCGTATTCGGGACGAACAACATAGGAGAGTTTCTCGCCATAGTTCATGCACTGGCATTGATGCAACAAAAAGGCATTCAAAAGACCATCTATTCCGATAGCTACAATGCCATCCTATGGGTGTCGAAGAAAAAGTGCAAGACCACATTGGAGCGAACCCAGCGAACACTGGGATTATACAACATCATCGCACGGGCAGAGGCATGGCTGCTCCACCACCCCGTCCAAGTGCCCATCATAAAATGGGATACCGCCCGATGGGGTGAGATTCCCGCCGACTTTGGCAGAAAAAAGTAAAGAAGATTTAAGATTAACAATTTGCATACCATTTTAGGAATGGCGATGCATCTTCAGGGGAGTGCAAATAGGGATTTTCCCTATAAAAATAGGAATATTCCCTATGCCATGAAAAGGAAAATTGATTTCTTTGTACATTATTTTCCACTTTTGGAATAATCGGCTTTTCACACTTATCAACAATGAAACAAAACGCATTCAAACTATTTGTTTTGCTGTTCTGGCCCTTCATGACTGCAACAGCTCAGAACGACGTGAACATGAAGTTCGGCAAACCCACCAAGGAAGAAATGCAGATGACGACCTACGAAGCAGAACCGGATGCGGAGGCCGTGGTGCTATGCCGGCTGACCAATGTGGAATATACCGTCCAGTCCACCAGTTTTTTAGTGGATTATCATGAGAAGTGTCGTATCAAAGTGCTGAAACCCAGTGGCGCCAGATTCGCTAAAGTTACCATCCCTTATCAGAAAAACATGTCGGTAGGCAACAATATCAGTGGATTGAAAATCACGGGGTTTGCTCTTCCAATGCCAGGTGGCAGTTCCAATTCCTATTTCGAGGATGAGGCTGGTTCGATGACGGAAGGTGTCTATGGCACTGACAATGACGAGAGTGTGGAGGATATCAAGGCCACCGCCTTCAACATGGAGGGTGACAAGGTAGTGAAGACCGCCTTGAAAAAAAGCGACATTGTGAACAAGAAGATTGACAACCAAAACTATCTGGTGGAATTCACCGTCCCCAACGTGAAGGAAGGCACCGTGATAGAATATGAATACAACATCCACAGCCAACTCTTCTGGGAGCTACGCGACTGGTATGCCCAGTGCGAGATTCCTGTTGTATATGCCAAGTTGGACATGGACATCCCAAGCTATCTGATATTCAACATCGAGGACCACGGCATCCAGCGCTTGACCTACACCTGTACTGCCGGTTCCTTGAAATTCAAGTTGTTGAGCGACCCTCTGGCCAATCCCATGACAGTCACCACCAATCACTATGTCTATCTGGGTCAAAATCTGGCAGGCATGCCAAAGGATGACTTTGTGTGGAACGCGCAGGATTACTGGGCGGGCATCACTGCCGAACTGAAAAACTACCGCTTGCCTGGCATGTCGCAGATGGATTATGCCAAGACGTGGGAACAGATTGACGAGATGATACTCGGATCTGATGACTTGGGCATCCACTTGAACGACCACAGTCCTTTGGCCAACGAGTTGAAAGAGGCGAAGGTGGAAGAAATCGCCAACCAGCGCGAGCGTGTGGCCGCCGTATACAAATTGGTGATGGACAAGGTCAAGTGGAACGGGAAGTATGAACTGAGTCCTGCGCCTACATCTGAGACGCTGAAAAAAGGTGGCGGCTCGAATGCCGACATCAACCTCTTGCTCATCCAGACGCTCCACGATGCAGGATTCACGGCAGCACCCGTATTGCTCAGGACGCGCGACCTGGGACTGCTGCCCTACAACTTCCCCTCTGTTCGCAAACTCTCCACATTCATCGTGGGTGTCGTCATGCCGACGGCAGGGAACATCTATCTTGACGCTTCAAACAAAAACGGCTGGCTTAACATGCTGCCTGAGGTGATGCTGGTGGAGAGAGCACGCATGGTGCAGAAAGGCAAGAGTCAGTGGGTGAACCTGCAGAAGGTGTCGAAATCAGAGAAAATCACCACCATCGAAGCACAACTTTCCGCCGACGGCACACTTTCTGGCAAGCAGACCATTCGCAACGAGGGTGGCGAAACCAAGGAAACAAATTACACAAAGAAGGGGCAAGTGACCAACGGGCAAATCAATATCTGTCCATTCCCTGATCATATGATAGTGAATCCCTTCACCGCCGAAACCCGCAAGATGCCAGTAGAATTTCCGTCTCTCCGCAGCGAACGCATCATCATCAACATCACCCTGCCAGAAGGATTTGTGGTGGACGGTGCCCCCAGAAACACCACCGTCACCACTGCCGACAAGGGTATCGAAGGCCGCATTCTTACGACCTCCAGCGAAAACCGTGTGCAGATGTCGTGTCAATTCAGCATCAACAATATTTCCTATCCTGAGAAGGACTATGCCGACTTGCGCCAACTTTTCGATATGCTCTCTGCGTACACGAGCGAGCAACTAATAGTCAAAAAGAAGTGAAGCCTGGAGAAACTTAGTCGGCCACTCCCTCATACCAGCCCCTCATAAGGCCTATTTTGATACATCTCTCTCTTTACACTTGGTTCACATGGTGTTATTGATTGAGGAAATGGAAAGAATAGGAAACAGCCTTATGAGGGGCTTCCTGTTGCCATGTTTATTTCGGCCAATTTGTGTCCGTTTTCAAGTGACTATCTGTTGAAATAGGCATTCATCAATTTTTTTGCATTTTTTATTCAAAAAACATACAGCCTATCGATTTTTATACTAACTTTGCGATGCAAACCCACTTTGAAGACACACCATTCATATTGTTAATCGAATTTAATCATGGAAGAACAGAAATTACCAACCATCGAGGAGGTTTTCTCATGGATGAGAAAACTATACGATGAAAGTTACTCAGGTTTGACCAAACTTGAGAAGGAAGAACAACACATGTATGGCACGATGGTCACAACGCCCAACGACAAGAAATTCATCGTGCGCATGCTCGACGAAACGAGCCAGGTGAGAGACACGCAGAAACTCGCCATGAGGGTGAAAGACCTGATCGACCAGTACGGCATCCCCCACTTTCTCGGCCCCACCGACCACTGCCTCTTCTGGATGTATCAGAAATTCGCCTACACGCCTCTCTTCAACTGGGCCGCCGTGCCCATCATCAAATGGCGATTGCGCCGCGACACCAGCCGTGTGATCATCAACGCCGCACGCCCCAATCTCACCCGGCATCTTGCCACACGCTTCGACCAGAACATCGGTCAGAACGTGAACCTCCTCGGAGAGGTGGTCCTCGGCGACGGAGAGGCCGACAAGAGATACCAATCGTATCTCGAGGCTCTCAAGGAACCCGACATCAATTACATCTCAGTGAAAATCTCCGGCATCTACGCCCAAACCCATGCACTGAACTACAAGGAGAGCATGCCCGAACTCATCCGGCGCATGTCGGAACTCTACCAAGCCGCCATCGACAACCCTTATACCGACGCCGACGGCGTGAAGCGATACAAGTTCATCAATCTCGACATGGAGGAGTACAAGGATGCACACCTCACCATGAAACTCTTCAAGGACGTACTCTCGCTGCCGCAATTCAAGAACTATGAGGCAGGCATCGTGGTTCAGGCCTACCTCCCTGACGCATGGGACTTCCAAACCGAGCTGCTGGAGTTTGCCAGGAAGCGTGTGGCAGAGGGCGGCGCACCCATCAAGATGCGTATCGTCAAGGGCTGCAACCTCGACATGGAGAACATCGTCAGCGACTTGCGCGGATGGCCCAATCCCGTGCGCTCCAACAAGACCGAGGTCGATGCCAACTACCTCCATATCATTGAGCGAGGACTGAAGCCAGAGAATGCCAAGGTACTCCACATCGGCATGGCATCGCACAACCTCTTCACCATCTCATACGCCTATCTCCTCACCGAGCGCTACAAAACCCCGAAAGACTGCTTCTGCTTCGAGATGCTCGAGGGTATGGCCAACCATGTGTGGCGTGCACAAAAGAAATTCGGCAACCACGTCATCCTCTATACCCCCGTGGTGAAAAAGGAGCATTTCCTCAACGCCATCTCCTACCTCGTGCGACGCATGGACGAGAACACCGCTCCCGACAACTTCCTCACCCATTCCTTCTCGCTGAGACCCGACACCAAGGAATGGAAAGAACTCGAGCAGCAGTTCATCGACGCCTACAACATGAAGGACAGCATCACCCATGTCCCCACCCGCACACAGGACCGCAACAAGCCCTACGAAGGACAGGAGCCACGCGATGAGATGCTCAATGAGCCAGACACCGACTTCGACCGCTTCTGCAACCAGGAATGGGTGGAGAAAATCTTTGCGAAATGGAAGTCTGTCGGCAACCCTGTCTCTCCCAAGGAGGAGTGGGGCGAGTGGCAACCCGGCGACCTGCTACCCACGCAGGTCGGTGCAACCCTTGTGTTCAACGACGATCACGTCAGTTATTACGACCGTTCGCAAAAGGGCGACGTGCTGGTGTGCGAGATGTCGCGTGCCAACAAAGAGCAAACCCGCCAGATCATCGACATTGCAGCCAAGGACCCGGCAGGATGGAGGAAGACTTCCATCGAGGAGCGACATCGCATCATGTACAAAGCCGCCAACATCCTCGGACAGATGCGTGGCGACCTCAACGGTGCGATGTGCGCCATCACAGGCAAGACGGTGGAAGAGGGTGATGTGGAAGTGTCGGAGGGCATCGATTATTGCCGTTTCTACACCACTACGATGAAGAAATACGCCGCCCTCGGAGACATCGAGATGAAGAGCAAGGGCGTCGTACTGGTGCTGTCGCCCTGGAACTTCCCCTGCGCCATCCCTTGCGGAGGCGTCGTGGCGGCACTCGCCTCTGGCAACACCTGCATCCTGAAACCCGCCACCGTTGCCGCCCCCGTGGCATGGCTCTTCGCCAAGGCCTTCTGGAACGCCGGTGTGCCCAAAGAGGCACTCCAGGTGGTCATCACCGATAGGGAAGCCACTCCGTTGCTCACTTCGGCGCCGGAGGTCAGCCACATCATCCTCACCGGTGGTACAGAGACCGCACAGACCATCGCACACAACAACCCACGCAAGCCCCTCTCGGCAGAGACTGGTGGCAAGAACGTGATGATACTCTCGGCAAAGGGCGACCGTGACCACGCCATCATGAATGCCTGCCGTTCCGCCTTCGGCAATGCCGGACAGAAATGTTCGGCCTGTTCCATCTTCCTCGTGGAACGTTCCGTTTATGAGTCGGAGGAGTTCATGGAGAAGTTGAAGGACTGCGCCTCGTCACTCAAGGTCGGCGGGGTATGGAATGCTGGCAACATCGTAGGGCCGATGATTACCAACGAGAACGAGAAACTGAAAAAGGCCTTCGAACTCGAACCGGGGGAGGAATGGCTCGTTCCACCCGTTTTTGTCGATGACAAGCACTACATCCTCAAACCCACCGTGAAAATCGGTGTGAAACCTGGTTCGTTCACTTTCCGCACCGAACTCTTCGCACCGCTGCTGGCAGTGACACCCTTCGACAACCTCGAGGAAGCAGTCAGACTCGTCAACGGCTTGGACTACGGACTCACCTCAGGCCTCCAATCGCTCGACGAACAGGAGCAGAGATACTGGAAAGCAAACATCATGGCAGGCAACCTCTACATCAACCGCGGCATCACGGGAGCCATCGTCAACCGCCAGCCCTTCGGTGGAATGAAACTGTCGGCCTTCGGACCAGGACTGAAGGCGGGTGGTCCCAACTACTGCCTGCAGTTCATGAGCGTGAAAGACAAGGCCGGCACCACCACAGACTACAAGAAGTCATACGCCGAATGGTATGAGAAGGAGTTCCGTCATGCACGCAACATCCAACCTCAAATCCGAGGCGAGCAGAACGTGTTCCGCTATCTGCCACTGAAGGGTGGGATGGTGCTTCGACTTTTCGGGGGCGAGACCAAGGAACAAGTCGACATGGTGATGCTCGCCGCCAAGACCGTAGGCACCCCCCTCACCATCTCCGCCGACGCGAGCCATCCATTGGCCAACCAATTGTCCGCTGTCAAAAAAGAGAGTTTGGAGCAATTCTGCAAGATGATGAACAACTATGAGCGTGTGCGCACGATAGCCTCCGAGGTGCCGGATACCGTGTTCGTTGCTGCCGCCGAATGCGACAAATACATCGCACAGTCGACGCCAGTGAGAGACGGTCGCATCGAACTCGCCCTTTACATTAAAGAACAGTCGATATCCAATGAATATCACCGCTACGGTTCACAGATTGAAGTGCCGGAGATTGAAGACGATTGAAGATTGAAAATTGAAGATTGAAAAGCAAGACTTGTCCCACGATTTGGGACAAGTCCTTGTTATTTTTGTAGCAACCAATCAATCAACTTGCAATATGGCATCAACTGACGAGTATATGGAATTATTGGATTTGGCTATGGAGAAACTGACAATTCTCGGTCAATCGTGGCAAACAGACATTCAGAAATTAGACGAACCAGGTCCCGAATTCTTGAAACAAGAGCAGGAAATCATCACCTTGGTCAGGTCAATACCCAAGAAAGCAGTCACAAAATCATCTGTCCTCAGAAAGAAGATGAACCTCTTCAGCCTGCAATGGCTGGAGTATGCCAAGACACATTTCAGCCCGTCGTTGAAAAGGATCAACAATCTCAAGGAAGTCTATTTCGAGACAGCCCACATCCCTGAGTCCGAGAAGAAAGAGGAGTGGAAACGTTATGGGGAGCATGTGACATCGTTGCTTGAAAAGAACCACCACCCATGGAGGTTGATTGCCATTCTATGGGTTGTGGCTTTGTTGCTGTTTTTGCTGACACGTTTCTGTTTTTGACAAAATGAGAGTCTTGTTTGAAGTCAGTTGAGCGTAAGCAAATTCATACAAAGTCGAAAAAAGTTGGAGGCAAGCACCAATGCTTGCCTCCACTTATTTGTGCCAGATGGCTTGAGCATTCTCATGCCATCATTCTTGAAATCAATTTGTATTGAGAATGATGTTGACGAGGAGCGTTACGTCGGTGATGTTCCAATCTCCGTCTTCATTGATGTCGGCATTGGTCAAGTTGATGAATTCTTCGTTGTGGGAGAGCACATAATCCACAAGAATTGTGACGTCGGTGATATTCACCTGACCGTCGCCATTGGCATCACCAATGAAAACATTGTCATTGCCCAGGTAGAACAGTTGCCAGTTGTCCCAAATGGTCCAGTCTCTGTCAATTTGGACATCCTTCCTCAAACCAATCGTGAGCTTTCCATCATTTCCAACAACTGCCTCAACAGTGTTGCCAGCGTAAAGTCTTTCGGTGCCAGTGGCATTGAAGGTGTTGAAGGCTTCGCCAGCAGCCACCATCGAGTTGGGCACTGCCAGATTGTTTGCTTCGCTTGCCCATACCCAGCCATCGGTGAGGCTTTCCATCGTCTGTGCTTCAGAAGCCAGACGCTTCAGGCTTGAACTTGTGGTCTTCTCGCCAACGGTGGCATAGAGCACTGCGTTGTTGTTGGCGGTGGGATCCTCGACGTAGGTGTTGTAGTCATTGTCGGCTAAACCTGCACGATAGAAGCCTTGCAAGACAACACGGTACTTGCCAGCGGGCAGACCGGAGAGATCTTGGAAGTAGTTGAAGGTGGTGTTGTACTTCTCAGCGTTCAGCGACGTGCCGTTGATAGCAGCGTTGCCGTTCCAGCCATTGTCATTGGCGTTATCGTACGCCGGGTTAATGATGATGGTGGTGCACTCCACGGGGTTGGAAGCAGTTGCTTCGCCCATATTCTGCGGGATGCCCAGACGATGGATCATCGTGTTGATGTCCTGGATGAGACCTTCCACGTCGCTGTTGGCATAGGAGTGGTTGGCAATGCCGTTTGTGATGGTGCTGTTCAGCGTATTGGCCTCAGAAACGATGTCAGAGGATGCCACGGCACCGCTGATGGCTGTTGCAAGTTCCTCATTGGCTGCAGCCAAGGTAGCGAAGAGAGCCTTCGACTCATTCACGGCATCTTTCAGGTCCCAGAGGGCTGTCAGTGCTGCGAACATGGCTTCTCCATCGGTGCCGTTCACCACGGCCTTGCCTTGGTTGATGGCTGCTTGAAGGGTGGCTATGATGTCGCTGCCGATGGGGCTGTTCAGCGAGGCTTCTGCTTCAGCGATGGCTTCCTGGAGAATAGGTTTCACCACGTCGGCCTTGAAACCGCACCATGTAATCTTGAAGTTGTCCCAGATGGACCAGCTGTCATTCAACTGGTTGGTGCAGCCCTTCACGCCGATGCGCATCGGGTCGCCGTCATTGGCCACGAGGCCGAAGGCCGACTGGGTGTACATGCCGTTGCTGAAGGCCACGGCGGCATTGTCCATGGTGTTGGGGAAGTAGAGTACGGTACCGTCAGCAAGAGTTTGGCTTTCGAAGCCGGAGCCATAAAAACTTTCATCCGTGATTTGCACGGGGTCTCCATAGACGTTGGTGAACGGTGTGGCGTTGGTGTTGAGATAGACAAACACGGGGCATCCCTCCTTGGTGGTGTAAGGTTCACCATTCAGGTAAGCGGTGTAGTTGCCGCGTCCATAGCGGTAGAAGCCTTGAACGGAGATTTCATAGACACCTTTCGGTGCGTTCTGAATGATCTGGTAGATGTCGAAGTTGGCATTGTTCCAAGCCTCGTAGCAATGGTTGGCGTTGTTGCCGCCGATATTGACGTTGCCGCCGCCGGCAGCCTCTTTCGTCCATCCGTTGAATCCATCCTCAAATCCGGGATTCACCATCAGGTTGGTCATGTCCACTTCATCAGCACCCGGATGGCGATAGACTTCATCGATCATGGCTTGCACCTTGGCGATTTCAGCCTCAAGCTCTTCGTTGGAGAGTGCACGTTCGTTGACCAATGATGGATAGTCGGTATTGGCCCATGTCTTGCACTTGTTGCGGTAGGATGCTTGATAGTCGGTTGCGTTGGCTGCTTCCAAGGCCTTGTCGCGAAGTTCGGCGAGTTGCTTCCAAAGGTCGATATTCGTATCCAAGTTGTCTTTGGCAGTCTTGATGGCCTCCATGGCGGTGTAGATCTTCTCTACGGTATTGGCTGACCTCAGCGAACTGACACCGGTGTTGTAGGCGGTGAGATAGGACTTGGTATAAATGACACCGGTCAAGTCTAAGACCTCAAGAGCGTCGAGGTAGGCAGTTCTGAGGAATATGATGGCATCACTTCCCTTTCCATAGTATGTGAGTGCGAAGTCGTCAAAGATGCTCCAGTCGCCACCAATGGTGGTGCTCTTACGGGCGCCAACCTTCAGGGTGCCGTCGCTACCCACATACATATAGACCTCGTTGTCGTTGCAGTGGCCGGCTTTGAAGAACTCATCGGCTGCCACCATGTTGTTCGGAATCCAGAAAGTCATATTGGCCTCTGTATCGGTGGCGGAAGCCCAGGAGCCGGTGGTCATTTGTGCGCTCAGGCTTGCAGAGAAGGGCGATTTGATACTTGATTCCATATCGTTGTCGCCAGCGGTGGCATACAACTTGGCGTATTTCGATTCCTTGTTTCCTGCCTTGTAGTTGTCGTAGGCGGGTTGTGCATTACCTGCACGATAGAACGCATTGGCGCTGAACTTATAAACACCTTCACGAAGTCCTTCGAGTTCCTGATAAGTGTCGTAGTTCATATTGTAGCGCTCGGCATTCTCTTTTCCACCATTGGCTGCCCAACCGGAACCAGCCCATCCAGACAAGTTGTTGTTTGCGAAGGTTGGGTTCTGGATGAAGAGACTCGTCACATCGACAGGGTTGGAAGGAGTGGCGCTGGCGTATTGCTCTTGGGCAATTTCTTGCTTGCGTGCCTCGATGGCAGCCTTGGTGTCCTCGATAGCCGCATTGAGCTCTTCAAGTGTGCTGTTGGTATTGTTGTAGACAGCAATCTGGTCAGCCACGCTGGCGTTGATTTCCTCTGCTTCGTCGAGCAGGTCTTTCAACTGCATGGCGGCGTCATATACCTTGCAGTAGTCATAGTAGGCATCGCCGGCAGCCTCAGGAACCAGTTTCCAGTTGATGTAGGCTCCTCCGTCGGCGGTGTTGTTGGCCGTCAGCACGGTGTTGTCGGGATTCTCGGTGCGGTTGAGACCCACAAACAACGTGTTGTTGTTGGCGTTGGGGTTCTCGGCAGAGGGTGAGAAGCGATAGGTGTTGTTGGACAAGGTGGTGATTTCCCACAGGTAGTCGGCTTGCCCGTTGTAATCCACGTACATGTAGACGCCGTCATCGACGAACCACCACATGAGCCAGTTGTTCTTGACCTTCGAGAAGTCGGTAAGGGTGTAAACACCGGTTTTGCCTTCCACAGGGTCGATTCTCACTTTCAAGCCCGTCGGGCCTGCGCTGGCTTGGGTGCCCCAGGCGTTGCCCTCGGTGAAAAAGAGTTCACAATCGGGAAGGTAGAAGTAATAGATTGCCCCTTCCTCCATTGTTGCGAATTCCGAAACAGACGGTGGTGTCCACACGTTGCTGCTTACGGCTCTTGCTGCATTGCTTCCAAAAAGCAACACTGCACATAAGACAAGTAGTTTTGCAATTTTCATAAAGGTAAAAATATAAAGTTAATAAATCTCCTGCGATAATGTTGACAGGTGCGAAATAATAGGCTTAGGCTAATTTGCGACAAATATACAAAAAATTTTCATTCCCCAATGCAAGAATTGCAAAAAAATGAACGAACGTGGTGATTTTTCAATATTTAGGTTAACCCGAAGATGTCTTTGTTCATCTTTCTGTCAATTAGAAAAGAAACACCTGAACAGTATGAAGCAACTTTGGCCCGACTCTTTGAAGAGTTGGCTTATTCCTCTTGTGGTGCTGGGACTCGCCCTCCAATGGATACTGGGTGAAGAAGGCAAGGACGACAACCATCTATGGAATTGAATTTATTCCTTCCATATGCCGGCATTCTTTGCCATCAACGATTGGTTAGCATACAAGCCGGGGCCAAAGATGAGCGACATCAGTTGTTTCGCTCATTGAAATACGAGACAGCCTTTTCCACTTTCCATTCATCAATCATCCTCTGGTAAGTGGCAGACTCCACATCCTCTTCCACCCGGTCGTCGAGCAAGGAAAAGAAGTCCATGCCCGTGATGCTCTCCACCTTGTCTACAGAGACTACATACTCGTTCATATCCTTGTGACCAGACTGGTTGGGATATACGAATCCTATGGCCTTGGTCTTCCTGCCTTTGGCGAGCAGCACTTTGAAGAAAGCGTCAGGCACTGCCACCTTGTGGTTCCCTATGGTTTGTTTCACCCCATTGTAGAACACCGGCCCCGTCACGATGT
This sequence comes from Prevotella sp., assembly GCA_017619375.1. GTDB lineage: Bacteria > Bacteroidota > Bacteroidia > Bacteroidales > Bacteroidaceae > Prevotella. Next base: position 10,869 of record JAFZSL010000070.1, on the reverse strand, counting down.
AGACATCCCCCACCTCTTTGGCCCAGTACCGGCATTGTATTTCCAAGTCGTTCCAGTCACCCTTGTTCAAATCATGGTTCTGCGGACACATGTTGGAGTAAAGGAACGTCTGCTTTTGGGCTTTCGAGCTCCATTTGTTGTCACCGGAAGGGCACATGTGCCCCCTGTCGTATTTGGAACGGAAGTAGTCATCGGCCGTAGCTCTTGGCGCCGGCACCTCCATGTCTTCATAAAAATCCATTCCATCCCGATAGTTTTGCCCTTTGGTGTGCTCTGCAGTGAGATGCCACGCCACCCAGTTGGGCACTTTCCTGTCTTTGTTGTATGAGACGGTGTACCCTTCTCTTTGGAGCATGATTTCACTGGTGTTTTTGAGTGGAGCCGGATATTCCATTTTCCGATTCCTCCTCTCGCGCTCATCATTCCCGGTGTTGACTTCAGAAGACCCGGAGTTTCCCTTGGAAGCCCCTTGGTCAAATAATTCAGGCTGGATGTCACCGCCGTCATTGCCATTTAGGATACCGATTCCGTAATACCTTCCCACCACTATCAAGGCGAGGACGAGGACTAACAGCAGAAGTTTCACATTGCGCTTTTTTCCCAATCTTCGCAGTATTCCCCCTTTCCCTGTTCTTCTTCCTTTTCTCATGGCAAAACTGTTAAGGTATCACGAGCAGAACTTATCACTAAAGGCTAAAGCGCTTTTTCCGGGTCGATGTGCCTTTTTCTCTTGATGCCCTGCTTTTTCATGGCATGGATTTCGAAGGGCAAGTCGTCCACGTTCTCTGCCTTGATGACCACAGGCATCCCCACATAGGTGTAATTGTCACCCAAATCCTTGATGTCTTTGTCATGGAGCCTGATGCACCCCTCGCTGGCCCTTCCTGGCACGCTGTTCTCGTTGTTGGTGCTTCCATGGATGCCAATGCCCTTGTGCCCTTTGGCATCGAGCCGATGGAAATAACGTCCGTATGACAGGATTTTCCCTCTTTCGTCTCCGAAGTCATGCTCCCATCCTGAAGCATCCACTATTTCGGTGATGACGAAAGGGTCTTCCATGGTACAATGAGGTGTTCTCATGTCCCCTTCCTTTTCCTTGTCCCCTTTATTGAGTGCGAAACAACAGTCATACCTGGCCAGCATCACGGTGTCTTCCCCCTGTGGCTCATAGACATAGAGGTAATAGTCCTTTTTAGACATGACGATGAAACAGTTTTCCTTCACTTTCTTCATGTCAGGATGGCTGAAGCTTGAGTCAGGCTCCAACCTTATGGTCGTTTTCCCGTATTCTTCAAAAGTCTTCTCTCCCACATCATCCCCGGAATAAGGCAGAGCCTCTTCTACGGCATTACCCTGTTCCACCTTGTTTCCCTTGGCATCTATGAAAGACTTGTTTTCACCCTTTTCTCCCGCTCCATGGCAAGCTGCAAGGAAAACCAATGCGGCCACGAATGCCACCACGGTTTTTGCTTTCTTGACAGTTTGTTTGTTTTCCATATTATCTGTCCAATAAAAAATTCTTACTTATGGATGCAAAAATAAGAAAAAAAAAGATAAGGGCAAAACAAAATTGCTTTTTTTGAGGTTTTCCCATTCAAGTGGTTGGCTGAATGAAATGTTTTTCCTATTTTTGTAACTCAATAGCAAGCATCTCCATGGACAACCTGTATTTCCCTGCGGAATGGGAGCGCCAGCGGTGCATCCAACTGACTTGGCCCCATGCCGGCACCGACTGGTCAGACTACCTGACAGACATTACGGAAACGTTCGTCGAACTGTCGTCCGTCATCACGCGCTATGAGTCCCTGTTGGTTGTCACTCCCGACCCGGCCTCCACGCGTTCAACATTGGCATCGCGACTGTCGCCGGAATCTCTCCGTCGTGTCACTTTCTTCCAATGTGACACCAACGACACGTGGGCTCGGGACCATGGCGCCCTCACCCTTTTGCCGGCTGCAGGCAGCACCGCCAGTCCAAGGTTGCTCGATTTCCGTTTCAACGGTTGGGGAGACAAGTTCCCCGCTACGCTCGACAATGCCATCAACCGCCATCTCTCTGAAGGCGGTATCCTTGGCCCCCTTGATGACCACAACGACTTTGTTCTCGAAGGCGGCTCCGTGGAGAGCGATGGGGCGGGCACGATTTTCACAACGAGCATGTGCCTGATGGCGCCTCATCGCAACGACCTTGACCGAGAAGGTCTGGAACGCGAGTTAAAACGTCGTCTGCATGCAGCCCGCGTGGTGTGGCTCGACCATGGCAACCTGATAGGCGACGATACTGATGGACACATCGACACCATCGTGCGTTGCGCTCCTGGCGACACCTTGCTCTATGTGTGCAGCGACGACCCTTCCGATGCGCAGCATGCCGACTTCCAAGCCCTTGAGCATCAACTGTCCACCTTGCGCACCATCGAAGGGAACCCCTATCGGCTGCTACCCCTCCCCATGCCACGAGCGATTATGGAAAACGGGGAACGCCTGCCTGCCACGTATGCCAATTATCTTGTTCTCAACGGAGCCGTCATTGTTCCAACATACGGTCAACCCGACAATGACGCCCAGGCTTGCAAGACCATCGGCGGTGCGTTTCCTGGCCGTGATGTGGTGCCTTTGGACGCCCGTACAATCATCCGCCAGCATGGCTCCATCCACTGTCTTACCATGCAGTATTATACCTATGTTTCCGATAAATGGTTATCAAATAGGTCAACTTCTCCAACCACTCACGTCGAAGCAAGTGATGTAACTCACTCCCCCTCTAAGATTAGAGGGGGCCAGGGGGCGTTGACTACCCCTACCTATCATCCGATGAACAGACAAGAAATGAAAAGCTTTCGTCGCCAACTCCGCTCTAATGGAACTCCTGCGGAAGGAGGTTTGTGGAAATTGTTGAAAGCAAAACGAATCAACGGATTGCAATTCCGCCGACAATATAGCGTGGGCAACCACATCCTGGATTTCTATTGTCCTGCCCTGAAACTCGCAATCGAATTGGATGGTAACTATCACTATTATGGAGCCACCCCGGAATATGATATGGAACGTGATGAAGAATTGCTTTATAACTTTGGCATATACACCCTTCGGTTTGAGAATATAATAGTCTTTCAACAACCACAAGCCATCATTAACAGCATATTGGAGTTTCAAAAAAGGGTTACTTCTAGATCAACGCCCCCTGCCCCCTCTAATCTTAGAGGGGGAGTAAGTTACTCTGCTTATGGAGCGGGGGACACTGATGGGAATCATGACATTTCATCAGCGGGGGACACTGGTGGAAATAATGACATTTTATCAATATAAAAACATATCATGAAAGAAATCAAGATAGGAATCATCCAGCAACACAATGTCTCCTCTATCGAGGACAACATGTGCCGCCTCCGCGACAGCATCATCGACCTTTCCCGACAAGGCGCACAACTGGTCGTGCTCCAAGAGTTGCACAACTCCCTTTACTTCTGCCAAGTGGAACGAGTAGACCATTTCGATTTGGCCGAACCCATTCCCGGCCCCTCCACCGAGTTCTTCGGTGCCCTTGCCCGTGAGTTGGGAGTGGTGATTGTGACCTCTCTCTTCGAACGTCGCGCCGCCGGCCTTTACCATAACACCGCCGTAGTGCTGGAACGCGACGGGAGCATCGCAGGCATCTACCGCAAGGCCCACATCCCCGACGACCCGGCCTATTATGAGAAATTCTACTTCACCCCCGGCGACCTTGGCTTCCATCCCATCGACACCAGCGTGGGCCGCCTTGGTGTTCTCGTCTGCTGGGACCAATGGTATCCGGAGGCCGCCCGCTTGATGGCCCTTGCCGGAGCCGACCTTCTCATCTATCCCACCGCCATCGGTTATGAGAGCAGCGACACTCCCGAAGAGCAGGAGCGTCAGCGAGAAGCATGGACGACCGTCCAGCGCGGCCATGCCGTTGCCAACGGCCTGCCTGTGGTGACAGTGAACCGCGTGGGCCATGAAACCGACCCTTCCGGTCAGACCCGTGGCATACAGTTTTGGGGAAGCAGTTTCGTTGTCGGTCCTCAAGGTGAAATGCTCCACCGCTCCAGCGTAGATACAGAAGAAACGGCTGTCATCACCCTCGACCTGGACCATAGCGAACAAGTGCGGCGATGGTGGCCCTTCTTCCGCGACCGCAGGATAGAGGAATATGGAAACCTGCTCAAAAGGTATGTGGATAGATAGGAGATTATAGGATGCCTATGAAATCATAGAAAGTCCTATTGAGGCCTCTTATGTCTCAGCAGCCATATTGAAGCGATGGCCACGACAGCCATGCAAACGACGAGGAAGAAAAAGCGTCGGTGTCCAAAATAGTCTTGTATGAACCCTGTTGCCACTCCAGCCAACAGGACCGAAAAAGCGACAATTGCGAGGCATGAGTCGCCATAAGCAGGAAGAGTCCTTCCACGACCATAATATCTCAGGTATCGCACAAAGCCAGCCATTCCGAATCCACATCCAAAGCTCTCGACAGAAAGGCAAAGAGTGACGTATGACAGTTCCGACGGCATGGCATAAGCGAGGTAAAGGAACAACACGTCGGGCACTGTGATGGCAAGCACCATGGGCCACACCCACTTTCTCAAACCCTTTTTCTTCATCAATTCGAATCCCATCACACACCCCGCCAGCATGAGCATTCCCGCCACGGTGCTTTGCGCAAAGGCCACCTCCTGAGGCCCCATCGAAAGACCACCGATGCTCCCCGGATCCACCAGGAAAAGCAACACCCCCTTGATGACAAGACATTCATGCAAGGAGAAGAGGATGATGAACAAGACGAATAACCATTGCTTGGGGTATTCCCACCACTCTTTCATTTCCATCATCTGCTCTTTCCAAGCAGCGGTAAAAACCTTTTTCCTCCCACACTCCATGTGTTTTGGCAATGAAAGGGCCATGGCCACGGCCACGGCAAACACCATGGCTGCCAGCACCTTGAAAGCCAAAGCCCAAGACTCTACGATATTTCTTGTGAGCACCTCCATGTCGCCAGCGATGACAAAAGTCACCCCCGTTCCCAACACGGTGGCCAAAATGGGCAAGGCGACCGCCAATGAAGTTCTGCCTTGCTTGCGACTTCCCCATAAAGCGTTGCAGAAGTCTCCTGCCATGACATCGTGGAATGCCCCAACCAGCGCACTGAAAGCCAGACAATACCACACGGCGGTTCCACCACCTTTCGGTTCCACAAACCACGCTACTGCCATCATCGACAATGAGAACAGCACTTCCATGACCACCATCCACCAAGCCTGCCTGGTGAGAGCCAAGACAAAAGGCCTGAGCAACTGACGGCACACGAAAGGAATGGCGAGCAACGCTGTTCCACAAGCGGCCCATGAGTTGCTTAGTCCCACCCGTTTCAGCATCACCATCGCCACGGACATCAGCGACACCACCACCATGCCTCTTGCGAACCCCAGCAGTGACACCCACACCCACGCCCTTCTATGCGTGACCACCATCCCGGCAATGGAAGAATGCTCTTTCCTTTTCATCTATGCCTGTTTTTTCTTACCAAACTCCGGATCAATCTTGATGAAGGCCGTGACAGCAAAGGTGATGATGCAGAAGAACATGACCAAGACGAAGAAGGTCTGATATCCTACCGCGTCTTTGATCCATCCCGACACCATGCCAGGGAGCATCAGCCCAAGATAGGACAACCCGGTGCATATGGCATAATGAGAAGTTTTAAACTCTCCCTGACTGTAAAAAAGCATATAAAGCGTAAGCGCAGTGAATCCCAATCCATAGCCAAACTGCTCTATGAAGAGGCATGCGCTGATGAGCCACAGGCTGCCAGGCTGCGCGACACTTAGATACACATACACGATGTCGGGCAAGGTGATGGCACAAACAAATGGCCAAAGCCAACGTTTCAGTCCGTCACGGCTGGCCAGCATGCCTCCCACGATGCCGCCCAAGAGCAGTCCGATGAGACCTACGGTGCCATATGCCAGGCCAAACGCCTCTTTGGTGAGCCCCAGTCCTCCCTCCTCCATCGGGCGGAGCAAAAACGTGCTGGCCATCTTGGTGAGCATGGCTTCAGGGAAGCGATAAAGCAAAAGGAAAAGCAACACGAACACGATTTGCTTGACAGGCACTTTGGTGAAGAACGAGGAGAGCATCTGCCAAAGTCCATGCGCCACTTCTCGCGCCGTCAGTCCTTCGTTATTCCGGTCCACGGGGTTCGGCATGACAAAACGGTGATAAAGCCAGATGGCGATGAATATGGCAGAGAGGCCAAAGAAGATAAGGCTCCAGGTAAATGCCTTGCTGCCAGGAAATATTTCCTGCAATTTGCCAGCCATCCATACAAGTACGCCTTGTCCGAAGATGACTGCAATGCGATAGAACGTGTTTCGTATGCCAACAAACCACGATTGGTCGTGACTGTCCAGGTCAAGCATGTAGAAACCGTCGGCGGCGATGTCGTGTGTGGCACTGGAGAAAGCCATGAGGAAGAAGAAGAACATGGTCCCCTGGAACCAGAAATCCGTTTTCACTGTGAAAGCCACACCGGCAAAGGCCGCACCCAGGAGCAACTGCATGGAAAGCACCCACCAACGTTTTGTCTTGAACAAATCGACAAACGGGCTCCATAGCGGTTTGATGACCCACGGCAGCCCCAACCAACTTGTGTAGAGGGCTATCTCGGTGTCGGTCATGCCCATTTCCATATACATCACCACGGCCACGGTCATCACCACCACATTGGGCAATCCCTCGGCGAAATAGAGTGTGGGAATCCAAGCCCAAGGGCTTCTTTTCGTTTCCATCTTGCTCATTTATAAAGTTTTTTTATTTCTGCATCTTGATAATAATGGAGGAGTATCTCGCTGTATGCAGCACCGTTCTCTCCCATCATGGCGGCACCGATCTGGCAGAGTCCGACCCCATGCCCCCACCCTGCCCCATGCAGGATGAATCGTTCGGGCAGCCCGTCCTTCTCCCCTTCGGTGTCGATGACGAAAGCGGAACTGAGCAAGTGAGACTTGCTAAGCGCCCTTCTGATTTCCAATTCCTTTCCAATGATGAGTGTACGCTTGGTGCCCTCTATCCTCATTCTGGCAATTCGTCCGCTGCGACCCCTTTCCACTGGTGTGAGAGCCTTGATTCCTCCAAAGCCCATCTTGAGTTTCTCATCGATGAGAGTGGCAAGTTCTTCTTGGGTGTATTCCACTTTCCACCTGTAGAAGTCGGTGGTCTCGGTGTCGTAGTCGTTGAGCACTTGCTTGAGCACCTTTTGGTCGGTGGTGTTGCAGTAGGCATCAGGTTGGCCAAGAATCCATTTCCTTGCCGTCTGCTCCACCCTGAGGTCGGGCAGCGCCCCATGGGCGGAGTCCGCCACCGCCCTGAGATAAGGCTTGGGGATGTTGTCCCAACAATATTGGAATTCCTCTGTCACTCCTCCGCAGCACTTGCTGAACCTGGCATCGCAGATCTCGCCACCATGGGAAAGCACTTGCCCCCTTGTGGCTTTTATCGCCTCCAGCACCTTTTTTTCCGTAGCCCTGGTGATGCCTTGATAGCGCTGGCAATGGTCGTCGGCGCAGACATCGAAGATGGTGTGGTCCTCCCGGTCGTACCATCTGACAATCTCGTCCTCCTTTTTAATGAAGGAAAAGAAATGGTCTCCGCTGTTTTTCCGTTGTTTCCTATGCTCCATTTGTGCAAGCAGCCAACTGCGTGAGATGACGGCGTGCGCCTTGAGCAGTTCCAAAGACGAAGTAGCCTTCATCTCGCTTGATATGACGCTGGCGAGGTAGTCCTCCACCGGCAGTTGGTTGATGGCTTGTATCTTGTCTGCCTCGACGACGAGTTTGAGTGCTCCGAGGAAGGTTTGCGTCTCTTTTCTCTCCCAATGGAAATCCACTCCTATGGTCACGTCGAAGAGGGAGAAGGAAGCGTCCGCCACCTTGGGTGTGAAGAGCAATTCCCGGTAGAGGTTCCCCTTCCAAAGAATGCATCCTTCGGAGAGTTTCACCTCTTGTATGCCCTCCATGGTCTCTCCTTTCGCCACATAGGGTTTGTTGAGAGCAAACCTGATTTCAGCACCGGCAACGATGCCAACCGCCACCTGGGGTTCCTTCCCCATGGCCTTGACGGCAGGTTGCCTGACTTCTCCCTTGAGGATGTCCTCCACCTTTTGCATGTCATCATCATCGATGGCCACTTCCTTGAGAATGGCCGTTGCCGTCTCGGCATCGAGCGAATCAAAGTCCTCTTCCCTTGGTGTGATGATGAGTCCGGCCATGTCGAGAGCACCCGGGCTGACCATCCTCTGGCTGCCACCGGTTTGGTAATAACACCGAGGTCTGTGGCATCGTCTTGGGAACACCACGCTGAGAATGTCTCCGTCCTGTATCCACGCCAGAATGTTGAGCATGGGTTCCTCTCCCTGTTGTCTTTCCGAGTTCTCCACCCCGCTGTCCAGGGCGGCGAGGAGTTTCCTGAAGAGCGCCTCCCCGGTGTCCTTGTTTCGGCTCTTGACGAGTAAGGCATTGCAGGGATAACTTTTCAGCACAAATATCCCCTCGTTGTCGTTGATGGTGATCAAGGGCTGCATGTCCCTTGACAGTCTTAGCCATGCCGTCTGCAGCGGTGTCATTCCCGATGTCCCTGCCTGCAGATGGAGGTGGTCGGGCGCCGACGCCCCACATCTTGGACCATTGTAAAAGACGGTGAGTTTCGGATATTGTTCGAGCAGCCTGTGTATTTCATAATAGCAGTCTTTTATCTGCTGAGGCTGGTGCTTTTTTGCAGCAATGGTGAAATGTGTGGTCAATATGGGGAAGGGGTTGACCAGGATGTCCAGTTTGCCGTCAAAGGACTTTGTCACCTGCATCTCCGGCCTGTTTCGCTCACAAAGGAAGCATGGCCTGGTCTCGATGGTCTTCTTGTCCATTTTCGCCCCTGTCGATGTGATGCGCGCCGGATTCCACTGCACGGTTAGCGGCACGCTGTGCTCACTATGGTCCATTTGCCTTGTCCTCACGTCATGCAGGTCCCGATATCTCTTTCTCGCATCAGGCCATAATTCCAATTGTCTGTTGAAGAAGCGTCCCAGCGAATTGTCTTCCAGATGCTCCTCCCCTTTTCCTTCCATTTTCTTCCTGGCCATGATTTCCAAAGTCCTCAACCTGTCCTTGTACAAGTTGTTGGCATTAATGCGCTCGATGCTGAGTGCGGCATCGCTGTTTCCTCCCCACCTCCTGCACAAATACAGTTCGTCGTATATGCGTCCTATCCGGTAGCGTCTGCTGAAGGCAAGCCCCATGGCATAGTCTTCTCCATAACTGGTGTTGGGGAAGAGGATGTGCCTCACCAAAGGTGTGAAGAAAGCCCTTGGCGCACCTAAGCCATTGATTCTCAAGGCATTGTTCGGTCCATTCTCATCGGTCCATTCCTTATGGTCGATAAGTCCTGGGGGCAGTGTGTTGAGTTGGAAGTCGCACATGCGGTATGCCCCTACGACCATGGCGGCCTTTTGCTGGTAGAAAACATCGACAATCCTTTGGAGCGTGTTTTTCGAAGAGTAAAGGTCGTCGCTGTCGAGTTGTACGGCAAAGCGTCCGCATCTTTCATCGATGACCGCCACGTTCCAGCACCCACCGATTCCCAGGTCCTTCCGTTCGGGTATGATGTGTATGAGCCTGGGGTCGTCGTATTGTTCCAACAATGCGGTAGTGCCATCAGTGGAATGGTTGTCCACCACGATGACATTGAATGCGAAATTGGTTTGTTGAGCCAGTGCCGAGTCCACGGCGTCGCAGATGGTCTTCTCCCTGTTGAAGACTGGTATGACCACCGTAGCCTCATGGTCGAAAGCTTGCTCGTTGAAATCCGGCACGAGACACGCCGATGTGTCCACCAAGGCGCCCAGTTCCCTAAGGTGTGCTGTTGCGGCGCGTTCCATCTCCACCTGCACTTCCCTGTTGCGCGGGTTGACATAATCGAATTGCTTCTCGCCACTCGCCCGGAGGTCCATCTCTTGCTTGGTGTACAAAAACTCGTTGAGATGGAACAATTGTCCTTGGCGACTGATGAACAGGCGGAGGTCGTAAAGGCCTGCGTACCGATAGTCAGGCATATTGGATTGCTTGGCGTATGCATTGAGCATATCGGTTTTAATGAGCAGGACGGCTCCGAAATCAAAATCGTCTCTGATGCTGCCCTCTTGATAGTCAATCAACGGATGTGGCACGATGACGCCGTTCTCCATCGACCGGTGGTCGGCATACACCCATGGCGCCTTCGATTCTTCGGCCACACGCAGTAGCCTGTCGGTGGCATGCATTCCCATCAAGACAGGTTCGGGTTGCGTGAAGAGCATCACATAAGATGCTGCTGCATTTCGCTCAATGGCGAGCATCGTGCTGGTGGAGAATGGCAGCCCTATGGGAAGCATCGTACACCCGACGGGACATTCCTGCAACCTTGGCTCATTTTCATCCACTAACAAGTAGATGTGTCTGATGGTGTTGTCCTCTCTCAACTGCGACACCGTCATCTCTGCCGCTTCCAGATTGGCGCAAGGCAGAAAACAATCTATTTTTCCTCTCATAAACGAGTGTTTTGCTTTATTTGTGCAAAGATAGTGCAAACCTAGTGAAGCGCAAAATAAATGATTTTATTTTCGATTCCGAGGTGCAGCCTATCTTCGCGTCAGCAAAGATAGTGCAAACCGAGTGAAGCGCAAAATAAATGATTTTATTTTCGATTCCGAGTGCAGCCTATCTTCGCGTCAGCAAAGATAGTGCAAACCGAGTGAAGCGCAAAATAAATGATTTTATTTTCGATTCCGAGTGCAGCCTATCTTCGCGTCAGCAAAGATAGT
>JAFZSL010000006.1 GCA_017619375.1 Prevotella sp. | reverse complement strand
GACACACATAATAACCCCGAAGGGGTGACAGAATGATCTGTCACCCCTTCGGGGTTATTGTATAAACCACTTATTAGCAGGGGTTTCACCCCTGCCTATGGTCTGACCAGGCCTTCGGCCTTCAAGGTGGGAGACTTCAGTTGATAATACCGCGAGCTGGCCTGTGTTCACAAATATCTTCACAAGAAGACTGTTCAGTTTCACAGCATTTATAATAAGATTTTGAGCGTGGCGACCAACGGATTTAATTCTATCGCATTCCCTTTCTCGTGATAGAAAAAAAAGTTGCGGCTTTTATTGAATTTTTTCTTGTTTGTGTCTATATTATTCACATACGAATAACACAAACGTACGAATCAAAACGAGGAAACATGGAAAAGAAGATTTCAACGAAGAAGAACAGCCAGAAGAAACAAGCACCCACATTGCTCCAAGCCATTGAGCGTGTGGTGGAACTGTCGAGGGACTCCAAGATGAGCGCAGCTTTCATGCGTAAGGCCAAGCCGGAATTATCATTTTTAGCCACCAGTTACGGCATCACGGAGCGGCAGGCCGTGCTCTTCTGCATCTGTATGGAGAGAGGGCCGCGACGCGTGGATTTCGATGACATCGCCCGTTATTTGGATATCAGTAAAATCAGTGCACTCAGTTATGCCTCCGACATCGACGCCCTGGTGCACCGCAGGCTGCTGCGCTTCTGCAACGCGAAAGACGAAGATGACTTCGACATCCCAACCATCGTCATCCGTTGCCTAAAGCACAACGAGGTGTATGAACTGCCGCAGCGGACAGGTCTCGACTGCGCGGGGATTTTTGAACTGCTCAACCTGTGGTTTGAGGACCTCAACGACGATGCCATTTCCGCCCAAGAACTCCGTGAGGAACTCCAGTCGCTCTTTGACGACAATCCACAGGTGGGCTTTGTGCGCCATCTCATGGAATACCAACTCAACGAGGAGGACTTGTTGCTGGCAACCCTCTTCTGCCATCTACTTATCAACTGCGACGATGATGACATCCGTTTCAATCAGATTGTGGATGCCTACGACAACAACGGCTCGTTCAACAATGCAAAGGCGGAGTTGCGGAGCGGTGAACACCGGCTGATGCGGCAGAACATCGTCGAGTTCAGATGCGAGGATGGCATTGCCAACAACCATCGCTTCAAACTGACAGAGGATGCCAAGCACAACCTGCTGGCGGAACTGAAGGTCAACACTGTAGAAGAGAAAATCGCCGACATGGTGGAAATGGGGAAGTTGACGGAGAAAAAACTTTTCTTCTCCGACAGCATTGAAAAACAGGTGAAAGAATTAGACTCCTTCCTCCAGCCCGAGAACTTCAAGAAGGTGCAGGAGCGCATGAGGGCCAAGGGCTTCCGCAATGGTTTCGCCTGCCTGTTCTACGGCGGTCCCGGCACAGGAAAGACAGAGACGGTCTATCAGTTGGCCCGCCAGACGGGACGCAACATCATGGTGGTAGACGTGCCGCAAATCAAGAGCAAGTGGGTGGGAGAAAGCGAGAAGAACATCAAGGCACTCTTCGACCGCTACCGTGATATGGTGAAGAATGCCAAACTCACCCCCATCCTCCTTTTCAATGAGGCCGACGCCATCATCGGCAAGCGGAAGAACGGTGCCGAGAATGCCGTGGACAAGATGGAAAACTCCATCCAGAACATCATCCTGCAGGAGATGGAGACCCTCGACGGCATCATGATCGCCACCACCAACCTGGAGCAAAACCTCGACAAGGCTTTCGAGCGTCGGTTCCTCTATAAAATCAAGTTCGAGAAGCCCGATGCCGACGTCCGTCGCAAGATATGGATGCAGATGATACCGGAACTATCAGAAGAGGAGGCCACTACCCTATCCTACAGTTTCGATTTCAGCGGAGGACAAATCGAGAACATCGCCCGCAAGAACACCATCAATGTCATCCTTCACGGCGAGTCCACCAATCTGCTCCCCACCCTTCAAGACTATTGCCAGGCCGAAAAACTCGATGGACAACCCGACAGGAAAATCGGGTTCTAATGATTATGATTGCAGGCGTAAGCGCGCGATGGAGACGGGAAGAATCCCGTTTCCATCGCGGAATGCCCACCTACAGCGTACACAGAGGGTGCAAAAATCATTTGAAACACAACAAGTTACAGACCCCACCCCATCCCCTCCCCTGGGGCGAGGAGATGCGCACAAGCTTTTTGCTCGCAGTGCGCACCCAACGTCTCTACTTCGCCAAGCAAGAAGGGCAGTATGATAGGAATTACACTTTTTCCTTTTTCTTTATGAACCGAATTAGTAGAGCCCACAATGCCAACAGGGTCACGATTACGATTGTATGTCGAACCGGGCTCTCTATTTTGTGAGCCTCCCTTTGTGTTTGAGAAAAATAGTCATCCGGTGTCAAAGCTGTTTTGATGACCAGATTCCGGTTTTGTAGAGTTTCAGTCATTTGCAATGTGTCTGCTCTATTCAAAAGCGTGTCAACCCCATTGTCTTGACGCTGAAAGAGATATAACGAATAGACAGATGAGGAAGTAGAATCCATTTCCGAGGTCGTTGGCTTGTCTTCTATGACCACGAACACGCTATCATCTGATACCCATAAATGCTCTACTCGGCCACTACCTTCTTGCACAAAAACATCTTCTCGATTTCCGATAGATGCTGTTTCCGGCATGTCGACAGCATAAAGATAGTGACTTTTAGAAAGTGGAGCCTCCCAATAATCACCGAAGCCTAAGTCGACACCTTTCGTCTCAGAAACATACACACTTCCGATGAGTCCCAATACAATCTCCATGCCAATGAACAACGCTGGAGTAAATGCCGCCAACAACACTATCAATCGTTTGTGACTCCAATTTCTTTTTCGCACAATCCTCCATGCCACAATTGAACATAGGATTCCGAGAACAATGGCGACAATCAAGGCGATAATGCCATATATGAATAAAAAAATAATGTTCATTGTTTCTACGTTGTCCTTATTTCATTTTATTCAAGTTCCGCATTCGCTCAACTTTCAGGAGTTAAAGGGGAGTTAAAAGGAAGTTAAAGGGGAGTTAAAGGGACATATGTTCACTTTTACCAACTTTTTAAAGGAAATGATGTAATCCTGACTTCTTTAAAACCTCCTTCACACCTCATTTTTTTCTTACTTGCGGAACTTAAATCATTTTACTATCGTTAAATTCCGATTTTGATTGTGCAAAGGTAATATTTTTTTGTGAATCTCCATCGCCGCAGTACTTTTGACAAAGGCTTGCCACGCAACAAAGTAGCGATTTTCTTTGTTCGCTACGCTCACCTTTACGACAGATTTGACAGGGTGTTCCCCCATTTGTCGCATCATCACTCCATTGTCGCAACGAAGTGGATAGAAAAACACGAGAATATTTCCATGCGGGGAAATACAGACTTAACTTTGCAATGTCAAAAGGGAAAAACAACCTCCTGAATGACAAAAAGAGATAAAAACAAAATTTAATAATCACCCACAAAAAAATTACAAATATGAAAACTTCAAAACTTCTTCTCATAACATTCTTAGGATTGCTTTTCTCCATTATGACCGTCACAATCGACTTGCAAAACAGAGGCCAACTCATCACAATAAACGAGTTGCCAACAGCAGCCAAATCTTGCCTGCTAAAATATTTCCCCAATAAAGAAATCACTTCTAATAAAATTAAGAACAAAATTATCAGAACAACACGGGAGGTGGTTAACACCAACAGTTATGAACAGCAGTTATACGGTCACGACATGCTGGCTTATATGGACTATTAAGTCAATCTTTGTTCAACTTTAAGGAGTAAAAGGGGAGTTATGGGGGAGTTAAAGGGACAAATGTCCACTTAATGACCATTTCGAGGGCTTTATCCCCACATTTAATGGCTTTTACCCTACTATTATTTAATGGCTTTTACCCTACTATTTGACTTCTATTTCGAAATTCAAGTCAATTCTTTGTTATCCGAAAAGGGATGGGAAATGATTCCCACCCCTTTTGAATTAAATTTGTATATTTTTTTCATAAAAAGTTGCATATACCACTGATTTTTAGCAACTTGTTGACCTCCATACTATTAAGTACTATTATCGTAGATATGCGCCGACTGATTCGCCTTCACCCGATGGTCATCTTCGGCACCTTCTTCGGAGCCTTGATGTTTTACTTCGGCAGTTGTGGTGAGTTCCCGCTGATTAACGACACACCGTGGTGGATGGTTTTGCTGGTGAGTGGGTGGACAACCATAAGGATGCACCTCTCGGCACACACTTCTTCGTCGCCGTCTGCATATTCCTGCTTGCCATCCTTGTGGCATACGGAGCCTACAAGCTCTACGATCTGCCTGTGCGTGAGTGGCTGAAAAAGAAATGGTTCAGAAAGATAAAGGAATAAAACGCAGATACCGCCACCTCGATGCACAGGAAGCGTCCTTGGCACCATTGCCACGGGTTCCTTTATTTTCCCTCTTGTCCATAGTGCAAATAGTCCACATCCATGAAGCCGCTCTCAGACAAGTCATTGAAGCAGAAGACACCGATGCGGTCGCCACGGTAGTAGCCCCATGAGAGTTGATATTGTCCAAACTCCACGAAATGGTCACCGTCGAGGCTGTAGTAGAACGTGCTCTTGCCATCCAGTCCCCAGACAGACTTCAACCAAAGTTGATTCGAGGGGATGGCGATGCCCTGTTGCCGGTCATCATCATGGGTGAACTCAAGATAGTTCTGTCCTTTTCGGTTGGCGATGCCTATGGATGCACTATGGCTTGCAAAATGAACCAGGCCGGCATGTAGTCCGTCGGTGGCATGGCTGATGTCCAACTTCACGGTCACCTCGTTGTGCTGGGTTCGGAAGGAGCGCTGTGTCAGCGTATTTCCTGCTGTGAGGAAAATGCCTTGCTTCAAGGGTCGGAAGGCCTTCAGCCGCATCCATCCCGGGCGTTCCGACAAGGAAAACATCTCTTTCCGAGGTTCGTAGTTCCACTGCCATTGTGGACCTAATTGCGTAGCATCGAAGTCATCGCTCCGCTGAAGTCCCAATTTGAGACATTCTTCATTTCCTGTCTCATGTTTTCCCTTTTCAATCGGCATTGCGCCCTGCCACACCATCGTGCCAGTTTCTCCCAGGCTGCGGTCGCCCATCATCGGCCATCCGTCGACCCATTCCACGGGCAACAGACTCATCACACGTCCGCTCCAATCGCCCGAGCCGTGGTGTGTAAGGAAATACCAGCGGCCATCCTTGCCTTCCACGATACCTCCCTGGTTGGGCTCGTTGGCTTCACGGCAAGGCAACAGCAGTTGTTTCTCTTCCTTGAATTTTCCCGACAACTTCTTGTCACGTTTGGCCATTACATAACGGCCTATGCCATCGCGGTGCTCACTGAAAATGATGTAGTAGTAACCATCGTGATAGATGAGTTTGCTGGCCTCCCGGCCATTGCCTTCGTTCAGCAACCGGGCAGAACGTTTGTCAATGCTCTTTCCGTCGGCCGCCATATCGAACATATAGGTCTTGTATCCATCCTTGAAGGAGGTGCCGAGGAAATAGCCTCGCCCTCGTTTGTCCCAGATGGCGGTGCAGTCGTCCCATCCGTCTTCTGCCAACAAGCATGTCAATGGTTCCCAAGGCCCTTCGGCACGTTCTGCCGATGTCATGAAATAGCCTTCGTCGGGAGTGCCGAAAAAGACATGAAAACGTCCGTCATGGTATCGTAGCGAACCTGCCCATATCCCTCGTCCATAACGGTCCATCTCCTTCCACGTCATGGCATTGCCGATTTCTCCCAAGTCGTATACGGCATGGCCTGCAATCTCCCAGTTGACGAGGTCGCGAGAGTGCAAGATGGTCATGCCAGGTGAAAACTGCATGGTGGAAGAGATGGCATAGTAGTCGTCGCCCACACGTATGCAATCCAAGTCGCTATAGTCGGCTGGCACGATGGGGTTGCGGTACATCCCGTCGGTCTCTCCCCATGCCTGCCAATCGCCCCATGCCACATCCATCTTGTCGGACAGGATTCTCCATTCCCAGACGCCTTTCACTCCATCTGTAATGCTGACACGCAGATACCTATATTCCTTTCGGATGAGGTCACGGTGAGGCGAGCGTTTCTGCACATCAGAATGCCCTCCACACTGTTCCCATTCCACTCCGTCGGCAGACCCTTCGAGTATGTATGCATGGCCCGCCGTGGGTCGGACGAAATACAATTCACTCTCATGAACAAGTGTGGGGCGGCCCAAGTCTGCCATAAGCCAGCAGCCACTGTCAGCATCCTGAGCCATCCATCGCGAACCATTGGCACCATCGATGGCGAAAGCAGCATCAAAATACTCTGTGCGCTGACACCGCTCGTCTTGGTTGGGCCGGATATTCAACGAATCGCGTGTGCTGGATGCTTTTATATCGACGGGCATTATCTCACGATGTGCGGTCTGACGATGCAATGCACCCACACCAACCAAAGTGACCTTAACCTGGCGGATGGTTCCGTCGTCGTTGAACTCAAGCCTGTTGACATAGGTCTGTCGGTTGGTGCTTCTCCTGCCGAACTCCAGAAAGGCGAAATAATAATCTTCCCCGTCGTTGAACACACAACCGTGTCCAGGGCCGAACACGCCTTTTCCCACATCGGTTGTTGAAACCAGGTCATTGGCTGGTGTCTCGTAGGGGCCGAGTGGCGACGTGCGACTCATCATGTAGTAATACTCATAACGTTCATCCCCGCCTATCGTGTACAAATAATAATAGACACCTTTGCGCTTGAAGAAAATCGGACCTTCCGAGTATTCCGTCCGTCGGGTCTGCAAGGTTTGTATCTCTCCCAACGTCGTCATGTCGTCCGACAACTTTGCCACGTGCCTCATCCCCCAGAAAGCATAGGCTTGGCCATCGTCATCGACGAACACCTCAGCATCGATGCCTCCACGGTCGTCGCCCTGTATCAAAGTTGAAGTAGGGGAAAACGGCTTTTTAAAACGGTCCTCGCCACGCACCAAACGGAAGGGGCCGTCAGGACTGTCCGCCACGCCGACATGCATGTAGTGATTCACCGTGGGATAGATGTACCACTTGCCACCTCGCTGCACAGCCTTGCTCGGAGCCCAATATTTCTCATGTTCCGCCGAGGGGAAATATGTTCCGTCAAAACTCCAGTGGAGGAAGTCCTTCGACTTCCATACGACCGGAGGCCCTGATGTGTCAAGCCCTCTCCCGTAACCGTCGGTGGTGGCATAACAATAGAACGTGTCGCCAATCTTCTCGATACTGGCGTCGGCTATCATGTCGGGCACCAAGGCGTGACCGAACGGATTCTCATGCTGGCCGTATGCGGAGAAAGACATCCGCCAAGGCGCACCATTCATGACGCAATCTCCGTTATTGGGGAACGCTTCTCCGCGGGCAGTCGCTCCAAAAAGGAAAATAATTAAAAGCAGGTATTTCATGATATGTTTTAAGTTGCATGCAAATTTAGAAAAAAATCCGATATGATAAGCCGGTAGAGATAAAAAAGGGAAGAAATCCCTCCGAATTGGGGTTGCACGGGACATATATCGGCTTTTTTTTACAAAAAAACAAGGCTCGACAAGGCAAGAAATGCTTTTAGTCCGTTTGACAATTTGCAACAAAACGTTTGCTTTTGCAGGTCTTTTTAATACATTTTGTCATTTTTACAAGAATTTTTATTGCATTATATCAGAAATATGATTATTATTTAATCAAAGTGGCAAAATTTCACTTGTTTTCGTTTCATAATGTCGTACCTTTGCAATGTCAAAAGGAAAAAACAACCTCCTGAATGACAAAAAAGTTAAAAACAAAATCAAATAATCATCCGCAAAAAAATTACAAATATGAAAACTTCAAAACTTCTTCTCATAACATTCGTAGGATTGTTTTTCTCCATCATGACCGTCACCATCGACTTGCAAGACAGAGGCCAACTCATCACAATAAAAGAGTTGCCAACAGCAGCCAAGTCTTGCCTGCAAAAATATTTCCCCAATAAAGAAATCACCTCTAATAAAATAAAGAACAAAATTGTCAGAACAACACGGGAGATGGTCAACACCAACAGTTATGAACAGCAGTTATACAGTAACGACATGCTGGCCTATATGGACTATTAAGTCAATCTTAGTTCAACTTTAAGGAGTTAAAGGGGAGTTAAAGGGGAGTTAAAGGGGAGTTAAAGGGACGTATGTCTGTTTTTGGGGGAGTTAAAGGGAGTTCTCCCTCGCCCCCGGCCTGCGCCCCCCCCTCTCAGGCAGAGGGTCTCCCTCGCCCCCGGCCTGCGGCCACCCCCTCTCAGGCAGAGGGTCTCCCTCGCCCCCGGCCTACGGCCACCCCCTCTCAGGCAGAGGGTCTCCCTCGCCCCCGGCCTACGGCCACCCCCTCTCAGGCAGAGGGGGAGGAGTTAAAGGGGAGTCCACTTAATTCCCACATTTAATGGTTTTTACCCTACTATTTTACTTCTATTTCGAAATTCAAGTCAAATCTTTGTTATCCTAAAAGGGGCGGGAAATGGATTCCCACCCCTTTTGAATTTAATTTGTAAAATATTTTTATGATTTTTTATCTTTTTCATAGTTAATGTGTCGGTCTTTCCTTCATGGTCGGCTTCTTTATTTTTTTATTTACTGAACGAACGTGACTCAAGAAAGTTTTTGAAAGTTTGCAGGTAGCCGTCTGGGATATGGATGATTTCCTTGCCGATATACACGCAGTCGTTTTTATCGACTTTTAGAATCTTATCGACGGCGATGATGTAAGAACGGTGTATGCGCAGGAATTTGTCTTTGGGCAGCATTTCCTCCACGGCCTTCATCGTCAAGTGGGTGATCAGTGGCCTTGGTTCGTTGTCGAGATAGAAAAACACATAGTCTTTCATGCCGTTGACATAGGTGATCTGGTCAACGGGGATGTTTCTCCATTCCCCATCGACCCGGATGAAAACGGTATTGGGCTGCTTGGGCTGAGCGGCTGTCTGCTGGACATCAAACTGTTTTCTCGCCTTTTCTATCGAGCCGAGGAACTTGTTGTATCTGACAGGCTTCAGGAGGAAGTCGAGCGCATTCACCTCATAACTCTCGAAGGCATATTCCTTAAAGGCAGTGATGAAGACGACGCGAGTCTCTTCGGGCAGGCTATGCGCCAGTTCCATGCCGTCTATATTGGGCATCTGGATGTCGAGGAACAGCAGGTCGGGCTTCTGTTCCTTGACGGCGTTGATGGCACGGATGGAGTCTGTAAACGAGGCCAGAAGATGCAGGTCTGGCGTCTTCTCCACGTAGGATACCAGCAGGCGGACGGCCAATGGCTCGTCATCGACAATCATACAAGTAAGTGGTCTCATAGACGGATAGAGATTTTGACGTGATAGATGTTTTCTGGGGTGATTTCTTGTTCCCACGTGTAGCGGCCAGGATATAGCAAGTCCAGACGGCGGCGGGTGTTTTCGAGTCCTATGCCCGAACCGCTGCGGTCTTTGGTGGGCTTGGGATTGTTGGTGTTGTCGCAGTTGAAGACAAGGGTTCCGTCTTGCTGCACCAGGCTGATGTCGATGGTGGCGGGCGCGTTGCTGTCCATTCCGTGCTTGAAGGCGTTCTCGATGAGCGAGATGAAAAGCAGAGGAGCCACCTCCGATTGTGCGTCCGTGATGTCAAATCTGGCACTGACAGTCGTCATCTCATTGCAGCGCAGTTTCATCAGTTCGACATAGTTGCGCATGAACTCCACCTCGCCATCAAGGGGAACCTTGGGCTTGTTGGTCTCGTACATCGCGTAGCGCAGCAGGTCGCTCAATTGCATGATGGCCTCCTGCGTCCCGTCGCCATCTATCTGAGCCAGACTCGAGATGTTGTTGAGCGTGTTGAACAGGAAGTGTGGATTGATTTGGTTTTTCAGCCATGCCAGTTCCGCCTCCACTTCTTTCTGCTTCCGCTCGCTCCGCCGCATCATGTAGCGAATGCTCAGGGCAATGCCGATGGCCATCAGGCAGAGCAGCAGTGTGACTATCATCAACGAGGTGTAGCCGGCACGGAAATAATCTGGCAGACTACTGAGATTGTTACCAAAGAGATGCAGGTTGGTG
>JAFZSL010000069.1 GCA_017619375.1 Prevotella sp. | reverse complement strand
CGACGGCAACAAGCGCATTGCCGCCACACTCTTTCTATGGTTCCTCAACAATAACGGCATCCTATATCGCGCAGACGGTACCAAGCGGCTGGCAGACAACACGCTCGTAGCGCTTACCCTGATGATTGCCGAGAGCAAGACAGAGGAGAAGGATGTTATGGTGAAGATTGTGGTGAACTTGATTAATCAAAAAAATGGATAGAATAATCGAGTTATTTGTAATTATGGCCTTTGATTACATTAAGGATGATCTTGCAGGCTATCCATTCAACAGCAAGTATCCACCCGACTATGAAAAGAATGGTGAATCGTATCATGGCTATCGCAACAATTCCGAAGAGACATTTCTTTATGAATTCGCCGTTCAACGCTATGACCTTCGGTTTACCTATAAAGGCAAATCGTATTATTTCCTTTCATGTCAGGATTATGTTGCTCAATGTGACGAGACTTTTTGTAAGGAAATACAACGTTTCGCTGACGGTAATGATGCTTTGGAACAATTTACAATAGATGGGGTCCGGCTTCTTGACCTTATCCCCTCTATTCTAGATTGTGAGTCCATGTAATACGCTATTTATTGCCACTCACTTTAGGCAGAAGGAAACGAGTAACCAACTCCTTCTTCATCTCGTCTGAGATATTCGCCAATCCTGTCTTCGTCAGCAAGTCATGCTCCGGCGTTCCCTTGCTGATGATGTACTTCAGCTGTTTTCCGTCAATGGTTGACAGCAGGAGATAGTTGCCCTTGAACTGTTGTTCCAAGTGGAAACCGGTTACATGATGACCATCAACTGTCATGCTCGCCGCTTGGCTTTCTCCTTCCCATAGACCCCATGATTTCAGGTGGTCTGCAATCGTTGCTTCAACCCGACCAATCCATTCGACTCTCACCCCGTTCTTCTCGGCCAGTTCTCGGAAATGTTGCACGGCTGAAGCCACCTTTCGGATGATGTTGTCCGGCATGCGGATTCCACATTCTGCAGCAAAGGAGAGCACTGTTTTTCCCTGAATCAACCAAGAGAATCAAGGAAAAACAGTATTTATCCAATGGATTTTTACTCAAACTGCTGTCAACATGGCTCACTTGTCCTCAGACTTCAGCATCGAAAACACCTGGAAACTGATTCATTCCAACAGATACGGACGTTTCAGCACCGAATATGCGCCAAGTCACAACCGGCAACCTGTCAGAAGGGGAAGTGATATCCCCGCTGTTTCCTATAAGATGTCCTATCTTGTCGAGTCTTGGTTTGTTTTTGGAGTGATTTTCAGCACAAATCCACCCCCGCTGGCCATGACGATGTCCAGTTGTTCACCATTATGATGAGATGCTGTGGTTAGCCGATAGTCTTCAGCATTGTGATTGGCATTGATGCCATCGGTGAGCATGCTGACAGTATATGGTCCATCGTTCAAAAAGTTGAGAGGCAATTGTATGGTGCGTCCATCCCAGTTGGTTTGTCCTCCGACATACCAGGTCGTTCCTTTGCGCCGAGCAGTGATGATATAACTACCCAATTCCCCTTGCAGTACTTTTGTCTCATCCCACTCGTCTGGAATTTGAGCAATGAAAGAAGTGTATTCTGGTTCTTTCTCGTAGTTGGTCGGTGCATCACAAAGCATGGTGAATGGTGAATCGTGCACCACGTAGCATGCTGCTTGGTGGCAGCGTGTTCCCATCGACACAGGTTTTTGATAACACTCCACCCAATCGTTTTTGGTTCCGTTGCGCATGGCTCCTGGTGTGAAGTCCACCTGTCCTGCCATCATGCGAATAAACGGGAAGGTGACATCGTAACGTGGCATGTCGGTTTCTTTCTTTGCCCATCGGCATTCCTCCATTCCAAAGACACCTTCGTAGTTGAGGATGTTTGGATATGTCCGGCTCATGCCCGTAGGTGCATAGAACCCATGGTAGTCAAGTATGAGGTGGTGATTGGCGGCAGTCTTGGCGATACGTTCCGCCATTTCGACAGCAGTCTGGTCGTTACGATCCAGGAAGTCCACCTTCCATCCTTTTATCCCCATGGCGGCATATTTCTCGCAAGCCTCGAAGAGGTGCTCATCCAGCACGTTGAAAACAGCCCATAGCACGATACCCACGTCTTTTTGCCGACCATGATCAATGATTTTCTGCAAGTCGATAGCCTGTATGGGATTCATGATGTCACCCTTTGCCGAATTGTACCATCCTTCGTCCAACACCACGTATGGAATGTTGTATTTTGCAGCAAAGTCAATATAATAGAGATAGGTCTGCGTGTTGATTCCCGCTTCGAAATCCACTCCTGTCAGATTCCAGTCGTTCCACCAATCCCATGCCACTTTCCCTGGTTTTATCCAGTCCGTTTTTCCAATCTGGTTGGGTGTGGCGAGCGCATACACCATGTTGTTCACAGGCATGTCCACATCATTCTCAGTGATGGCCATGACACGCCACGGATAGGTTCTCTTGCCGCTGCTTTTGGCAATGTAATCCTCGGTCTGTTCGACATGACTCATACCCCTCCAATTGTAATAGGCCATTTTTTTCGGGTAGTTGGGAAAGGTGGCTTTTAGTGACGTGCCATCCTGACCTTTGTGTTTCTTAAGGAACATTCCGGGATAGCCTCGAAGGTCGCTCTCAAGAATGGTCACCTTCACGTTGCCGGTTTCGATGGTAGCTGGTAGAAACACATGTTTTTCTTCTGCATCAATGAGTGTGGTCTCATGGAAGACATTCTGGAATGCCATGGCGAATGGTTTTTGGTCGTTGGTGGAGTATGCAAGCCATGCTTTCGCCTCACTCTGAACCCCAAAGTCTACTATCTCGTCAAGGATGACGGTCTCCTTGTTGTTCTCTGTAAGGAAACGATATGCCACACCTTCGTCGTAAGCCCTCACTTGCATGCCGACCCCGTCAGACAATCTCACATCCATCTGCTGGTAGGTGATATGGAATTGCGTCTGCCTGTAAAACGGCGCGATGATGTTTTCTTCCTGCACCTTTTGTTTTCTGACAGATTTGATGGCTTGCACATTGACCATCCGTGCTTGTCCTTTCCCGTTGCCATGCTCCGACAGCACCAGTCCTGCTTTCACATGGAGTATGTCTTTCCCGCAATGGGAAATGCGCAGGTTGATTCCATCATCCAAGGTGATAACATTCAAGCCCTTTGGCGATACGATTGTATAGTCTTTGGCAGAGACGGGAAGCGCGGTCATCGCCCACAGCGCAAGCCACTTGATGAGTAGTTTGGTATTCATGCATCATTGTTATTGAATTCTATTACAAAAGTACACAAAAAACATCAGACGAGAAGAGAGAATAGGCTGGTTTGGATGATTTTTGTATGATAATGGACGATTATGTCATCACATATTGTCAAAATTATATTACTTTGCATTCGAAAGCAGTTTTATAAGACATAAATGATTATCGATAATCTACGAAAATATGAACAAACTACCATTATCTTTCATTGCTGCCATGGCCATGACCATTTCGGCATCAGCACAACCGCAAATCCAAGAGGTGTCGTTCGCCAAAGTGCATGTGGCAGATGGTTTCTGGGCACCACGCATTGAAACCAACCGCACCGTGAGCATCCCCTCCGCATTTCGTGAATGTGAGAAAAACGGACGATTTGACAATTTCGCCCTTGCCGCCCAGAACAACGGCAGGATGACAACCACGGTGAAGGAGCATCAAGGCGACTTCTCGTTCGACGACACCGACCCATACAAAATCATTGAAGGTGCCTCGTACGCCCTTGCCGTACACTATGACAAGAAACTCGATCAGTATCTTGACTCCGTCATCAACCTCATCAGTCTGGCCCAGGAAGACGACGGCTACCTGACCACCTGCGTGACCAACAAATGCACTCGTCTGAGTGGATGGTGGGGCACTCACAGATGGGAGCGCATCAACTCTCATGAGTTATACAATTCAGGGCATCTGATTGAGAGCGCCGTCGCCCATTACAGAGCCACAGGCAAGCGCAACTTCCTCAATGTTGCCATCAAGAATGCCGACCTGGTGTGCAAGACATTCGGTCCGAACGAGGGTCAGATTCATCGTCCCGGTGGTCATCCCATCATTGAGATGGCCCTCTGCAAGTTGTATAGGGTGACGGGCGAAAGGAAATACCTCGAGGGAGCGAAATACTTTGTCGAAGAGACCGGACGTTGCACCGACGGCCACAAACCCTCGGAATACTCCCAGGACCACAAGCCCATCCTACAGCAAGACGAGATCGTGGGCCATGCCGTCCGTGCCGGTTATCTCTTTAGCGGCGTGGCCGATGTGGCTTCACTCACTGGAGACCAATCCTATTTCAAAGCGTTGGAGCGCATCTGGGAGAATATGTCGTCGAAGAAACTGTTCATCACCGGCGGCATCGGCAGTCGTCCACAAGGTGAGGGCTTCGGTCCCAATTATGAACTATGGAATCACACGGCTTATTGCGAGACTTGCGCCGCCATTGCCAATGTCTATTGGAACTATCGCATGTTTCTGGCGACAGGGGAAAGCAAATATATCGACGTTTGCGAGCGGGCACTTTACAACAATGTGTTGAGTGGTGTCTCCCTCAGTGGTGACAGGTTCTTCTATGACAACCCACTTGAGAGCGACGGTGAGCACGAGCGGCAGAGATGGTTCGGCTGCGCCTGCTGCCCTGGTAACGTCACCCGTTTCATCGCGTCTGTCCCCGGTTACATCTATGCCCGTCAAGGCAAGGACGTTTTCGTCAACCTCTACGTACAGGGAAAGGCTGAGTTGGATAACGTGGAACTGGAGCAGACCACTGGCTATCCCTGGGATGGCCATGTCAGCATCCGCATAGCCAAGGGCGGTGGCAAATATGCCATCAAACTGCGCGTTCCCTCATGGCTCAAGGATAGTCCCACCAACAACAATCTCTACACCTACGCCGACATGGCACCGGCGGTCACTTGCACTGTCAACGGCATCCCCGTTTCCACCACCACTGTTTCCGGATACATCACCATCCAGCGCAATTGGAAGAAAGGCGACATCATCGAACTCGACCTCCCGATGCAGGTAAGGAGAATCGTTGCCAACGACAATGCCGTTGATGACCGTCACAAGGTGGCCTTTGAGCGAGGCCCGGTGGTGTATTGCATGGAAGGCTCCGACCAGGCAGACGGCAAGGTGTTCAACAAATACATCCTCGACAGCACACCTGTGGAGGCCCACTTCGACAAGGACTTGCTCGGCGGCGTGGTGGTCGTTGAAGGCGCTGCCAAGGAAATCCAACCCAATGGTGAAATCCTCGACACCCGCTTCAAGGCCATCCCTTATTCCACCTGGAACAACCGTGGTTCGCAGCAGATGGAGGTGTGGATAGCCAACAGCCCTTTGAAGGCAACACCCACGCCTCAACCCACCATCGCCTCGAAAGCCATGACATTCTCCAACCGGGGCCCCATACAGAACGATGCGCCGGAGACCGCCCCCACCGACTCCTGGGCGGGTGGCGTGAACGACCAGTGGGAACCCACGCACTCTGCCGACATCTCAAAACCCTATCACTATTGGTGGCTCAAGCGCGGCACCACCGAGGCCATTTCCTATCAGTTTGACAAGGAATACGAAGTCGCAAACGTTCAAGTCTATTGGTTGCAGTTCGACCATTACGACGGTGACTTCCGCACGCCTGAGTCATGGGCACTTTATTACAAGACGGCCGACGGTCAGTGGCGGGAGGTGGAGGAGCATTCCGAATACGGTGTCAAGGCCGACTGTTACAACAGTGTGGATTTCCGTCCTGTACGCACCACTGGATTGAAGATACTGGCCAAACTCAAGGAAGGTCAGTCAGGTGGAGTGTTGGAATGGAAAGTCAATTACGGACAGACGCTCGATGATGTAGTGCAAGGCAAAAAGCCATATTTCGTAGGATATGAAATCAGGTGACCTTATGACAAGGCGAGTTTTTTGCACCATGCTTGCCGTCATGCTGATAT
The DNA here is from genome assembly GCA_017619375.1 of Prevotella sp. Taxonomy (GTDB): domain Bacteria; phylum Bacteroidota; class Bacteroidia; order Bacteroidales; family Bacteroidaceae; genus Prevotella. The sequence goes on along the minus strand of JAFZSL010000069.1, from coordinate 11,194 downwards.
CCACGCAGCATGCCTTCTCACAGCGAAAGGATGTTTATATCCCTGAGGACCTTCGCAGTATGGACCTCACGTCGGACACGTCAAGATGGTCTTTCCAACGCAGCATGGAGACCCCCGACCTAATTTTCTTCTGGGAGAAGGGATTCGGACAAGACCTCAACAATCCACCCCTCCGGGAAGGCAAGCCCATGGCTTTCCGATTGGACAACCTCAGGTACCGCGTCCAGCATTTCTACCATTTCTTCCGCGATACCCTTGGCTGGAGGAACCCCTCGTCGAAGGCCGATCGCTACAAGATGATGGTGATGGTGAACTACTCACTTGACGGCACTGCGTATGGTGGCGCCTATGACAATTTCATTGGTGCATTATGGGTGGCTCCCAATCGCATCCAGGATGAGAAGATGAATTGTCTGGCACATGAGTTGGGACATTCCTTCCAGGCACAAATCATGGCCGACAGCGTGGGGGACTGTTGGGGAGGAACAGGCTTTTTTGAAATGGCTTCTCAGTGGATGCTTTGGCAGGTCAACCCCGACTGGCTCACCGACGAGAATTATCATTTCGAGGCTTTCAAGAAACTTACCCACAAGGCGTTTCTGCACATGGAGAACATCTACCACTCGCCATACGTGATACAATGGTGGAGCGACCTTCACGGACGCAAGAGCATAGCCGAGTTGTTCCGTCAGGGCAGGATTGGCGAAGACCCTGTCATCACCTACAAACGAATGTACGGATTAAACCAGGAGGCATTCTGCGACGAGATGTTCCGAGGCTATCAACATCTTGTTGATTTCGACTTCCAACATGCCCGTCGTGAGACACGCCAATACGCCTGCACGTTCGACACCGAGTTGCAGGATGACGGCAAAGGTTGGCTCAGTCCGAAAGACGTGCCTGAAGGCTATGGCTTCAATGCCATCCTGCTTGACGACCGGGTCAATCTCAACGCCACCACCTTCAAGGTAAAAATCAAAGGTCGCAACCTGCGTTATGGCTTCGTGGGTGTGACCAGCGACGACGAATGCCTGTATGGCGACATCAATGGTAACACGTTGCACATCCCCGCAAACAAGCGGTTGGCGCATCTCTATCTCATGGTGATGGGAGCACCCGAACGCCATGGCGACGTGTTTGCAGGAAGCCCCGAGAATCCCGAAGATTTCACCTATCGACAATTCCCCTATGCCTTCAAGATTCTCCGTTAATATCGCAATACTGTTGATGGCTGTGGTGTTCACGACCCATTGCATGGAGTTGTCGGCACAGTCGCACACCCATGTCCATATAAGTCAAAGCGATGGTCATTGGACTTTTCCCATTGCCATCGACAGCATTTCCGATATGGATGTGAGCAACGACCAACGGTGCTTGAAAGTCAAGCTGAAAGCCAATCAGACAGTTCCTTTCATCATCGAACATATTGACAGCGTGACTTTTGAGAATGAGCCACCCTCAGAGAGCAAAGACCATTACAAGGTGTTTCCGCTATACATCACCACGGCAGACGGCAGCGAGATTGTCTCAAGGGACAAATACACTCCCTGCCACATCTCATTAGGCGGTCTTGGGTCGTTCTCCAACTATTCCGGCACAGGTGGCATTCGAGGACGTGGCAACAGTTCGTTTCTATGGTATGACAAGAAACCTTTCCGCATCAAGCTCGACACCAAACACAAGCTGCTCGGCCTGGCCAAAGCAAAGAGTTGGGTGCTGCTGGCCAACTATCGCGACGTGACCGACATGATGAACACCTTTGTCTTTGAGATGGGAGATGCCCTCGGGCTCCCCTACACCAACCATACCAGATACGTCGAGCTTTTTGTCAACGGAGATTACAGAGGTGTGTATCAACTGACCGAGCAGGTGCAGCAAGGCAAGAACCGCGTGGATGTCAGCGATGAACACGGCATCCTCATTTCACTTGACGTGGATGACGGCCCTGGTGAGAATCCCTATGCCGACGACAATTTTTGGAGCGAGGTCTATCGAATGCCTGTTTGTGTGAAATACCCTGACGATGAATATTCCACAGAAAACACCGTGGACAGCGTGCGTGCAGTCTTCGGGGAGTTGGAGCAAGCCATCAAGTCCAAGGACTACGAACGTGTGAAAGCGTTGCTCGACATCCCTTCGTTCATCAAGTATCTGCAGATACAAGAGTTTGTTTACAATGTGGAACTGTCCGCCCCACGCTCCATCTTTATGTACAAGGATGGCGACGGGAAGTGGTTCATGGGGCCGCTGTGGGATTTCGATGCTGGATACGATTTCGACTGGAGTCAGATGACCACTGGGCATAACTTCTTCGCCGACTACCGCGAGACCGTCATGGGTACCAACCCCTTGAAGCGCAATGGCAACTACAGTTATGTACCACAGTTTTTCACCGACCTCTTCGGCTGCAAGGAATTCGTGGAGGCATACAAGGCTCAGTGGGCTGCCATGAAAGACACCATTGTCACCCATTCATGGGGAGAGTGCATGAAATATGTGGAGCAATTACGCGCATCGGGAGCCATTGACCGCGAAATGAAACGATGGCCGTTGGCGGGGAAGAACTACGAGACGGAATTGGAAAAGATGCACCGCTGGCTACAAAACCGTCTCACACACATGAGCTACCTCATTGCCGCCATACCCGTTCCTGACGAGACACCAACGAACAACGACCAACTCTGCGGCTCAATCAACGCTCAGGCTACGATGGACTGGAGCCGAGGTTTCGACCAACAAAACCGCATCGCCTTAAACAAGCAGAAAGTGCTGAATCTTATGGGAATACAGGCAAACGAGTTTCAGGAAGCCAACCTTTCCCTCGTCCCCATCAACAACGACGGGAGTGAAGGCGAGAACCATACGAATGGTGCTTATGGCGCATGGTTTGACGCAGAAGGCAACACCTGTCATTTCAACGACGGCCACGTATATATCGAAGTGTTCCACGACCTATGGAACTGGAACTGCGGTCTCTACCAATACAATTGCTTCGACAACCAACATGTCGTGAGCATGCAATACCAATATCCCCACGACGGGACCATGCTGAAAGTAAACGTCGATGTGAATTTCACCATCACCGGCAACCATTGGTGGTGGTGATGGCATCCATCACTGAAAACATATTAAACACCCCCATATCCATCATAACATCAACACCAAGAAAGATATGCAGACTAAAAAACAAAGACACCATCGTGCATTAGTCCTAACCACACTGCTTTTCCTTCAATGCACATTGTTCGTCGCCAACATCATGGCGCAGAAGACGGTATACATTCCAAACGAATGGCGAAACCCGTGGAATCCAGACACACTGCTGTACAAGGAAAGCGACCCCGACAACAAATACACATGGTCGAAAAGCCGTTCGGTGGAATCGGACAACGTGATCATCTTCTGGGACAAAGGGTGGGGCGGCACCAAGCCCCATGAATTGCCAAAGAGCAATTTCTATTATGTTGACATTCCATACCTGCTCCAACAATGTGAGTCGTTCTACGATCTGGAAATCAACCAACTCGGATTTGTCGACCCTGTGACATCCAATCTGAGCCGGTACAAGGTGATGGTGCTGATGAACCACACCAACGAATGGACCTGCTACGGCGGAGGGTACGACTTCCAGGTTTCCGCCCTGTGGCTCAATCCTTCAACATGCAAGCCTGTAGGTTTTGCCGTGGCGCACGAGGTGGGGCACAGTTTCCACTACATGTGCTATGCCGAGCATAGCGGTCACAAGGATTCCAACACCGACAACACCGGATTCCACCTGGCATGCGGCAACGGCCAGGCCATTTGGGAGCAAACGGCACAATGGCAGGCTTGCCAGTCGTTTCCGGAATTGATGTTCAATGAGAGTTACCCCATCTTCCGCCATGCTCACAACTATGCTTTCTCCCATGAGTGGCAACGTTACCAGTCGTATTGGTTTCATTACTTCATCAATCAGTATTATGACGACATCACCACCGTGGCACAGGTGTGGAACACTCCCATGACCGGACAGACGCAAGGCCGTGCCTCTGATTTCAACCAGGCGCTTATGAAGTTGAAAGGACTATCCGTCCACGACCTCTACAAGCTCTATTTCGACTACGCCTGCCGCTGTGTCACCTGGGACTTGGAGGCCTGTATGCCCTACCGCGCACCATACATCGGCAATTTCGAGTATCGTTGCGTCTTGAAGGATGACGACAGTTATCAGGTGGCACTTGCCAGTTGTCCTCAGGGCACCGGCTTCAACGTCATTCCGCTGCAAGTACCCGCTTCCGGCACCCAGGTGACAACCCACCTGACTGGTCTGGCCGTAGGCTCGACGCTGTTGGACGAAGACCCCGGCGAGTTTTTCAACGGCAACTCCGTCTATGAGAAACTTCCCGCCGACGCCAATGGCCTGCGCCACTATGTCAATGGCGGCACTCGTTCGGCACGGGGCTTCCGCATGGGTTATGTGGCATTGATGCAGGACGGCACGCGACAGTATTTCTCCGAAGACAGCGTCTATTGCCAAGGCACGAAAAACGGTGTGACCGAAGACTACTCTTTCGTCGTTCCAGAAGGCGTGAGTCAGTTGTGGCTTGTGGTGTCGCCAGCGTTGAAAAGTTATCAGACCCACAGTTGGGATGACAAGATAGACAAGGACGATATGTGGCCTTACAGTTTCAGCCTTGAAGGTACCGACATCGGCATGGGTGCCACGGTATATGCTGCACCGACCCTTGACGGCCGCGACATTTCCGACATCACCTTCACCTACGACGTGTGCTTTCCCCGCGACAACCAATTCTATAGCGGGTGCACCGTTTCCCTCACCGGTCGTGGGGCAGCGGCATTGGGTACGGCATTCCAGATGGACCCGTCGTCCATCAGTTCCAAGATGCAGGCGTGGAATGAGCGTGGGCCTCAAAACGGAAAGATTGTCCTTTATGCAGCAGAGCCCGACGGCACGCTTTCCCAGTCGGGGAGCACGGCCAACGGCTATGGCCACTGGTTCAACGCACAAGGCATGGTGACGAGTTACGCCAATGGCTACATCTTCTCGGAGTTTGACCCCTCGGCTCTCTCGTTCACCATCGGCCAATATCCAAGTAGGAGTGCGGAAGGTGCACAGTACACCATCCGTCAAACCTTGCGCTACCGCAAAAACGCCAGTTCCTATGCCAATGCCAATTTCATCTTCCACGTCACAGTGGGAGGTTCTATTACCTCATCCAACTTGCAGTCGATAGACTATGCCGACCCCACGGGTGTCAATGAAACGGCAACCTTTGGGACGGAGTCCATCCCCCGACAAATTTACAACCTTCAGGGCCAACAACTGAACGCGCCACAACGTGGCGTGAACATCATCAATGGGCATAAGGTGGTCGTCAAATAAGGACAACAATACAGGTTGTATGAGAAAACACATCGTCTGCATACTGCTTCTGCTTGTCACGTCTGTGGCTCAGGCACAGGCACAAGAGTCGCAATGGAACACCCCGGGAGCGGGCAATCCTTTTATTCCCGGCTACTTTGCCGATCCCACCATCCGTAAGTTTGGCGACATTTATTTCCTTTACGCCACCACCGACGGCACAGGCAATGGTTATGGTCCGGCCCAGGTATGGATGAGTTATGATTTCATCAACTGGAGCAATTTGGTGATGAACTGGCCGACAACCGAGGTGGTGTGGGCTCCCGATGTCGTGCGTCAAACCAATGGCTCCTATCGTTACTACTATTGCGAACCATGCAACATCAATGTCGGTGAGAGCACATCGCCTGTAGGACCATGGCACAACATCCTGGGCAAGGATGATGCCGTATTGGTGCCCGACCGCTACATCCACAATGTCATCACGCTCGACCCTCAGGTTTTCCAGGATGACAATGGAGAAGAGTATCTGTATTTCACCACATGGGGTATTTACGATGGCTTTGGCTGTGGTGTGGCGAAACTCAATCCCCATTACTCGCCTCCGTTGGGGCTGTCCGGCAACAGCCGTTCTTTCGGGGATGCTCGCCGTTGGCGGGAAGATGCACCTTTTCCCATAGCCGCCGACTCTTTTTTCCTTGAGAAACGTCTCATTCCCAACACTGAGTTGAAAGACATCTTCGAGGCTCCTTATGTATTCAAGCGCCATGGCATCTATTATTTCACCTATTCCTCCGGTTCCTGCCACGACCATACCTATCGTGTGCAATATGCCACCTCGGCCGTTGGTCCGATGGGACCATTCGAATACAAAGGCTGCATCCTCCAGACCAAAGCCGATGGAACCATACATGGGCCTGGGCATCACAGCGTGCTGCAAGACGGCGAACGATTCTATATCGTCTATCATCGTCATAACAATCCTCATAGTGTGCATGGCTTCAATCGCCAGGTATGCATCGACGAGATGAAGTTTGACGCAGATGGAAACATCCTTCCCGTCGTTCCTACTCACGATGCCCAAGGAGTGGATGTCCTCCATTCGCCTGAACAACGGAACCTGGCTTACGGATGCCGTGTCACTGCGTCAAGTCATTACGACGACTGGTTCCTGCCACAGTATGCTGTCGATGACAATAATGCCACCATGTGGAAAGCCTCCAGCACCAACTGGGGCAGAGGCGGAAGGGCGGGACAACCGGAATGGATACAGATAGACCTTGGCAAAGCCGTGACGTTCAACGAGGTGTGGACACAGTTTGAATATGCCACATTCTTCTACCAATACAAGATTGAGACCTCGCTCGACGGCCGTAGTTGGACACTCTTTGCCGACCGCACGGACAACACCATGCAAGGTTCGCCGATGATAGACCGCAAGGCGGTGAAATCCCGCTATCTGCGAATCACCGTAACCGACACCCAGAAAAATGGGCACTTCCCCGCCATCTGGAACGTGAAAGTCTGGCAAGAGGCTCCTCCATTGCCCACTTTTGATACCAAGACGGATGGGGGCTATCCCGGGATGCATCAGAAAGATGTCGAAATCACCGAACGCCAGCAATCCCATCTCTCAACCATCTTGGTGGATGCCAAGGAGATGGGGAGAGGAAAGACGGCACCCTTCGACATCAGCGAGACGACCACTCCGACGGGTTTCATCTTTGAGGCCAACAAGCCTGTTCGCTTGCGTGTGAAAGACGGTCGGTGGGCTTTTTTCCTCAACGGCTCCCAATCGCTGACAAGCACGGCACCCCTCCCGCGCGTGTATTGTTACAATGCTCCATACACCATCAGCGTTTGGGCAATGCAGACAGAGGAGAGTCCGATGGCCACCGTTGTCTCGCTTAGTGGTTCACACGCCGACCTTGGCACGACACAACTACGCTTAGGCACAGACCCCGGGGCGGGAATCGTCAACCACAACGGTTCGTTTGAAAGCAGCGGCAACCCCGAGGCAGTGAGGTCTGCCGTCGGCAGTTGGCATCACTGGGTGGTCACCTTCGACGGATGGATGGAGCGCATCTATCTTGACGGTGAGTTGTTGCATGAACACAACAACTTCATCATGGTGCGCCCCGAAGGGCGTGTGGTCATAGGAGCAGACGGCTCTGCTGCCAACAATTTCAGGGGATATCTGAGTGAGGTGCGCATCATGGCAAGCACGATGACTGCCGGCGAGGTGAAGAAACTATACGACTATTCAAAAGACTCCAACATGCCCTCCCTCGGTGATGACGATTTTGACGAAAGCGACCCTGACAGCCGTTTCACACTTTCTCCCGACATGCAACCGATAGAAGAGCGTCGCGCCGTGCTGACGCTATCCGCAGAGACCGCCGATTTCAATGCATCGCCGACAACCAACGGAGGCCATCTTTACAAGGAGGTGACTGGCGACTTCGTTGTGATGTGCCGCTTTGACGATATGGAAGGATACGCCACTCATCAGGTGAAGTCTTACAACGAGGCAGGTCTGCTCATCAAGGGTGACAACGGCTGCTACTATCAACTTGGCGTGTTCCCTCTCTACAACTGTGGCAATATGCTCACCTTGCTCACTCCCCACGGGCGTCCTCAATACCCTAATTACAAGGGCTATGATGCCGACCCCATCATGCAGTTTGAGCGTCGTGGCAACAAATTGTTTGCCCGCACCAGCCGCGATGGCCACACGTGGCATAACATGCCTGGCTCACCCATTGAGGTCAGTGCTCCCTCCCTTGGTATCGGTATCTATCAGACCACTTACACCTCCACCTCCTCTTGGGCAAAACTCAAAGATTTCGTGATTTATCAGTGCCGATGACGATATTCTTGGCGCCAAGTCTTCGGTTCCACCTGAACATTCTTGGCGCCAAGTCTTCGGTTGCTTCGTGGCGGCTTGCCGTCTTTGTCAAACATTTCGGCTATTTCGTGTTCGTTATTAACGTCCAAAAATGTTCCAATGTGCCTGCAGACCAGCCCCACGACCGGCATAGTGTGCAAACAACACCGCCCGAGAAAAAATGATTAAAACCCTTTCATCATATCTTCAATCAAGGAAATAATAGAAGCAGAGTCAAAGGAATTGCTTTCTTTTCCAGCACACTCTCCCATATCTACCTCGAAGGCAGCAGCGGCATCTACCAGTCGTCCACGCAGTATCCGGCGTTCTCGTACTACGCCTATTACATGGGATTCTATTCTGCTCTCGCTAACCGGAACACCAGCGACCGCAGTTGCGGTATAAGCGTTCGCCCCGTATGCTCGGCAGAATGAGCAAGTTCTTTTTGTAACTCGCTTAATCAAATGGTTGTAATCTTTTATCTCTATAAAGTCAGCGGGTGTGCCGATTGGCGCACCTGCTGATAATTTGTTGGTATGCAAAGGCTCTTGCCCCTCTGCCGCTTAGTATTATTTCACAACGACTTTCTTGCCATTGACGATGTAAATCCCCTTGTGAGTGGTATTCGCCCTGCGTCCTTGGAGGTCATAGATTGGGCCGTTGATGACATCGGTGTTAGAAACCTCAGCGATGCCGTTCATCTCATTGTACTTGGCCAAGGAGAGGAACTTCGCATAGAACACATACTGGTTGTTGTTCACCTCGAAGCAGAACTGGCCGTCGGCGCTGTAGTCATCAGCCACAGGGTCGTTGGAAGCGATGGAGAGAATGGTCTTGTCGCCATCCTTGGCAATGGAGAAGTACATGTTGCCATATCCGTCGTAACTGCCATCAGGGTTGAAACTGAGTCCATCCTCGCAATTCTTGCCCTCGCCATAGACACCGTTGGCCATGCCGCGCAGGTAGTAGTTGCTGCTGTTGAGCAGGTCGTCAACGCTCACTTCTAGTGCTGTGGCGGCGTTTGAAAGGTCGATTTCAATATCCATTCCGTCTTGTGTCACTGGCAGGTAGATGGTTTCGGAACCCACCTCGTTCTTTTGCTCTAAGGTCTCAACAAACGAGATGTTGATGTTGACGGTGATCATCTTATCGGTTTCCTCATTGACGAGGAAAAGTTGTGTGGCAAACACATCACCGACAGCAGGGAGGTTGGGCTTCTGGCATCCACGGAACAGGCCGTCGGCATAGACGATGCCCATGATGGAGTTGGCATCACCCCATGTGGAGACACGCCCCTCCTTGTTGAGCCAGAATCCCGGGTTGGGGTCGCAACTCCAAGCCTTGGAGTAGGTGCCCTTGACCACGGCCACGGAGTCGATGTTCAAACCGTAGAGGACGGGGTTGGCAGTGCCGATGAGTCCTTCGATATCTTCAACTGCTATGTTGCCAAGTTCGAACATGGTGTAATTGTTGTCGAGAAGTTGCTGCACGGCGAAAGTACGATTGGCTACGCTTTCGAAATTGTAAACCACCAATTGAGGTTCGACGATTTTCAGTGTGACATTATATTGATAGTAGTTTGTTTCATTGGTGAAGTACAGGCTGGCATGGAGTTCGTCGCCCACTTGTCTTGTGTTGGGTTTATGTCCCACGTTCAACACCGAATAGTCGTTGGCTGTAGCCGGTTCGATATAGAATGCGCCATTGGCGTATGCGATGACATATCCGTCTTCGGTAAACCACCATCCGCCGTTGTTGGCTGTGCTGTTTCCGAAGTTGTCTTTGTCATCAAGTGCTACCAATCCCAATGCCGACACTTCACATCCCAATGTCTGTGAGATTTTCTCCAAGTCGGGTCTGACTTGCACAGACCCCCAGTCGCTGAGAGGTTCCTGTTCGGCCACGACATCTTCCTCGCCGAGTTTGGTGTAATTGGCCATGCCGCTGCCGCTTTCCTGTTCAATGAGTTTCAGCGTGTATTTGATGCGGTATGCATTGGGGCCGTAGATGATATAGACGTACGCAAACCATGTCTCGTTGTCCTTGCAGGAGCCGGGATACTGACCAAGATAACAGCTAAGCGAGTCATCTTCTGCATTATAGGAATAACTCTCCATGAAGAACTTGTCTGAATCGCCCCATCCTGTGGCAGCCACTTCGCCATCCTCTTGTCCTTCTGCGTTCTGCACGGCACGATACCAGAATCCATGTCCATTGGCAGTAGGCGTGTTGGTGAGAGAGTCCTTCTTCATACCACCACCCAACTCCACGTCAGCAGAATTATACTGTGTGGTATAGATGACTTTGCCGACATTCTCGGCCATGCCCACCTTGTTGTCGATGCCCAGCAGGTTGAGAGCGTCCTTGATGTCAACCTTGACCAAATCTGAGCTGTAGTCACCTCTTGGAAACTGTTCGATGACCTTCTCCTGTTGGCCAACGATGTTGAGGCCGGCTTCAAGAAGAGTAGGCTCGGGCACGTTGAATTCAGGTTTGTCAATGACGTTGAGCGTGAGTGCGAATGTGGCCTCCTTGCCGTTGAATTTCAATTTGAGGGTAGCCTTGGCCACATCACCTGCCTGCATGGTGCCAGGCATTTGTCCACAATAGAAGAACAAGTTGTCATTTGCGGCATCGTCGATGTTGGGGTAGGCATAAAAACGTGCATTGTCTCCCCATCCAACAGGCACACCATCGGCATTCATCCAGAATCCATGTGCTTCGGCCTCGGTGGCGGCAGCCCATGGTACGTCTTCGCCGTCAACCACGGCATAGAAGAGGATGGGGTCGGGTACATCAGAGGTGATGTACGTACTGATGGCGTCGGTGAGCGTGGCGGCATCAGTGTCCAGTGTTGCAGCAATCGCCGAGAGTTGGAACTGATAGGCCGATGCCGAATAGTCCGTCGTGGGATACTGCGCTGCTTCTGCACTGAATTGTGCATT
>JAFZSL010000068.1 GCA_017619375.1 Prevotella sp. | reverse complement strand
ATATTGAAAATTGAAAATTGAATTTTTGGAGCAGCGAGAGCAGAGTCAAGCTTGCTTGAACTCTGCCGAGTCGCGACAAAAATCAGCGAAGCTAAAATTATCCTACGGTCGAATTTGCTCACGCTCGGGCGGATTTCAAATCCACCCGACATTCTTGGCGTTTTTAACTCATTGAGCATTCTTGTAATTTTCAGAACGGAACTCTTTTGAAAATTCTTCCGATTGATTCAACCGCACAGGTCGCTTTTTTTCTAAAAATCGGGGCATTAGCCCGTATTTTTGTCGGCCAATGCCCCGATAGGATTCTTTTATTTGCTATTTAAGACCATGCGATTGCAGCATGTTTTATTATTCAGCGAATATCTCGGCAATCTTCTTCTCCATCTCATCACCAAGCAGCCCATGGACACATCACTATGCCCCATGCCTGCCGGGGTCGTGAATGAATAGACTACTTGTTCTCTTTCTTTGGTTCCATTCCTTTGAGATAGACCCTCTCTCCGTTGATGTAACTCTTAAGGCTCTGCCAGTCGCGGGGAATCCAGAGTTCGCCCTTGTTGTTGAGGGTGAGGATGTGGTAATTGCCGTCTTTGTCGCACATACAACTGAGATAGTACTCGCTGTCGTCTTTAAAACTATGCCCTTGGACGATGTGCTTGAGATTTAAAAAGGAGAAGCGCTGGGTGTAACTGTAGGAATAAGGCTGCTTGGGGTGACTGTTGACATAATCGTATGCCAGTGAGTCGAGTTGTCGATAGAGGGCTTCTGCCTCGTCTTTATGCTGAGACGGGATGAAATAGTGAATGCCAGTAGTCAGTCCGGTATGCTTGTTGTCACTATATTCGCTTTGGCGAGTGGTCAAAGAAACGAAATCATCGTCTTTCTTAAAGCCTTCGTCGTGCCGCCAGTAAACCGGGTATGCCTTCGCCCCCTTCAGTTTTTTCACCTGTTTCAGAACAGGCTGAATGTGTGAACTGAAAGCAACAGTGTCAAAGGGTTGCATGTCGTTCCATGTGATGCCGGTAGGAATGGAGTAGGAGTGGTTGTAGTTGCCAATCCCCTGAGTTCCCCCAAACCATTCGCTGTATCCCTGATGATAGTCAAACAAAGCGGCTTCGCGTGCTCTGCCAAAAATCACGAGATTGTTGTAGCGCGAAGAACGGAGCGTGTCGTTTTCAAACTGGAAGGCCAGGGAGTAACTGATGGTATCCACGTCGTTCTTGTGATATTCGTACATATAATTCTCCGAGGCTTCCTTGCCCAGACTGGCGAAGGTGATGCGGATGGAGTCGAGGATGTTGTCGAAAGACTGGCTACGCAAAGCATTGACACTGTCGTACACGTGGATGAGCCTTTGCTTCTCTTCCTCACTCATATCCTGTGTAAAAGAGGGGTTCAGATTGATCAAGTTGGGATTGGCATGCATATTATGTGTGATGCAGCCGTCAATGGCATTCGTCTGACTATGGTTGACGTTGATGCCTTGCTGTTGCAAAAATTCATCCAATTGTTGGAGACGCTGGTTGGGCTGCTGCCCTTGTGCTGTGGCAGTAATAAAAGCCAGCAATATTGTATATATATATTTCTTCATGATTCTAATTATTCATTAAATGGTTATTCATTAACATTGCGATTTCTTGATGTAGCCGTTCTCCGCGAGAACGGATGTCTTGTGCATGTGACGCAGCCAAGAGGAACGGGTCTTCCACGGGTGAACTAAAAGCTGGTGTCGTGTCTTGACCGTCGGGATGGTTGGCAGGTTCTGTGCCATCCTGCTTTGGTTCTGCGCTTTCCTGCTTTGGTTCTGCCACCGCAAGCAATGGCTTTTCCTGAGCACTGTTTCTCTTGACGGCTTTCCTTTGCTTCTTCGCAGGCTTCGATGTCGTTTGCACTTCGGCCAATTGCTTGTCCTTCTTTTCTTCTGCGATGGACTGGGATTTTGTCGGGGAATCGGTCTGTGGAGTGCTCTGCTCTACCACCTCTGGCACTTCCTGCACCTTTGCCACAATGGGCTTTTCCCCTACTCGTTTCTGACTAAAATGGAATATCAGAAGCAGGAGCACACATGCAGCAACAGCACCCAGCCACTTGAGAGCGACTATCTTCGGCTTCTCCCTGACGGTCTTGGGAAGCATTCGAATTTTCCCACTGTCGCCATTGTCAAGATGCTCAGACGTTTCGGTTTCCAATTCAATGTCCACCTCGCCGTTGTCGAATAGCGTGAACATTTCCTTAAATTCCGTCCACTCTTCGTCCACTTCATGCGTACGGAAGTACTGTGCCAGCACTTGTTCCTCAGCAAGGCTTGTCTCGCCTGCCATGAACTTGTTTAGCAACTGGGCTATTTCCTGTTTGTCGTACTGTCTTTTCATTGTTGGTTCCTCCTCTTCAATTTGTTTAGCAATTCGTTTCTTGCCCGTGAGAGCAAGGTGGAGACTGAACTGGGACGTATGCCTAAGATATCGGCAATCTCACTTACTTCCCGGTGCTCCAACTGGCGCATCCTCAGCACCGTTGCCGATGTGGAAGGCAGGTGGTCTATCTGTTTTTCCAACCATTGCTCCAGTTCCGTGTATTCGAGTCGGTCGTAGAGCGTGTCCTCGTCTGCAATGGGTGTGGCATTGTCTATCTCCTTGTGCTGATGTGTAGTGCGCCATCTGTCAATACACGCGTGCCGTGCAGTGATGGTTGCAGAGGCTTTCAGATGGGCAGCATTAGTGAACTGCTCGTGCAGGCTCCACAGCCGAAGCATCACGTCTTGCGCAATGTCTTCTGCGTCATACAGGGAGAACCCGTACTTCTCTGCTACCGACACGGCTCTTGTCCGCGTCTCATTGGCCATATATTTGAAATCTTCTTGTGTCACACTTATATAACGAAAGACCTGCCACAATCTAAACAAGAAATCGCAACTTTTTTTTATTGTCCTTCATTTTTCTTTCTTTCAGGGGTATTTCTCCAACCAAAACGAGCGAGAATACGCTACTTCCATCCTAAAGAAAAACAAATTCTTTATCACAATTGGCATATAATTGCCGAAATATATCTAAATTTGTACCAACCAAAACCATCCCAATATGAAAACCATCCAACCCAACCCACTCATGGCCATACTGGTCATTTGCCTTTTCACCTTCTCATCCATTCCCACGCAGGCACAGGAGGACAAAATCAACAATCTGAATATAGAAGAGGCTATCAATAATAGCCAGGATTTGATCAACAAATCCCAAGAAATCATCAAAAAGAGTCAAGAGATATCCGAAAAGAGCCAAGAAATCATCAAACAGCACAGAGAGTTAGAAAGACAAATCCAAGAAGAGGAAAAACAAAGGGAAGAAGAGGAGAAAAGAGAAGCAGAAGCAAGGGAAGAAGCCATGCAAGCGGATTCTCTTTGGCTGACAAGCAACATGGTCAACTTTTATGAAGCCTACGAAAATTGTCCGAATATCGTAAGAGAAACTGAAATCTCTTTCATGAGGAAAACCACAAAAGAGACGATTGAAGAGTGCAAGGAATACGGCATCGACTATAAAGCCATCCTCCTCAAAGAACTTGGAGATGAGACAAGGATGAAGAAATTGCTCCTATTCTACGAAATGGAATAGTGTCATTCCTCAAAAACACTTTTCTTTCCACCTATACCTGAAAATCCTACTTGATAATTCCCCAAAAAGCCATGAAGAAATCGTTGCCAAGAGCCATCATGCTCATCATTGTCCTGTCGTCCTCCATGCTGGCATCACAAGCACAACAAGTCACATGGCCGGAAGTCACCCGTGAAGCGAAAGCCGGTAGCCGCTGGTGGTGGATGGGGTCGGCAGTGGATGAGGAAAATCTCCGTTGGAATATGGCCCAATATGCCGCTGCCGGCTTCGGCACATTGGAGATCACCCCCATCTACGGGGTGAGCGGCAATGCCTCCCGCAACATCCCGTTCCTCAGCGACAGATGGTTGGAGATTCTCCGATACACACAACAGTTGGGCGAGGAATACGGCATCGACATCGACATGACCACAGGAACGGGATGGCCCTTCGGCGGTCCTCAGGTGAAAGCCGAGGAGAGTGCGAGCAAACTGGTGACGGAGACGATGGATGTCGCTGGCGACGGCCATTCCACCACCACAATGACCATCAACCCTTCCAACGGCACTCTACAGAAGGTGATGGCCTATCCGCAAACTGACAACGACGGCCTCGTCACAGACCTCACCTCACTTGTAGAAAGCGGGAAAATGAATTGGGTGGCACCAGAAGGCAAATGGCAAATCATCGCCATTTACAACCAATACCGTGTGATGCAGGTGAAACGCCCATCCCCCGGCAGCGAAGGCTATGTGGTGGACCATTTCGACTCCACGTCCGTCGCACATTACCTCGCACATTTCGACCAACGTTTCGCCTCTGCAGGCTCGCCTTGGCCCCACTCCTTCTTCAACGACTCCTACGAAATCAACCAGGCTGACTGGACACCAAAGATGTTTGAGGAGTTTGAGCGTCGTCGTGGATACAAATTGGAAGAGCACATGGACCTATTGCTCAAGCGCGACCCAGATGTCTATGCCGACTACCGCCAAACCCTTGCCGACCTGCTGCGCGATAATTTCACCCATCAGTGGACAACATGGGCACACAGCCATGGCGCCACCACACGCAGTCAAGCCCATGGCTCACCCGGCAACCTCATCGACCTCTACGCCGAAGCAGACATCCCTGAGGCAGAGAACTTCTACCAGAACGATTTCGGCATCAAGGGTTTGCGCAAAGACCCCGGCTTTTCCATGAAGGCACTCAGTACCAGGGCGACACTGAAATATGCCTCCAGCGCGGCACACATCACCGGGAAGCCACTTGCTTCCAGCGAGTCGATGACCTGGCTGACCGAACATTTCCGCACCTCGTTGTCGCAAATCAAGCCCGAACTCGACCTCCTCTTCACCTCCGGTATCAACCACGTCCTCTTCCACGGCACCTCCTACTCTCCTAAAGATGCGCCATGGCCCGGATGGAAATTCTACGCCGCCATCGACATGAGTCCCACCAACAGCATCTGGCGCGATGCGCCATCCCTCATGCAATACATCGCACACGCACAGAGTTTCCTACAAATGGGCAAGCCCGACAACGACATCCTTGTCTACGCACCTTTCGCAAACGCCATGCACAAGACAACAGGTTCGTTCCAAAACCGACTCCTGCTCTTCGACATCAACACGATGGGCACGAAGATGGCAGAATTGGAGCAATGCGTCAACAACCTCGAGGCAGCCGGCTACGACTGCGACTACACCAGCGAACGGCAACTCATGTTGACCGCCTACGCCAACGGCCACCTCGTCACGGCTGGAGGCATCCCCTACTCCACCCTCGTCATCCCCGTCGACGACAACCTGCCCGACAGTGTCAAGGCACACCTCGACCAACTGTCGGCCATGGGAGCAAACATCATCCATGGGCGCGACGCTGCAGCGCTGCAAGCCATCGAGGCCAAGCCCGAGGCAATGCGCACGCTATTCGGGCTGAGCGTCATCCGAAGGAGCAACGACGACGGACACCACTATTTCATCGCCAACCTCACCGACAGCGACGTGGAAGGCTTCGCACCCCTCGCCGTGGACTTAACCAGCGCCATCTACTTCAACCCCATGGACGGCAACATCACCGATGCCTTTGTCAATGATGAAGGAGAGGTGTGGGTGAGCCTCAAGTCGGGCGAATCCATCATCCTCCGCACCTACGACCATGCCGTGACCTCAGGGACAGTCGCCACTCCAAAACAACAACACGGCAGAATAGCCATCGACGGGGAATGGACACTCACCTTCACCGACGACAGCCAACCAGCCATATCCAACACCTACCGCCTGGAAGGCCCTCAACCTTGGCAAGACCTCGACATCCAAACCACCCGACTGATGGGCACCGGCATCTACGAAACCACCTTCCACGTCACAGCGCGTCAGTTGCAAACGGCTCCGGAAGGCTTCCTCCTCGACCTTGGCGACGTGAGGGAGAGTGCACGAGTGTGGCTCAACGGAGAATACATGGGATGTGCATGGGCGGTGCCTTACACGCTGGACTTAGGCGAAAGGGTGAAGGAGGGTGCCAACACGTTGAGGGTGGAGGTCACCAACCTCCCCGCCAACCGCATCAGCCAGATGGACCGCGACGGTGTGGCATGGCGCATCTTCGAGGACATCAATTTCTCCAACATCAGCACTGCCAGTTATGCCGAATGGGAGCCAGTGCCCTCTGGACTCAACTCCAAGGTGGCCCTCATCCCATTGGCCAATGCCAACGAGGGTGTCACCGCACGCTTAGAAGAGATGAAAACCGATGAAAACGGGCTGTTCCATATGGTTTTCTCGGTAGAAGCCAACGACCACCAGCCCATCGCCGACATCACCCTCACCGACCAAGCCGGCAACGCCTTCGACAAATACGAGAAGGCCAAAGACGACAACGGCGTATTCCATATCATCGTGAAAGGTGCGACGGAAACGGACCTCGTGTTGCAAGCCACCAATGAAGGTGGAATGAATGCCTTCACCTACATTCCGGCCTTTGGGCCTTACGACCGCACCATCGACATAGACTTCACCACGGAGGAGGCTCCCGGAGACGGGTGGATGAAACTGCCATCTACGAGCGAAATCAAGGGATTCAGCGAAACGGGAAAGCAAACCTGGTATCGAGCCAACGACAACGGGAAGACGGTCACCACCCTTTACGATGGTCTTACCTTCAACTGTGAGAAATCGACCTACTATTTCTACTTCCCAGGATATGGAATGAACTGTCCCAATGACTTCATCGTGAGTGTGGACAGCGTGAAGCGTGGCACGCTGTGCCAACTCTCCTACCTCGTGGGCGATGGCTCCACAGCCTACAACGCGGCTGACTCCATCCTTTATTTCAAATGGTGCGATGACAACGGCGATGCACTCACCTTGGACATGCCATCGAGCGCCCGTTACCACATCTACCGCTCCCTATGCGTCTACCAACCCATCAGCGACTTGACAGGCATTGTCACCCTAAGCACTGACTGCAAAGGCGACGACACCTATTACAATCTCCAAGGCATGCGTGTGGCACGACCCATCAAGGGCGTTTATATCAAAAACCGGAAAAAGGTGATGGTGAAATGACTTGGCTAATGCTCAACCAGCAGACGTCTCCTCCCCGTAAATGCGGTCGAAGATGGGACGCATCTGGTCAGGATGGGAGATGTATTCACGCAACAGATTGAGTTTGCTTTCATTGTCAGAACCAGGCAACCACAACTTGATGTAACCGTGGATGGAATATTTGTTGTCCATATGTTCCATGAAACGACGCCATTGCTCTTCCTTGTCCTTCTCGGGATAATGGCTGAGGCCGTATTGGATGGTGCGGCGGATGACCAATTCAGGATCCATGTCACGGTCGGCCTCAGCCACAATCTTGCCATAAATGCTCCTTGGCGCATGGGAGGCCGAGGCGCGATGGTCCTCCACCGCCTCACGCATCACCTGAAGTTGTGAATCGGAGAACCAACGCTGCAAGCGACGGTCGGCAGCCAGAATCTTTCCACTCGTGATATGGTGGATGGCACGTGGGCCTTCCATACCCAGGTCGTGATAGGCGGCAATGGCATACGACATATTGACATCAGCGCCAAACTTACGCGCCAAAGCCACCGACCGGCGGATCACTTGCATGGCATGCGAAAGGTTGTGCGCCTTGTCAAACTCATTGTAACGGGGGAGAATCTTTTGCTCGACAAACTCCATCAAGTCGAGACTCACATTGTTGTCTATCATAGTGAGATTCCTAACAGTTTCTTAACGTTGCGAAGATAATGTTTTTTTACATCACCACCAAATTTTGGAACCTTTTTTTATTCCATGATTTCCAAAGAACCCAATCCATTTCATGGAATAAGACGACGGCCAAGTGAAATGTGCAGCGCCCTTCATCCTTTTACTGAAAAAGATAAAGCAAATCAAAAGTTGTTTCGTTTTTTTTTCATACTTTTGCATCTGCGGAAGGAGAATAGTCATCACAATCAATAATACTTCATGATTTACAACGAATTAGGAAAAACCGGCCTTCGACTGTCGAATCTCAGTTTCGGGGCATCCTCTCTCGGCGGCGTCTTCCACGGCGTAAGGGAGGAAGAAGGCATCCGTGCCGTCAACGTAGCCATAGACAACGGCATCAACTTCATCGATGTCTCACCTTATTACGGACACCTGAAAGCGGAAATGGTGCTGGGAAAGGCACTCAAGGACATCCAGCGAGACAAATACTTTCTCTCCACCAAGGTGGGAAGGTATGGCAAGGACGGTGTCAACTATTGGGACTACTCTGCCAAACGTGCCACGGAGAGCGTCTATGAGAGCATGGAGCGACTGAATGTCGACTACATCGACCTCATCAACGTTCACGACATAGAGTTTGCCGACCTCAACCAAGTGGTGAATGAAACCCTTCCCGCCTTGGTGGAACTGCGTCGCAAAGGCGTGGTGGGACACGTGGGTATCACCGACCTCCAACCAGAGAACATCAAATGGGTCATCGAGCACAGCGAGGAAGGCACCGTGGAAAGCGTGCTCTGCTTCTGCCACTACTGCCTCAACGACGACATGCTGCTCGACTATCTCGATTTCTTCGAAGAGCGTGGCATCGGTGTCATCAACGCTTCACCGCTCTCCATGGGTCTTCTCTCCATGAGAGGCGCACCCGACTGGCACCCCGCACCAGAATCGCTGCGTGAAGCCTGCCGCAAGGCCGCCCTCTATTGCGACGCACAAGGCTACCCTATCGAGCAACTCGCCATGCAATTCTCAACCCAACTCAACCCGCGCATCACCACGACGCTCTTCAGCAGCGCCAACCCCGCCAACGTCCTGCGCAACATCGACTACGTCTCGCAACCCGCCGACGCACAACTGGTGGAAAAGGTGAAGGAAATCATCGGCGACCAACAAAGAGTGAGGTGGAAGAACAGTTGACCTTAAGGGTTCTAAAGACCTTAAGGCCCTTATAAAAAAGCAAAAAGACATGAAAGCAATCAAGATACCTGCCGAAAGGCAGATGCAGGTGGTGGACATCGACCTGCCTGTGATGGGAGCCGGCGACGTGCTCCTCAAAGTGAACTACGTAGGCTTCTGCGGTTCCGACCTCAACACCTTCCTCGGGAGGAATCCCATGGTGCACATGCCCGTCATCCCGGGACATGAGGTGGGAGCCGTGGTGGAAGCCGTCGGCGCCGACGTGCCAGAGGACATCAAACCCGGTATGACTGTCACCGTCAATCCCTATACCAACTGCGGAAAATGCGCTTCCTGCCGCAACAGACGTTTCAACGCCTGCCAGCACAATGAAACGCTCGGCGTGCAGCGTGACGGAGCGATGTGCGAATACGTGGCACTGCCTTGGGAGAAAGTCATCCCCGCCGGACAACTCTCACCGCGCACTTGCGCTCTCATCGAACCCATGAGCGTGGGCTTCCACGCCGTCTCACGCGCCGAGGTCACCGACATCGACACCGTCCTCGTCATCGGATGCGGCATGGTGGGCATGGGGGCCGTGGTAAGAAGTGCGCTGCGTGGTGCCACCGTGGTGGCCGCCGACATCGACGACGAGAAACTCGTCCTTGCCCATCAGATGGGTGCCACCTACACCATCAACACCCGAACCGAGGACGCTCACGAGAAGTTGGCGGAAATCACATCCGGCTTCGGTCCCGACGTCGTCATCGAGGCCGTGGGTAGCGTACCCACCTACCAGATGGCCGTCAACGAGGTGGCCTTCACAGGACGCACCGTCTGCATTGGCTATGCCAAGACGGAGGTGTCGTTCCAAACCAAGTTCTTCGTGCAAAAGGAACTCGACATCCGCGGGTCGCGCAACGCCCTGCCCTCCGACTTCCGCGCCGTCATCCATTACCTCGAGCGAGGCAACTGCCCCGTGGACTGCCTTATCACCAAGGTGGCAAAGCCCGAAGAGGCTTGCGACGCCATGAACCAATGGGCGGAACAGCCGGGAAAGGTATTCCGCATCCTCGTCGACATGCAATGACAAGGAGTGCCGCGACAACGGCAGTGGACTACTTGCAATAATCGGCTTATACGACAGGACCGATGCTCAAATGGGCATCGGTCCTGCTTGGTTTTTCAAAGGTCTCAAGGTCTTTAAGGGCCTTAAGGCTGCCTCTGTGTAGTCTCGTTATTCTTTCGGTTTCTCAGCTTTTTCAGCTGGTTCTGCCTTCTTGCGACGCGTGGCCGGTTTCTTGGCAGGAGCACCTTCCTTGGCTTTATCCAGTTTAGCCTTTAGTTTGTCCTCCTCTTTCTGCATCTTGTCGATTTTCGCCTGGAGACGTATGATTTCCTTTCCTTTCTTCTCCAACTCGTCACCCTGGTTGCGGATGGTGTTGAGCAGCGGTTCCAATTCGTCATTCTCGATGCTGAGCGGATAGACGTTGTTGACACGTGTGATGAAATCGCCCAAGATGTTCATATAGTTGGTGAAAGCATCGAATGGCGTTTGGTACATGCCACGGTCAAACATCACTGTGGAAGGTTTGGTGGTCATGAAGCGGAAGTTATTGGAGGCCTGCAGGTAGTCCCAGTCCTGGTTGATGCGCGGGTCGTCGATGATGCGGAGCCTGTCGGCAATGCTGTAGAGTTTTTGGAAAGCCTCTCTCTGCATCGGGTTGCCGAGCCAGCAACTCACATCGCGCTCCTCATCCACCCACGAGAGAGTGTCGGGCACATCGAGGTTGCCCACGCTCTTCATCTTCATGCAGATTTCCGTAGGAGTGGAGAAGGTAATGCCTCTCTGCTTGGCGCAAGCGGGCAATGCCTTGAGGAACTCAAGGATGTTGCTCGACAAAGGTTGGGCAATGCCAAGTGCCGACAGTTCCATGAAGATGTTGATGACTTGCTCCTCTTCAGGGAAGTTGGCAATGCGGTCGATGTAGTTGTCGGCGAAGAGCGGGTAGCCCTCCCATTCACTGTTGTTGAATCTCAAGGAGATGTCATCGCTGAGGGTGACATCGCGGAGAAGCAGTTTCAGGTCGGGAGCGATGGCGCAGTTGTAGACATAGTGCGGCGACTTCCATCCCAGCACGTGCTTGGCACCCTCGGTGAGCATGCCTTTGAATCCCATGGCGGCAGCCTGTCCGCCGATGTCGTCGCTGTAGATGAGTGAGGAGTTGCGCAACACCTTCGGCTCTTGTCCGAAATACTCCTTCATCTTGACCATCTGCTTTCTTACGTCGCGTTCGAAAGAAGCCTCGTTGGCCAGTGCTGACAGTCCGTGTGAATAAGGCTCGGCGAGGAATTCCACGCATCCTGTCTTGGAGAGTTCCTGCAGTTTCTCCAACACCTGCGGGGCGTGCATCTCCAATTGCTCGATGCCCGTGCCGGAGAGCGAGAAGGCCACCTTGAAATAGTCGCCGTGCTGGTTGACCATCTCCTGGATGGCTTCCAATGCTGGGAGGTACGAGCGGTTGGCGATGTCGGTGATGGAGCGCTCGTTCTCATAGTCGTCGTAATAGTAATGGTCGGTACCAATGTCGAAGAACCGATATCTTTTGAGATGTATGATTTGGTGAATCTCAAAATACATGCAAATTGTTTTCATTTTGATGGATTTTTTTGGTTACTTGTTGAGTGTGCGGATGTAAAGTTCCTTGATCCAACGCCCCACCTTCTCCCAGGTGATTTGGTCAACCTCTTTCTTTCCCTCATCCTGCAGGTAATGGAAAAGGCTGTCATTTTGGCAGATGGAATAGATGGCATCAGCCAGGGCGTGAATGTCCCAGTAATCTACCTTGATGCAGTTATCCAGGATTTCCGCGCAGCCGCTCTGCCAAGAGATGATGGACGGCGTGCCGCATTGCATGGCCTCCAGGGGCGAGATGCCGAAAGGTTCGCTCACAGAGGGCATGACATAGACATCGGAAGCCTTGAGGCATTCATACACTTGCTTTCCCCTCATGAATCCGGGGAAATGGAACCTGTCTGCTATGCCTCTCTCGGCAGCGAGTTGTATCATGGCATCCATCATGTCGCCGGAACCGGCCATGCAGAACCTCACGTTCCTTGTACGGTGGAGCACCATGGTGGCTGCTTCGACAAAATATTCTGGTCCCTTCTGCATGGTGATGCGTCCGAGGAAGGTGACGACCTTCTCCTTGCCGGTGTGGTCGGGCCTGGGGATGTCTTGCAGTTCCTGCCGGAGCGGATAGACGGCATTATGCACGGTGAACACCTTCTTGGGGTCTTGGTGGTAGTGGTTGATGACGGTTCGCCTGGTGAGGTCAGAGACGCACATGATGCAGTCGGCGTTGTCCATGCCGTCTTTCTCTATGGAATAGACGGTTGGGTTCACCTTGCCGCGGCTTCTGTCGAAGTCGGTGGCATGGACGTGAATGCAAAGGGGTTTGCCACTGACATTCTTAGCGTGTATACCTGCAGGATAGGTGAGCCAGTCATGAGCGTGTATGATGTCGAACTCTTCCGTCCTGGCCACTACTCCGGCGATGATGGAGTAGTTGTTGATCTCCTCGTGAAGGTTGGTGGGATAGCCTCCTGCGAACTCCATGCATCCAAGGTCGTTGACGTGCATGTAATTGAAATCGCCATAAAGATGCTCCCTCAACTTGTAGTAGTACTCCGGCGACATAATGTTGCCGATGCGTCCCTTAAGATAGTCGTAGTCCACGTCACGGAATACGATGGGGACGGCACACATGCCAACAATCTTGCATGCCGCGGTGTCCTCGTCGCCGAAAGGTTTGGGCAGGCACAAGGTGATGTCAATGTCGCCTTGCGCATGCAGTCCTTGAGAAATTCCATAATTGGCGGTTGCCAGTCCACCAAACACATGAGGAGGATACTCCCAGCCAAACATTAAAACTTTCATATTGCGTGTCCTCCTTAATTTTTATATTTATAGGTTTCGAGCATGTTGAGCGAGCGCAGAATCTCCGCCACGTTCATAGCAAACGACATGGCTCCCCTGCCGAGGAATGGCGGGTTGCCGTCGAAGAGTTCGCTGATGGTGCCGAGGCAGTGATAATTCATCTCATCCTCGTATCCCACCATTTGCCTCTCGATGAAACTGAGCCTTGTCCTCTTGTAGAGTTTGAGACATGCCTCCATGTAGAATCCTCCGAGCCAAGGCCAAGCGGTGCCTTGGTGGTAGGCATAGTCGCGCTGCGTCTGCGGCCCCACGTACATGGGGTTGTAGCCGCCACTCTTCGGCGACAGCGACCTTAGTCCCTTGGGAGTGAGCAACTCCCTGGTGCATACGTCGAGGACGCTCTTCTTCTGCTCTTGTGAAAGCGGTGAGTAGTCGAAGGCTACTGCGAAAATCATATTGGGTCTGACACTCCAGTCCATCATGTTGCCATCCACATAGTCATAGAGATAGCCGTATTCGTTGAGGAAGGTGCTGACAAAGGATGTCTTGCATTTCTCAGCCCTTGCCAAAAGATCTTCGGCCAACTCGTTCTCACCGTTTTCGGCAGCGAGTGATGCAACGAAGCGGAGAGTGTTGTACCATAGGGCGTTGAACTCGACGATGTAGCCGGTGCGTGGAACGACGGGGCGACCGTTGGCGGTGGAGTTCATCCATGTCACGGCCTTGTCGCGGCCTTCGGTGCGCAGCATGCCGTTCTCCTCAAGCCATAGGTTGGGATGGCCGCCGTCGATGATGTAGGCAATGATGTCTTTGATGAGTTTGCCATACATCTTCCAGCATTTCTCCCTACCACATTCCTTGGCATATTGTTGCACGGCCCACACGGCCCATAGGGGCACGTCGGGTTGCTCCATCTCATAAATCTGGCCCTTGATGGGTTTGTCGTCCATGAAAGCCCTGAGTTCGCGCTCGGCGGTATGCATGACAAATTCGAAATAGTCTTGCTCCTCAATGGCGAGAGTGAGTCCCGGGAGGGAGATGAAGGTGTCGCGTGCGCGGCACTTGAACCAAGGATATCCGGCCAGGAGATAGCGTTCGTCGTTGGGCATCCTCTTGTGGAACTGGTGTGCGGCATTGACCAGACAATGGAAGAAGTTGTCGCGAGGGTTGCGCTCATCCACTTCCTTTTCAAAGAGTTTTTTCAGGGTGTTGGAACGGATTTTCGAGGTGGAGGCGGCAAAGACGATGCTCTCGCCCTTCTTGATTTTCATCTCGAAATAACCTGGTACGTAGAGGTCTTCATTAGAGGCATAGCCTCTCTCTTGCTCCTTGGGGTATTCAATGCCGCGATACCAGTCGGGGCGGAAGATGAACTCGTTTTTCTTGCTGAACTGCATGTAAAGGTCGGGGTAGCCGGCATACATGCAAGTCTTGATGCCGTTGTCCACCGGGGTGTAGTCACGGCTGGCAGTGTAGTTCTCGTGAGTGAACGCCCTCACGCTTCTGAAGGCCAGGAACGGTCGGAAACGGAGGATGGTTTCAGAGTGCGCGTCATCGAGAGTGTAGCGGATGAGAATCCTGTCCTCATAGTGCTGGAACACCACCTCCTTCTTGAGGATGACACCTCCTACACGGTAGATGGTGGTAGGCACCTTGTCGCAGTCGAACTGACGGATGTACTTGTGCCCTTTCGGGCTGTAGTTGTTGCCCTGATACTTGTGGAGCCCCAGGTTGAATTCCGCCCCATGCTGCACGACGGTGACATCGAGAGAGGAGAGCAGCACGTGGTTCTCGTCATCCAACTCCGGGATGGGAACCACGAGCAACCCATGATACTTCCTCGTGTTGCAATCGACGATGGTGGAGCATGAGTAAGCCCCGGAACGGTTGGTTCTCAACAATTCTCGTGGCAGAGACTCCTGCAAGTTGGTCATCAGCGCCTTTTCTAATCGTAGATAACTCATAGTTGCTGTATTAAGGTTTTAAAAAACGTATCAGATTTACATTACATATTCGCAACACACGCATATGAAAATGCGCATGAAGTGATTTTTCCTCAAAGGTAGTATTTTTTGCCAACTATTCAAAATTATTGCAGCAAATTTTGCCAAAAACGGGCTTTTTTATGTTGTAGAAAACATTTTTTTGCAAAACAAGGTGTTTGTTGGCGGAAAAATGCTATTTTTGCACCATTCACCAATTCATCCCTATTCCCATGGCACCACCTTCTGTCTTGACAGACCTCTCCGCCATTTCTAATGCCGTCTGCGGCATATGGCCTTCTCTGACAGCCCAGGAGCGTCAGGATTTGACAAGCCATCTGAGGGTCCTCCATTGCAAGAGGAACGATGTGGTCTATGGTGTGAAGGACGCGCCCGACCAGATGTATGTCCTGGTGCAAGGCAAGGTGAAGGTGGCAAAGAACGGCGTTGGCGGTCGCGACCAGATCGTGCGTGTCATCAAACCCGTGGAAATGTTCGGCTACCGCGCCTGGTTCGCAGGTGCGCCACATCTCACCACTGCTACGGCTTTGGAACCATCGGTGGTGGCCTCAGCGCCCATGGAGTTGGTGGAACGATTGATGAGGGGCAACGCGTTGATGGGCCTGCAGGTGGTGCGTCACTTGTCTGTGCTGCTGGGCCAGTCTGACGAGCGCACGGTGAATTTGACACAGAAGCACATACGCGGAAGGCTCGCCGAGGCTTTGCTCTTCCTCAAAGACAACTACGACGTGGAAGAGGACGGTTGCACATTGGGCATCTACTTGAGCCGCGAGGACTTGGCCAACCTCTCCAACATGACGACAAGCAACGCCATAAGGACGCTTTCCACTTTTGCCGACGAGCAACTCGTCGCCATAGATGGGAAGAAAATCAAAATCGTGCGTGAGGACGAACTGAGGCGCATCTCACAACTGGGATGATGCACCCCTAAAACCTCCTATTATCTCCCAAAACCTCCTTCCCCTTAGGAAGGAATGATAAACTGCAACACCTCTTGTTCCACATTGACGCAGAAGGAGCCCACCGGCGTCTTCATGATACGTCCGTCCACTCCCACAAGTGCCCGCTCGGCCTTGTCCACCTGGATTTCCCTCGTGCGGTAAGGGTGCACGCTGCGGTGATTGAGAATCTTCCCGCTATACAACAGATAGAGTCCTTCCAAGAGTTGCCCCATTTCCGGATGATAGACAACGGAGACGTCGAGCAACCCGTTGTATGGGACTGCGTTGGGGGTGAAGCCATATCCCTGTGCATTACCTATGCAGACGGTCATCACCTTCCTATCGATGACATCGCTATTGATGCGAAGCTTCATCTTGTACTCCAGCCTTTGGAAAATCATGAGAAGGGATGAAGGGATGAAGGCAAGTTTCCTCCATCCGAAGGACCCGCTGGCCATCCTCCTTTGCTTGATGACAGATGCCACAAGACCGATGCTGAGGCAGTTGAGGAAATAGCGATGGCATTTCTCACCCTTTTCGTTGGTGTAGCGGATGCACCCCATGTCAATGCTTCTCACCCTTTTCTTCGCTATCATGTCGATACACGCCTCCACATCGTTGTCCTTGATGTCCCAGAAATGGGCGAAGTCGTTCATCAATCCATTGGGGATGACACCGAGCGAAATGGTGTCCCGCTCAGCCTTGGGCACCGACATGAGGCAGTTGACCGCTTCGTTGAGTGCGGAGTCGCCTCCCACGATGACAAGCGTCTTGTAGCCATTGCCCACCATCATTTTGACAAGACGCTCCACGCTGCTGGAGTTCTCGCTTTGCACATAATCGTAGTCGATGCCTTTCTCCTTAAGGCATTTCTCCACTTTCTCCCACTTGGCGTGTGGTCTGAATGATCCGCTCTTGGGACAGAAGATGATGCCCCATTTGTTGCTGTTGTCAGCCATGGTCTTGGTCTTTTGATGGTGATGATGTAATGTCGTTAGGAGCATGGTTGGCGTCGAGGAGTTTGATGGCCTCCACTTTTTCCCACAGGGGAAGGCTGTAATCAATCCAGTGGATGATGGTCCCCCTTCGTTCCATGCCTCTGAACCATGTCATCTGCCTTTTGGCAAACTGATGTATGGCGATTTCAAGTTGTGAGAACATCTCTTCATAAGAGATTTTCCCGATGGCGTATTCGGTGACGTACTTGTATTCCAAGCCGTAGTAGATGAGGTTTTCTGCAGGGATGCCGCTATCGAGCAGTTGCCGCACCTCGTCCACCATCCCTTCCTCGAGCCTTTGTCTGAGCCGTCGGGTAATGCGTTGGCGCCGCTCCTCGCGGTCGATGTCCACCCCTATTACAAGAGAGTGGAATCGGGGGAAGAATCTGTCATCCACGGGATGTTCCAAGTTGTATTCCTCAATCTCAATGGCACGGATGGCTCGTTGTGCGGTGTCGACATCAGTGGTGTTGTGCATGGCGGAACCGTTGCGGCGCTTGAGTTCCTCGAGCAGGATAGTGAGTTCGCCAAGTGTCTTCCCTTCCAACCTCTGCCTCAGTTCGGCATTCTGCGGCACGGGTGAGAGATGGTAGCCTTTGAGCACGGCTTCAAGATAGAGTCCGGTGCCTCCGCAGAGCACCACCCGCTTTCCACGAGAAGTGATGTCGTCATAGGCCTGGAGAAAGTCGTGCTGGTATTCATAGACATTATAGCGGGTGCCTGGCTCGCAGATGTCTACAAGATGGCATGGGACACGCTTTCCGTCCACCACGTAGTCGTCAAGGTCCTTGCCCGTCCCGATATCCATACGACGATACACCTGCCGGCTGTCGGCGCTGATGACCTCGGCGTCGATGTCGGCGGCAAGGACCGCTGCCAGCCGTGTCTTTCCGCTGGCCGTGGGGCCGAGGATGGTGATCATGGGAACGGGAATGGTGGTCATGGGGGTTACGGGCTAAGTTTCTTATCGTTGACGGGCAAAATTACGTCTTTTTTTTGACTCGTGCAAATTTAGGTGAGAAAAAGAAAGCCGTCTGGCATTCCAGACGGCTTCCTATGTGTAATTGCTACAAGCTGTGATTATTTGAGCTCGGCAAGGCACTTGATGGTGCGGACCATCTGAGAAGTGTAGGAGTTCTCGTTGTCATACCAAGCAACAACCTGAACGAGGTATTCACCCTCAGCGATCTTGGAAACCATGGTCTGGTTGGCATCGAAGAGTGAACCGAAGCGCATGCCGACGATGTCGGAGCTGACGAGCTTCTCCTCTGTGTAGCCGAAAGACTCGTTGGCCTGTGCCTTCATAGCGGCATTGATACCTTCAACGGTCACTTCGTCCTTCTTCACGACAGCGTGCAGAATGGTGGTGGAACCAGTTGCGGTGGGAACGCGCTGAGCAGCACCGATAAGTTTGCCATTAAGCTCGGGAATCACAAGACCGATGGCCTTGGCAGCACCTGTTGAGTTGGGCACGATGTTCTGAGCACCGGCACGAGCACGCTGCACGTCACCCTTGCGCTGAGGACCGTCGAGAATCATCTGGTCGCCAGTGTAAGCGTGTACAGTGGTCATGATGCCGCTCTGAATCGGAGCGTAGTCGTTCAGGGCCTTCGTCATGGGAGCCAAGCAGTTGGTGGTGCAGGAAGCTGCAGAGATGATGGTGTCGGCAGGAGTCAGCTTGTCATGGTTCACGTTGTAAACGATGGTAGGCAGGTCGTTGCCAGCAGGAGCGGAGATAACGACTTTCTTGGCACCAGCGTTGATGTGAGCCATTGACTTCTCCTTGGATGTGTAGAAACCAGTGCACTCGAGGACGACGTCAACACCGAGCTCACCCCAAGGCAGTTCTGCTGCGTTGGGCTTGGCATAAATGGTGATCTCCTTACCATCGACGATGATAGAGTTATCCGTAGCCTCTACGGTGTGCTTGTTCTCACCGAACTTACCGGCGAAACCACCCTGGCAGGTGTCATACTTGAGCAGGTGAGCGAGCATTTTCGGGCTGGTCAAGTCATTGATAGCAACTACCTCATAACCATCAGCCTCAAACATCTGACGGAAAGCGAGACGACCGATGCGGCCGAATCCATTAATAGCAATTTTAATCATTTGTGTTACTTAAATTTATTAAAAGGTTGGAAAATATGTATTCTTTACTCGATTATCCCTTTACCTGGCCTTGAAATCGACCTTTCATCAAAAAAAAAGCCCCTCGAGACAATTTTTTTCTTATTTGCGTGCAAAGTTACAATTTTTTTTCTAATTTTGCATCATAATAGAGATTTAAAAAATATAAAATTGGAGGTGGAAATGAGAAAAATCGCAAAAACCATCTCTTGGAAATGTAAGATTGCTAAATGCACTTGACAAAATGGGTGTTTATTACACTCCTAAAGCATGGCTTGTCATCGTGCTGATGAAATATGGAACCACTTTTTTCAACTTTAAATTTATAAGATTATGGGATTTATTAAAGAATTCAAAGAGTTTGCCATGAAAGGCAACGTGATGGACATGGCTGTCGGTGTGATCATCGGCGGTGCGTTCGGCAAAATCGTGTCTTCTCTCGTAGACGACGTGTTGATGCCTCTCATCGGTATGGCAACCGGAAATGTGGACTTCACGAAACTGGTTTGCAAGTTTGGCGAAGGTGAAAATGCCGCCGTGCTGAAGTATGGCGTTTTCATTCAAAACATCGTCGACTTCCTCATCATCGCATTCTGCATCTTCTTGATGATCAAGGCTATGAACAAACTGATGCCGAAGAAGGAAGAGCCTGCTGCTCCCGCCGGCCCAACACAGGAAGAGCTCCTCACCGATATCCGCGACCTGCTGAAGAAGAAATAAGGAATCAATTCTTTAAGCACATATCTGGCGGCTTCCCACAAGGGAGGCCGCCTTTTTCATCGTGATATTTCACACACACCGAGAATCTCCAGTGAACAAAGTCTCTTGTAATTGTCTTTGGACTTTCAAGACTAAATGGACTATATGCGCCAGAGGCGCCTTGCAATTGTCTACGGAGTCAAGGAGATGGGGAGTTTTCATGCCCAAGGCGCATTCTCCTTTCCTCCTCAACTCAGTAGACGCTTTTCAAGACAACCTTAGGCAAAAAGGGACAGCAAAGGCAAAAACACGGTGGTTTTTGCCTTTGCTGTCGAGTTGTACTATCTTGTTAAAATTTTCCTCTGAATGAAGAAAAGCAACGTTGGCGGATCCTCATACCAACAACTACTTCACATACTTCTTTCCATCTTTAATGTAGAGATGCCCTGGCTGTGGCTGAGACACACGACGCCCATCGATGGTGTAGATGCCCGAACGATGCATACGGTTGCTGTCAGACGTGATGGTGGCTATGCCCGTGGGGTCTGTCAACGAAACCTTGTTCAACCGGATGCCGTGCCCTTGGATGACAATACCCTTCTGGTAGATAATTCTGAGCACATCAGGCGCGAAAGAGAAAGCCGTGACATGACTGGTGCCACTACCGGTGGCATAGGCATTGCTGGGAATGAAATCCCCCGTGAAACTGTTGCCGCCGACTGTGTATGTAACCATCGAACTCCAGTCGCCATAGAAAATCTGGATGTCATCGTAGTCCGTGTATTCTTGCGTATAAGCAAGCACCAACTGCACATTCTCGCCCTTCTCCTCAAAGAGCGAACCCGGGATGGTCAGTTGAAGTCCGTTGCCCCAGTCCAACAAGGCGTCGCCTTCCCATATGGTCTCACCCTCGCCGGGATCATCATCGCCCGGTGGGTCTGGCTCCTTGTATTCAGCACCGGCCCCCTCGGTGATACCCCTCAGGAAATAGGTGTTTCCCACGGTCATGTTCTGCCACCGTCTGAAGATGCCAAAATTTTCCGGACCATTGCCGAAAGCATTGTTGTCCCACACGAAAGCGGCAAAACCATGCGTGCGGGCATCACTCACCACGCATTTCAGGTAATATTGCATGTTTTCCTGCTGTGTCTGCTTGTCATTCTCCGTGTAGTGGTTGGATACACCATACTCACCCATGACCACGCCCAACCCTTTCTTCATCCAGGTGTTGGTGATGCGGTCGAAGAGCGATGTGATGGTCTGTTCGGTGCTGCTCGTGAGAATGTTGCCCTTGTCCTTATAGGCGTTGCCCCAATAGTAATAAGTGCAGTTGCCACAATATTCGTAGGGGTCGTAATAGTGAAATTCCACGCTGAGGCGGCCTTCCACCTTGTCCTGCGGAATGGTGAAACCACTGAGTCCGTGGTAGGGACTGCAAGCGAATGTCTGCACAACCAGGTTGCGGTAGTAGTTCTTGCCGCCGGTCTCGCGCACCGCATTCACGAAGGTTTGGTTGTAACTGTTCTGCACGGCTTGCTGCTCGGTAGTGGGAGCCGACCAGTTGACGGTTGTCTCATTGGTGCCGGCGAAAATCAGCCGCTCGTCATAGTCACGGAAAAAGGTGGCGATGGAAGTCCACATCGCGGAGATTTTGGCATTGTTCTCCGCTTGCTTGTTGTAATACGGGTTGCGGTCATACCATTCTTCGTGGTGACTGTTGATGACGACATACATGTTTTCTTCCAGGCACCAATCCACCACCTCTTTCACACGAGAAAGCCAGTTGGGGTCAATGGTCATCGTACTGGTGTTGGTGACATGGTTGCCCCATCTCACGGGGATGCGGATTGCATTGAATCCTGACTCAGCCACTGCGTGAATCATCGCTTTCGTGGTCTTCGGATTCCCCCATTCTGTCTCATTGTTGGGACATTCGAGAGAGTTGCCCAAGTTCCACCCCATCAACACGTTGCGGGTCCATTCCTGTGCGCTAAGGTTCATGCCTTCGCTGTCGGGGGCTACAGCCTGTGCGTAGCCGCTTATGGCCATGCAAAGAGCGATAGCCACTGTTGCCAATTTTTTCATATCCTCAGTTTCTTTTATTGTTGATTATGTAAAGCACTATTCTATCACCACCTTGTTGACGATGCAGTTTTCGATGAGCGAAGGGTCAAAAGCCTTTTTCTCATCGCGCACCTGGATGTTGTCGAACGTGAAGTCTGTCAATCGGTATTTATCCGATGCACCCACGTCGAAGAAGTTCTTGCAATCCATGTTGATGTTGCGTATGACGATGTTGTTGCAGGTGGAGAGCGGCATATCCTCCCTTTCCTCCGGCTTGTAGAACTGGGTCCAAGGCCGAACAACGAGGAAACTGGAACAGTTGCCCACGATGTCCTCCACGGTGACAAACTCATAATGTTGCGGTGTGTCGGGTCTCATCTTCAGCCACAGCACGCGACTGGCGTCGGTCACCTTGCAGCGCCTCAGCACGATGTTCCTGTCATGAATCGACTCGCTGCCGAGGGTGAGGCATCCATGCACCTTGCCATAGGTGCAATCCTCCACGATGATGTTGTAGTTGGGACCGTTCTCGGGAGCCTTGTCCGCCCATGTGCCTTTGCCGCCCTTGAGCACCACGGCATCGTCGTTGACACTCATGTAGCAACCCTTCACCAACACGTCGTGGCACACATCGAGGTCGATGGCGTCGCTACTTGGTGCCTTGACGCCCGACGTGGGGGAATAGATGTAACAGTCGAGGAACCTCACGTGGTCGCTCTTGTAGACATGGTTGGTCCAGAACGGGCTGTTGACGAGTCTGACATCCTGCACGGTGACGTTCTTGCTGTTGGAGACATAGGTGAGCCTCGGCCGCATCGCCTCCAAATTGGTGCACTGGCGGTTGTATTCCCTGCGAATCCAAAACTCCTCCCAGTAGTTGTAGCCATTGCCATCGATGGTGCCATGGCCGGTGATGGTGAAGCCATCCACCCCGTCGGCATTCACCAATGCGGCGAAATACTTGATGGACTGCCCCTCCATACGGGTGTCGACCAACTTGAAATCACGAATGCGGTCGGAACCTTTGAGTTTGCCGCCCTCCACGACATGGAGGTGCGTGCCAGGCTTGAAGAAGAGCGAACCACTGAGGAAGGTTCCCTCGGGAATGACCACCACGCCGCCGCCTTCCTGCGCGGCACGGTCGATGACCGCTTGCAGCCGCTCGGTCTGCACCATGGTGCTGTCATGAGTCACACCATAGTCGGTCACCACGTATTTCCTACCCAAGGTGTCCACATCCACCTTGGATGTTTTGGAGAACCACTCGGGAATGGGCGTGCCATCGGGGAAAACGGCCACCTTCACCCTCTTCTTCGCACCGGCTGTCAAAGCCACGGCGCACATCAGCACCATCAATAGTCTTCTCATCATTTTTCCATCGTTTCAAGTTAGGTTGCTCAAGATATAGGTAATGGTCCGCCGATGCCTCAACAGCAGTAGCCAAGGGTGAAACACCAGCATACCAAATAGGACACTGCAAAATTAATTAAAAAAAAGAATTTTCACGTCTTGTACATAAAAAAACTTTTTTTGTACTTTTGCAAAGGGATTGTCATTGGACAAAAGACATCCACAAACCCTTTCATCATAAATTAGACTTTTGAAGCTAAAAGGCCATGCAGCAACAATAATTCACACCACTGATTTGCTTGTGGCTTCAAGGTCATACCACGAAATATTATTACCTTCACATACAATTTGAAAACGAAAAAATACAATATGCGAACCATCACTTACAATGGCAAGGCCACCGCTTCGGACATCATCGACTTCATGGTGACGCAACGCAATGAGGAGCAACGCAAAATATTGATGCAGTTCTTCAAGACAGGACCAGGGGAATATGGCCATGGCGATGATTTCCTTGGCCTGAAAGTGCCTGAGACACGGCAGGTGGCAAAAACAGTAGCCGCAGACATCAGTCTCGACGAGGTGGAAAAGCTGTTGGCCTCCCGCTGGCACGAGGTGCGTCTGGCAGGCTTGCTGGTGATGGTGGCACAATTCGAGAAGTTGACCACCAAACGATTGGAAAGCAACGAAAGTGCCATCAAAAAACGCGACAAAATAGTGGCTACATACCTGAAAAATGCCGAACGTGCGAACAACTGGGATTTGGTGGACCTTTCAGCACCAAAAATCCTCGGCCACTGGCTATTGCTGCCCACACACCTCGGAGACAAACTAAAAGTGATGGACGACCTGGCCAAAAGCAACAACCTATGGAGGCAGCGGATGAGCATCGTCAGCACGTGGAAGACTTCGCAGCAGGGCGACCCTTCATGGTGCCTCCGCTATGCCGAATTCCATCTGCATCATCCCCACGACTTGATGCACAAGGCGGTGGGATGGATGCTCCGCGAAATGGGCAAGCGCGTCAGCATGGACCTGCTGCGCGAATTCCTCCGGAAACACGCTCACGAAATGCACCGCACCACCCTGCGTTACGCCATTGAGAAAATGGACGAGAAAGAGCGCAAAGAATGGATGGAGAAAAATTAATAATTTATAATTAACAATTAATAATTAATAATTAGCAATTGAGCCCGCTTTTTCAAGTAGGCTCAAATCTCAATTCTCAATTCTTCATACGACCATCTTCATCAGCCAATAGGAGAACATGCCGACAAGATAGCCAATGAGTACAATCCATGAAATGCGCTTCATATACCACCCGAAGGTGATTTTCTCGAGACCCATCACCACGACGCCGGCGGCGCTGCCGATAATCAGGATGGAACCACCCACGCCGGCACAATAGGCCAACAATTGCCAGAAGATGCCATCCACGGCCAAGTCGCCAGAGGGAGCCACCGGATACATACCCATGCATCCTGCAACCAACGGCACATTGTCCACTATCGATGAGAGCACGCCGATGACACCCGTCACCAGGTAATGGTTGCCACCCGACATCTCGTCCAATGACTGCCCGAGAGCCGTGAGCACACCCACTTCCTGCAAGACAGCGACAGCCATGAGGATGCCCAGGAAGAACATGATGGTGGAAAGGTCGATGCGCGAAAGCAAGTCGCTCACACGCTTGGCCATGGTGTCGTCCTCGTCGGTGTTATGATGGAAAATCTCGGTGGTGGTCCACAGCAGTCCCAGCACCAACAGGATGCCCATGAACGGCGGCAGGTGCGTCAACGTCTTGAAAATAGGCACGAAAACCAGACCTCCGACACCAAGCCAGAAGATGATATTGCGCTGCGTCTTGGTGAACTGGCTCACGGCAGCCGCAGGCAGGTTTTGGGACTTGTCAAACTTCCCCTTGAGCATATATTGCAAGATGATCGCAGGCACGAGCATGGAAACGAGCGAGGGGATGAAAATCTCCGACAACACACCCTGGGTGGTGATGACCCCCTTGATCCACAGCATGATGGTGGTCACATCGCCAATGGGCGAGAAGGCACCACCCGAGTTGGCGGCAATAATCACCATGGCGGCATAGACAAGTCGCTCCTTCCGCTCCTGCACCAGTTTGCGAAGCACCATGATCATCACGATGGAGGTGGTGAGATTGTCGAGGATGGCGGAGAGGAAGAACGTCATGAATGCCATGCGCCACATCAGTTTCCTCTTCGAACGTGTCTTGATGGCATCGCGGACAAAGTTGAACCCGCCGTTGGAGTCAACAATCTCGACGATGGTCATGGCGCCCATGAGGAAGAACAGCGTCCCGGCGGCATCACCCAGATGATGCTCTATCACCTCGGCAACCTTGTGCACCACATCGGCAGCCGGCACATCCGGGTAGTAAGTACCTGGCGCAAACATCAGCAAGGTCCAGCATCCCACACACATCAGCAAGGCTATCGCCGCCTTGTTGATCTTTGTCACACTCTCCAGGGCTATGCACAGGTAGCCCACAATAAAGACGATTACTATCGCCGTGGTCAATGATGTCATATCACTTCAAGATTTTGTTGTTTTTCGAATTTGTATGCAAAGGTAAGACACATATTGCGAAAAACATACGATTGGCGCATTTTTTTCACTCAAACGATTGCAATTTCACCATCTTCACACCATCAGCAGTTTCTCTATCAGCGGCACGTACCATGTGCGGACTTCATCAGCTGTAGGGGTATGGCCGCCGGGGAAGTGGAAAGAATGGCTGTAATGTTCCAAGAACAACGGTTCGAAATGCGCCAATGTGTCCTGTTCTCCGAACAAGCCCCAGACGCGGTCTTTGTCTTCGGCGTGGCAGGAATCGAACTGGATGACCTCCAGTTCTTCGAACTCCTTAATCAAGGCCTCGTCGATGACAAACTGCTGGTTGCCGTCCTTGCGTGGCGACTTGTACTCATGTTCGCCGATGCGTGGCTTCAGGAACTCCGTCATTTTGAAATGTGGATTGCCCAACAAGGCAGGTATGCCGACAACAGGTGCAAGCATCTGGGCATAGAAAGAGCCGCAACTGTTGCCCACAAGGAGGTCGGGCTTCTCCTTGTCGCAAAGACTCCTTGCTTGTTCCAACGCCAACCGCGGATACGTCGGCAAGTCAGGTGTCAGCACCAGCGCCTTACCCTCAAACGCGTTCCGCAAAGACAAGGCGGGAATGCACTGTCCACTGGCATAGAAGCCGTGAAGGAACACGATCTTTTTCATCCTTTCGTCCATGTCATTTTGATGTGGGGGATGCCATCGAGCATGAAGGTGTCCGACGACTGTTTGAATCCTACTTCCTCATAAAAGCCCCTGGCATACTCCTGCGCTTCGATATCGATGCGTGCGGCACGGAAATGTTCAATCGCCGCATCAATGGCATGAAGCATCACCTGCTTGCCATATCCCTTGCCTCGTTCAGTGGTGACAACCCTGCCGATGGATATCTCCTTCATATGAGTACCAGCAGGGCATACGCGAGCCAGGGCCACCACCCTCTCATCCACCGTCAGCCAGAGATGGATGGACTTCTGGTCATCGCCGTCCAAGTCCTGATAGACGCAATTCTGCTCGACGACGAACACCTCGCTTCTTATTCTCAGAAGTTCATACAGTTCATCCGTCGTCAACTCCTTGAATGTTTTGATGTGCAATACAGGTGGCATGGGCTCATTGAAAAACACGTGCAAAGATAACACATTTTCAATGAATCTTCTCTGCATCACTCGCAAAAAAATCTCCACGCCTCTCCGTTTTTACGCAAAGTATAGACAGGATTTCCCACCTCCTCAAGCCATCTGAGAACGGCTTTCCGCAGGGAGGCGAGAAGAATCACGTCTCTACAGTGCGCACAGTTATGATCATTCTTGAAAAATATCTACGGAGTTGAGGAGGAAAGGAGAATACGCCATGGCGCATGAAAACTCCCCAACTCCTTGACTCCGTAGACAATCACAAGGCGCCTCTGGCGCATAAAGTCCTTTTAGTCCTAAAAGTCCGTAGACCTATTGAGAACGACTTTCCGCAGGGGCACGGTTTACTGCACTGCCATCCTTGTTGTGGTTGAAATGGTCCCCCTACGTCGCACGACAGGAATCGGATTTAGCTATTCAATCCGTTGGCCTTTCTGGTTGATGAGTATTGACGCCACCTCATCATCAGCAGAGTCTTGGTCCATGTCGGCGAAGAAACATCTGAAGCAATTGGCGTTGACAGCCTCTATCGAGGTGTACAATGGAGGTGTCACGGGGTTGCCGTTGGGGTCCATCAGTCCCACCCGGGCAGGCATCCTCGACGTGTAGGTCGTTTGGTATTCCAGATAGGGAGACAGTTCGTATCCATATCCATCAGACGTATCATCGTCGACAGATGACTTGTAGGAAAGTTCCCTGATATTCGTGTAAATGTGGTGTTCCAGGATTTCCCCGTTGAAATCAAGCAGTTGCCGAGTGTAGTCCTCCAACAACACCTCTATCCCTTTGTCTGTGACCAGGACCTCTCTGTAGTCAGGCTTCACCACGAGTTGCAGTTTGTCGTCCAGCAATCCTTGTTTGCCATTCTTATAGCATATCAAGCAATTGTTTCTTGTGAACACGATGTCATCGTATTCAGGAGTGACACTCCATCCGCCCTTCTTGTCCAACAGTCCCCACAGTTGGTTTTCCCCTTTTGCTGGACAGTTGCCATTCTTGAAAAGATATCCACGATTGGCTGAAAGCGTTGCATACTTGACCTTCGGGTCGGCAACGACCTTTCCCGCCGGATTGATGAATTTCAACGTGCTGTCACTTTCCATGACAACCGCCACCCCGTCGGAAAACAGCCAGGCTTTCCTATATCGGTCGGCAGGGATTGACACTTCGCCCGAATTCCTATTGAAAAAGCCCCGATAGCCATCACTGGCGAAACATAAGAGCGAATCCTCCAGGTTGTCCGCACCTGCCATCCAGCAAATATTCTTCAGCACTTTCTTCCTTGTCTGGACATCCCGCACATAGCTATGCCCCCCGTTTTCATAGAAACGATAATTCGCATTGAGCGCCTTGCTGCTATTGAAAGCATCATTCGCATCATCCTTGATGTAGACATGGTAGATTTGACTGATGCCATAATACCCCCAATGACCGACAAAGTAGACCATCACGCAAATGAAAAACATGATAGCAGCCGCCAACACTTTCACAAGACATTTTTTCAATTTCACATACATGCGCAGTTTACGCATTCTTGAACACTTTTCAGAACCCATGATTACAATGATTTAGAATAAGACAATAACTTTCATCTTATATAGAGGCAATGAAAAGCAAAAATATCACAGCACGGGTAATTTTTTTTCATGATTGCCCGAAAAAATCCGTAGGGCATACTGGTCCATGAAATCATCAACAGCCCGGACGACGACCCATCCTTTTCCGAACAGAAGAAAAGGGTATTGGCATTATATGCCTTCCTCAAAAACGAAAATGACAGCGACAGGAAATTGATTGCCCAATGGGCACTGACTTATTTCTTTGACGACGAAGATGTCATTCATGACGACATCCATGGGATGGGATTTGTAGATGACCTGGTGGTGCTGGACTATGCATTAAATCTTCTCCATTGCCAAACACCAACATCCAATCAGCCAACCGAAAAGGAGGAAAAGCCTTAATCCCTCATGGCATTGTAGTCCGTCTCTTGTGCAATCTTCCTGCCCTTTGCCGTGGCCATCCTTTTCGGGTCGGGTTTGATGCCGACGCGCCAGAGATCCAGGCGGTCGGCATCAAAGCACGCATCGATGGTGGGATTCCCTGTTTTGTGAGTGGTGGTATGGAGCCGACAGGCCTCTTTGAGCAGTCTCATCTGCTCATCAGACAAAGGCTTCAGATAGGTATCCCTGAGGCTGTCCATCCACACTGCGGCCATCGGCCCGTGGTACGTGTCGTATCCATCATTCATCCGGCATGAGTCGTGGAGGTAGGCGAACAAAGCCACTACAAGAGGGTCTACCCCAGGAGCAATGAGTCGCATACCGTAGCCATAGACCCTGTCCCAGTGGCTGACGCCATGCACTTCACCGTTTGTCCATCGGGAAAGGACAAGTTCACGTATTTGTCTTACTATTTCCTGCATTCGTTCAGCATTCGTTGGTATGGGTGTTGTGTTGAATCCCCTTGGGTACGCCATCATTCCAGGTGTCCTTATCGGGCGGCATGGCAAAGATAGAAAAAAAGAAACATATCCACGCCATTTGTTATAAAATATGCAAAACAATTTGTAATTTTACAGCCGCAAACAGTTCCTCTGTCTTATGGAAGGAAGCACCCAGGCGGGACAAGCATCCATCGGACGGTGAAACGAAAAAGGTTACAGCATAAAAAACACGATAATGAGAAAACACCTGTTGTTGGCTTTTTTGGTGATTGGAATGATTGCCAGGGCCCAAAGCGAGTATGAGATCACGGTGGAGAGCAAACAGCCCTCGGGAGTCATTGACGAGATGCTTTACGGCCAACTTTTCGAGCACATCTATTTCAGTGCCAACAACGGTGTGTGGCAGGAACTCATCCAAG
This sequence comes from Prevotella sp., assembly GCA_017619375.1. Classification (GTDB taxonomy): domain Bacteria; phylum Bacteroidota; class Bacteroidia; order Bacteroidales; family Bacteroidaceae; genus Prevotella. Next base: position 58,309 of record JAFZSL010000068.1, on the reverse strand, counting down.
AACGTTCATTCGAACCGGAACAGTTTCCTGGCATCCATCCACGTGACGGATACTTTGACGGCTGGTTCATGGAGGACGACATGGTGCTGCACTCCCCCACCCGCTATGAGCAGCCGCTCAAGATCGACAGCATGGAGACTTGCGACTTCGACCTGACCATGGACGTCAACTGGCGTTCATACAAGTTGGCGCGACGCGCATGGAGCGGCGGGCTGATGGACATCCGTTTCGCCTTCCGTAACAAGACCGATGGAACGCCCTATTTCGTCCGCATACACGACCCGTATTATGAGAGCCGCACATTCACCCCGGCGCAGACCCAGTCGCAAATCGACGCGGCAAACGAGGCAGCAGCACGCGCTGCGCTTCAGCAGCAGAGTACCACGGCCGATTTCTCCATCTGCACAATGGAAGAGCGTGAGTCGACCGGCTTCGGAGGGCGTCCCGGCCGCCGCATGAACATGCTGGTCCCACTGGCATCGGCTCCGGCCACGAAGGAGCAGGTGAACGAAGAGCAGCAGTGGCACAAACTGCGCGTGGTGAGTCGTGGCTGCAAGGCGACCGTCTACTGGGACGGCAAGGAGGTGGTCAGTTATGATGGTCTTGAGAAGGCCGACCGCAACCATCTGACATTCTGGGTCAATTACACCGAGGCCACCTACCGCAATATCAAGTTGACGACTCCTGACGGCAAAGTGCTGTTCGAGGGCACACCCGGAGACGTACAAATCCCTGCAGTGGCACAACAGTGGACGGCTTTCGGCGAAGGCGGCAAGTACCGTCTGGTCAAGGACGATGCCGTGAACATGCGCTATTCGCAGGAGATTACTGCGGGCAAGACTGAGGCAGGCATCTTCCAAGGTCCCCAGAACATCATCGCAGGTGAGAAATATGTAGGCTCGATTTATGCCAAAGGCAAGGGCGAACTGATTGTGGGACTTCGCAACAAGAAAGGCAATATTATCGCCCGCCAGTCATTGGGCAAGGTGAGCAAGAATTGGAAGAAATATGAATTCACGCTGGAACTCCAGAAAATCGAAGGTGATCTCAGACTCTCCAGGGATGAAAGCCAAACACCAAAGGCGATAACCAAGAATAGCTGTGACGGCGATTTCGTCATCATGGTCAAGAACGGAACGGTGCAGGTGGACATGGCTACCATGACCACCCAGACCGGCCTCGACCTGGGCGGGTTCCGTCCCGACATCCTGCAGGCCGTGAAGGAATTGCATCCCACCTGCATGCGGTGGCCGGGTGGCGGATACGTCGCCCAATATGACTGGAAATGGGGCATCGGCCCTCAGGAACAGCGCGAACGCTGGGCACACTGGATGTGGATGGACTACGACCAGAACTGCTTCGGCACCGATGAGTTCATCCGCTTCTGCCGCGAGGTGGGCTCAGAACCCATCATCGTCGTGAGCGTCAAGTTTGAACGCCCCGCCGACGAGTATGACCGCATCCTTCAAGATGCGGTGAACTGGCTTCGCTACTGCAACGCCCCCGCCACCGACGAATGGGGTGCAAAACGCGCCGCCAACGGGCATCCCGAACCGTATAATGTGAAATATTGGGAGATAGACAATGAGATGTGGGAGATGGGCATCGACCGTTATGAGAAGTGCGTCCGAGACTTCAGCACCGCGATGCGCAAGATCGACCCATCGATCAAAATCATCGCCTGCGGCGGATTCCGTGAGGACGAGCAGTTCATCCACCGCAGCGGCAGTTATTTCGACTACCTGAGCCTGCACCACTATGAGCAACAGGGCGGCTACGCCACCGGGCCGCTGCGTTTGGGACAACAGTATGACCGCTACGCCAAGATGATTGCCGATGGCCCCAATCCTAACATCAAGCTGTTCATATCGGAATGGAACCTGAACAGCATCGACTGGCGCACGGGCTTGTTTGCCGGCGGATTCCTCAACATGTGCGAATCCCGCGACGTGGTGGCCATGGGGGCTGCGGCCCTGTTCATACGCCGCACCGATGCTCCCGACTGGAACAACGCTTTCATTAACTTTGACTACAAGGATTTGTTCAAGGCTCCCAACTGCCAAGTCACCGAACTTTGGTACGACCATTTCTCCAAATATCGCCTGGCATTCAGCGGCGACACCGGCGATGTCAGCGTGAGCACCACCTTGTCGGAAAACGGCGCCGCCGTAATTGTCAAGGTGGTGAACCCCACCGACACGCCAGCCACCTTGCGCATCAAGGGAGACTGGAAGGGGGTGTCGGCTGCGGAGTTCGAATATTACGCCCCTGGCTCGCTCTTGGTGGCCAACAGCATGGAGGACAAGAGTGCCGTCTCGCTCAAGAAGGCAACCGCGAAGACCGATGGAAACGATGTCCTGCTCCCTGTTCCCGCCCTGGCCGCCGGAGTGTTGACCATCACCAAGACCCCTTGACATCCAACAAGGAGGCCGCCGATGAGGGTACGAAATGTATTTCCACCAAAAGCGGTCATTATCTCGTTTTTATGTATTATCTTTGCCACGTTAGTCGATATTTTGCATGTCCTTGAATTGCGCCATCAAAGGCCATCGAGATTTCCGACAAAACATAAAACCCACCAACTACTTGACAATCAAGAATTTGCCAATCACACCCAATCTAAATGGCGCAAAAACAGGTAAACTATGAACATCTCTTCACTAAAAAAAGAAATGCGTGATGTTCTCGAAAAGAACATCCTGCCCTTTTGGATCGGCAAGATGACAGACGAGAAAAACGGCGGTTTCCTTGGCCGCATGGACGGCAATGGCGTGATTCATCCAGACGCAGAAAAGGGCGCCGTCCTCAACGCCCGCATCCTGTGGGCCTTCTCCGCCGCCTACCGCGTACTGAGAAAGCCGGAATACCTGGAGGCCGCCACACGGGCAAAGCGCTATGTCATCGACCATTTCTACGACCCGGAATATGGCGGCGTGTTTTGGAGCCTTGACAGTACAGGGCAACCCAAAGACACCAAGAAGCAGTTCTATGCCATAGGCTTCGCCGTTTACGGCTTGTCGGAGTATGCCCGTGCCACCAGCGACCCCGAGGCCCTCGACTATGCCTTGGAACTCTTTGACTGCATCGAGGAGCATGCGTTCGACCACGAGCACAATGGATACATAGAGGCTTGCACCCGCGAATGGGGGGAGATGGCCGACATGCGGCTGTCCGACTTGGACGCCAACTATCCCAAGTCGCAGAACACGCATCTGCATATCATCGAACCCTACACCAACCTCTTCCGCTGCCTGAGGGAGATGCGCGAGTCCAACCTGTGCAACTACGTGCCCTCCATCGGGGCCGTGATGCCAGTGGACATCACCGTGCCGCAAGAGACCTTCGAACGTGTCGCAGTGGCGCTGCGCAACCTCATCGACATCTTCACCGACCGCATCCTCAACCCCAAAACCCATCATCTCGACCTTTTCTTCGGCATGGACTGGAAGCGCGGGGGCGGACGGCTCGAGAGCTACGGACACGACATCGAGTGTTCCTGGCTGATGCATGAGGCCGCGTTGGTGCTTGGCGACAGGGTCGTGTTGCAGAAGGTGGAAAAAGTGGTCAGGATGGTGGCCAAGGCTTCGGAGAAAGGTCTCAATGCCGATGGCTCGATGGTGCACGAAGCCAACCTCGACACGGGCCATGTCGACGCCGACCGTCACTGGTGGGTGCAGGCAGAGACGGTGGTGGGATTCTACAATCTCTATCAGTATTTCGGCGACGAGGAAGCCTTGCAGAAAGCCATTCGTTGCTGGCAATACATCAAGGACCACCTCATCGACCGGGATGGTGGCGAATGGTGGTGGAGTTGCGACCAGGAAGGGAACATCAACCATCGAGACGACAAGGCCGGTTTTTGGAAATGCCCCTACCACAACTCACGCATGTGTCTGGAAATCATCGAAAGAGAGTAATCCTATTCATTAATCATCATACCATATCCAACCCTAACAACCTGACTTATGATTGAACTCAGCAATGAACAACTGACCATCAAGGTCGCAGAAATGGGAGCCGAGCTCCAGAGTATTATCGATAGCAACGGGCAAGAGTATCTTTGGCAAGCCGACCCGCAGTATTGGCCACGCCATTCACCCATCCTTTTCCCCATCGTATGCAGCGTGGAAAACGACACCTATATCGTGGATGGCCAAGAATACCATCTTCCACGCCATGGCTTTGCCCGCGACACCGAGTTCAACCTTGTGGCCCAGTCGGACAACAAGGCGGTCTTCGCCCTTCATGAAAACGAGGAGACATTGAAGGTCTTCCCCTTCCCGTTCAACCTTGCAGTGAGCTACAAACTCGATGGCAACAAGATCCACGTGGTCTGGCACGTAGAGAATACAGGCAAAAAGGAGATGCATTTCCAGATTGGCGGCCATCCTGCCTTCCTTGCCCCTGGCTGCGAGGCAGGCAAGCCTTTGAAAGGCGTGCTCCGTGTTGACAACAAGGGGGCGCTGAAGGGATTGAAAAGCCACATCGATGGTTCGGTGGAGATGGAAGAGATTGAGATTGCCTCTCAAGACGGCCTGATCTGTTTCGACGATGAGTTCTTCGCCCATGACTCAGTGAAGTTGCACGACAGCCAGACGAGCAGCGTGGAACTACTCAATCCCGACGGCAGCGTGGCCGTGCGGCTCAGTTATAAGTGTCCGATCATTGCTTTCTGGAGTCCATACCAGAAAAACGCCCCCTTCGTCTGCCTGGAGCCATGGTATGGCGTGGGCGACCCTCGAGGCTACGAGGGAGAGTTCAAAGACAAGCCCGTCATCAACCACCTGATGCCCGGTGCATCGTTCATGAGCGAGTATGTCATCACCATTGGCGAATAGAAGATAACAAAAGGGCCAGACCGTTGATTCCAAGAACGCGGATGACCATTCACCAAACACTCCGTGCAAGCCATTGGCCTGCACGGAGTGAATTTTTTACATCACGTCCTTTTGTCTGTATCGTCGACTAAATGTCGATGGATTCTTCCACGATTGCTTTCAACCTTCCTTCATCCTCATCATATTCGATGTTGTCATATTTGCAAGGCAGGAGTTCGTTGCCGTTTCTGTCAATGACACCATATTTTCCACCTTTAAGCACCACAAGGTTGCCTTTGGGAGTAAACGTCATCTGGTCATAGACAAGGGGAACAACCACTTTCCCATTAGTGTCGATACAGCCATATGCATCTTCCTTGTCCACAATCATCATCCCGCTGTTGAACAAAGAATGGACGGTGTATTTCTCCCCATTGATTTCAAGACTTGGCTCTTCCCACATTTCAGGTTCATAATCATCAAAGACCATCGATGTGACAGGCTTTCCATCCGTTCCATAGAAGCCCCATTTCCCATTCTTCTTCAAAACATATTGAGCCTCGTCCATCTCCATGGAAAGGATGAAATAATCGTCAAACTTCCCATTCACCAATGGTTCGCCCCCCTTCTTAACCAATTGATATTGTGAGGAATCATCCAAAAGGAAGAAAAGGTCGCCATTATAGCCGGCAATTTCATAATCGCCCTTAGGCAGGACTACTTGTTGCTGCGCATCGACCACCATCCTCTGTTTGCCATTGGTCAGCATGATGTTTTCATCATCGAAATATTCCACCTGTTCGTTTTCCGCACAGAGTTTTCCCACCAGATTGTCGTATTGGGTTCCATATTTCTTCCATAACTCTGCCAATTTGTCGTGGGCGACACCACCTTCATCTGAACCGTCCATGACCACGGCCTTGTAACTATTGATAGCTCCTTGAATGTCTTTGGGACAAAGGGCACCCTCGACCAAGAAATCACCCATCATTATATAGCTACGTGTCGTAGGGTAATTGTCAACCAAATCCCTCACATAATCAAACCTTTTTTGTTTGTCCAAGCCATGCGTCTCATAATAGTCAAGCACGACATCGTTGCCGAGGACTCCACAATTAACCAAGGTCGCCTCGAACAGGTTCTCTGCGATTTTCATATCAACATGCTTGGGGCTTTTTTCATACGTCTTGCACAAGAGCGTCAACAAGGAATCTGCCACTTCGGAAGTGAATTTTTCAGCTTGTTCAAGGCTGATGCTCTTTTCAAGGGCCTTCACCGAGGCGTATCGGCCTTGCTCCACTTCTTGGTAGACCTGCAATACCTGGTCGCTGACGCTGATGATGGCAGCAGCCTCCTCCGGGTCGATGTCAATCTTGTCTCCATCGCCATCATACATGAAGGGTGTGACCACATTGCCATTCTTGTCCATTGCGGCAAAATACCCGTATCTTCCCACAAGCACCCTGTCATCTTCGAACGGACTGTAGACAGTGTATTTCTTGCCCTTGATGGTCAATTCTGCAGAAACATACGCAGCCTCCACGTTCTCAATGCGCATGTTGGTGAGCTTCTTGCCATACTCATTGGCAAATTCCCACACCCCGTTTTGCTTCACGAAGAAGACATCATTGAAATGGGCTACATCATCATACATCAGGCGAAGTTGTTCGGCAATTTTGTCGTTCATATCCTCTTCGTCATCTTCCTGGCAGAAGGCATTGAGATGGAATGACATGAAGAGCCCCAATATGATTAAGAAACGATTGAAAATAGTCATGGTCTTACAATATTTCAAGGTTTGGATTTGTTGTATAATATTTAGCATAAAGTGTTTACTATTGTTACAAGTCGAAGAATTCCACTTTTTTCAGTTTGAATTTCCCTTCTTCCGTGTCAAAATCGATGTCGTCATATTGGCAAGGCAGGATTTCCTTGCCATTTCTATCGATGGCGCCAATTTTCTCACCTTTCTTGACCAAGATATTTCCCTTGGGTGTGAACGCCAAGCCCTCATAGACAAAAGGAATGACGACATTTCCATTGGTGTCGATACATCCCATCTTGTCATCCTTGCCCAGAATCATCATCCCATGGTCAAACAACGAGTTGATGGAATATTCCTCCTTGTTAAGTTCAACAAAAGGATTGGAGGAATAGCCTGATGAATAATCATCGAAGATCATCGATGTGATGGGCTTGCCATCCTTGTCAAAAAATCCCCATTTCTCATCTTTCTTCATCACAAATTGCAAGTCATCATCATCGCTGATTGACTTGATATCTTCAAATTTCTGATTGATGACAGGCACCCCACCCTTCTTCACCAATTGAACTCCTGACATCTCGCCACCAATGATGAAAAAGTCCGATACAACGCCATAGATGTCATATTCGCCCTTGGGCAGGACTTCTTGGCACAGCGTGTCCACCAACATTTTCTGTGTGCCATTCGTCAACATGAAATAATCATCATTGAAATATTCCACCAACTCGTTTTCCGCACAGAGTTTTCCCAAAAGATTCTCGTATTGAGTGCCATATTTGTTCCAAAGGTCTGCCAGTTTCTTGCGCGAACTCTCCCCAAAATCCTGGGCATCAACCTCAATCACCTTCTTATAATAATTGATGGCTCCTTGAATGTCTTTAGGGCAAAGGGCACCCTCGACAAAAAAATCACCCATCATCTCATAGGCATGGTATTGGCCATAGTCATCAGCCAATTGTCTCACATACCCAAGCCTTTTCTTCTGGTCCAAACCATTGGACTTGTAATAGGCAAGCACAGCCTCGCAACCGACTTGTCCACAAGGCGCTATGGTTGCCTCAAACAAGTCCTCGGCGATTTTCATATCGATGTTCTTGGGGCTGTTGTCGTAGGTCTTGCACAAAAGCACCAACAAGGAGTCTGCTATCTCTGAACTCAATTTTTCTGCTTGTTCGAAACCTATGCTCTTCTCAAGCGATTTCACAGAGGAATAACTGCCTTGTTCCACCTCTTTGTAAACCCGAAGGATCTGGTCGCTGATGTTGATGATGGCTTCTATCTCCGCCGGATCGCCATCGACTTCCTCGCCATATCTATCATAGATGAATCGCGTGATTAAATCGCCATCACTGTCCATATATGCGAAATGCTCATATCTTCCTACCAGCACCTTACCATCTTCGAATGGGGCACTGACTTCGTATTTATTGCCCTTGATGGTCAATTCTGCAGAAAAATAATAGTTCTCGACATTCTCTATGTGCATATTGGTGAGAACCTTGCCGTTTTCATCGGCAAATTCCCATCGCCCGTTTTGCTTCACAAAGAAGCCATCTTCGAAATACTCAGCATCATCATACTTCTGGCGAAGTTGCTCGACAATCTTGGCGTTCACATCTTCATCCTCCTCATCATCATTCTGACAAAAGGCATTGAGATGGAAAGACAGGAACAGGCCCAGTAAAATCAAGAATCGATTGAAAACAGTCATAGTTTTACATTTTTTATAAGGTTGATGATAATTGATTAAGAATGTTCTTACTATCTATAGCAGGTGGCTAATGTGCAAGGCGCAATCCAAGACGGTCGCTGCTGTAATCGGGAAACCGGCTATCACGATTGGAAACACGACAGTTCTTGGCGCCCCCGTTCCATCCCCCGCCTCTGAGCACGCGCTGCGAACCCGACGAGGGTCCCGTGGGATTATCCTGCTTGTTGGAATCATACCCTCCATACCAGTCGCTGCACCATTCCCATAAATTGCCCGTCATGTCATACAGCCCCAATTCATTGGGTTGTTTCTGACCGACGGCCTGGGTGGAGCTGCCACTATTTGCCGAATACCATGCCACGGTACCGAGGTCATTGTTTCCCGAATAGATGTATCCATGACTTTCCACACCACCTCTAGCAGCAAACTCCCACTCCGCCTCTGTAGGCAGACGGAATTTCTTTCCTGTCAAGGTGTTTAGTTTTCTTATAAACAATTGGCAGTCATCCCAACTAACGAATTCCACTGGACGCTTGGGGTCACTGAAACTGGCGGGATTGTTGCCCATCACCGCTTGCCATTCCTCCTGTGTCACTTCGTAACGGCCGATATGGAACGAGGAAAGAGTCACTTGATGCAAGGGATATTCATTGTTTTCCACATAAGCCCCCGAAGTGTCGCCCATGGTGAACGTGCCTCCTTCCACCTTGACCATGTTCTTGACAAGGTTGTCGATAATGGGATTACCCACCTCTTTTACATCCTCAAGAGTATTTTCCATGCCATCGCCGTCATTCCCTGCAGCAGACGAGTTGCTTTTCAGGACAAAATACATCACCAATCCTCCCAAGAGAAGGCCCGCCAACGGGAAAATCAACCAAAAATAGGGGAAGGGACGTTTCCTTTCATAGGATATCTCTTCATAGGGATACACCACCTCTTCCGGTTCGTCTGATACTGGGATGGGCGTTTCATATACGTTGTCGATTGTTGGAGAAACCGCTTCTGTTTCTTCCGTATCGGCAGCAGGCAGCATCGCCATCAATTCCCTGATGCTCCCGGGGCGGTCATATCGGCGGGGTTGCATGGCATTCTCTATCGCCCAACATACTTGTGTGGAGATATGGCTTGGTAATGGTGGCAGGCCTTCATTGAGCAGACAGGATGCTTTCGGGGGCGTGTTCCCTGTCAGCAGTTTGTAAAGCGTCGCCCCCAAGGCATAGATGTCGGCTTGGGGTGAGAACTTGCTGACACCTCCCGATTCATACTGCTCTATGGGCGAATAGCCATTGCTCACACCCGGCGGCGTGGTTGTAGACTGGTCTTTCTGCTCGTCATACTGTTTCGACACGCCGAAATCGATGATGACCGGCTCGTCATTATCACGACACACCACGATGTTGGCAGGCTTGATGTCGAGATGATTGACTTTGGCCTGGTGGATGTAGTCCAGCGCGTCAGCCACCTTCCTGATGTATCGCAGCGCAGTCGATTCAGACAAAGGTCCGTTTTTCGCAATGATTTCTGCCAGGTTCTCCCCTTCCAGATAATCCATCACATAATACCCCGTGCCGTTTTCCTTGAAAAAGTCGATCACCCGGACAATGTTTGGGTGGTTGAATTGTGCCTGGATCTGCGCTTCCTTGAAGAATTTCTGGCGGTATCGGTCCACCATGTCGGACTGCGTTAGGGTGCGCACGTTCGCCGTGTTGTCGCGGAAACACAAGTCTTGTATGAAGAACTCCTTGATGGCAACCTTTTTCTTCAACGGGTATTGCTCCGCCATGTAGGTGATGCCGAAACCACCTTGGCCAAGCACTTTCACTATCCTGTATTTCCCGTTTTGCAAAAAGGCGCCTAACTGAAGATGTTGCATGGATTTAACTATTTTGGCACAAAAATAAGGCAATTATGCGAAATGTCCAAGAATGAGGAGGTTTTTCTTTTTCCATTTTCAAACTTGTTTTTGGAGAAACCTATTGCATTATGTCATTTTTTCACTACATTTGCATTTCCAAACCAAATAAGAGAGAAATGAAAAAGAACACATTGACCATCGCATTCCTGGCCATGGCACTCGCCATTTGGGCTTGCGGCAACAAAAGCGGAGAGAAAGCGTCTGAGGAAATCGTAAAAGACCAGATTGCAGAGACAACTTCCAAGAGTGAGAATAAAACTGTTGATGAGAAAGCGTCCATCGACGAGCGCAATGATGACGGGAGTGTCATCAACCAAATCAGGAAGGAATGGAAAACAAAAAAAATCGATGTGGGATCTGGCGACGGTCCCGTCGGAATCATGCAGTTAGCCTTTGCTTTCTGTGGAGAATTCAAGGACTACAAGCCGAATGCTGCTTTGTATGAATACCTCACCCAACCCCAGAATTACAACGAGGAAAAAACGGGTTGCCATGTCAACCTCGAGGAGCGCAACGGCTATGTCACCTGCCGCGCCATGTCGCAATTCGACTGGAACACCGACTGCTGCTACTGGAACCGCAAAAATGGTCATAAACTGCTTGCTGTCTGGCTGACAGAGGGGCATGAGAATGTGGAGGATGATGCGAAACTGGTGCTGTTCTATGACTATGACCCCGAGACCGACATGCTGACCCCGGAACCACAGTTGACGGATTTGGTGGAAAAGAACGTAGCATCATTTGCAAACTATTCTGTTGTCCTTCCCGACAAAGGCAAGAACATCGAAGTCATGACCTTCACCGAAAACGATATGGACTCCTACGACACCACATCGTTCCAGATGATTTGGGATGGACAAACTTTCACCGTAAAGAAGTGAATTTTTAAAGCAGCGAGTGCAGAGTCAAACTTGTTTGAACTATGCCGAGTCGCAACAAAAAACAGCGAGGCTGAGATTAACCATCCGGGCTGAGCGCACTGTGGAGGCGGGATTCTTCCCGTCTCTACTAAGCCAACCACGAAAAAATGTGATTTTGAAGATTCTTGGACAAGCCAAGCGGCAAATCCGAGCGGAAGCTTAATATCAAAATGACGGACATTTTCAATGACGAGAAACGGTGTTAGGTTTTTACCCCTTTTCCTTTTATTGACTTCCTGTCAACATTTAGGCAGCGAGCAACATCAATGGAGCCTGGTTTTGTCGGCATTGTTGCTGTGTCATTACCTTGGCGACTTTTGTCTCACCACCAAGTCGATGATACGGGCGAAGTCGAGTGGTAAGGAATACTTGCCGATACTCCTTCACGCCGGCGTGCATGCCGTGCTGATGACGATGGTTCTGGCACTGTTTAGCGTGTCACTGCAAGGCTGCGTGGCGGCCTTCCTCATCGAGTTGGGTTCGCATTTCGTCATCGACACCATCAAGAGCAAACTCTCCGTCATGTATGAAGCGTTGAGAGACACCAGGCGCAAGCCCAACTGGATGGTGTATGGATTTGACCAACTGCTGCACATCCTCGTCACAGTAGTTCTGGCAAGACTATATTTTTAGGATGAAATAGGGTTTAGAGGAAGACCAAGACTATCCTTCTTGTAATTTCTCTATCAGTTCCTCCGTGGAACAGCAGACACTATGGAAAAGTTTGTACATCAGTTCTGGTTCCTGACGCTCGGGAATAAGCAAGAAAACCGGTTTGCCCTGTCCGGCAAACCATCCCGCCTCGGTGTGAGCCGACCTGCCGCAAGGGAGCAACAATACACATCCGTCGCAAGAACGCATCGCCTCGATGTCGTTGGCAAACTGCTTTTCGGCTTTGGGATGTGAGAGTTGGTCGCGGTATTCTTCCGGCGACCATTCCATCCAGTCCTCTCCGATGTCCGACCACCTGAAGCCGTTGCCTCCACTTGGCGGATTACGGAAGTCATAAACGTCATGGCCGGCCTTTCTCAAGGCGGTTACCACTTCGGGGAAATAGGTGTTTCTCCAACTACTTGCCACATAGATTTTCATAGGAAAAAAAAGGTATCCTCAATGATTTTTAGCGGGCGGTTCTTTTTACGGGCGGGCAAAAGACCCGTCCCTAAAACTTACCGCCATTCTTGGCATAATCTTCAATCTTCTCAGAACTTCACCTTGTAGGCGAGTCCGACGTAATGGCGGTCAGGTTCGAGGTCGGAGTCGTCGTGCACGGTCTGGTAGCCATAAAAGAGGCCTAATTCGTTCTGCTTGTTGATTTTATAGTCAGCACCGACATAGAATCGCATCTTTTCCAATTTCCACGCATTGAAAGCCTCGGCGCTGACATAGGGAGTGATGGGGAATCCCTTGGTCTTGTATTCCGCCATCAAGCGGCTTCTCAGCACGTTCTTGCCCTTTCCGCTATAGACATGCTCCTCGCCGTCCCATCCCTGCTCATAGTAGCTCCACCGCTCATCGACCGTATATTCCGGGCGATAGGTGTATTGCCACCTTTCACGCAGCGATAGTTCCACCCTTCCTATCTTGTGGCTGCCAGTGAGGGATATGTCGAAACGATGTCTCGTTCCCCAATACTGAGCACATTTCTTGGGGTCGCCGATATTCACAAGACCTCTTTGCACCTTTCCGTCCTCGCTATCGAAATAGGAGATGCGCTCGTTGTTGTCATAGAGGAAGGTGTATCGTGCAGCGACCTTGAGCCATGAGAGGAGTTTATAGCTTGCCCCGGCGGTAGCCGACCATCTGTCGACGGTCTTCACATTGTCGCGTGTGCGCATTTCCACCTCTGCTCCCACGGAGAGTTTCTTGTCTATCTTCTTCGTGGCTTCAATGGAAAGCATCGTGCCAAAGTCGTCACTTTGGGCCATCCCCGCCATCGGCAGTAGCACGATGGCCAGTAGAGTCATCATTTTTTTCATCATGGTCATCCTTGTTTTTGGGGTGATGTATTTGAGGTGTTTGGCAGACTTCTCACGTACCGGAACCGGCATTTACGAAGAAGAGGCGAGCATTTATATGTCCTGCATTTCCGAGTTGCGCAATTTCACCTTTCCATCGACGGGATTGGTGCCCGATTTGTTGGGATTCCTATAATAGACTTTCAGCACGGCCATGTCGCGAAGCATGTCGATGCCTCCCACCTCCACCTTGATGATCTCCAATCCAGTTCTCTCCTTGAGGTCGGCGATGAGGTCCTCTTTCCTCTCAGGCTTGATGAGTTCGATGCGGTCATACTGTATGAGTTTGCAAGGCTCCACCTTTAGGAAATGCTCGCACATCCACACGACGAGGACGATGAGCACGTTGGTGACTATCAGTTCGGCAATCGGCATGGTTGATGCCAGCGCGTTGACCACGGAAAGACAGAGCACGATGAACAGGTAAGTCATCTCCCTGACGGGCATGGCATCCGTCCTGTATCTCATGATGCTGAAGATGCCGAACATGCCGATGCCGACACCGATGCCGGTCTTCCCTTTCATATCCTCCAATACGAATATCATGAAGAAGACGATGAAGAAGATGGACACTCCGATGAGGATGAAGGTGAAGTAGAAGTCACGCCTTCTACTCTTCGGGTAATAGAGCAAATGGACGATGATCCAGTTGACTATCATGCAGATGGCGAACCTCACCATCATGAGCTTATAGGCATCCGAGACGTAACTGAGAATTTCTTTCATTTAATGATTATGTTATGATTTTTATTTCTTGATTTTTGTCGGCGTAATCAGACTAATCGGCCTTTGTGGCAGTTTCTGCGATTTTCCTGATGTCAACGAGTTTGGGCTTGAACCTGTTCACCTTGAGGTGATGGTTGGTGAGTGCCGACCCCATGCAGTATTTGCTGAAACCGTGCGGGAAGACTCGTAGCGTGCGCAGCATCTCGAGAACCGGAGAGTAACACAGTCCGTCGCGCTTGAGTTCGACGATGACCAACGGGAACATGGCCTTGTCCTTTCCTGTGACAAGGTTGTGAAACTGCAAGTTGGTGTCGATGGTGAGTCGCTCCGTCCTGGCCTTGTTGACCAATGTGATGCGGTCGAAATCGTTGTGTATGGCAGGCATGAGCGTGCCGGCATCATATTTGAGATGTTTTGCCAGGAATTGCAGTTTCTCCTCGTCGAAATCCATCCCGTCCACCTGCATGCGCTTTTTCTTCGTCCTCCCATGGTTGTTCTTGGTCTTTACCTCCATGAACTGAAGGTTGCTGCTCACATAAGTGCGGAAGCGTATCTTCTGCCTTCCAGCGTGACCATGCTGATGAGTGTAGAACATGTCGTAGTCCACAGTGTCGTAATATGTGGTGCTATACCGCATGTTGCGCTGCCCATCGATTTCCTGCACCATATAGTCCTCCAAGGCCATGCCGAGCAAGGTCTCGAGCACCGGCATGGTGGTGACGAATTTGGTGTCGATGCGGTTCATCAACCTGATACCGCTCATCTCGTCCAAGGAGATGGGGTCGTATTTGGCGAGGATTTTTTCCATGGGGCGATGAGGGAGTATTTCAATACTTTACTGAGAAGATGACGCAAAAGTAAGTCGAAAAAGTGTCTGGAGAAAGATAAATCTACGAACACCTGCTTTCATTCAGCAAAACATTTCCTATTTCACGTCACCCACCTTGATGAGATATTCGGCGATTTGCACGGCATTGAGTGCAGCCCCTTTTCGGATTTGGTCGCCACTGAGCCAAAGCGTGAGTCCACAATCGTCGGAAAGGTCCTTGCGCACGCGTCCCACATAGATGTCGTCGTGCCCTGCGGTGTCGAGCGGCATGGGGTAGACAAGATTGGCGGGGTCGTCGCAGAGGGTGCACCCCGGTGCTGCGGCGATGGCGGCCTGTGCCTGCTCCACGGTAATGGGACTTTCCGTCTCAATCCACACGCTCTCGGAATGTGAGCGCAACGATGACACACGCACGCAAGTGGCGGAGCATTTCACGTCGGAATGCATGATCTTCCGTGTCTCGTTATACATCTTCATCTCCTCCTTGGTGTATCCGTTGGGTTGGAACACGTCGATTTGCGGGATGACGTTATAGGCGAGTTGGTAGGGGAATTTCTTTACGGTGACAGGTTTCTGCTCCACAAGTTCGCGGTATTGCTGTTCGAGTTCAGCCATGGCGGCGGCACCTGCTCCGCTGGCACTCTGATAGCTGGAGACATGTATGCGCTTGATGTGCGAGAGTTGTTCCAATGGTTGCAAAACCACAACCATCATGATAGTGGTGCAGTTGGGGTTGGCGATGATGCCTCTGGGCCTGTCGAGGGCGTCGGCGGCATTGCACTCCGGCACCACGAGAGGAACGTCTTCGTCCATGCGAAAGGCGCTGGAGTTATCGATCATCACAGCACCATGGCGGGTGATGGTGTCGGCAAATTCCTTGGAAGTTCCGGCTCCTGCCGATGTGAAGGCGATGTCCACATCCTTGAAGTCATCGTTGTGTTGCAAGAGTTTCACTTCGTGTTCCTTGCCTTTGAACACATACTTCCTGCCCGCGCTACGCGTCGAGCCAAACAACACCAATTCGTCGACGGGGAAATCACGCTCTTCGAGCACTCTGAGGAACTCCTGCCCCACGGCGCCACTTGCACCAACAATCGCTACTTTCATCTTTTTTCTTTTTATTTATAATAATCGAAATTGTTTGGGTGGCAAAATTACAACTTTTCACCCGAAAAACTGCAATTTTGACATTATTTTTTCCACTTTGCTCACATAAACGCAAAAAAGCCTTTCAAAAGCCTGTGTCCCTATAGGCTCCAGGAGTACCAGAGGCTCTAGGGACACTAGGAATATTGGGGGCACTAAGAATATTAGAAAATCCCAGAAATCACTTGAAGAGCAGTTGTGCGAATTGATAGAGGCTGCGTCTCCATGTCTGCCACTCATGGGCTGTTTCGGGCGACACATAGGAATGTGCGTTGATGCCGATGGCCCTGAGGTCTTCTGCAGCCTTGTCGACACCCATCCTGTTCTCCCTGCTGCCACAGCTCATGAAGAGCACCTTGTTGGTTTTCTTGAAATCAGCAGCATCCTTTAGTTCATCAGTGTTGAAAGTGCCACCGCTGAACATGCCCACATAGGCAAACGTCGTGGGGTTGGCCAATGTAATCATATGGGTCTGCATGCCGCCCATGGAGAGTCCTGCCAAAGCACGGTGCTCCGTGTCGGCGATGACGCGGTAGTTCTTCTCCACCATGGGGATGATGTCTTTCAGCAATACGCTTTGGAAGTCACTGAAGCCTCCGAAGCCACGACGTGGACCACCGGGACGACCAGGACCGCCAGGACCCATGCCTTGCGGACGCTGACCGCCAGGACCCATGCCCTGCGGGCGCTGACCACCTTGGCCTTGCGGCATTCCCTGCGGGCGCTGACCACCTTGTGGGCCTTGACCAGCCTGACCTTGCGGACGTGGTCCCATGCCGGGGAAGCCACCGAAGGGGTTGGCGTTCTGCGTGGTGTCGGGATGTGCCGGTTGAGCGTTCAGGCCATTGTCCATCACGATGATGAAGGGCACGGCCTTGCCAGCGGCGATGAGGTTGTCCATGATGATGCCAGTCTTGCCTTGTGCCGACCATCCTGTCTCATTCTCACCCATGCCGTGTTGGAGATAGAGCACGGGGAACTTTTTCGTGGGGTTCTCGCGGTAAGCAGCGGGGAGATAGATGTAGCAATGGCGCATCTTCTCTGTCACGGTGGAGTAATAATACACCTCGTTGACCGAACCTTGCGGCACGTTCTTGACGGTGTAGAATTCCTCGTCGGCTGCGGGCACATCGATGCCGCTACCCCATCTGCTGGCTCCATAATAGTATTTGCTGCCTGGGTCGGGGACGGAGGCGCCGTCGATGTTGAGCTGGTAATAATGGAATCCCTCGTCTTGCGGGGCGGACTCTCCTGTCCACACGCCGTTGGCATCCTTCACCAAGTCGTATTTCACACCACCGATGTCGAGTTTGACACTGTTGGCTTCTGGTGCAGAGATGCGGGCACGCACCATGCGCTGTGAATTGACCATGGGATACTCTTGCCCTTCCTGGTTGGTACTTGCCGGCTTGAAGTCTTCTACAACTTGAGCACTGGCCATGACTGCCATAAAGGCAGCCGACATAAGAAACAGACGTTTCATAAGCATGATTTTGAATAGGTTTTACAAATATGATAGATAATCAGTTAGTTCCTCTTGACTAACCTTTAGACGCAAAATCGTAAAAAAGGTAAAAAGAACACCGTTATTTTGTGAAAGATTAACATTTCTTTCATCGGCAAGCCGGCAATTCATATTTTTTTGTTACATTTGCAGAAAATACGGAAAAATGAAGAGAACGATTCTTTTGGCCATCTGTTCCCTCACGGCATTGGTGTCCGGTGCGAGGGTGACCCTCCCGAAAATCTTTGGGGAGGGAATGGTGCTCCAGCAGTCAACGAAAGCCAATCTCTGGGGTGAGGCCCGCAAATCCGCCACGGTGAAGGTCACCACCTCTTGGGACGACCGCACATACACCACCCACAGCGACGGTGCCGGTCGGTGGCGGCTGTCCATCGACACCCCTTCCGCCGGCGGTCCCCATGTCATCACCTTCGACGACGGCGAGAAGACCACCCTTGGCGACATTCTCATCGGCGAGGTGTGGGTTTGCAGCGGCCAGAGCAATATGGAGATGCCGATGAAAGGCTTCAAGGGGCAGCCGGTGGAAGGCGCCGTCATCGACTGCCTCCACAGCGATGACCCCCTGCTCCGAATGTTCACCGTGAAACGCAACAGTCAGTTTGCTCCCGTCGACACCGTCAGCGGCTGTTGGCTCTCTGCCAGTCCGTCACACACGCGCGACTTCAGTGCCACCGCCTATTATTTCGGTCGGGAGTTGCGTCAGGTGCTGCACGTCCCCGTTGGTTTGATTGTCACCTCGTGGGGCGGTTCTGCATGCGAGGCATGGATGACCGCCGACTGGCTTCGTGCCTTCCCCGACGCCAAGGTGCCTCAAAGCGCAAGCGACATCAAGTCACCCAACCGCACCCCCACGGTACTCTTCAACGGCATGCTGCACCCGTTGATAGGCTTCACCATGCGCGGTGTCATCTGGTATCAAGGCGAGGACAACGTGCCACGTCATCCCACCTATGCCGCCATGCTCGGAGCGATGGTGAACGGATGGCGCGCCTTGTGGCAGCAGGGCGACTTCCCTTTCTACTATTGCCAAATCGCACCCTATGACTACAGCCTCATCGACTGGAATGTGAACAGCGCCCTGCTACGCGAGCAGCAGGCCCTCGTAGAGCACCAAGTACCCAACACCAGCATGGCCGTGCTGATGGATGCCGGTTTGGAATACGGCATCCATCCACGCAAGAAACGTGAGGCAGGCGAGCGCCTCGCCCTCCTTGCCTTGGGAAAGACTTATGATGTGGCAGGCATACCGGTGTTCGCCCGCTACGAAGGGGTCGAGTTCCAAGGCGACACCGCCGTGGTGCGTTTCGACCGTTCCCGCGAGTGGGTGTACTTCAATCGTGGCACGACGAGCGACCTGTTTGAAATCGCCGGTGCCGACAAGGTGTTCCATCCCGCTAAGGCCTGGATCAACCGCAACCGTGTCTACCTCCGTAGCGATGATGTACCACACCCCGTTGCGGTGAGATACGCCTTCCGCAACTGGGCCGACGGCGACCTCTTCTGCGACGGCCTCCCCGTCAGCTCCTTCCGCAGCGACGACTGGGAGGAATAAAAAAACAGAGAGAAAAAATAGGAATATTAGGACCTTTAGGAATATTAGAAAAAAAAACACCTAATGAGAAAAGCCCTGTTAGCCATCACCCTGACGTTGTCGTTAGTGCTCCACGCCGGCGATTACACTCCTCGTGACCTGGTGTGGACCACTCCGAGCAAGAATTCCAGCGAGTCGATGCCCTGTGGCGGGCACGACATCGGGATGAACATCTGGGTGGAAGATGGCGACCTGCTTTTTTACATTTCCCAAAGCGGGTGGTTTGACGAGAACAACACGCTGCTGAAAGCCGGACGCTGGCGTCTGCATTTCGAAGGCGACCCTTTCGGAGGTGCCGACTTCGAGCAGCGGCTATGCCTCGACGAGGGATGGGTTGGCGTGAAAGGCGGCGGTGTGGAAGTCAGCATATGGGCAGACACTTCCAGCCCCAACGTCTTCGTGGACATCACCTCCCGCCGTGCCACTGCCACCACCCTGAGTTATGAGAGTTGGCGCCACCGCGACCGCCCCGTGAGCAAGGCGGAGTGCCAGCAATGCTCCTACAAGTGGCAAGTGCCCTCCGACTGCGTCACCCGTGCCGACAGCATCATCGCAGAAGAGAGTCAATTGACCTTCATCCACAAGAACCTCGCCCAGACCGTTTTTGACTACACCGTAGCCCGCGAGGGACTTGAAGCCATCAAGGACGGCCTCTACAATCCCATCGGCAACAAGGAGATGCGAGGGACGATGTTCGCACCCCACTTCCGCTTTTCAAGCAGCAGCGAGGGTTCTTACGCCTCCACCGACCATCATGCCTGGCAATACCTCCACCCTCGCCTGCGCCACGCCACCATCACCATCACACTGGACAACGGCGACAACCCCACCCCGCCCATTCGGAAAGACGCCCGTATCTCCCGCCGTGCCAGTGCCCGTTGGTGGCACGATTTCTGGCAACGCAGTTGGATAACGACCGACGGCAGCAACGCCGATGCCGCCCGGATGGTGCGCAACTACGAGTTGATGCGTTACCTCTTAGGTTGCAACGCCCATGGGCAATGGCCGACGAAATACAACGGCGGCCTCTTCACCTTCGACCCCGAATATGTGGAGCCACCCAAGGGGGACGGCACGCCCTCCAACCCCTTCACCCCCGACTACCGCAAATGGGGCGGCGGGACGATGACGGCGCAGAACCAGCGCCTGGTCTACTGGCCCATGGTGAAGAGTGGCGACTACGACCTGCTGAGCGTGCAGTTGGACACTTACCTGCGCCTGCTGCCCACAGCCGTGGCACGCACCCGCCATTACTGGGGGCACGGTGGCGCATCATTCACCGAACAGATGGAGAATTTCGGCCTGCCCAATCCCGCCGAATACGGCAAGCACCCTGAGGGCAGCGACCCTGGCGTGGAGAACAACGCCTGGCTGGAATATGAGTGGGACACGGCATTGGAGTTCGGCATGATGGCCCTCCAGGCCGCCAGCCATTCCGGCGACAGCAGTTTCGTCACAAGATACGCCCCGTTGGTGGACGAATGCCTACGTTTCTTCGACGAGCACTACCAGTACCAGGCCCTTCGCCTTGGCGCGAAATCCCTCGACGAACACGGCCGCCTCGTCATCTATCCTGGTTCGGGTTGCGAGACCTACAAGATGGCTTACAACCCCTCCAGCACCATCGCCGCCCTGCGAGCCGTGACATCCTGGCGGAAAGAGGGGCCGCTGCCCATGGAACGCATCCCCGACATCCCTCTGCGAGTCATCGACGGCGACACCTGCATCTCCCCCGCCGTGACATGGGCTCGCATTCAGAACACAGAGACTCCCCAACTCTACCCCGTCTTCCCCTGGCGCCTCTACGGCATGGGGCGCGAGGGGTTGGAAATCTCCCGCAACACCTACCTGAAGGACCCGCACGCCGTGGCCATGCGCGACACAAAGGGATGGAAACAAGACAACATCTGGGCGGCTTGCCTCGGACTCGTTGATGAAGCCCGACGGTTGAATAACGAGAAACTTGCCGACGGCCCTTATCGTTATCCTGCCTTCTGGGATGCCGGCTTCGACTGGGCTCCCGACCTCAACCGCGGCGGTGCGGCGATGACCGGCCTGCAGGAAATGCTCTTGCAAGAGGCTCCCGACGGCACCCTCCTCCCCTTCCCCGCATGGCCGAAGGAGTGGAACGTCCATTTCCGCCTCCATGCCACTGGCCATCGCGTGGTGGAAGGCGAGATGAGGGACGGCAACGCCACGTGGACCGTCCTCCCATAAGCACGACAAAATCACCTTTCCGATATGAAAAGAATAACAATCCTCACAGTGGCATTGGCCTTCGCCAGCCTTTACATCCAAGCACAACCCACATCGTGGACCGCCGACAACGGCAACGGAACGTTCACCAACCCATTGTTCTATGACGAGTTCAGCGACCCCGACATCATCCGTGTGGGCGATGACTACTACCTCGCCGGCACCACCATGCACAGCGTGCCGGGACTCGTCATCCTCCATTCCAAGGACTTGGTGAACTGGGAGAACATCTCCTATTGTTTCGACCGCTTCGACTTCGACGACGACGCCTTCTCGCTGAAAGACAAGAAAGAAATCTATGGACAAGGCATCTGGGCACCTTGCATACGCTACGCCAACGGACAGTTCTATGTCTTCTCCAACATCAATGGCAAGGGGTTGCAATGCTACACGTCGAAAGACATCCACGGCCCATGGAAGCATCACAACATGCAAGGGCGCATCTACGACCTCGGCGTTCTCTTCGACGACGACGGGAAAATCTATGCCATCCATGGCTACGGCGAGGTGCACTGCACCGAACTGAAAGCAGACATGAGCGGCCCGATAGAAGAGACCGACCGGGTTATCATCCCTGAAGGCAACGGCGTGGGCGAAGGACACCACATGTACAAGATTGATGGGATGTACTATCTCATCTCCACCGACTACAGCCCCAACGGACGCACCTTATGCTCCCGTTCGAAAAACATCTGGGGACCCTATGAGACCCGCGTCATCTCTGCCGACGAGACCTACGGCTATCACGGCGTGGGACGCACACAGGTGCCACGGGGAGAGCAGTTCCGCATCGGCGGCGACGGCACGAAATTCAGCATCGCACCTGCCAGCCCAGACGCCACGGGGTGTGACAATGCCCATCAAGGCGGCATCGTGCAGGCCAAGGACGGCAAATGGTGGGCGCTCCTCATGCAGGACTTCCACTCCATCGGTCGCACCGTGTGCCTCATGCCGATGACATGGGTTGATGGCTGGCCGATGGTGGGATTGGAGGGTAACCTTGGCCGCGCCCCCCGCACCTGGTTCAAGCCCGATGCATCCATGAAATGCTACGGCACCTCTTGGAGCCTTTACGGCGGCGATGGGCCACAGCCCATCAGTGCTCCCTATGAGCGCAACGAAAACTTCGACGGGAAGGCATTGGGCCGCGTCTGGCAGTGGAACCACAACCCCGATGACAAGATGTGGAGTCTGAAAGGAGGGAAACTGAGGTTGAACACCCTGCCATCCGACCAACTGATGTGGGCTCGCAACACGCTCACCCAGCGTGTCATCGGTCCCAAGTCCATCACAACCGTGGAACTCTATGTCAAGGGGATGAAAGACGGCGACGTCTGCGGCTTGGGCAACATCAACGTGCCTTGTTCGTGGATAGGCATAGTGAAAGAAGGCAACAGACTCATTCTCCGCTGCTTCGAACAACTCACCAACGACACCGTGGACGTGCCCGTGACATTGCCGCAAAACAAGATTTGGCTGCGCTGCATCGGAGAGTATGATGACAACCAGGCACAGTATGCCTACTCCACTGACGGCAAGACATTCCAAACCCTCGGCCGCATGATGCCCCTCACCTATCAACTCATCACCTTCCAAGGTTCGCGCCACGCCCTCTTCGCCTTCAACGTGAAGGGCAGGAACGGTGGCTATGCGGAGTTTGACAATTTCACGGTAGATGAACCTTGTGCCGACCGTAGCGGCAACATCCCCTACGGCAAGACCTTCCGCATCATCAACAAGGCCACGGGACGTCCCGCCATCGCCCTCAAACACGGTTTGCTCCACGACACACATCCCGGCGACAAGAGCGAGCAGACAAAGTTCACCATCGACGACCGAGGTTGCGGCATCGTCTCCCTGCAATGCGCTGATGGCCGCTACGTCAAGGTCTTTGGCGACGGACTCCCGGGCGACGTGCGCCTCACCACCGACATCATGGAAGCCGAAACTTTCCTCTGGCAAGACTACTTGGATCACGACTTCATGCTCTTCTCCCTGCACAACCACCGATACATCGGCAAGAGTCCCACCACCGGCAGTTCCTACTCCATGGACTTCACCGGACCCGACCCCGCCCGCAGAAACGGAGCAGTGTTACAATGGGAAGAAGCATCCTTCGGAATGCTTAAGTAAGGAAAATGTAACTTTAAGAAAAAAGTCAAATGAGAAATAGAGTCATCCCTGTCTTCATCTTTTGTGCCTTGGTTATCCAATTCCTTGGATGCCATTCGAATACAGATGTCAAGGGGAAATCACAGGAAAAACAAGATGTGGCCTGCAAATTCGATGCCACCCGTATTGTCAACAAGGTGCTCGACAGTACTGATATAGCGCGTTTGTATGGCTTTGATGAAGACGGAAGATTTGCCATCTACAGGAATGATTTCATTAAAAAGTACAACGTGCAAATCACAAGCCAGAGGTATTATCTTTCTGACGACTGTGATTCTCTTGAACAAAGCATAGAAGCCAGGCTGCGCAAGTGCTGGTTTCTGGAATTCATCCAGATTGACAGCATATCTGAGGACATATACAGGCTACATTACGCCCTGCCTTATAAGTGTAGAGGGGGATTCTATGATTTCAACATAAATGATTATGCAATTACAGACTCCATCAAGGTAAAATATAAAGCAGCGTCTGACACTGTAAGATATATAATTTGGAACGAATAACTGAGGTTTGTTATTGTTTGGAAATTGTATATGAAATCGGCAATGAATGTGATTTGTTGCCGATTTTCACGTGAATAATATCTAAAAAAACTTTTGCACACCCCAAAACCAGGGTATGCAAAAGTACAAATTATTCTTTATCAACGAGTTTTATTTCAACTTGATTCTTGTTATCCAATACCATTTGGTTTTTTAGAACTTATAGCGAATACCTGCCAGAAGGAAGCCCTGCTCACCGACACCTGCTTCGGCAAATCCGCGGAACTTATTACCGAACTCCACACCGAGGAATGAGGCTTGGTACATGAAGTGGGTACTGTTTTCGTCTTTCGATGTATTGGTGGCGAGGTCTTTCTCCGTGCTATTCAGGAATGCAACACCAACAGCACCCTTAGAATAGAGACCGAAACTGTTCTTGTTGATCCAGTACCACTTGATGGCCGGCATCACAGCGATGTAACTACGATTGCGCTCTCCTACTTTCTCATGATTTCCACCTTTCTTTTGGATGTCGCTATCCCACTTTGAATACGACACGAAACCACCGACGGCCAGTCTGGGATTATTGAGATGGCGGAAATACTCTACGGAAATGGGGCCAAGAATTGCACCGTCATCATACTCGGTGTCTGAGAAGATCGAACTGAGTCCTTCGCCGAGACCGTCTCCCATTTGAGATGTGCTACCAAAGCCATACGACAGGCTTAACTCATTCTTCAAGTTCTCACTCTGTGCGTTAACACTCATTGCTGTCATTAAGGCGACTGCGACCATCATCATCATCTTTTTCATAATTGTAATTATTTTTATTTTTTAATTGTTATTTTTTTCTTTTGACGATGCAAAATTACGATGGTTATCAAGTGAAAACAACAATTATCATCTTTTTTCACTGAAATGGTTACGACAAATGGGCTGATAATGCGACATTATCGCAAAAACATCCAATAATCTGTCGTATGGCAGGTATAAGATGACTCAAAAATCCCACAATGCGAAGTCTTCATGCACCGTACCTGCGTTACAAGACGATTGGTTCGGGCATGAAAGCAAAAACTTCGTTGTTTGCTTTGCATTCCGCTCGATTTGCACTACCTTTGCACCCACATTAATAAAAAGCAAGACAATGATAACAGTAACCAACCTCGCTATCCAGTTTGGGAAGCGCATACTTTACAAGGATGTGAACATCAAGTTCACCCCCGGCAACATCTATGGCGTAATCGGTGCCAACGGAGCCGGCAAGTCCACACTCCTGAAAGCCATCAGCGGTGAATTGGAACCCAACAAAGGCACCGTGGAATTGGGGCCGGGCGAACGTCTGTCGGTGCTCGACCAGGACCACTTCAAATACGATGAGTTCACGGTGCTCGACACCGTACTGATGGGCCACCAACCCCTGTGGGAGAACATGAAGGAACGCGAGGCGTTGTATATGAAGGCCGATTTCAACGACGAGGATGGCAACCGCGTGGCCGACTTGGAGGAGAAATTCGCCGAGATGGGTGGTTGGAATGCAGAGAGCGACGCAGCGATGATGCTGTCGAACCTCGGAGTGAAGGAAGCCCTCCATGGCAAGTTGATGAGTGAGTTGTCGAACAACGAGAAGGTGCGCGTGATGCTCGCCAAAGCCCTCTTCGGCAACCCCGACAACCTGCTGCTCGACGAGCCTACCAACGACCTCGACCTCGACACGGTGCAGTGGTTGGAGGAATACCTGAGCAACGTGGAGCAGACTGTCCTCGTGGTAAGCCACGACCGTCACTTCCTCGACGCCGTGAGTACGCAGACGGTGGACATCGACTTCGGCAAGGTGACCGTCTTCGCCGGAAACTACTCTTTCTGGTACCAGAGTTCGCAACTCGCCTTGAGGCAAGCCCAGAACCAACGTCAGAAAGCAGAAGAGAAACGCAAGGAACTGGAAGAGTTCATCCGCCGCTTCTCCGCCAACGTGGCCAAGAGCAAGCAGACCACCAGCCGCAAGAAGATGCTGGAGAAACTCAATGTTGATGAGATACGTCCGTCGTCGCGCAAATACCCAGGCATCATCTTCATCCCCGAAAGGGAACCCGGCAACCAAATCCTCGAAGTGGAAGGACTGAAGGCCGTGGACACCGACGGCACGGTGCTCTTCGACCATGTGAGTTTCAACATCGAGAAAGGACAGAAGACCGTTTTCCTTAGCCACAACCCCAAGGCGATGACCGCGCTCTTCGAAATCATCAATGGCAACCGGCAGGCCGACGCAGGCACCTTCAAATGGGGCCTCACCATCACCACCGCCTACCTGCCTCTCGACAACACCGAGTTCTTCAAGAGCGACCTCAACCTCGTGGACTGGCTCAGCCAATTCGGCACCGGCAACGAGGTGATGATGAAGGGATACCTCGGAAGGATGCTCTTCAAGCAAGAGGAGGTGGAGAAGAAAGTCAACGTGCTCAGCGGTGGCGAGAAGATGCGATGCATGATTGCACGCATGCAACTGAAAAACGCCAACTGCCTCATCCTTGACACCCCCACCAACCACCTCGACCTCGAAAGCATCCAAGCTTTCAACAACAACTTGGTGACCTTCAAGGGCAACATCCTCTTCTCCAGCCACGACCATGAGTTCATACAGACTGTCGCCGACCGCATCATCGAACTGACTCCCAATGGCACCATCGACAAACTGATGCAGTATGACGACTACATCTACGATGAGGCCATCAAAGCCCAGAAAGAAAGGATGTATCAATCATGAGCAAACGGAATCGGCATTTTGGCAAGGTTTTTGCTAGAAGAAAGGAAAAGACCAAAAACAACAACATCATGGACGAAAATAAAGATAAAAAGGCTGAAGAGCTGGAAGAGGAGTTGACTCCACAAGAGGAACAACGAGAACAAGAACAAGAACAAGAGCAGGAGCAAGAAAGTGCCTCCGCTGAAGAAAATGAGGAAGAAGGCAAGCAAGACGCTGCCGACGCCCCTGCTGAAGAGGAGGAGCGCGACCCCTTGGAGGTGGCCAAGGAGAAAATCGCCGAATTGAATGACAAATACATACGCAAGGTGGCTGAATTCGACAACTACCGCAAGCGCACGCTCAAGGAAAAAACCGAACTCATCCTCAATGGTGGTGAGAAGACCATCACGAAAATCCTTCCCATCATCGACGACATGGAGCGGGCCATCGCCAATGGCGAAAAGACCGATGACGTAGCCACCCTTCGTGAAGGCATGGACCTGATTTACAAGAAATTCTTGAAAATCCTCGAAGGTGAAGGCGTAGAACTCATCGCCACCGTGGGCGAGGATTTCAACACCGACTACCACGAGGCCATCGCCATGGTCCCTGGCATGGGCGACGACAAGAAAGGCAAGGTAATCGACTGTGTTCAGACAGGCTATACACTCAACGGCAAGGTTATCCGCTATGCCAAAGTGGCAGTAGGACAATAAGCAAGCACAATGGCAGAGAAGAGAGACTACTACGAGGTGCTTGGCGTGTCGAAAGACGCCAATGAAGATGACATCAAGAAAGCCTATCGCAGGATAGCCATCAAATACCACCCCGACCGCAACCCTGGCGACAAGGTGGCCGAGGAGAAGTTCAAGGAAGCCGCCGAGGCTTACGACGTGCTTCACGACCCCCAGAAACGCCAACAATACGACCAGTTCGGCTTCAACGCTCCCGGTGCCGGCTTCGGCGGTGCCGGTTTCTCCATGGACGACATCTTCTCGATGTTCGGCAGCGTTTTCGAAGGCGGATTCGGTGGTTTCGGCGGATTCGGCGGATTTGGTGGTGGCCAGCAAAGGAGCAGCCAGCGCAAATACCGCGGCGGCGACCTTCGCCTGAAGGTGAAGTTGAGCCTACAGGAGGTGGCCAGCGGCGTGACGAAGAAATTCCGCGTGAAGAAGGACATCACCTGCCCCGACTGCCACGGCACGGGCTGCGAGGGCGGCAGCGCCCCCGAATCCTGCCCCACTTGCCACGGCAGCGGCTACACGGTGCAGACGAAGCAGACGCTCTTCGGCATCATGCAGTCGCAAGGTCCCTGCCCCACCTGCCACGGAGAAGGCACGGTCATCAAGAACAAGTGCCAACACTGTGCCGGCGACGGTGTGGTGAAAGGCGAGGAAGTGGTGGAAATCAAAATCCCCGCCGGCGTGGCCGACGGCATGGTACTCACCGTGCAAGGGAAAGGCAATGCTGGCATCCACAATGGTGTGGCAGGCGACATCCAGGTGTTCATTTCCGAGGAAGAAAACAACACCTTTGTGCGTCAGGACAACGACTTGATATACAACCTATTGCTCGATTTCCCCACCGCTGCTCTCGGCGGCGAGGTGAAAATCCCCACCGTGGATGGCAAGAACGTCAAAATCAACCTCGAGCCTGGCATCCAACCCGGCACCACCAAGCGACTCCGCGGCAAGGGCCTTCCCGCCGTTCAAGGCTATGGCCATGGGACGGGCGACATCATCGTCAACATCAGCATCTATGTGCCGAAGACGCTCACGCGTGAAGAACGCGAAGCTTTGGAGAAGATGCAGAAGAGCGACAATTTCAAGAGCGACAAAGCCACGAAACAAAGCATCTTCCAACGTTTCAAGAATTATTTCAACAATTAGAGAAGTTAGAGAAGTTTTAAAATTTCGAAGTTAAAGAAGTTAGAGAAGTTATCGATACGCTCGAAGTTTGCGACAAAACCCCGCGAATGACAACACTATTTTCGTTAACTCCTATTACTCCGACAATTCCGATTACTCCGACTACTTCGACAAATCCTTGCCCATGACCTACAAGGAAACGGTGGAATACCTTTACAACTGCACCCCGGTCTTTGAGAAGATCGGGGCTGGTGCATATAAGGAGGGCCTTTCCAACACCCACGCCCTCGACACCCGCCTCGGCCATCCCCACCGCCTTTTCAAGACCATCCATGTGGCAGGCACAAACGGCAAGGGGTCCGTCTCGCATTCCATCGCCTCTATCCTGCAAGAGGCTGGCCTCCGCGTGGGGTTGTACACCTCTCCGCACCTCGTCGACTTCCGCGAACGTATCCGCATCAACGGCGTATGCATCAGCGAGGAATACGTGGTCGACTTCGTGGCGCACCACCGCGACTTCTTCGAGCCCCTCCACCCGTCTTTCTTCGAGTTGACCACTGCGATGGCCTTCGACTATTTCGCCAAGCAAGCGGTCGACGTAGCCGTCGTGGAAGTGGGCCTTGGCGGACGCCTCGACTGCACCAATATCATCACTCCCGACCTCTGCGTCATCACCAACATCAGTCTGGACCACACGCAGTTCTTAGGCGACACCGTCGCCAAAATCGCCGCAGAGAAAGCCGGCATCATCAAGCCCGGCATCCCCGTGGTCATCGGCGAGGCCACCGAGGAGACGCGTCCCGTATTCGAGGCGAAAGCCGCCGAAGCGGGAGCCCCTATCACCTTTGCCGAGGACCATCCCTTTGTCATCGCCGCCACCGACGGACCACATTACACGCGCCACTACCTCACCCAACCCTTTGGCGACTTTGACAGCGACCTCGGCGGGCACTACCAGACCCGCAACACCGACACCATCCTCCACGCCATTTCCCTTTTACAGGACATGGACTATCCCATCACCACCGAGGACATCCGACAAGGACTCGGCAAGGTTTGCAGGAATACTGGGCTGATGGGTCGATGGCAACAAGTGGGCGAACGGCCGACCGTGGTATTGGACACTGGACACAACGTGGGTGGCTGGCAGTGGCTGGCACGACAACTGCGCGAGGTGGAATGCCGCCGCATGCGCATCGTCTTCGGCATGGTGGACGACAAGGACCTCGACACCGTGATGGGTCTCTTGCCACCCGACGCCGACTACTATTTCACCCGGGCCAGCAGCCACCGAGCCATCGACGAAGAGAAGGTGCGTGAAACGGGAGAGCAAAAAGGGCTGCACGGCCAAGCCTTCCACACCGTGAAGGAAGCTTTCGAGGCTGCACGACGCGACGCCGCACCAGAGGATTTCATCTTTGTCGGCGGCAGCAGCTACGTGGTGGCAGATTTTTTGGGATTTTATAGGATATCCTAGACTTTCCTAGGATCCTAGGACCCTCTAGGACTTCCTAGGGCTACCTAGGACTACCTAAGACTACCTATAACCACCTACAATCTCTTTTAAGAGTTTTTAACAGTTGTAGAAATACACTTTTTTTTTGTTTCGTTTGCGGTTCTCGTTTTTTTTTACTTATTTTGCGGACTACTATATTACTAACAACGCTAAGTATTATGAAGACAACCGAAACAGAAAATCTTTGTGGCCTGAAAAGAGAGAATTTCCAGACCACCATCAACGGCAAACAGACCGATTTGTATATTCTCAAGAACAGCCTTGGCAATGAAGTAGCCATCACCAATTATGGCGGCGCCATCGTAGGCATCATGGTACCCGACCGGGACGGCAACTACGCCAATGTCATCCAAGGTTACAACAGCATTAAAGAAGCCTTAGAATCACCACAACCTTATTTGTCCACCCTCATCGGCCGTTACGGCAACCGCATCTGCCGCGGACAATTCCGCCTGCGCGGCAAGGACTACCAGTTGGCCATCAACAACGGTGTCAACGCCCTCCATGGCGGTCCGAAAGGCTTCCACGCCCGTGTGTGGGATGCTGTCCAGATGAACGACCAGTCGCTGGTGCTCGAACTCATCTCCGCCTATGGTGAGGAAGGCTACACCGGCGAGGTGAAAGTGACGGTGGTCTATACTTGGACCAACGAGAACGAGTTGATGATTGAATACCTGGCCACGACAAACAAGATGACCATCATCAACCTGACGAACCATGGCTTCTTCAGCCTCACCGGCATCGCCGACCCGACACCGACCATCGAGGACCTGGAGTGCGAGATCAACGCCGACTACTACATCCCCATCGACGAGACTTCCATCCCCACCGGCGAAATCCGCTTCGTCAAGGACACACCTTTCGACTTCCGCACACCAAAACCCATCGGTCAGGACATCGACGCCGACAACGAGCAAATCCGCAACGGCTCGGGCTACGACCACTGCTATGTGCTCAACAAGCGTGAGGAAGGCGAACTGAGTTTCGCAGCACGTATCTACGAACCGAAGAGCGGTCGCACGATGGACGTCTACACCACCGAGCCCGGCGTGCAATTCTACACCGACAACTATGGTCAAGGCGAGAAGGGACAGAATGGTGCCACCTTCCCACGCCGTAGTGCTGTCTGCTTCGAGGCACAGCACTTCCCCGACACCCCCAACCATCCCTATTTCCCCTCTGTAGTGCTGAAACCCGGCCGTCGCTACAAGCAAAAGACCATCTACCAATTCGGCGTGAGGAAATAAGGAAGAATGACACCCTTGGCTGTTGGTCATTAGAACCATTGTCCAAATGACCAACAGCATAAGGGCTTTACCGAAAAAACAAATCTAACCAATAACAACCATCAAATTTAAAAAGACAACATGAGTCAAGAAAAGAAAACCAACATTGTTGCCATTGTCACCATGTGCTTCATCTTCGCGATGATCAGTTTCGTTACCAATATGGGTGCACCTTTCGGCAACATCTGGGGATTCACTTATCCTTTTGCAAAGGCGTGGGGTAACCTGATGAACTTCGCCGCTTATCTGTTCATGGGCATACCTGCCGGTAAGATGCTTATCAAGTACGGCTACAAAAAGACTGCCCTTATCGCCCTTGTGGTGGGCATCGTGGGTCTTGCACTGCAATACCTTTCCAGCATTGCAGGAGCTGGTACTTTTGTGTTCAAATACGACGGAATACCTGTCGCCCTGAATCTCATCATCTATCTCCTCGGAGCATTCATCTGCGGTTTCTGCGTCTGTATGCTGAACACCGTTGTCAACCCGATGCTCAACATCCTTGGTGGTGGTGGCAACAGGGGCAACCAGTTCATCCAGATCGGCGGCACCATGAACTCACTCACCGCCACGCTCACCCCGCTGTTGACAGGTGTACTCGTGGGTACGGTGACCGATAAGACAAGTATGACTGACGTATCTCCACTATTGTTCATTGGAATGGCAGTCTTCGCACTTGCTTTCATCATCATCAGCCGTGTTGACATTCCCGAGCCCACCCTTGGAAAGGAAAGGCCAAAATATGAGCACAGCCCCATCGCCTTCCGTCACTGTCTTTTGGGAGTGATTGCCATCTTCTTCTATGTAGGCATAGAAATCGGTATCCCCATGGAGCTTAACTTCTATATCACAGACCTTGGCTTCGAGGGTTCGGCCGCCATCGGTGGTGCTTTGGCTGCCTCCTACTGGTTGATGATGCTTGTCGGCAGGGCAAGTTCAAGCTACCTCTCTGGTAAAGTGTCAACCAAACTGCAGTTGACCGTGGTATCCTCAGTAGCCATCATATTGCTTCTGATTGCTATCTTCATGCCAGAAACCAACACGATGTCATTGAACACAGCGTCTTTCCCCGGTTGGGTGAGGAGTTTCTTCAAACTTCCTGAAACGGGCGTATTTGAAGTTCCCACAAAAGCCATCTTCATCGCACTCTGCGGTCTTTGCACCTCCATCATGTGGGGAGGCATCTTCAATCTTTCCGTCGAGGGACTCGGCAAATACACCGAGGCTGCTTCAGGTATTTTCATGATGATGGTCGTGGGCGGTGGCATCATGCCTCTCATCCAGGAAGCAATCGCAAAGAGCGCAGGCCCCATCGCCAGTTACTGGCTGGTCATCGCCATGCTCGCCTATATCCTCTACTACGCCCTCATCGGCTGCAAGAACGTCAACAAGGACATCCCAGTGGACTGAAATAGATTTGAAATCTCAATTCTCAAAACTAAATTCTCAAAACTAAATAACATGGACATCGAATTTGTAAGAAGTCGCTTCATCAAGCATTTTGACGGTCAGACCGGCAACATTTATCATTCTCCCGGACGTATCAACCTCATTGGCGAGCACACCGACTACAACGGTGGCTTCGTCTTCCCAGGAGCCGTTAACCTCGGCATCATGGCAGAGATGCGCCCCAACGGCACAGAGAGCACCATCCGTGCCTACTCCATCGACCTGAAAGACCGCGTGGACTTTGACTTCCATGACGGACAAGGCCCCCGTGCCACCTGGGCACGCTTCATCTACGGCATGGCCCTGGAGATGGAAGCCCTCGGCGTACCCGTGAAGGGATTCAACATCGCCTTCGCCGGCGACGTGCCTCTTGGCGCCGGCATGTCCTCTTCCGCTGCTATGGAGAGTTGCTTCGGCTGCGGCCTGAACGACCTCTTTGGTGACAACAAGGTGTCGAAATGGGACATCGCCCTCGCAGGACAAGCCACCGAACACAAATACATCGGCGTCAACTGCGGCATCATGGACCAGTTCGCCAGCGTCTTCGGCAAGGCAGGCAACCTCATGCGCCTCGACTGCCGCTCACGCGAATTCGAGTACTTCCCCTTCAACCCCGTGGGATACAAAGTGGTGCTGCTCAACTCCTGCGTGAAGCACGAGTTGGTGGGTTCTCCCTACAACGACCGCCGCAATTCCTGCGAGAACGTGGTGAAACACATCGCTGCCAAGCATCCGGAAGGAAAGTTTGAGACCCTCCGCGACTGCACTTGGGAGCAACTCGAGGAAGTGCGTGCCGAAGTGGGCGAGGAAGACTACACCCGCGCACATTTCGTCCTCGGAGAGAAGGACCGCGTGCTCGCCGTCTGCGACGCCCTTGTCGCCGGCGACTACGAGACCGTAGGAAAGAAGATGTACGAGACCCACTATGGCCTGAGCAAGGAGTATGAGGTGAGCTGCGAAGAACTCGACTTCCTCAACGACATCGCCAAGGAGGACGGCGTCACTGGCAGCCGCATCATGGGTGGCGGCTTCGGTGGATGCACCATCAACCTGGTGAAAGACGAACTTTATGACCAATTCATCGCCGACGCGAAGAAGAGGTATGCTGAGAAATTCGGCAAGGAGT
Organism: Prevotella sp.; assembly: GCA_017619375.1. Lineage (GTDB taxonomy): Bacteria > Bacteroidota > Bacteroidia > Bacteroidales > Bacteroidaceae > Prevotella. The sequence continues at coordinate 24,445 of JAFZSL010000068.1, read as the reverse complement.
TGAAAGTCATCGATGTGGTCATCGGAGACGGCTCTCGCAAGATTTGCTAAACACCTTATGGAATCATCGGCGGGAAAGTGCTTTCCCGCCGATTTTTCATTTCATCCCCAAAAGGCGGAAAAACACAATATTGCCACTCAACGAACAAATGTTGACGGCCAAATTCTAGCCAAGCACACGAGCAATCCTTAAAAAGTGTTATAAATACACTTTCATGCTGTAAAACATAAAAAAATTGCTTGTGGTTTGAAAAATAAATTGTATTTTTACACCCAAAACGCAACATCACGAAAAACCAACGATTTTATGAAAAATTTTAAAGGAATGATTTTGGGAGCAGGACTGGCCATTGCCATGCTCTCCGCTTGCACGGCAAGCCAAGAAAACAATCTTACAGTATCCAAACTCGACCCGGCAAAGTTCGACACCATCATCGACAACAAACCGGTGAAACTCTACGTGCTGAAGAACAACAACGGCATGGAGGTATGCGTGACCAATTATGGCGGCCGCGTGGTATCCCTGGTGGTGATGGACAAGGACAGCGTCCCCACCGACGTGGTGCTTGGCTATGACAACATCGCCCAATACGCCGACACGCTGAACAGTCCCAGTGACTACGGCTCATCCGTAGGCCGCTATGCCAACCGCATCAACGACGGCAAGATCACCGTCGACGGCAAGGAATACCAGTTGCGTCAGAACGACACCGGCAACGGCGCCAAGCACTGTCTCCACGGCGGTGGCAACACCGGTTGGATGAACAAGGTGTATGATGCCGAGCAAGTGGACGAGAGCACGCTGAAGTTGACGCTTGTCGCACCCGACGGTGAGAACGGCTTCCCCGGCACGGTGACCGCCACGACGACTTACAAGGTGACCGATGACAACTGCCTCGACATCACCTTCGAAGCCACCACCGACAAGGAGACCATCGTCAACATGACCAACCACAACTACTACAACCTCAACGGCGACTTCTCGAAAGAGGGCATGGACATGGTGCTGTATGTGAACGCCGACAAATTCACTCCTTCCGACGCCTCTTACATGACTACTGGCAAGATCGAGTCAGTGGAAGGCACCCCGATGGATTTCCGTGTGCCCACCGTCATCAAGGAGAAGATGGACACCTCTTATATTTATATCAAGAACGCCACCGGTTATGACCACAACTGGTGCCTGAACACCTACAAGGACGGCAAAGGCGACGACAACACGGTATGCGCCTCCCTCTACTCACCCAAGACCGGCATCTTCCTGGAGATGTACACCAACGAACCCGGCGTGCAAGTCTACACTGGCAATTTCCAAGGCAACGGCGTGCCCGGCAAGTTCGGCGTGCTATATCCCAAGCAAGTGAGCGTCTGCCTCGAGAGCCAGAAATATCCCGACTCACCTAACAAGAAGGACTGGGTGCAACCCACACTGAAACCCGGCGAGAAATACTACAGCCACGCAGTGTACAGATTCTCAGTGAAAGCAGACGAACCCGCTCCCGAGGCAGCACCGGCAGAAGAAAAGGAAGCTGAGAAATAATAGACCACATCTTGAACAATAACTAAAAACAAACAATGAAGATATGAACTGGAACGCTAAAGATTTTATTTGGATTGACTGGGCTGTTATGGCCATCGGCATCTTGGCCGTGGTATGGCTGGTATACCGCTCCATCAAGAAAGACAAAGAGAAAATGGCCGGTGCAGACTCACAGGACTACCTGTTTGGAAAAGGCGAGCCCTGGTATGTGATCGGTATGGCCATCTTCGCCGCCAACATCGGGTCTGAGCACCTTGTAGGCCTCGCAGGAACAGGTGCCAAGGACGGCGTGGGCATGGCCCACTGGGAGATGCAAGGCTGGATGATCCTCATCCTTGGCTGGCTCTTCGTACCCTTCTATCAACTGTTGAACAACAAGATGGGCAAGATCATCACCATGCCCGACTTCCTCAAGTTCCGCTACACACCGCGCACAGGCTCTTGGCTGAGCATCATCACCCTTGTGGCCTACATCCTGACCAAGGTCAGCGTGACAGCGTTCACAGGTGGCATTTTCTTCAAATACCTGCTCGGCTTGAATTTCTGGGTGGGAGCCTTGGGCTTGATTGCCATCACCGCCATCTTCACCGTCATCGGTGGCATGAAGGGTGTGATGACGATGTCCACCATTCAGACCCCCATCCTTGTCATCGGTTCGTTCCTCGTGCTGTTCCTCGGCCTCAACGCCTTGGGTCATGGCAGCATCACCGAGGGATGGAGCACGATGATGGAGTATTGCCGCAGCCTGCACGACGGCTATGGCACCACACATATGTTCCACTGGTCGGACATCAACGCCTCCGGCAACCCCGACCCGCTGTATCATGAGTATCCCGGCTTCGTGGTGTTCATCGGAGCATCCATCATCGGTTTCTGGTACTGGTGTACCGACCAGCACATCGTGCAACGTGTGCTTGGCCAGACCAAGGGTGAAGACAACAGCGTGGTGATGAAGCGCGCACGCCGCGGTTCCATCTGCGCCGGCTATTTCAAACTGCTCCCCGTGTTCATGTTCCTTATCCCCGGCATGGTGGCCATCGCACTGTCCAACGACCCCACCAGTGGAATCCAAATGGATATCACCAACCATGACCAAACCGATGGTGCCTTTGCCATGATGGTGAAGAACATCCTTCCTGCCGGAGCGAAAGGTTTTGTGACCATCGGCTTCATCTGCGCCCTTGTCACCTCCCTTGCTGCTTTCTTCAACAGTTGCGCCACCCTCTTCACCGAGGACTTCTACAAGCCGATGAAGAAAGGCAAGAGCGAAGAACATTACGTACTCGTGGGTCGCATCGCCACGGTGGTGGTGGTGGTCCTCGGCCTGCTTTGGCTTCCCGTGATGATGGGAATGGGCAACCTCTACTCCTATCTGCAAGGCATCCAGTCGTTGTTGGCACCTGCCATGGTGGCCGTGTTCACCTTGGGTATCTTCTCCAAGAAAATCACGCCGAAAGCTGGTGAATGGGGTCTCATCGGTGGTTTCGTCATCGGAATGTTGCGCCTGTTGACCAACATCTTCACCGACACAGGCAACAAAGTGATGACAGGTTCCTTCTGGGAGAACACGACTTGGTTCTGGCAGACCAACTGGCTGGTGTTCGAGTGCTGGCTTTTGGTATTCATCATTGTGCTGATGGTGGTGGTGTCGTTCTTCACTCCCGCACCTTCGAAAGCACAGGTGGAAGCCATCACCTTCAACGAAAGTTATAGGAAGCAGATTAGCGACAGTTGGAACATCTGGGACATCGTCGCCACTCTTGGCGTGATCTTCCTCTGCGGCTGCTTCTACTGGTACTTCTGGTAAACAACCAATCAGACAATCATAAAAGGGTTGGGGGAGTCTTCTCCCCCACCCTTTCACCTCAATCAATCATCCATATCAGCATTTGTTGCTTTTCAAAGCACACCTTTTTTAATATAATACAACAGAATATATACCCGTTATGACAGGATTCTATGGTGAGCATTCCAAAGTTTTTGTATCGGTAGACTGCATCGTCTTCGGATTCGACCACGACAAGTTGAAATTGTTGATCGGCCGCCGTCAGATGGACCCAGGCCGTGGCGAGTGGTCGCTCTACGGAGGTTTCGTCCGCGAAGACGAGAGTCTTGTGGAAGCCGCCAACCGCGTATTGTTCACTCTCACAGGATTAAAAGACATCTATATGAAGCAAGTGGGTGCGTTCGGCGCCATCGACCGCGACCCAGGCGAGCGTGTCATCACCGTCGCCTATTGTGCACTCATCAACGTAAAGGACTACGATGATGAACTGCGCAAGGAGCATGGGGTGGAATGGGTGAGCATCAACGAACTCCCACATCTCTATTCCGACCACAACGAGATGGTGCGCAAGGCTGTCACCCTCCTTCGCCGCCGCATCAGCACCGAGCCGCTGAGTTTCAACCTCTTGCCCGAGTTGTTCACACTCACCCAGCTGCAACATGTCTACGAAGCCATCCTTGGTGAGCAAATCGACAAGCGAAACTTCCGCAAGCGCATCAAGAGCATCGACTTCATCGAGAAGACCGAGCACATCGACAAGCTCACCTCCAAGCGAGGCGCCATGCTCTACCGCTTCAACAAAAATGCATACGACCAGGAACCCACTTTCAAATTATAATCCATAGGAATATAGGATTAATAGAAATACTATAAATACTAGGAATACTAGGAATACTAGGAATACTAGGAATACTAGGAACACTAGAAAAACTAGAAAAACTAGAAAAAGCCACAAAAACACAAAGGAAAGACAACATGTTAGAAGAACTGAAAGAAAAAGTATTCAAAGCCAACCTCGACTTGGTCAAACACAACTTGGTGATTTTCACCTGGGGCAACGTGTCGGACATCGACCGTGAGAAAGGCCTCGTCGTCATCAAACCCTCCGGCGTGGACTACGACGTGATGAAAGCATCCGACATGGTGGTCGTCGACCTGGAGACTGGCAAGGTGGTGGAGGGCGACCTCAACCCATCCTCCGACACACCCACGCACCTCGTCCTTTATCGCGCCTTCCCTGAACTGGGCGGAATCGTGCACACCCATTCCACCTATGCCACCGCGTGGGCGCAAGCAGGAAAGGACATCCCCAACATCGGCACCACACATGCCGACTACTTCCACGATGCCATCCCTTGCACGGACGACATGGTGGAGAGCCAGATGGCAGAATATGAGAAAGAGACCGGCGTGGTGATTGTCGACCGCATCAAGGCTGGCAACATCAACCCCGTCCATACCCCCGGCGTACTGGTGAAGAACCATGGTCCATTCTCATGGGGCAAGGACGCCGACAAAGCCGTATACAACGCAGTGGTGATGGAGCAGGTGGCCAAGATGGCTTTCGTTTCCTTCTGCGTCAACCCCTCAACGACGATGAACCCGCTCCTCATCGAGAAACACTTCAGCCGCAAGCATGGCCCCAACGCCTACTACGGCCAGAAAAAACACTAAAATCCTAGAATCACTAGGATCACTAAAATCCCTAGAAATACTAGGACTACTAGGAAAACTAGGATTACTAGGCCCCCTAGGAAAAAAATCTATCACAACTATCATCAATAACAATAAAAAGACATTATGAAAGCATTCGAGAATTATGAGATTTGGTGGGTAACAGGTGCACAACTTCTTTACGGAGGCGACGCCGTGGTACAAGTAGACGGACACTCCAAGGAGATGGTGGAAGGCCTCAACGCCAGTGGCAACCTCCCCATCAAGGTGGTCTACAAAGGCACTGCCAACAGCAGCAAGGAAGTGGAAGACGTGATGAAAGCCGCCAACAACGACGAGAAGTGCGTAGGCATCATCACCTGGATGCACACCTTCTCTCCCGCCAAGATGTGGATCAAGGGTTTGCAGGCACTCCAGAAGCCTCTCCTCCATTTCCACACACAATACAACGCTGAGATTCCTTGGGAGACAATCGACATGGACTTCATGAACCTGAACCAGAGTGCTCACGGTGACATCGAGTTCGGTCATATCTGCACCCGCATGCGTGTTCCCCGCAAGGTGGTTTGCGGCTACTGGAAGAGCGAAGAGGCACAGAAGAAGATTGCCGTATGGGCACGCGTCGCTGCTGGTGTAGCCGATGCCAAGAACGTACGCTGCCTGATGTTCGGCATGAACATGAACAACGTGGCCGTCACCGACGGCGACCGTGTGGAGTTCGAGCAGCGCATGGGCTACCATGTGGACTACTATCCCGTCTCCTCCCTGATGGAGTACTACAAGAAAGTGACCGACGCAGAGGCCGACGCCCTCGTAGAGGAGTACAAGAAACTTTACACCATCAAGATTGACGAGAGTGGCGAAGAAGTTTACTGGGAGAAAGTGAAGAACTCCGCCAAGGCAGAGATTGCACTCCGCCACGTCCTGAAGGACGAGGGAGCCACCGCCTTCACCACCAACTTCGACGACCTCGGCGACGCCGACATCGACGACCCGAACTTCGTTGGTTTCGACCAGATTCCAGGTCTTGCCTCACAGCGCCTGATGGAAGAAGGCTACGGCTTTGGCGCAGAGGGCGACTGGAAGACCGCCTGCCTCTATCGCACGCTTTGGGTCATCCAGCAAGGCATGCCCACCGGCTGCTCCTTCCTCGAGGACTACACCCTCAACTTCGCCGGCGACCACAGCTCTTGCCTCCAGAGCCACATGCTCGAGATTTGTCCGCTGATTGCTTCCGACAAACCCAAGCTTGAGGTTCACTTCCTCGGCATCGGCATCCGCAAGCAGCAGACCGCACGCCTCGTGTTCACATCCAAGGTGGGACGTGGCATCAAGGCCACCGTCGTCGACCTCGGCAACCGCTTCCGCCTCATCTCACAAGAGGTGGAGTGCATCGAGCCGAAGCCCATGCCCAACCTGCCCGTCGCTTCCGCACTCTGGGTGCCGCAGCCCACATTCGAAATCGGCGCCGGTGCATGGATTCTCGCTGGTGGCACTCACCACAGCGCATTCTCATACGACATCACCGAGGAGTACTGGGAAGACTTCGCCGAGATGCTCGGCATCGAGTATGTCCGCATCAACAAGGCCACCAAGACCAGCGAGTTCAAGCATGAGCTCCAGATGAACGAGGTGTATTACATGCTTAATAAATCTTTGAAATAAGGAAAAGGAGTTAAAAAGGAGTTATAGGGGAGTTAAAAGGGAGTAAAAGGGACATTACTCCTCCTAACAGATCTCTACACATACCAACAGAGGTCATTCATGGACTAATGTTCATCTTACATAACATAGTACAACAATATTAATGACGTTCAGCTTTAAGGACATCGTCGCTTGGCAGAAAGCATTTGAATTTGTGCTGATGACATACAAAGTCACTGCTAATTTCCCTGAATTTGAGAAATTTGGTTTATCCTCCCAATTTCAGAGAGCAGCGGTTTCCATCGTAGCCAACATTGCGGAAGGATATAAAAAACTGAGCAAAGCAGACAAGTTGCGGATGCTGAATATTGCACAAGGCAGTCTTGAGGAATGCAGATGTTACATTATGCTATCCAAAGATTTAGGTTATGTCTCTGAAGAAACATACAACACTATGGTTTATAGCATTGAAGGAACAAGTTTCTATTTAAATGCTTATTGCAAAGGTATCATCGAAAACAATGGATTGCAAAGCTAAATGTACTATTGTCCCTTTAACTCCTCTTTAACTTCCTTTTAACTTCCCTTTAACTCCAAATAAATAATAACTATGACCGCAAAACAAACGATAGAAACCGGAAAAGCCATCCTCGGCATTGAGTTTGGCTCCACCCGCATCAAGGCTGTCCTCATCGACCAAGAGAACAAGCCCATCGCACAAGGCAGCCACGAGTGGGAGAACCAATTGGTGGACGGCCTGTGGACCTACAGCGTGGAAGCCATCTGGTATGGACTCCAAGACTGCTACGCCAACCTGCGTGCCGATGTCCTCAAACAGTATGACTGCGAGATTGAAACCCTCGCCGCCATCGGCTTCAGCGCCATGATGCACGGCTACATGGCATTCAACGAGAAGCATGAGATACTGGTGCCATTCCGCACATGGCGCAACACGAACACAGGCAAGGCAGCCGCCGAACTGTCCAAGCTGTTCAACTACAACATCCCGCTCCGTTGGAGCATCTCACATCTCTACCAATGCATCCTCGACAACGAAGAGCACGTCGCCGACATCAAGTTCCTCACCACCCTTGCCGGATACGTCCATTGGCAGGTGACTGGTGAATTCGTCCTCGGCGTGGGCGATGCCTCCGGCATGATTCCCGTCGACCCGAAGACCAAGACCTACGACGAAGAGATGGTGCGCAAGTTCGACGAACTCGTTGCCCCGAAGGGATTCGGATGGAAGCTTCTTGACATCCTGCCCAAGTCGCTCAACGCAGGCGAGGGCGCAGGCTTCCTCTCTCCCGAAGGAGCCAAGCGCCTCGACGTCTCCGGCCACCTGAAACCCGGCATCCCCGTCTGTCCTCCCGAGGGCGACGCTGGCACGGGCATGGTAGCCACCAACGCCGTGAAGCAGCGCACCGGCAACGTCTCCGCAGGCACATCGTCGTTCTCGATGATCGTCCTCGAGAAAGACCTGTCGCAACCCTATGAGATGATCGACATGGTGACCACGCCCGACGGCAGCCTCGTGGCCATGGTGCACTGCAACAACTGCACCAGCGACCTCAACGCCTGGGTGAACCTGTTCAAGGAGTACCAGCAGCTGTTGGGAATCCCCGTCGACATGAACGAGGTGTATGGCAAGCTGTACAACAACGCCCTCAATGGCGACACCGACTGCGGCGGCCTCATCTCCTACAACTACATATCTGGCGAGCCTGTCACCGGTATGGAAGAAGGGCGCCCGCTCTTCGTCCGCTCCGCCAACGACCGTTTCAACCTGGCCAACTTCATGCGTGCACACCTATACGCTTCCGTCGGCGTGCTGAAGATCGGCAACGACATCCTCTTCAAGAAGGAGAATGTCAAGGTGGACCGCATCACGGGACACGGCGGTTTGTTCAAGACCAAGGGTGTGGGACAGCGCATCCTCGCTGCTGCCATCGACTCCCCCATCTCCGTGATGGAGACAGCTGGTGAAGGCGGCCCATGGGGTATGGCGCTCCTCGGCTCCTTCCTGGTGAACAATCCCAAGAACCTCTCCCTTGCCGACTTCCTCGAAGAGGTGGTGTTCGCCGGCAACACGGGCGTGGAAATCGCCCCGACACCAGAGGATGTGGAAGGCTTCAACAAGTACATCGTAAACTACAAGGCTTGCCTGGGCATCGAACAGGCGGCCGTGACATGCAAGAAATAGCCATTTCGCCTCTCACTTCCCGTCGTCTGGCGGGAAGTGAGAGGTCGTTTTTGAAAAGCAAGAAAAAACAACCCATGAGAATATTTGCAAGACACCTGGCCGTGGCCATCGGGATGGTCGTCACACTGCCCTCTCTCGCACAAGACGCCACGCTGACCCTGATGGGCACCAACGGCAGCCAGAAGATTCACAAGGAAATCTACGGACAATTTGCCGAGCACCTCGGCACCTGCATCTACGGCGGCCTGTGGGTGGGTCCCGAGTCATCCATCGCCAACACCAACGGTTACCGCAACGACGTGCTGCAAGCCCTCAAGGACCTCAAGGTGCCCGTGCTGCGCTGGCCTGGCGGCTGCTTCGCCGACGAATACCACTGGCGCGACGGCGTCGGGCCACGCTCGCAACGCCCGTCCCTGAAGAACAACAACTGGGGAGGCACCATAGAGGACAACTCCTTCGGCACACATGAGTTCCTCAACCTCTGCGAAATGCTCGGTTGCGAACCCTACATCAGCGGCAACGTGGGCAGCGGCACCGTGGAGGAACTGGCGAAATGGGTGGAGTACATGACGAGCGAGGATGGCACGCCGATGGCAAAACTCCGCAAGGAGAACGGCCGCGAGAAGCCATGGAAGGTGAAATTCCTCGGCGTGGGCAACGAGAGTTGGGGCTGCGGTGGCAACATGCGGCCGGAGTATTACAGCGACCTCTACCGCCGCTACGCCATCTACTGCCGCAACTACGACAGCAACAAACTGTACAAGATTGCCAGCGGCGCCACCGACTATGACTACAACTGGACGAAGGTGCTGATGGACAACATCGGCTCGCAGATGGACGGCGTATCCCTCCACTACTACACCGTCTCCGGATGGGAAGGCTCGAAAGGCTCCGCCACGAAGTTTGATAACGACCAGTATTACTGGACTTTGGGCAAATGCCTGGAAATCGAGGACGTCATCAAGAAGCACTGCGCCATCATGGACGAGAAAGACCCCGGCAAGACCATCGGTCTGCTCGTCGACGAATGGGGCACATGGTGGGATGAGGAGCCGGGCACCATCAGCGGCCACCTCTACCAGCAGAACGCTCTTCGCGACGCCTTTGTCGCCTCTCTCACCCTCAACGTCTTCCACAAGTACACAGACCGTGTCAGGATGGCCAACATCGCACAAGTGGTCAACGTGTTGCAGTCGATGATCCTCACCGACACCAAAGGCCCCGGCCATATGGTCCTCACCCCCACCTACCACGTGTTCGAGATGTACAAGCCCTTCCAGGAGGCCACCTTCCTCCCCTCCGTGCTGCAGTGCGGACAGATGAGGGTACGCCATGACATGAACACCGCCATGGACGCAACAAAGAGCGACGGCTACCGCACGCTCCCCTTGGTGAGCGCATCGGCGGCACGCACTCCTTCCGGCAGCATCGTCGTCTCGCTGACCAACGTCAGCCTTGACAAGGCCAGCGAAATCAATGTCAACCTTGCTGGTTTCAATGCCAAGACCGTCGAAGGACGCATCCTCACGAGCAAGAGCGTGGCCGACTACAACGACTTCGAGCATCCCTACCGCGTGAAGCCCGTGCCTTTCAAAGACGCCAAGTTGAAGAAAGACCAACTCACCGTGCAGCTCCCCGCCAAGAGTCTCGTCGTATTGGAAATAAAATAATAAGATATTACAATCATTATAAGCCCTGGAAAGACCTAGATATACCTAGGACTACCTAGTACATCCTAGGACTTCCTAGCAAAAAATCAAAAACAAAAACATGAACGACAACAAAGTAATGAACAGGGCAGCCGACAACATCCGCATCCTGGCTGCCGCAATGGTAGAAAAAGCCAAGTCGGGTCACCCGGGCGGTGCCATGGGTGGAGCCGATTTCATCAACACCCTTTACAGCGAGTTCCTCGTCTACGACCCGGAGAATCCCGAGTGGGAAGGTCGCGACCGTTTCTTCCTCGACCCCGGCCACATGGCTCCGATGCTCTACTCACAGCTCTGCCTCATCGGCAAATATGACCTCGAGGACCTGAAGAACCTCCGCCAATGGGGGTCGGTGACTCCCGGTCACCCGGAGCGTGAAATCGCTCGCGGCATCGAGAACACCTCCGGCCCGCTCGGCCAAGGCCATACCTTCGCTGTGGGTGCCGCCATCGCTGCCAAGTTCCTCAAGGCCCGTTTAGGCAATGTGATGAACCAGACCATCTACGCCTACATCTCCGATGGTGGCGTGCAAGAGGAGATTTCTCAAGGCGCTGGCCGCATCGCCGGCAACCTGGGTCTCGACAACCTCATCATGTTCTACGATGCCAACGACATCCAGCTCTCCACGAAGACCGAGGTGGTGACCTGTGAGGACACCGCCAAGAAATACGAGGCATGGGGCTGGTTCGTACAGAAAATCGACGGCAACGATGTGGACCAAATCCGCGAGGCCATCAAGAAGGCACAATCCGAGAAGGAGCGTCCCAGCCTCATCATCGGCCACTGCGTGATGGGCAAGGGCGCCCGCAAGGCTGACGGCTCGAGCTATGAGAGCAACTGCGCCACCCATGGTGCACCTCTTGGAGGCGACAACTTCGTCAAGACGATGGAGAACCTGGGTGCCGACCCCGCCGACCCCTTCCAGATCTTCCCCGAGGTGAAGGAACTGTATGCCCGCCGCGCCGAAGAGTTGAAGAAGATTTGCGCCCAGCGCTATGCAGAGAAGGCCGAGTGGGCTGCCGGACATCCCGTGCAGGCCAAGCAGCTTGAGGAATGGTTCAGCGGCAAGGCTCCCGTCATCGACTGGAGCAAGGTTCAGCAGAAGGCCGGTGCCGCCACCCGTGGTGCCTCCGCCACTGTTTTAAGCGCCCTTGCCGAGCAAGTGCCCAACATGATTTGCGCCTCTGCCGACCTCTCCAACTCCGACAAGACCGACGGCTTCCTGAAGAAGACCCACGACATCGTGCGCGGTGACTTCACCGGTGCCTTCTTCCAGGCCGGTGTCGCCGAGTTGACCATGGCTTGCTGCTGCATCGGCATGGCACTCCATGGCGGCGTCATCCCCGCCTGCGGCACCTTCTTCGTGTTCTCCGACTATATGAAACCCGCCGTACGCATGGCTGCCTTGATGGAACTGCCAGTGAAGTTCATCTGGACCCACGACGCCTTCCGTGTAGGCGAGGACGGCCCCACCCACGAGCCTGTGGAGCAAGAGGCACAAATCCGCCTGATGGAGAAACTGAAGAACCACAGTGGGAAGAACTCCATGCTCGTCGTCCGTCCCGCCGACGCCGAGGAGACCACCGTCTGCTGGCGCATGGCCATGGAGAACACCGAGACACCTACCGCTCTCATCTTCTCCCGTCAGAACATCGACATGCTGCCTGAAGGCAACGACTACAACCAGGCTACGAAGGGCGCCTACGTGGTGGCAGGTTCCGACGAAGACTACGACGTCATCCTCCTGGCCTCCGGTTCAGAGGTTTCCACACTGGAAGCCGGTGCCGCCCTGCTGCGCGCCGACGGTGTGAAGCTGCGCGTGGTGAGCGTGCCTTCCGAGGGACTCTTCCGCTCACAGCCGAAGGAGTACCAGCAGAGCGTGCTCCCCGCAGGAAAGAAGAAATTCGGTCTCACCGCCGGACTCCCCGTCACCCTCGAGGGACTTGTCGGAGGCGACGGCGTGGTATGGGGCTTGCAGAGCTTCGGCTTCTCCGCTCCCTACAAGGTGCTCGACGAGAAACTGGGCTACAACGGCCAGAACGTCTACGAGCAGGTGAAGAAACTGCTGAGCGAGTAAACGACCTCAAAAGAGACTGCCATGGAAGTGAAGACCATAGGAATAGCCAGCGACCACGCCGGCTACGCTCTCAAGCAGTTTGTCAAGAAATACCTTGACGAGAACGGTTACTCTTACAAGGACTACGGCACCTACTCCGAGGCCTCTTGCGACTACAGCGACTTCGGCCATGCACTGGCCGAGGGCATCGAGAAGGGCGAGGTCTTTCCCGGCATCGCCATCTGCGGCAGCGGCGAGGGCATCAGCATGACGCTCAACAAGCATCAGAGCATCCGCGCCGGACTGTGCTGGATTCCCGAGATTGCTCACCTCATCCGTCAGCACAACAACGCCAACGTGCTGGTGATGCCCGGACGCTTCATCGATGAGGACACCGCATCACTCATCATGGACGAGTTCTTCGCCACCGAGTTCGAGGGGGGACGTCATCAGGCCCGCATCGACAAGATTCCATTGGAAAAGCCGTCAGTCTGCTGACGAACAACCAACTACACGAAACGCCGCGCTCCGTCTTATGGGGCGCGGCTGTTTTTTAGGGCAGAAAATAGTATCACATTTTTGGTTGGTTCGCTATTTTTTCCTATATTTGCACTCACAACCCATGTTAGCCAGGAACGATTCACCATGAGCATCAACATAGAAAAGCAAAAGACAGAGTTTCTTGAACTCCTCCTCTCCACCAAGCGGGAAGGCGTGGAAGAGACGATAGAGGACTTGGAGAATCTGGGATTCTTTGAAGCTCCAGCCTCCGCCGGACACCACCTCAACAAGAAAGGAGGGTTGGTGCTCCATTCCTTGAACACTTGCAAGGCCGCCCTTGCCATTTTCGATGCGATGAAGGTGCTGGAGCCTTCTCTTGCCTCCGAGGTGCGGCGAGACAGCATCATCCTCGCGAGTCTGTTGCATGACGTGTGCAAGAGCGACATCTACAAACCCACGGTGAAACGCCGCAAGACCTCCATCGGCACATGGGAAGACTGCGAGGGCTACAAGGTGACCTACAAGAAATTCCCCATGGGCCACGGAGAGAAGTCGCTCGTGCTCCTCCTTTGCAGCGGCCTCATCCTCAGCGACGACGAGATGCTCGCCATCCGTTGGCACATGGGTGCCTGGGGTGTCAACATGACAAGCCTCGAGGATACGCGCAACTATGATGTCGCCCGCAAGCTTTATCCCCTCGTCTCCATCATACAAGCCGCCGACGCCATCGCCGCAGGCATCATGGAACGCACCGGCGAAGAAATCGACGAACTCTGACCGTCACTGCAAGAAAGAAGCCATGGCAAAGAACAAGAAACCGCTACCCCTATACGAGAATGTGGAAATAGAAGCATGCGCCGCAGAAGGCAAGTGCATCGCCCATGTGGATGAGAAAGTCGTCTTCGTGCCCTTTGTGGTGCCCGGCGACATCGTAGACCTGCAAGTGCGCAAGAAGCGCAAGAGTTACTGCGAGGCCGAGGTCGTCCGACTCGTCCAGCCGAGCAGCATCCGCCAGGAGCCGATGTGTCCACATTTCGGAGTCTGCGGCGGCTGCAAATGGCAAATCCTCCCCTATCCCGAGCAACTCAAGATGAAGCAGCAGCAGGTCTACGACCAGTTGACCCGCATCGGCAAGGTGGAGTTGCCCGAAATGCGGCCCATCCTCAGTTCTGCCAAGACACGCGAATACCGCAACAAGATGGAGTTCGAATGCTGCAACAAGCGTTGGCTCACCCGTGAGGAGGTGGCCAGCGGCGTGGTGTATGACAACATGAACGCCATAGGCTTGCACATCACAGGCGCCTTCGACAAGGTGCTGCCCATAGAGCAATGCCTGCTGATGGACAACCTGCAGAACCAAATCCGCAATGCCGTGCGCGACTACGCCGACGCCACAGGAATGCCCTATTTCGACATCCGCCAGCAGGCGGGCCTGCTCCGCGACATCATGATACGCAACTCCAACACAGGGGAGTGGATGGTGCTCGTGCAGTTCCATTTCGAGCAAGAAGGCGACAAGGAACGTGCCGAGGCGCTGCTCGACCACCTGGCCGGACGCTTCCCGCAAATCACATCGCTGCTCTACGTGGACAACCAGAAATGCAACGACACCTTCGGCGACCTGGAAGTGGTGACCTACAAGGGGACCGACCACATCTTCGAGATGATGGAGGAACTGCGCTTCAAGGTGGGTCCGAAGAGCTTCTATCAGACAAACACCGACCAGGCGCATGTGCTCTACTCCGTGGCACGGGAGTTTGCCGCGCTCACAGGCACCGAACTGGTCTACGACCTCTACACCGGCACCGGGACGATAGCCAACTTCGTGGCACGCCAAGCCCGTCAGGTCATCGGTATCGAATATGTGCCGGAAGCCATCGAGGACGCGAAGGTGAACTCTGCCCTCAACGGCATCGACAACACCCTCTTCTACGCCGGTGACATGAAAGACATCCTCACCGACGAATTCATCAGCAAGCATGGTCGTCCCGACGTGCTCATCACCGACCCTCCGCGAGCCGGCATGCATCCCGACGTGGTGCAGACCATCCTCCGCGCACAGCCAAGCCGCATCGTCTATGTGAGTTGCAACCCCGCCACACAGGCACGCGACCTTGCCGACCTCGACACTGCCTACCGGGTGGAAGCCGTCCAACCAGTGGACATGTTCCCCCACACCCCCCACGTGGAAAACGTGGTGCTTCTCACAAGAAGAACCACATAGTAAGTCCTAAGGAGCCCTAAGAAACCTTAGGAGACCATAGGAAAATCAACCCCAAGCCATTATCACTAACCTCAACAAACAACTATGAAAAAATTATTCATTACCTGCCTGCTGACCCTCATAACGGTGAGCATGAGCGCCCAGCAAGACAAGAAGTGGTATGACAACTTCAAATTCAGCGGCTACGGCATGCTGCAGTACCAAGGCGACGACAAGGAGGGCGCCGAACACAACGAGTTCAACCTCCGCCTGCTTCGTCTGATTCTCGATGGAAAGATTGGCAACTGGGACTGGCGCGCCCAAATCCAGGGCACCAACGCCAAAGGTCCGTCCGAACCCACCGTCCAACTGGTCGACCTTTACGCCGAATGGGTGAAATACAAGGAAGCCCGCTTGAGAGTAGGACAGTTCAAGCGCGCCTTCACTTTTGAGAACCCCACACACCCCATCACCCAAGGTTGGTATGCCTACGCCGACGTCATCAACCGCCTCTCCGGATTCGGCGACCGTGCTGGTGAGAAATCCTCCGGCGGCCGCGACATCGGTATCCAGTTGCAAGGCGACCTCTTCCCCGCCTCCGACGGCCATCGCTTCCTGCACTATCAAGTAGGCGTCTACAACGGCGAGGGCGTCAACCGCAAGGACAAGGACGAGCGCAAAGACATCATCGGCGGCATCTGGGTGTCTCCCGTCAAAGGCCTCCGCATCGGCGCATTCGGATGGAACGGCAGCCATGGCGGCATGACCACCATGAAGGGCACCAATGAGAGTGTCACCCTCAACCGCTACTGTCTCTCCGCAGAATGGGACAAGGACGAGTACACCTTCCGCTCGGAGTATGTCCACAGCCAAGGATGGGGTGTGACAAGTCCGGGAAGCGGCAGCACCACCATAGACTACTCCCTCGGCGACAAGGCCGACGGTTGGTATGTCTTCGGCATCGTGCCCGTCATCAAGTCGAAACTGCATGCCAAGGCTCGTTACCAGTGCTATCGTCCACAGAAGAACGCCGACACACAGAAAACCATGTACGAGGTGGGTGCCAACTATTTCATCAACAAGAATCTGGAAATCACCGCAGAATACGCCCGTGTGAACGACCGCTCGCTCGCCCCCGACAACCACGACTACAACTTCGTCGATGTGGAGCTGGACTTCAGATTCTAAGAATGACCAGGGAGCCCTGGGATTATTAGAAAAATAGAAAAAATCTAAAAAAGAGAAGGAGATAAGCATATTTGCGAAAATATGCTTATCTTTGTACCTATGAACCAATTCCCTATCCCCGAGGTGACGTGCGACAACATGGTCATCGTGGACGCCGACCACATCGACCGCGTGGCATTCGACCTGATTGTCAATTTCGAGCGTATGATAGGACGGCGCATCCCCAACGCCGACTTGCCGCGATGGTTGGACTGCGTGGCGCTCGACGGCGGCATCAGGGAGGGCGACGAAGTGACGCAGGTGGTGTTCATCCACAGCCGCGACAAGCAACGACTGGAGCATTTCACTCCCGGCGGACTGAAAGACGACATCGACGGACAAGCCTTCCGCGACTCACTCGGCGAATTCGTCCTCAACACGGTCAGCGAGGAGAGCATCGTCTCACGTGAAGACGTACTGCTCGACCTGCTCCATGTCGCACTGGCCTCCAAGAACATCAAGCGCATCGTCGTCGTCCCCGATGACGATGGCATTTCACAGGTGCGTCACGCCCTGCGAAGGGTGGACGACGACAAGCGCGTCACCCTGCTGTCGATGCAACCCATCGGCGGCGGCGACTTCAGGACCGAAATCCTGGGTTACTCGCTGATGAACGCATTGGGCATCAGGAGCGAGGAAATCCCCATGGCATGATAACTACAACAAAAATACCTCAAACTAAAAGACACAAGACATGAGCAAAGTATTGATGATTGGTGCGGGTGGCGTTGCCACCGTTGCCGCGTTCAAAATCGCACAGAACGCCGACGTGTTCACGGAATTCATGATTGCCAGCCGCACGAAGAAGAAATGCGACAACATCGTCGCCGCCATCCACAAGGCGGGCTACGACCTCGATATCAAGACCGCACAGGTGGACGCCGATGACGTGGAACAGTTGAAGACGCTGCTGGGCAGCTACAAGCCCGAACTGGTCATCAACCTCGCCCTGCCCTACCAGGACCTCACCATCATGGAGGCGTGCCTGGCGTGTGGCTGCCACTACCTCGACACCGCGAACTACGAACCTAAGGACGAGGCGCATTTCGAGTATTCCTGGCAATGGGCCTACAAGGAGCGTTTCGAGCAGGCCGGCCTCTGCGCCATCCTCGGCTGCGGCTTCGACCCGGGCGTCAGCGGCATCTACACCGCCTACGCCGCCAAGCATCACTTTGACGAGATGCACTACCTCGACATCGTGGACTGCAACGCCGGCGACCACCACAAGGCTTTCGCCACCAACTTCAACCCGGAAATCAACATCCGCGAAATCACACAGAAAGGCCTTTACTACAAAGACGGCAAGTGGATAGAGACGGAGCCGCTGGAGATACACCAGCCTCTCACCTACCCCAACATCGGACCGAGGGAGAGTTACCTCCTCCACCACGAAGAGTTGGAGAGTCTGGTGAAGAACTACCCCACCATCCGCCAGGCGCGTTTCTGGATGACCTTCGGTGAGCAATACATCAAACACCTCGACGTCATCCAGAACATCGGCATGAGCCGCATCGACGAAATCACCTATGAGGCACCGCTGGCCGATGACCCCACACGCACCGTCAAGGTGAAAATCGTGCCCCTGCAGTTCCTCAAGGCCGTGCTGCCCAACCCGCAGGACCTGGGCGAGAACTACGAAGGCGAGACGAG
This sequence comes from Prevotella sp., assembly GCA_017619375.1. GTDB lineage: Bacteria > Bacteroidota > Bacteroidia > Bacteroidales > Bacteroidaceae > Prevotella. The sequence goes on along the minus strand of JAFZSL010000068.1, from coordinate 6,253 downwards.
CATCGGCTGCCGCATCCGTGGCATCAAGGACGGCAAGGAGCGCACCTACTACGTCTACAACAACTGCTCACACCGCGCAGCCTATGAGGAAACCGGAATGCAAGGCGTGAGTTACACCACCGGCGTGCCGGCCATGATCGGCGCCATGCTCCTGGTGAAAGGCATCTGGTGCAAGCCCGGCGTGTGGAACGTGGAGGAATTCGACCCCGACCCCTTCATGGCCCTGCTCAACGAGAAAGGCCTTCCCTGGCACGAGGTGTTCGACGGAGACCTCGAATTGTAAAAACAACATCTCGTTATAACGAAATCACGTAATAACGTTATAATGTAATAACGACATCACGAAACAACGAAACAACGACATCAATGGCAAAGAAAGAAAACATCTCACAAAACGATGGCACACAGGAGGGCAAGCTGAAGGCCCTTCAAGCCGCCATGGCAAAGATAGAGAAAGACTTCGGCAAAGGTTCCATCATGAAGATGGGCGACCAACAGGTGGAGAACGTGGACGTCATCCCCACGGGGAGCATCGGCTTGAACGCCGCCCTCGGTGTCGGGGGACTGCCCCGCGGACGCATCATCGAGATTTTCGGTCCGGAGTCCTCAGGCAAGACCACCCTCGCCATCCATGTCATCGCCGAGGCACAGAAACTTGGCGGCATCGCCGCCTTCATCGACGCCGAGCACGCGTTCGACCGTTTCTACGCCGCTCATCTGGGTGTTGACGTGGACAACCTCCTCATCTCGCAACCCGACAATGGCGAGCAAGCACTGGAGATTGCCGATCAACTCATCCGCTCGTCGGCCATCGACGTCATCGTCATCGACTCCGTGGCGGCGCTGACGCCGAAGACGGAAATCGAGGGTGACATGGGCGACAGCAAGGTGGGTCTGCACGCCCGCCTGATGAGTCAGGCGCTGCGCAAGCTCACCTCCACTATCGCCAAGACCAACACCTGCTGCATCTTCATCAACCAGTTGCGTGAGAAAATCGGCGTGATGTTCGGCAACCCCGAAACCACCACCGGTGGCAACGCACTGAAATTCTATGCTTCCGTCCGCCTCGACATCCGTCGCGTGACGACCATCAAGGATGGCGACCAGGCCATCGGCAATCAGGTGCGCGTAAAAGTGGTGAAGAACAAGGTGGCTCCTCCTTTCCGCAAGGCAGAGTTTGAAATCATGTTCGGCGAGGGCATCTCGAAATACGGCGAATTGGTGGACTTGGGCGTGGAGCACGATGTCATCCAGAAGAGCGGCTCCTGGTTCTCCTACGAAGGTTCCAAACTGGCTCAGGGACGCGATGCCACCAAACAGATGCTGCAAGACAATCCCGAACTGTGCGAAGAGATAGAGGCCAAAATCATGGCCGCCATCGCAGAGGATAAGTAATCACGTCCGTTGATTGTGAAGCAACCGTATGGGCGGGTCTTGTGCCCGCCCATATATTATATGGCACCAATATGGCACTATATAACCACATAGCCCTTTAATTCCTCTTTAACTCCTCTTTAATTTCCCTGAAAAATCGTATTTCTATGAAACGTCATTATCCATTCCTATTATGGTCGTTGCTGCTTGGCGGCTTCCTACTCTTGTCATCTTCTCCTGCCGACGCACAGAGCCGGAACAGGAAGCGCACGACCACCACGAGAAAGGCGACGGCTAACAGTAGTACAACATTGAAAGCCCCCGCCACACCCACGCCTGTCGGCGACACGGAGCGCACCATCAAGGACTTGCTGTATTTTCCTTTCAGTTGTCTGAACGCCTACATGCCCACCAAAGAGATAGCCCAACAAGAACTGATGGACACTTTTGGCGCCTGTGAGAACATCAATGGGTGTCCTGGCCTCCACTACGGCGGCACTTTCGACTTCACCTTCCGTGGCGTGCCCATCGGCATGTGCTACTACGACTGGTTAGACAACAGGACATGGTATCATTTCTACCTTGACACCAAGGCTGAGGCAGATCGGTTCTATAACAACCTGCTCAACGACATCCGCGCAGCGGGCATCCCACTCTCCCGGGACAAGGTCTATGGCGACATGTCCAACCGCTCCCGCCCCGTGTCCGTCTTCAAATGGGTGAATGTAGCAGCACCGGTCATAGTGAAAGAAGCCGGCCCCTCTAACATCGAAACATCCGCTGTTGTCGGGAAGTACAAGGTGGAGTTCGGAGTGATGAAAAAGAAACAATAAAATTGAAAATTGAAAATTGAAAATTCAAGATTAGGTGCGCACAGCCTTTTGCACACGATAATTTTCAATTTTCAAAGTTGCGATTAAGCGAGTGTAGACCAAGCTTGCTTGAAGTCTGCCGAGCGTGAGCAACTTCGACCATAGGTCAATCTTCAATAACAAAGTAAGGCAGCCGCACTTTTGCAAGTGCGGCTGCCTATTTTCATGTCATATAGGATGGTTAATAATCTTCTTCTACCTCATCCCATAGTGAATGCCTGTTTGCATCAGGGTCTACGTCATCACCATTGCCACCATCGCCGATGATGTTGTTACCATTCTCGTCTTGACCGCTAAGGCCCAAGATGGGTGCTTCGAGGGTGAGTGCATTGATTTCTGTCTCAGGCTTGATATATGTCTTTTTCATTGTTCCTAATTTTATGAGTGATACTTATTAATGAACTGTTTGTTTCTTGCCGTTGACGATATAAACGCCTTTCTGCAAGTTGTCGTTGTTCACCTTGCGGCCGGAGATGTCATATACATCCTCGCTGCCTTGATTAGTAACAATGTTTCTGATGCCCGTAGGCTCGTCATCCACGAAGAGGGTGATGTTTGCACCAGCCGATTGATTTTGGATATACTCGGCGAGGTCGGTGTGTGTGAAGTAGCCACGGAACGACTTCATTTTCGTGTTGCCGGTGGCATAGTAGAACTTGTTGCCTGAGATGAACAACACAGGTTCATCCTCACCGAGGTTCTCGATGACGTCATAGTTGCCATAGAAGGTGCAGTCGCCACCGCTCATGGAGGATGGCCTCAGGTCGTCGCTCAGGCTCACGCCATCCACGGCAAATACATCAACTGGCTCACTCAACTTGAGCAAGTATGGTGTGTTGGCAGAGATCTCCTTAGATTTGGTGTCGAACTTGATGATGATGGAATGAACCTTGCCGTTTTTCTTTTTGGTTTCACTACCCGTCAAGGTGGCGATGGTGACCTCGTTGTCCTTGCCAAAGGCTTCCTTGATGGCATCCTCATCCATATCGAATGGGAAGCAGATGGTGTTCCAGGTGCCGGCCTTCAACGTGCGCTTGTTCATGAGCACCATCACGTCAGTATAGTTGCCGAAGCCTTCTGCATAGCTATTCTCCTCGCTCAACTCGATAGGCATCTTGAGATAGAAGGTGAGGGGATCCTGCCAATAGGTGTGATCGCCTTGGTCAGTTGTACCAGACATCTGAATATAGTTTATTTGTCCATAACCACCTACAGTTGCAGGATAGGTACCGACAGTAACATTAGCGTCAGCAACAACAATCAAAGAGAACAAAACTCCATCTTCGAAATCCAGATAATTATCCACCATTGAAATCATCATGAATCTTACTTTGTGTACATCACTTTGCTTCGTTGTGGTAACTGTAAAGTCTTCCTGTACATCATTGACTATGATTCTTTTTCTACTATTTTCTTTTAGAGTGAAGCCCTCGGGAAGGTCAAGCTCAAACTGCAAACCTTTGATTCCAGTTGTAGGAGCGTTGTCAATGTTGTATTTGATTTCGATGGTAGCCTCCGTTTCACCGGGTTCGAATACCACGTCATCCACATAGATCACATCCTGCACCTTGGTTTGTGCCTGGATGCCACTTCCTATTGCAAGGAAGGCAAGTAAGGTAAATAAAAATCTTTTCATGTTCTTTGATATTTTGTTTATGTTATTCTTCTTGATAAATCATTGTGTTAATGTTGGTCAACGGCAGCAGCAGTCTTGTTCTTGATCCACACGTTGGTGATATCCTCTGCTTCATAGCTTTCCACGACAATTTTTCCTACTCCCTGATCAAGGGCGACGGACACCTCGGTGGTGACATCTGTAACGTTGACCATATTGTCTTCATTCACATCGGCAACCTTGGAATATTCTGCGTCATCCAAAACCATTCCCATCAATGTTGTCACATCCGTGACGTTGATGAAATTATCCTTGACGACATCACCCAGCATGAGGGTGTTCTTGCCAGTCACCTGGTAGAGATTGGTTTCGGTGTCGATATACTCTTCGGTATCGGAGACGGTTATCACCGTACCTTTCACGATTTGGCTTTCATCGTTTACGATGATGGTGATGTCCTCCTGTGCCGAGATGCCCAAGGGGAGGAAGAGCAGCAGGGACAGCAAACTATAGGTAAATTTATTCATTTGTCACTCCTTTCTGATTAGGTTCGTCGGTATCGAAAGTGTAATTCGCGTTGGCACTGCTACCGGAAATGTCCAGCCACACCTTGTTGCTCTTCATCTTGTCGCCAGTGTAGGGGAAGAATCCGAGACGGCTTACACCCGTGGGTGACTCGGCAACGCCGAGCACCAGCATGTTTGCAGCTACATATTTGGTATAGTTGTCAGCATTGAAAGAACTGGTTCCACTCTTGGTAGTAAAGGTTATTCTGCCATCCGTATTGCAGAAACAGGTGCCTTTCAGCAGGTTGACACCAGTATAATCGGAAGTCAGTGATTCCAAGGGTTCGTGAGTTTCAAGATCATAAGAAATGTACTTCGGCTCACCCTGTGGCTCCAATGTGCATGCTCCTGGTTCATTAGAGCCGCACTCTAAAATAACTGGTGTGCCGGCAGGAACGGCGACACCGGCGACACCGGCATCTTCGTCATCTACGCTTACATTTGCCGCGATGCATTGCTTTTCGAGTGTTCCATCCGCATTGATGCCGGTGACCACCCATGCTTTCCACGTCTGTCCACTCAGTTTGTAGGCAAAGGGGGTGAACATCGTGCAATAATACTTCCCTTTGTACTCCAGCGAGGCATCGACATTGAAACTGGTGATTTTTGTCAGATACCAAAGGGCATTATCACCAGAGGAGCTTTCACTGATGGTGAAGGTGCCATTGTCGTCGATGAAATACCGTGAACCCAGATTGGCTGAAGAATAATTGGAGGCTTTCAAATCGACTTTCGCCGTGTACTTGCTATTTGCACCAGAGCCACTGCTTTTGGTGATTGTAGCGTAAATGTTTTCGAATTCCAACCTAGCAGTACCAGGGTAAACACCAGTGGTGATTTGTATCAAACTGGTGGACTGGCCTATCAAGTCATATTTCGCTCCTGTGCTATTCTTCAGGTAGATGACACTGGATACGTCCACGCAGTTCGGGTCCTCTTTCAATTTGATGTCCGTCATCAGGTATTTGGTGGCGCACTCCAGACCTCTGGCTTTCGCGGCAGCTGCCACGGCGGGGTCGCCAAACAACAAGCTACCTCCATTGAGTTCCTTCAGTCCTCCTGCCGCTGTGGATATCGCCGTGGTATAATTCAACTTGTCATTCGTAATGGTGATATAGCGCGTAGGGTTCGCCACATTGCGAATGCGATAATAGCCGTTGCCATTGAGCTGGGCTGCCATTGGCAGCCAGCTCAAAGCGACGAGCATGATGATAAAAAATCGTTTCATTTGAAATATCATATCAAAGATTTATTATTATTGAAGGTTCAAGACGATGCCCATAAGCACTGTGACGTCAGTGACGTTGATGATACCATCTTGGTTGATATCTGCTATAGAGTGATTGTAGTAGGGATATTTCCAGTCAGGAGCATACACGTCATCCTCCAAGACAATCGACATAAGTGCTGTCACGTCAGCAACGTTGATGATACCATCGCAAGTGATATCAGGCCAGAGTGGGATGAGCACGGGATTCGGCTCCTCAATCAAGAATGCCTTGTTTGCTGGCAGGGCGTTGTAGTTCTCCCAGAAACCGAGTTTCATTTCACCGCTTTCATCCTCATCCACACCAAGTTGACGGAGATTGGACACATCCTCTGCGACCTCGGCTTTCAAGCCGAAGAAGTACTTGTTGTTGATGGTGCCGGCATTAAGAGCCAACAGATGTTCGTATTCTGCCAGGTAGTTGTTGTAGAAGTCTTCACCCAACTTTTCCTTGACCAATTCGAACATGTCATGCAACTGTTCTGTCTGCAGTTTGGACTCATTCACGATCCAGTCGGCGCCTTTCAGCAGGTTGGTGGTGGGAGCCGTGCCGGCCTCT
>JAFZSL010000067.1 GCA_017619375.1 Prevotella sp. | reverse complement strand
CTTTTTATTTCTTTTTCTTAAGCGAAGCGTTTTTTAATTTATTGTCATTCAGAAGGATTCAGACTTGTGTATAAAGCTCTGCCCGAGAGGGGGTGGCCGCAGGCCGGGGGCGAGGGAGAAAGTTGAGCGAATGCGGAACTTTAATTATTAACTGAAGTCTCCCACCTTGAAGGCCGAAGGCCTGGTCAGACCATATAATAAGTGGTTTATACAATAACCCCGAAGGGGTGACAGAATGATCTGTCACCCCTTCGGGGTTATTATGTGTGTCGCCTATACCGGGGGTGGAACCCCCGGCTGTGGTCTTTTCGCCCCTTCGGGGCTTGATTTCATCAGCTACATTATAAAGGTGGGAAACTTCAGTTATTAATTGCAACCATCTTCCGGTATATCTGCGCCACCCTTGCCGCAGTGTCGGCCTCCATGAACCGCTGGATATATCGGCTGCTGCGGGCGATGCGCTCCTCACGCCCCGGTGCGCCTTTTAGTGAGCGGTGAATGGCGTCGGCCATCGCCTCCACGTCGTCGGGACCAACATAAAGGCTGTCGGGGCCGCCAGCCTCCTCCAGGCACGAACCGGTGCAAGCCACCACGGGGAGACCGCAGCCGATGGCCTCGATGATGGGGATGCCGAAACCCTCATAACGCGAGGGATAGACGAAAGCCTCCGCATCGGCGTAGATGGCATGGAGGTCGGCATCACCCACTCCATGGAGGAGTCGCACACGAGAGGACAGCCCATGGTCGTCGGCATATCGCCTCACTTTCTCGGCATACTTCGTCTCCCTGCCCACCACCACGAGCGACACATCCTCCGGCAGGAATGCGAGGGCCTTGACAGCCAAAAGCACGTTCTTGCGCTCCTCCACCGTCCCCACGTTGAGCACATAGCGGCCGGGCAGGTTGTGACGGCGGCGCGTCGCCTCCTGTTGCTCCGGCGACACGTTGCCATGATAGCGCTGTGCGAAGCCCTGGTACACCACTTCTATTTTGTCGGGCTCCACCCCGCCAAGTTCGATGATGTCGCGCTTCGTGCATTCGCTGATGGCGATGATGCGGTCGGCCTCCCGACAGGTGCGATGGAACTTCCATTTGTATATCCTCACGTCCCACGGGTGGTAGTATTCGGGATGTCGCAAAAAGATCAGGTCGTGGATGGTGACCACGCTCTTGATGCCCGCCTTGCGCAGTCCCATGGGCAACTCGCCCGTGAGGCCATGGAAAGCCTGGATGCCGTCGCGCCGCAGGTCGTCAACGATGCCGCGCTGCCGCCAATGCCATCGTCCTATGACAGGCCACACCTTTCCGGGATAGACAAAACGGCACCTCTCGCCCTCCTCTATCTGTCCCCGCAGGTCGTCATCGCCTGGTGTGGGAGTGTAAAGGCGGAGCGACAAGTCATCGGCACAAGACAGCAGGTCGCGCACCAAAGTGCGTGAATAACTGCCCAGGCCCGTGCGGTTGCGCACGATGCGCTTGGCATCCATGCCGACAAGCATCTTCATTTTCCCTTCAGCCATCTCTTCATCTGTTTCATTCTCTTCTTCCTCACCCGCGAGGCGTTGTGCTTCCGCTTGATCTTGTAGAGCAAGTCAAGTTCGGCCGGTCCCATCCCCCGAAGGTCGATGTACGTCCTCGCCACGAGGTCGAAAAGGTCTTCCTTGTAGGTGAAGCGCGTGATGTTCTCCAAACACTCCTCCAATGGCGGCCAGCCCTCGGTGAAATGCATGCGGTTGATGTCGATGACGGAGAAGAAGATGCCCTCCTCACCCCTGTCGTCGAACTGCACGTTGGAACAATTAAGGTCGTCGTGCAACACCCCTTTCTCATGGAGTTGCACGGCATAGCCGGCGAAAGCCTTCGCCAGTCGGCGGTCGAAAGGCTTGGGACCTTCCAGACGGTCGCGGATGGGCGGGTTATCGTCTACGCCCGTCACGAGATAGCCATATTCCAAAAGTCCGTTGCTTTGTGTCTCGAGATAAGCGATGTTGACAGGCGTGGAGACACCGAGTTGGAGGAGTCTTGCTCCATTGTGGAACGCCCTCCTTGCCTTCCCCTTGCGGAAAAAGGTATATGCCACGCGCTGCACAAAAAGCGGCCGGCGGTAACGTTTCACCACCACCGTCTCTCCCGCAACATCAAACTTCTTGATGACATTGCGATCGTCATAGATGAGCGTGCCCTCGTGGTCGAAGCGCTCCGGCAAGGCGACGACGAAGTCACGCATATGTTCGTAGGCGGGATTGATTTCCATTCTCATGGCGTGACACGTTTAAGGGTGTATTCGTCGGTTTCCGTCAGGTCCTTGCTGACGAAGACGGCGTGGAAGGTGTTGTCATCGAGTTCGTATTTCTTGGAGGTGGAGGTCATCTGCCTCCCGTCGGTATATTTCAGAATAATGGTTTCCGTAGAGTCCACCTGCCAGGTGAAATTCATCATCCACACCCGCTTGCCGTCCTTGTAGTCAGACTCCTGCCCTTTGCCCCAAAGTGCATTGCCTTCGGGGAGCGAGAATGAGAGCCTCACATCATCGAACTCATTGTGCTTCCATTGGTTGTCGGAGTCGATGAAGTCCATCGTCGCACTCCCGTGCCATTCGCCGGCCAACAAGTCGGTCAAGCGATAGTCGTCATCTGATGGAGTGGGCGTTGGGGGCTTCTCTTCCTCCTCGCGGGGTGTGTCAGGGTCGTCATAACGCAAGTCCTCGCGCTCGCAACCCATTGTTGCGAGCACGAGGAGAATAGTGAATATCAATGCGGCCCTGCCACCCATGGTCATTATTCTCTGACGCGGAACACCCGCTTGGGAGCATTGCCCTTTGCTGTACTTACGGCTGTGCCATCTTTCTTCACCAAATCGGGGTCATCCTGCATGGAGGAGCCATTGGCGTAGTAGTATGGGTCATAGTAGTAGTCGTATCCCCAGTGGTCGTAGCGTCCCCAGTTGGGCGAAGTGATGTGCTTCAGGCTGAAATGGTTCCAAGTGCCATCGCGCCAACTGATCTCACCGCTGAAGTAGTTGTCGTTGAGCCTGTAATCATCGATGTACACCGACTCATTATCCTCTACGAAGTAGATTTTAATGGTGCCGTTATTAACCTTCCATTCGATATGACTGGCCACATAGTTGTATCCGCCCCAGTAGTTGTCATTGTAGTAGTCCACCCAATAGCCGGTACCGGAGGAGTAACGGTAGGGGTCGCGCAAGAAGCACACCTCGGTATAGGATGCATCGTAGTACATATCGTTCCAATAGGTGGAGACATACATGTTGCCTTGCCATGTACCCTCGAGGGTGTAGGCGATTTCATCGTCATCGTCACAACTGGTGAACGAGAAGGTGAGCATGGCCATGGCCATCAACACCCAGATTTTTGTAAAGGTTTTCATATCGATTGTAATTTACATGGTTACTAATAAAATTTACCTCTCTCTTTGTTTTCTGTTGCAAAGGTAATGCATTCTCGATGATCATGCAATAGCAAACTCCCTTTTTCAACAAGGTTTTTCCCTATTTCATCGGGGGAAATCCCCTGAAGAGGGGGAAATCATAATTCAAGTTCCGCATTCGCTCAACTTTCAGGAGTTAAAGGGGAGTTAAAAGGAAGTTAAAGGGGAGTTAAAGGGACATATGCTCACTTTTACCGGTTTTTTTTCAAGGAAATGATGTAATCCTGACTTCTTTAAAACCTCCATCACGCCTCATTTTTTCCTACTTGCGGAACTTAAAAATCATAATTGGGATAAGAGAAAACGGGGGATGAATACAAATTCGCCAATTACTCCCCATGGTCGTGGGTCTTCGACAAAACTCGATAATTCGGGATGACAACAACATTTTCGGGCGGAACAAGACCCACCTCTGCTTTTGGGGACGTAGTTTGGACGGGCATCATTGCAGATTTGCAACACAAAGGACCATAATCTCCGAAATAATGACTAACTTTGCAACGAATTAGCGAGCACGACCTCCGATTTCCCACTACATCCGACAACAATGTCAAAAAAATAACACAACAATGAGAAAACTTTACCTTATCCTTTTAGCAGTCGCCATGTGCAGCCTGTCTTGGGGCCAAGGCGTGAAACCGCTGCCCACGCTAAGCGTGGAAGGCCGCTGGCTGGTGGACCAACATGGCAACCACGTGGTGCTACACGGTGTGATGGACACCCCCAACGCTTGGTTCAACGGCGGCCGATGGGGATGGAGTTATAGCAGCGTCTCCCCCTGCATCAATTACTTCGAGAAGTTGTTCGCCGGTCTGGAAATAGCCAAGTGCGACGTGTTCCGACTCCACATGGACCCCGCGTGGACCAACGACCCCAACAAGCAGAGCGACGGCAGGGAGAGCGGTGAAGCCGACATCTCACGATTCAGTTCGTCGCGCTTGAAAACTTACCTGCGCACCCTCTACTTCCCCTTGGCCAAACGCGCCATGAACCACGGCATGTTTGTCGTCGTGCGCCCGCCGGGCGTCTGCCCTGGCAACCTGCAAGTAGGCGACTACTACAACGACTACCTGATGACCGTGTGGGACATCTTCTCACAAAACGACTCCATCAAGAAATACTCCGGACAAATCAGCATCGAACTGGCCAACGAACCCGTGTCGCTGAAGAACGCCAACGGCGAGGACGACCCGAAAGCCCTCCATGACTTCTTCCAACCCATCGTCGACAAAATCCGTGCCAACGGTTTCACCGGCATCATCTGGGCGCCCGGCACAGGGTGGCAAGCCAACTACACCAGTTACGCCGACTATCCAATAGAAGGCTACAACATCGGCTATGCCGTGCACGACTACTGCGGATGGTATGGCTGCAGCGACGAGAACCCCAGTGCAGAGAACAAAATCAACCAATTCCACAAGCAGGTCCCCGTGGTGGACACCGCCCCCATCATCATCACCGAGGTGGACTGGAGCCCGAAGAAGGAGGGCACCGGCCACTACAACGAGCACGGCGACTGGGTGGAGTCCAACTGGGGTACATGGGCCACCGGCAGCACCTCGAAATGGGGGAAGGCATTCAAAGCCATGCTCGACCACTTCGGCAACATCTCCATGACACTCTCCGGCACGGCCTGCCTCATCGACATCGACACGCTGCTCAACAAAAACAAGGTGGTGCCCGCCTTCGACGGCTATGAGGAGGCCTGCGGCAAAGCCTGCATGGACTGGTATGCCGAATACTACAACGTAGACTGGGCACATGCCGACTTCAAGAACGTCGTCTTCAGCGACCAAGGCAACGGAAAATACAAAAACCCCATCATCGCCGCCGACTTCCCCGATCCCGATGTCATCCGCGTAGGCGACACCTATTACATGGTGTCCACCACGATGCACCACTTCCCCGGAGCCACCATCGTGAAGTCACGCGACCTGGTGAATTGGGAGTATTGCGCACAACCGCTCAAGCAACTGTCAGGCAATGACAACTACTCCCTGCTCAACGGGCAGAACGCCTACGCACGGGGCATGTGGGCCTGCGCCATGACCTACCACGACGGACGATTCTACATCCTCATCAACGGCAACGACGCCGGCGGCTTCATCCTCTCAGCCTCCGACCCAGAAGGCAAATGGGAGATGAAACCGCTCTCACGCATCTACTACGACCCCGGCATGCTCTTCGACAAGGGCAAGGTCTATGTGGTCTGCGGCAACACCGAAATCAAGATGTGCGAACTCGACGAGGACTTCAACTTCATCCAGGAGAAAACGGTGTTCCAAGCCAATGACATGCTCGAAGGAAGCCACCTCTACCACATCGGCGACTACTATTACATCTACGCCACCTACGGCGGATGGCCGTCGGGACAGACGGTGCTGCGCTCGAAGAACATCTTCGGACCCTACGAGGAGAAGATGCTGGTGCAGAAGAACATCAACGGCAGACCCAACACCATTCACCAAGGCGCACTCTTCGACACCCCGTCGGGACAGTGGTGGACCATCATGCAGGAAGACGTGGGATGCTTCGGACGAATGCCCAACATGCAACCCGTCGGATGGGAGAACGACTGGCCCGTGGTGGGCGCCAACGGCGTGCCATACTCCACCTACAACAAACCGGACGTAGGCACCTCCTACCCTCGCGTGCCCATGCCCACCAACGACAACTTCCGCTCCTACCCCCTCGGCATGCAATGGCAATGGAACCACAACCCCGACGACGGCGCATGGAGCCTCTTCGAACGACCGGGATGGCTGCGCCTGAGGACCACAGGCACCGCCAACACCCTCACCCAAGCCCGCAACATGCTCACACAACGCATCTTCGCCTTCTCCAACAGATCCTCCACAGGCACGGTGCGCCTCGACGTGAGCCACCTGCAAGAGGGCGACAGGGCCGGCATCTGCATCCTGCAAGACCCCTATGCCTTCATCACCGTGGAGATGAAGGACGGGCAGCGGAAAATCCTCTGGCGGCAAGACCAACTGACTACGAACAACGGCTTCAACCCCGCACAGCAGACGGCAAACGTGGACGTTGACAGCATCGTCTACCTCCGAGCCTCCGTCAACTACAACACCAGCAAGACACAGTTCTACTACTCCTTGGACAACAAGACCTTCACCCCATTGGGACAGCAGACCACCCTCGGCTTCAACCTCAGCGTCTTCGTCGGAGCGCGCTTCGGCCTTTTCTGCTACGCCACCAAGAACAACCCGGAGAAAGGCTACGCCGACTTCGACTGGTTCGCCACCGAGAGCGACTATGAGGAGGCCATGTTCCATCCCGCCGACTTCGAAGGCTTCAACGAGGACATGCTCACCGTGGACAACGTCACGCTCGACAAGGCGACACAAGAGGTGATGGTAGGCAACAGCAAACAGTTGGAAATCACCGCCACCTACCGCGACGGACATACGACCAACATCGCCCCGATGGCACGCTACGACATCGACAACAGCGAGGTCGTCTCCATCGAGAACGGGCGCATCCGCGGACTCAGCGAAGGCACCGCACATGTGCGCTTCACCTACACCGACCCGTTGGGCAACGAGTGCATTGGGGAGTTCGATGTGCGCAGCACCTTCTTCCCCTTCGCCGCGGAATACATCAACACGTCGCTCTTCTCCCAAGGCACCTACGATGAGCAGACCCACACCTTCCGACCCGGACAATGGGGGCAGATGGGATGGGAGTATCCCAACGGTGCCGACATGTCGGCCTACAAATACCTCGTGGTGCAACTCGACGCCACCAGCAGCAGTTCACACCTCAACATCTTCACCACCAGCAGCATCTGGGGTGACTGCTGCGCCACCGGCGACTTCGGACAGAAGAAGCAAATCGTGGTCAATCTGCATACCGCCAAATACACCAGCGGAGGAAAAACCGGGCAGGCGCTCGACACCAAGAACATACGCATCGTAGCCTTCTGGGGCAACGGCAACCAGGCCATCAAGGTCAACGACATCTACCTCACCAACAACGACGACTATTCACCCACCGGCGTGGGAACCATCCACCTCCAACCCGCAACAGGCAACCAGGTGTATGACCTGCAGGGACGTCGTGTCACCAACCCCAATCCCGGCAAGGGCGTCTACATCATCAACGGCAAAAAACATGTGGTGAAGTAAAAGCATATAGAAACCCTGGGGGCTGGGACCCCCAGGGACTCTATAGACTCCAGAGCCTCCAGGGCATTTAGATAAAAAACAAAAACTTTGTTTTTTGTTTTGGCAAGTTCGCATAAATTCATTATATTTGCAACCACAACCAATCATACCATCATCAAAAAGAAATGAGAACAATCTACGATTTCTCTGTCAAGGACAGAAAAGGAAACAGCGTTTCGCTGAAAGAGTATGCCAACGAGGTCATCCTCATCGTCAACACCGCCACCAAGTGCGGCTTCACACCACAATACGAGGAGTTGGAAAAACTCTATGAGAAGCACCACTCTGAAGGATTCACCATACTCGATTTCCCTTGCAACCAATTCGGCAAGCAAGCCCCTGGCACCGATGAGTCGATACACAGTTTCTGCAAACTCACCTACGGCACCGAGTTCCCCCGCTTCAAGAAGGTGAAGGTGAACGGCGATGACGCAGACCCTCTCTTCAAATACCTGAAAGAGCAGAAAGGTTTCGCCGGATTCAACATGGAACACCCCATCGCCGGCATCCTTGACAACATGCTCAGCGAGGCTGATCCCAATTACAAGGACAACCCCGACATCAAGTGGAACTTCACCAAGTTCCTCATCAACAAGCGCGGACAAGTGGTGGCCCGTTTCGAGCCCACCGAGTCCTTTGAAGTGGTAGAAAAAGCCATCATCGAACTCCTTTAGACAACCATGTCCAACCGCGAACACGTGCGCTGCCTCATCATCGGCAGCGGTCCTGCCGGTTACACGGCAGCCATCTACGCATCACGCGCCAATCTGCAACCCGTGGAATACTGCGGGATGCTCACTGGCGGTCAACTCACGCAAACCACCACTGTGGAGAATTTCCCCGGTTACCCCGAAGGGGTGGATGGCAACCAAATGATGCTCGACCTGAGAAGTCAGGCGGAACGTCTCGGCACCGACATCCGCGACGGCGAAATCGTGAAGGCCGACCTGGGGAGCCGCCCCTATGTGCTCACCACCGACAGCGGCCTTGAAATCGAAGCCGACACGGTAATCATCGCCACCGGAGCCTCCGCCAAATACCTCGGACTCGAAGACGAGAAGAAATACAACGGACAGGGTGTCTCCGCCTGCGCCACCTGCGACGGATTCTTCTACCGCAAGCGCACCGTGGCCGTCGTGGGTGGTGGCGACACCGCCTGCGAGGAGGCCCTCTATCTCGCCTCCCTGGCCAAGAAGGTCTACATGATCGTGAGGAAACCTTTCCTCCGCGCCTCAGACGCCATGCAACGCCGTGTGAAGGAGAACGAGAAAATAGAAATCCTCTTCGAACACAACGCCGTGGGTCTTTACGGCGAATACGGCGTGGAGGGCGCCCATGTGGTGAAACGGATGGGGCAACCCAACGAGGAGCGCTACGACCTCCCCATCGACGGATTCTTCCTCGCCATCGGGCACAAACCCAACAGCGACCTCTTCACCGAATGGCTCGACACCGACGAGACGGGATACATTGTCACCATCGACGGAACACCACGCACCAAACTCCCTGGGGTGTATGCCGCCGGCGACGTGGCCGACCCACACTACCGTCAGGCCATCACCGCCGCTGCCAGCGGGTGCAAGGCCGCCATCGAGGCCGACCGCTTTCTCAGAGGCGTATAACCCAAGAAAGGCAGGCATAAGCCCCATCCCCGCACACTGCAAGGGCGGGGCTTGTGCCCGCCCCCAACCCTAAGGACAAACCGATGTCTTAGGATTTGACAAGCCAGTCCATACAAGCCGTGATGCTCGTTCCCAGGTTGTTCTCTGCAAGCGGCGGTTCTGCCGCCGCCCAAAACAGCAAACCCCAAAAACCAACCTAAGATGAAAAAGATCATCATTTCAGTCGTCCTGTTTTTCTTATGCATGAGCGTCACAGCCCAGGACGACACTTCATTGGCCACACGGCAGCAACAATTCGCTCTCGACATCTTCCAGAACGTCATTGAGAACGAAGAGGAGCCCAACATTTGCTTCTCTCCGCTCTCCGCCACCATGGCACTTTCCATGGTGCAAAACGGTGCCGACGGCAACACCCTCGAGGAGATGCAGACCGTACTGAAAACGAATGGTCTGACTTGCGAGGACGTGAACATCTACAACCTACAACTCGCAAAAAGCCTCACCACACTCCCACCCTTCGTCTACAATCCCGACGACGACCTCACCGAAGAGCAAGCCAGAAGGCAACACCAATGGCTTCACCCCGTCTGTGAAATAGCCAATGCCATGTGGACGAGAGAGGGTTTTTCTTGCTATGAAAGTTTCAATGAAACGCTGCGCACCTATTACAACGCCGGAATAGGAAGCGTGGACTTCACCACACAGGAAGGCATCGACCAAATCAACGGATGGGTGGAAGAGAACACCCACGGACTCATCCCCCAAATCTATGACGAGCCACAAGACCCATTTCTCATGTTGGTGTTGGCCAACCTGCTTTATCTCAAAGCCGGATGGAGCCATCCCTTCTCGGAGGAAAACACCATGTCTGGAATCTTCCACCAAGCCGACGGCAGCGACGTGGAGACGGATATGCTGAATGTCACCGAATCCTTCATGACGGGCGGCAACAGGAATTTCAAAACCGTCACCCTGCCCTATGGCGACGGGAAATTCACCATGACCATCTTCCTGCCTGTCGACAACATCGCGCTGCCCGTGCTCACCTTCGACGATTGGAAGGAAGGCACCAGTGCCAGCAGGAAATACTTTGACGTTCACGTGCAACTGCCCCGCTTTACCATCGAGGGGAAATATGAATTGAAGGACATCTTGATGGCGATGGGCATCCATGACGCCTTTGGTGGAAACGCCAACTTCAGCAAGATGAGCGACGAGAACCTGTATATCAGCAGGGTGTTCCAAAGCACCAAAATCGGTGTCGACGAGAAGGGTACGGAAGCCGCCGCCGTCACCGTGGTGGAAATGAGGAAATTCACCACACCAGAACCAGAAAAGGAATTCATCGTCGACCGTCCCTTCTATTTCACCATCGAAGCCGACGATGCCATCCTCTTCGCAGGATGCGTCAACCAACTTGCGCCCAGCACGCCCCTTCCCGCCCGCCTTGGCGATGTGAATGGCGATGGCGCTGTCACCATCACCGACGTGACCATGATGGTGGCCCACACCCTGGGATACCATGATAACCAATTCAACCCCGCCAACGCCGATGTCAACAAAGATGGCAGCATCACCATCACCGACATCACCGAAACCGTCAACTTCATCCTGGGAAAGATAGGAGAAGATTGATAATTGAGTCCACTTGAAAAAGTGAGTTTAGATGGCCGTGAGCCGAATGGTATCCCCTCCCATTCAAGGCTAATCTTATACACAAGTCTGCATCCTTCTGAATGACAATAAATTAAAAAAAACGCTTCGCTTAAGAAAAAGAAATAAAAAGTTTGAAAATATCTTGTTTATGAAGAAATAAAAAAACGCAAGCGTTTCTGAAAAAGGAAGAAAAAGGTGAGAACAAGCAGAGACATTTTCAACATTGACGTGTGTTCACCTTTTTCATCCTTTTTGGGAGTGCCTTGGCACTTTTTCCAACTTTCTTTTTATTCCTTTTTATATCTTTTTCTCCCTTTTTTAATATTCTTCTTCTTTATTTAATCATTAACATCTTGTGAATCAAAGGTATAAGAGATGTGTATAAGGATTGGCCTCGTAGCGGAGGGATAGGGATTTGGTCTGTAACTTATTGATTTCCAAGTATGATTCACCCCACCCCATCCCCTACGAGGGGCGGGGAGATGCGCACAGCCCATTGGCTCACTGTCCACTTTTTCAAGTGGGCTCATAATTCAATTTTCAATTTTCAATCTTCTCGTCCCCATCAACCCGAGGAAGGTGAGGGCGCCGTTGAGCATCAGCAACTCATAGCCGAATCGGTAGGAGGTGAAATGCTGGGTAAACTGGTCGGCAGCGAAACAGACGAGGGGGGAGGCAACGGCGATATAAGGCACGAGGCGGTCGTTGACCTTCCACTTGGTGAATAGGCTATATGCGAAGAGGCCAAGGAGAGGACCATAGGTGTAGGAACACATCACATAGATGGCATCGATGACGCTTGGCGAATCGACGATGCGGAACACCAGAACCATAGCCACGAAAGCCACGGCCACCACGACATGCACCTTCCGGCGCAGGCGCTCGTTGTCGGGTTTCTGCATCAAGTCGACGCAACAACTCGTGGTGAGTGCCGTGAGGGCGGAGTCGGCACTTGAGAAGGCGGCAGCCACCACTCCCAAGGTGAAGAGCACCACCACCGCATTGCCCAACCGCCCCGTAGCGGCAAACATCGGCAGGAGTTGGTCGCCGGCCTCGGGAAGCGCCAGCCCTTGTTTCCCAGCAAGCATCATCAAGAGCACGCCCAAGGCAAGGAAGAGGAGGTTGGCCGGCACGAAGGCGAAGCCATAGGAGCACATATCCTTCTGAGCCTCACGCAGCGACTTGCACGTGAGATTTTTCTGCATCATGTCCTGGTCGAGTCCCGTCATGACGATGGTGATGAACACGCCGGAGAGGAACTGTTTCCAAAAATACTGCTTCGACATGGGATCGTCGAAGACGAAGATGCGACTGTGCGGACTCGCCGCCACCGCCTTCGCCGCCTCACCCAACGACATCCCCAATGCATCGGTGACACTGACGATGATGAGCGCCAAGGCCGCAAACATGCATACGGTCTGCAGCGTGTCGGTCCACACCAGCGTCTTGATGCCGCTATGGCGTGTGTAGAGCCAGATGAGCGCCACCATCAGCAAGACGGTGCAGGGAAAGGGTATGCCGTAGGCATCGAGGACGAAACGTTGAAGGATGATGCACACCACGTAGAAGCGTGCAGCAGCCCCCGTGGCCTTGGAGAGGATGAAGAACGACGCCCCCGTCTTGTAGGAACGCCTGCCGAGCCGTTGGTGCAGGAAGGAGTAGATGGTGGTGAGGTTGTATCGGTAGTAGACGGGCAGCAGGACGAAGGAGACGACGAAATAGCCGAGGACGAAGCCCAGGCACGTCTGCATGTAATTCATATCGATGCCCATCGCCACCCCGGGCACGCTGACGAAGGTGACACCGGAGATGGACGCCCCTATCATGCCGAATGCCACAAGATACCATGGTGACTGTCTGTTGCCGCGAAAGAAGGCGTCGTTGTCGTGACGGGATGATGTGAGCCTCCCCACGATGAGCAGCAGCACGAAATAGGCCGCCACGGTGACAAGGATGCTGAGTGCCGCCGTATTATGCATCGGTGAGCACCTCCTCGTTGATGATTTCCCGCAGGATGAACACCGCCTCGCCCACGGAGGTGACATTCGCCACCACCATCATGTTGCGCTCCTTCGTCTCCTTCAGGTTGCAGCGCCGCGGGTGTTTGTTGATGAAATGCAGCACCTTAGAGAACGTCGTACTTCGGAAGAACGGGCTGTCGGTATTGCTCATGAACTGCATCTGCATACGGCCCTGGTTGAGCAGGATTTTCTCACATCCGAGCATCCTTCCCAACCGGCGGAGGGGCACCACCTGCATCAATTCCACACCTTCCTTGGGCACCTTGCCGAAACGGTCCTCCAACCTCCTGCGATAGGCTTCCAGGTCCTCGTCGCTGCTGATGTTGTCCAGTTCGCGGTAGAGGAGCATGCGCTCGCCGCTTCCCGGCACATAGTTGTCGGGGAAGTACATCTCGAGGTCGCTCTCCAGGGAGCAGTCCTCGACGAAATCGTCGCCACGCACCTCGCGTCCCTGGGTCAGGTCCTCCTCGTAGAGATGGCCGAATTCCTCGTTCTTCAGTTCGGTGACAGCCTGGTTGAGGATTTTCTGGTAGGTGTCATAGCCCAGGTCCTCCATGAATCCGCTCTGTTCGGCCCCCAGGAGGTTGCCTGCTCCTCGTATGTCGAGGTCCTGCATCGCCAGGTTGAAGCCGCTGCCCAGTTCGGAGAAGGTTTCCACGGCCTCCAGCCTTCTTCTGGCATCCTCTGGCAGCAAACTCTTCGGCGGTGCAAGCAGGTAGCAGAACGCCTTACGGTTGGAACGCCCCACCCTGCCCCTCATCTGGTGGATGTCGGAGAGTCCGAAGCGGTGTGCGTCGTTGATGAAGATAGTGTTGGCGTTGGGTATGTCGATGCCGTTCTCCACGATGGTGGTGGAGATGAGCACGTCGTAGTCGTAATTGATGAATCCGAGGATGATTTTCTCCAATTCCTCGGGTTTCATCTGTCCATGGCCTATGGCGACGCGTGCGTCCGGCACATGCTTTTGTATGACCAGCTGGATATCGACGAGGCTTGATATGCGGCTGCTGACGAAATAGACCTGTCCGTTGCGGCTCATCTCGAAATTGATGGCGTCGGCGATGACCTCGGCGTTGAAGGTGGTGAGTTCGGTATACACGGGATGCCTGTTGGGCGGCGGGGTGCGTATGATGCTCATGTCGCGTGCCCCCATAAGGGAGAACTGCAGCGTGCGCGGGATGGGCGTTGCCGACATGGTGAGGGTGTCGACATTGGTCTTGAGTTGCCTCAGTTTCTCTTTGGTGGAGACGCCGAATTTCTGTTCCTCGTCGATGATGAGCAGGCCCAAGTCCTTCCATTCCAATGCCTTGCCCAATATCTTGTGCGTGCCGATGAGGATGTCGATGCGCCCCTCCTTCAACCGGTTGGAGATGTCTTTCACCTGTTTGGTGCTGCGTGCGCGGGAAAGGTATTCCACGGTGACGGGGAAGTCGCGGAGACGCTCGCTGAAGGTCTTGAAATGCTGGAAGGCGAGCACGGTGGTGGGCACGAGCACGGCCACCTGCTTGTTGTCGCAGGCCGCCTTGAAGGCAGCCCTCACAGCCACCTCCGTCTTCCCGAATCCTACGTCGCCGCAGACGAGTCGGTCCATGGGTCTCTGGCTCTCCATGTCGGCCTTCACGTCATTGGTGGCCTTGAGTTGGTCGGGCGTATCCTCATAGAGGAAACTGCCTTCCAACTCATGCTGCATGTAGTTGTCGGGGCTGAAGGCGAAGCCGCATTGATGGCGGCGCTTGGCGTAAAGTTTGATGAGGTCGCGTGCGATGTCCTTGATACGCTTCTTTGCCTTCTCCTTCATGCGTTCCCAGGCACCGGTGCCCAGCGTGCTCATGCGTGGCGGCTCCCCGGTGTCGGCGCGACGGTATTTGGAAATCTTGTATAGCGAATGGATGGATACGTCCACGGTGTCGCCCCGCTGGTAGAGGATGCGAATCATCTCCTGGTAACTACCTCCGGTGGCCACGCGGACGAGGCCAGCAAACTTTCCTATGCCGAAATCGACATGGACGACGAAGTCGCCGGGTTCCATTTCCTGCAACTCCTTCATCGTCAATGCCATCTTTCCGGCACGGGCCGTATCGGAACGGAGACTGTACTTGTGGAAGCGGTCGAACACCTGGTGGTCGGTGAACAAGCAGATGCGCTGCAGGTTGTCGGCGAAGCCGGCATGGAGCGTCTTGTCCACGTCGGTGAAGGTGACGGCCTCGGCGCCGCCGGCAGGTGTCGCCCCACCCTCTTCCTCCTCTGCGGAGAGGATGTCTCTCAGGCGTTGCAACTGCTTCATACTGTCGGAAAGGACGTAGAGGCGGTAGCCTCGACTGACGTAGTCGGCGAAGGTCTCCCGAAGCAAGGTGAAGTTCTTGTGGAAGATGGGTTGAGGAGAGATGTCGAAGCGGATGGTGACAGACGGCGTACCAAAAGGTTTTGACCCGAAGTCGACGCGCTGGAACCGTGAGATTTCCTCTTTGAAAAGCGTGGGTCGCACCAGTTGGCTCTCCTTGCGCAGTTCTTCCATGATTTCAGCACGCTCCACCTCGGTGGCTCCCTCCAGGCGTTCCGTGACGACTTGTTTCGAGAAACCCTCCTGGTAGATGCCATCTATGGTGTCAAGGACATAGGGCAGGTCGCGCACGGCCACGATGGTGTCGGAAGGGAGGAAATGGGTGAAAGGTGTCTTTTCCTGCGTCAGAGCCACCTGAGGTACAATCTCCACCTGTTTCTTCTTGTCACGCGAGAGTTGGCTCTGTACATCAAAGGTGCGGATGGTGTCGATGTCGTCACCGAAGAAGTCGATACGGAAGGGGTATTCACTGCTGAACGAATAGACGTCGAGGATGCTGCCACGCAGTGCGAACTGCCCCGGCTCATAGACATACTCTTGCATTTGGAAGCCCAGGTCGCACAACTGTTTCACCAGCCCCGAAACGGGCACTGTCTGCCCTATCCTCAGGCTGAGGGTGCGCTCATCGAGTTTGTGCTTGGACACCACCAGTTCGCTGAGTGCCTCAGGACAGGTGACGACGTATGTGACCCTGCCCGTTTCCTTCGCGCCCTCTTCCACCACAGAGAGACGTGTGAGCACCTCCGTGCGCAAGATCTCGTTGGCGGTATCCCGCTGCCCATATTTCACAGCACGACGGTAGGAGGATGGATAGAAAAGCACGTCGTCGTGCCCCATCACCTGGGTGAGGTCATGGTAGAAATATCCTGCTTCGTCGTTGTCTTGCAAGATGAAGAGGATCGTGGATGGCCGTCGTGTGGCAAAGCCGGCGAAGAACAAGGAAGCCGACGAGGCAACCAATCCTTGCAAGTGGACACTGGTGCCTGCCTCTGACAAAGCCGAGGCCAGCGCCCCACATTGGGGGAGCCGGCCGTATTGTTGTTGTAGTTCCTGTATGGTCAATTGCTCAGGAGTTAAAGGGGAGTTGAAGGGGAGTTAAAGAGGAGTTAAAGAGGAGTTATAGGGGAGTTAAAGGGGAGTTAAAGGGACGTATGTCTGCTTCGTTTCTCCCTCGCCCCCGGCCTGCGGCCACCCCCTCTCGGGCAGAGGGGGAAGAGTCAAAGAGGAGTTGAAGGGGAGTTATAGGGGAGTTAAAGGGACGTATGTCTGCTTCGTTTCTCCCTCGCCCCCGGCCTGCGGCCACCCCCTCTCGGGCAGAGGGGGAGGAGTTAAAGGGACATATGTTCACTTTTCGGCCATTTCCTCATATTTCCTTATATGCGACAGTTGGGTCTTATAGCAGTTCCTCAGTCTTGGAAAGGCGACTTCCTCACAGGGTCGCAGGTGAGGTCGCAGCCCAGTTTTTTCAATATCTTGCGGTCTATTTCGCTCAGCATCACTGTGCAATGTATCTGACAACCTCTCAACTGAGGGAGTTGTTCCAAGGCGCGACGGCAGTTGGAGTCATGGGGTGAAAGGACGGAAAGGGCGACAAGGACCTCGTCGGTGTGCAGACGGGGATTCCTTGCACCAAGGTATTCAATCTTCGTCTTCTGGATGGGTTCGATCATGCTTTGAGGTATCAGTTTCACCTCATGGTCGATGCCTGCGAGATGCTTGGTCACATTGAGGAGAAGGGCGGCGCAACATCCCAGCAGCGGACTCGACTGCGAGGTGATGATGGTGCCGTCGGCCAACTCGATGGCAGCGGAGGTGTGTCCGCTCCTCACCTTCCGCTCGTTGGCCGCCACGGTGGTGCGGCGGTTGTCGGTGGAAATCTTCATCTGGTTGAAGAGCAACTGTATCTTGTGCACCTCGTTGTCGTTGCAGGCGCCATCGGCCAATTTGTTGGTGGCGGTATAGTACCGACGAATGATTTCGTCCTCGGAGGCCTTGCGACACACCGCATCGTCGGAAATGCAGAATCCCACCATGTTCACCCCCATGTCGGTGGGCGACTTGTAGGGATTGACGCCATAGATGCCTTCGAAGAGCGCGTTGAGCACGGGGAAGATCTCCATGTCGCGGTTGTAGTTGACGGCCACCTTGCCATAGGCGTCGAGGTGGAAGTGGTCGATGACGTTCACATCGTTCAGGTCGGCAGTTGCAGCCTCATAGGCGATGTTCACCGGATGCTTCAAGGGGAGGTTCCATACGGGGAAGGTCTCAAACTTGGCATATCCAGCCCTCACGCCACGTTTCTGCTCGCCATACAACTGGCTGAGGCATACGGCCATCTTGCCGCTGCCGGGTCCCGGTGCGGTGACGACAATCAACGGCCGCTCCGTCTCCACATATTCGTTCTTGCCGAACCCTTCGTCGGAGGCGATTTTCGCCACGTCGTGCGGATAGCCTTCTATGATGTAATGGAAATAGGTCTTGATGCCTTGGCGCGTCAGACGCTGCTTGAAGGTGTCGGCGGCACGTTGCCCCGAGTAATGGGTGATGACCACCGAACCGACAAAGAATCCGCGTCCCATGAACGCTTCCCTCAAACGAAGCACGTCCTCGTCGTAGGTGATGCCCAGGTCGGCGCGTACTTTATTGGCCTCGATGTCCTCGGCGTTGATGACGATGACAATCTCCATGCTCTCGCTGAGTTGCTGTAGCATGTACAACTTGCTGTCGGGTTTGAAACCTGGAAGCACACGGGAGGCATGATGGTCGTCAAAGAGCTTGCCACCCAACTCCAGATACAATTTTCCACCAAATTGGGAGATGCGCTCCCTGATGTGCTCAGATTGGATACGCACATACTTGTCATTGTCAAAACCTATCTTCATCATTTTGAAGTTGTTGTAATATGGATATGAAATTAAGCATTATCAATGGTAAAACACTACTTGTGCGGCATTCATCCTCATTTCCTCGCCACTCCCTTCGTAGTCTTCAGGTCGAAAAGGTAGGTCAGCCTGATGGAGATGTTGGAGAAATTGGAAACGCCGAAATAGTCACGCTTGGTGGCCCCGTAGATGTTGCCCAAGCCATAATAGTAGCGTCCCTCTATGAGGAAATGGCCCAGCCGGGGCCGCGAGTATTCCACGCCCAACCCTCCTGCAATGCCGTAGTCGAAGGTCTTCTCCACATCCATGGTGTATTGCCGCGTCACACTGTTGGAGCGGTCGGTCATGTTGATGTTGTCGAGGTCGAAGTTCTTCGACGTGGACTCTCCCAGATAGAATCCAATCTGAGGACCGGCCTGGAAAAAGAAATTGCAGCCGCTCACCTCATTGCCCCACGCCAGATGTGCGAAGACAGGCACCTGCACATAGCTGATGGTGCGGCTATATTCCTCTGGTTTTCCCGTGAGGGCATTGACCACCTTGTTGTCACGCTTGTCGCGGATGTCTTCCTTCCAACCCACGGAGGCGAAGTTGACCTCGCCCACGACGGAGCATATCATGGTGTAATATTTCTCGCACACATAACGCCCCACGACGCCAAAGGTGGGCCCCATGTGCATGCCCTGTGGCACTTTCGGCTTGAACCCCACCGAGGAGAAGACGACTCCGGCGCCACCGCCGACAGCCAAGTCGTCGCGGTGCTCACCAATTTGCGCACACGACCTCCCTGGCAGCCATGAGAGAAATGCTGCCATGATGAAGACGAAGAGGATGTCTTTCCTTCTTTCTGTCATAACTCCTAATAGTTCACCGACTCGATGGTACGGTCGGTTTTGTAATGGACGAACATGAAATTGGTGTTCTTATATCCCTTGCCCACTTGTTTGAACTTCAATGGCGACTGCACGGGCTTGTAGGTCATCTGGCCTTTCCCGCCGTTGAAGTTCTTCCCAAACTGGGAGAATCCGCCGATGAAGAAGCAGGCGTGGTCGAATCCGGTGAGAGCAAATCTTGGCAATGCCTCGGCATTCATCTCGCGTTCAAACCATTTCTGGTAGTTGCGCTCCACCCATTTCGTGTCCAGGGAGACATCGTTGTAATAGAAATAGGATGGGATGTATGCATCGTACTTGAAGAAATAGTCAAGATACACCTTGGTATACATCAACCATTCCTTGTAACCGAAGAGCGACACTTGCAGGTCGGTGTTCTTCTGCGTGAGGATGTTGAGTTTGGCCAGCGTGTTGTTGAGCGAAGGAGAGTGCTCGGTGTTGACCACCACGACATTCGGCTGGGAGAGGCTGAAGGCCTTGGCGAAATTCTTGTCCGGGGTCTTCAAGGCGGTGAGCGAGTAGTGAATGTCGTAGTTCTCCAACTCCGCCCGGAGTTTCTTCATGAAATCGGCCTTGCCACTCTTCTCATCCTCGCAATCGATGATGACCACGTGGTAGTTGTTGAACCACTGTATGAAGTTCTTGATGGTTTGCTGGTCGAACTCCTCTGGCGCCTGATATACTTGGAAGATGTTGGAATGCTGCTCCACATCATTGCCATTGATGGAGAAAGGGATGACCATCATGATGCCATTCTTGTCACAAAAGTCAGCGAGAGGCTTCACCATCTTGGTGTACAACGGCCCGAAAATGATGTCGCATTCGGCGGCATCCTTTTCCTTGAGCGTCTGGGTGATGTCAGCATCGATGGGCACGTTCCAGGCATGCATGTCAACAGTGACACCATCCTTCTTCACACGGTCCACACCGAGGAGCAAGCCACGGTAGTATTCCACCATGCGCCGCCCGTCGCCATCGTTGTCGTGCAACGGCAGCATCACACCCACCTTCACCTCGTTCTTACCCACCACTGTTGTCGATGCGGGCTTGGCGGTGTTGGTGGAAGGTGTGGTAGTGGTGGCTTTTCCCTGTTCGTCTTTGCCGTAGGGGATGTTGAGGATGGTACCACGCTTGAGTTCATACCCCTGCTGTTTCATCTCGGGATTGGCATTGATGAGATCTTCTATGGTGATTCCATAGGAGTTGGCGATGCCGAACACCGACTCGTTCTTGTCCACCTTGTGCTGGGTGCGAATCTTAGAGCTTTGGGCATATGCTGTCCATGCTACTGCAAGAAACAACAACAATAAAAAATATTTGATACTCTTCATACACTTCTTCTCTTTTCAAATGCAAAGATAGTGCAAGCCGAGTGAAAAGCAAAATAAATAACGAAGTTTTTATTTTCTTTTCCGAGGCGCAGCCTATCTTCGCCCGAAGGGCAAAGTTGTGCAAGCCGAAGACAATACAAAACAAAAAAGCCATTTTTTATTTTTATTGTTGAGGCGCAGCCTATCTTAGCCCTAAACATGGATGTTTGCCGCCTGAACATTATTGGCATTGTTTGCCGCCTGAACATTATTGCCGTTGTTTGCCGCCATTTTTCTGGATGATGTGTTGCAAAACAGGAGATTTTTCTTTGCATTTGTCTCATTATTTACTATCTTTGCTGCGTGAAAATGGTTGCATATCGGAATCGTAAATAAATGATTTATTTTGCGCTTCGCTCGGTTTGCACCACCTTTGCAAAATAGAAATCCTTTTTATTCATTAGAAGTTGCACCCGACACGAACCAAGGGTATATGCTATGAAAAAAATGACAAAAATGGGGACGTATCTTCTCCTCTGTTTCATGACATTTGCATTGTTCAGCTGCTCACAGTCATTGGACGAAGCTGTGCAAAGTATGAAAAAAGATTTGCCAAAAGATTGTGGTAGTGGCATGAAAATGACCAACATTGAAAACAAAGCCGATGCATTGGAACTGACCATGACGATGGCAGAAGATAAAATGAGACTGGACAACCCCATTATGGAACAAATGCTTAAATCAATGGCAGATCAGTTGAAAGAGGAATTTTTCAACTCAAGCGACATCAAGCCATTGCTCTCCAAATGCAAGGAAGAGAACAAAGGCTTCAAGGTGACCATGGAAGGGGAAACCACCCATGCTGCCGTCACATTCTTGGAAATCCCTTTAGAAGAATTGCAAGAACAAAAAGACTTGTAAGATGATGATTCCCAGCCGATGAAACTGCTGGGGTGTCAATCATTTTCGCGCCAGGCGTGCCTTTTGATATCAAAGGGCACGCCTTGATTGTCTCAACAGTATCGTAGGTTCCAGCAAATCATTTGAGCTCTAATATTATTTGAAACACATCAAGTTATAAGCCCCATATAGGTTAACTTGTAGGGGGCAAAATGTAAATTCCCTCTTGAAAATCTTACAGTTTGAAATTATCAAACAAGAAAAGGCCATTTCAAAGCCCTATTTTGGGTCAAAGAAATGGCCTTAACTTTGCAGTTTGAGGGTGGTATGCTTACTGATTGATAGTGGCCAACTCATTATTTTGCATTTTGACACACCCTCCACCGCGGAATGTCCCCCGAAGTCGTAGGGCACGAGACCCTGAAAGGGTCACCTCTCGGTAGCCGGGGTGTGCGTAGCACCCCTGGATGGAAATGCGATGGAGGGGATCGACCCTGAAGGGGTCGCCCAAACGTTGATGATGGGGCACTCTTTCAGAGTGCAGGCAATCCCTTCAGACATGCCGCAGGTCCTACGGACACTACGGTTATTGAGAGGTGACGCTTTCTGCGTCATATACGGACGGATGCGGAATTTCTCACGCTCGAAAAAAATAAATGTATTTCATTTTTTTCTCGCTTAATCGATTTTTTTATTACTTTTGACTTCGTCGAAAGCACTCCTGCTCGGAAAAGAAAACAAAAACTTCGTTGTTTGTTTTGCTTTCCGCTCGCTTATTTGTACTTTTGCACAAGCATTGAGAAACTAACAAAAAACACAAATATGGAATATATCGTATCAGCACGGAAATACCGCCCCATGACCTTCGCATCCGTCGTGGGACAGTCGGCGTTGACCACTACGCTGAAGAATGCGGTGAAGAGCGGCAAGCTCGCCCATGCCTTCCTTTTCTGCGGGCCAAGGGGCGTGGGCAAGACCACCTGCGCTCGCATCTTCGCCAAGACCATCAACTGCGAGCACGTCACCCCCGACGGCGAGGCTTGCAACGAATGCGAGAGTTGCCTCGCCTTCAACGAGCAGCGGTCGCTCAACATTTTCGAACTCGACGCGGCAAGCAACAACTCCGTGGAGAACATCAAGGGGTTGATGGAGCAGACACGCATACCACCGCAACTGGGACGCTACAAGGTGTTCATCATCGACGAGGTGCACATGCTTACCACGCAGGCCTTCAACGCCTTCCTCAAGACATTGGAAGAACCGCCTTCGTATGTCATCTTCATCCTCGCCACCACGGAGAAACACAAAATCCTGCCCACCATCATCTCACGATGCCAAATCTATGACTTCGAAAGGATGGACGTGCCACACATCGTGGACCACCTCAAGATGGTGGCGGGAAAGGAAGGCATCGGATACGACGAGGAGTCGCTGGCACTCATTGCCGAGAAAGCCGACGGTGGCATGCGCGACGCCCTCTCCATCTTCGACCAATGCGTTAGTTTCTGCGGAGGAACGCTGACCTACGACAAGGTGGTGAGCAACCTCAACGTGCTGGTGAGCGACAACTATTTCAACATCGTTGACCTGAGTTTGGAAAACAAAGTGGCCGACGTGATGGTACTGCTCAACACCATCATCAACAACGGCTTCGATGGAGGACAACTCATCAACGGCCTCGCCAGCCACATCCGCAACGTGATGATGGCGAAAGACCCTGCCACACTGCCACTGCTGGAGGTGAGCGACCGCCAGAGGGCAAGATACGGAGAGCAGGCGAAGAAATGCCCGCCCAAATTCCTCTATCAAGCCCTGCGATTCTGCAACGAGTGCGACATCAACTACCGCCAGAGCAGCAACAAACGACTGCTGGTGGAACTGACACTCATCGAAATCGCTCAAGCCACACAAGAAGACGGCGCCGGGGCGGGTCGCCCCCGCAAGACTTTGAAATCCCTGTTCAAGAAACTCGTAGCATCCGGTCAGAAAAATGCGGCAGCACAGGTGGCCGCGACCGGACAGCAAAACCAAAGGCCTTCCCAGACGGCCACGGTAACGCCTGCCGCTGCTGCGACAACGTCTGGGACAAGACAAGAACCGACAACAGCCTCCACCACCACACAGGAACCGTCACCTTCAACCTCCACCACCATCCGACGCCCGACACCTGGCATGCGCCCCAAAGGTTTGGGAATGTTCAAGCAGATGGAAGCAGAAAAGGAGGTGAAAGGGGAGAAGACCGAAGAGGTGGAAATCACCAACAAGGAAGAGGACACTCAGTTCAGCCAAGACGACCTCGCCCGCGAATGGATGGGCATGTGCAACCGCATGATGAAACCGTTACCGGGACTCGCTCCCCGACTGAAGAACATCATCCCACGCATCACCCAATATCCCAACATCGAGATTGTGGTGGACAACCAACAATTGCTCGAGCAACTCACCCAATTCAAAGCCCGCATCCGCAAGACGATGGCCATCTATCTGCACAACGGGAATATCAATTTCAACATCAGACTGGCAGAGGCCGACGAAATCAAGCCGATGCTGTCGAAACGGGAATTGTTGGATAAACTGAGCAAGGAAAAGAAAGCCATCGAACTGCTCCGCAAGCAATTGGAACTGGAACTGTCCTAAAAAAAAGTCCTATAAGGCTTGAGGCCTTATAGGACTTTTTTTATATCAACGGCATCCCCAGCCGTTTGCACTCTTCTCGCATCTCCTCGGGCCAGATGCTGGCCTGAATCTCACCGATATGTGCCTTATGCAACAACATGAGGCACAATCTGCTCTGGCCGATGCCGCCGCCGATGCTGAGGGGGAGATGGTCGTTGAGCAGTTGCTGGTGGAAGAAGAGGTCCTTGCGCTCCGTCTTGCCCGCGATTTCGAGTTGACGCAGCAACGCCTCCTTGTCCACACGGATGCCCATGGAAGACAGTTCGAGCGAGCGTCCCAACACAGGATACCACACGAGGATGTCGCCATTGAGACCTTTCAAGCCGTTGTCACCCACCGTGGACCAGTCGTCATAATCGGGTGCACGACCGTCGTGCGGCTCGCCGTTGGAGAGGTCGCCGCCGATGCCGATGAGGAATACCGCTCCGTATTTCTTGCATATCTCATCCTCGCGCTCCTTGGCCGTCAAATTCGGATACATCTGCAACAGTTCCTCGCTATGGATGAAATGAATGTCAGAGGGAAGGAATGGCTTGATCTGACGATAGGACTCACATACGAGATACTCAGTGCGGCGGATGGCATGGTAGATGCGGCGCACCACATCCTTGAGATACGCCACCGTCCGGTCCTTGCGGGTGATGACGGCCTCCCAGTCCCACTGGTCGACATAGAGCGAATGGATGTTGTCCAACTCTTCGTCGGCGCGGATGGCGTTCATGTCGGTATAAACGCCATAACCGGGCTCTATCTCATATTCGGCAAGCGTCAGTCTCTTCCATTTGGCCAACGAGTGCACCACTTCGGCACGTGCATCGTCAAGATCCTTGATGGGGAACGTTACAGGGCGCTCCACACCGTTGAGGTCGTCGTTGATACCCAATCCCTTCAACACAAACAAAGGTGCCGTCACACGATGGAGACGCAGTTCGGTGCTCAGGTTCTGCTCGAAAAAGTCCTTAATCAGTTTGATGCCCTGCTCCGTCTGGCGACGGTCAAGCAATGCCTTATAGTTCGTCGGCTTGATGAAATTAGTCATTGATATCGATAATTAAAGGCTCACCTTACAGGGAGCCAGCTCTGTTTTGCGTTGCAAAGGTAGACATTTTTATTAAGATGCAAGAAAAAATGCCGAAAAAATGTGCAAAAAGACACAAAATGCGGATTTTTCATAACATTTTGACCAAAATTGAAGATTGAAACATCTTTCCTTTCCTACGTGCATCCCTCTCCATCGGCCATCTTGAAAACGACAGGAACGGTCATCCTGACCCTGACGGGAACACCATCTTTCATTCCCGGTTTCCATCCAGGCATGGACATGACCGCCTTCACGGCCTGGCGATCGATGCCTGGCGAGACGGGGCTGATAACCGAAGGTGCAGACAGAGAACCGTCACGCTCAACGATAAACGACACCAACACCTTGCCTTGGATGCCCTTCAACTTTTCATAGGCCGGGTAGGTGGCATGCCTATGGATGAAATTCAACATATCCCTTTCTTCTCCTTTGTATTTGGGCATGGTGGGTGCAAAATCATAGACAAGCGTTGTATCCATTGTGAAATTGTCATGCTCGACGGGATCAGTCCTCTTGGTATTGTCTTTCCGTCGCTTGCCGCTTCCCTTAAGCGTTTTCTTCGCTGCGAGAGTCAACCAAGAATTCAAGCAATTCAAGGGAACGATGGAGGTGTTTTCGACACCATCATCATTTGCCGTCCCGGGAAAACTAAGCAGCACTCCATTGGGCACGAGGCATGCTTGGTTGGGATAATCACCCGCATAAAAATCATAGGAGTCAGTTAATACAGATTGAAATAAATTCCCTAATTCGTAGGAGTCGTTGACAATAGATTGAAGTGTGTTCCCCGCTATGAGGTCTCTGATATCAAAATTATCCCACTTAGACCATTTGAAGATATCATCCAACCGCAACACTTTGTCTGCCACCACATCATAGGTGAGCAACTCGTTCAGGAAAAAGGGTGTATCCTCATCGCCCGAGCGATAGGATCTAATGACTCTCAAGGATATGTATTTGTCTCTCTCCCATGCCAAGGTCTGCAACTCCAAGTTGATATAATTTGTCTCCAATCCTTCCTCGTCGGGCATTTGGTGAATTTCATTGCCACACTTCTTGAGATAATAGTTCAAACCCTTCTCCAAATTATTGTGCCCGTTATTGAAAAAGATTTTGCAGAGAGACTTCTGCAATGCATTGGTCGGGTTGTCGCTGAGGAACCTGGGCCACTCAAAGTTGACGTGGACCACATTGATCGTACGGCCCTTGCGTAGCAGGTGCGATTCGTTCACATAATCTACTTGATAGTGTCTTTTGTTCAAGGGAGATTGGGCGGTCGAAACAGCCGTGACAAAAAGCATCGCCACCATCATCATCAATCGTAAAGTAGTCTTGTCTAAGTCTTTTTCTTTCATATTTTTGTGTTTTGTTGATATCGTGGGAACAACCTGTAGATAAAACCAACCCTACATTCGACAATATCTCCATCTTAATTGCAAAAATGCGAAGAAACCTGAAATCTGTCAAAAGGTTTTCCCTATTCGTTGGGGGATTTTCCCTATTTTTTCCCTACCCCATTGCTCAAAGGTGATGCATTCGGACAATTTATTTGGAGTTAAAGGGACGTATGTCCACTTCTGCACCATTTTAAAACTTCTTCTGCACAATTTATTATGGCATTATCCCTTCCTTATTCCATCATTTACTCACTTGTGAAATTTGAACCATTTAGCTTTTTTCCAAGAAATACTTGTAGGTTCCGCGAAAAATCACTATTTTTGCATCCACTTTTGAAATTGGTCCCGTAGCTTAGCTGAATAGAGCGTCAGATTCCGGTTCTGAAGGTCCAGGGTTTGAATCCCTGCGGGATCACAAAAGACAAAAAGTCCTGAAGGATGAAAGCTTGCTTTCAAATCCTTCGGGGCTTTTTGGATTTTGTAGGATGGCTGGCGCCAGCCTACAGGGATAGATGAAATCAATCCAACGGGATCACAAAAGACCAAAAGTCCTGAAGGATGAAAGCTTGCTTTCAAATCCTTCGGAGCTTTTTGGATTTTATAGAATCAAGAAAAACAGTCATTCTTTCTTTGTTTTAACGGATAATGTATATATTTGCATAAAACTTAAACTGTTGATATTTGTGTTTCTCAATTCTATTATGTATTTTTGCATCAAATTGACCTTTTTATTTATTTTTGCATGAATCACCGAGACGGAGTTTTTGATTCTTTTGCAGAATAACTGAAATAGAACAACATGAACAAGAAAATCATCATTTGTGTTATTTCCTTTTTTGCAGTCATCACATCCAATGCACAACTCTTGTTCCGCATCAGCGGTAATGGACTGAAAGAGCCGTCTTACATACTTGGCTCGATACACAATCTTTCTGGTTCGTTGCTCGACAGCATTCCGGAATATCTGAAGGCGGAGTCGCAATGTCAACAAATGTATGTGGAACAGAAGCCCTCTGCTACCACCATGGTTATCAGTTTAGGTGAACCGAATGGAAAACAAGTACAACAGGAGGTGGATTATCCTGATGGCAAGAACATCTTTGATGTCATAGATGAAGAGAGTGCTGCAATCCTAGTAGAGAAATACAAAGAGTATTTGAACGTCAATCTTTCTGACACTACATGGAAAAGTTTGTGGAAAATTACTCCAGCCGCATTCCAGCACCTTCTTACTTCCCGTTTTTTGACCCAGTATAGAAATAATGGGGTTATGGACATGTACCTAATGAAAAGAGTTCAGGAACGTGGATGGAACGTGGGCCAACTTGACGATGAGAGGATGAAGTTGAATGACCTTGCGGATTCTCAGGAAAAACTGCCACAGACCATAGAGGAACAGGCAGACTCCTTGATGACCTTTCTGAAAGACTATGAGGGACGCAAACAACAGATGGTTAAGGACTTTGAGACAACATACAACTATTGGAGAACAGGTGATTACGAAGGCTTTGTCAGTCATAATATTCAAAAAGTGACCCCATACCCTGGAGTGTATAGAGACCGCAACGAGAAATGGCTTCCGAGAATGATTGCTGCCATGCGTGAAAAGCCAACGATGTTTGTATTTGGATCAGGCCATCTGATAGGGGAGCATGGCATCATTCAGATGCTCTGCGCCTCCGGGTATGAGGTTGAGCAGGTGAAACGGTAGCAGATTCCCGGGAAAAAGGATTTTTATATTCCTGCTACCCGTCATTGTGCATAAGGGGTACAATACAATATCTGAATCCCTTGGGGAAATGAAAAATGTTTAAGAAAGGAGACATCCAAATGAAAAGAATGATACTGAACAAAGTAATTGCCATTATTGCGATACTGACGGTTTCGACAGCATCGGCACAGGAGAATCTGCAGCGGAAAGCGGTTGCCTCGAATGCAAAAAAGACTTTCCAGATAGTGAAGGAGAACCCTATAACAAGCATAAAAAACCAACATCGCAGCGGCACCTGCTGGGCCTATGCCACATTAGGGTACTTCGAGAGCGAAATCCTGCGCCTTACGGGGAAGACTTACGACCTATGCGAGATGTTCGTGGTCAACAAGGACTACATGGACTGCGCCACACATCATGTCCGGATGCATGGCTATAGCCAGATTTCAGAAGGCGGCTCGTGCGATGATGTCCTGGAGGTGATGCGCACACATGGCATCTGCCCGGAAAACGCGATGCCGGCTCCCGGCTCTCTGACGGGTGACTCGTTGGCCAACTTCAAGGTGTTCTTCCCCGAACTGGAGCGCAAGGTGAGCAGCATCGTTGTCAAAGATGCCGAAGCCCCCCTGCCCCACTGGCAGGACAGCGTACAGGCTGTGATAGAAAAATACATAGGCCGCTGTCCGGAATCATTCACATACCAAGGGAAGACCTACACGCCGAAATCCTTTTTGGAAACCTTGGGTCTCAACCTCGACGATTACGTGAGCCTAACAAGTTACACGCATCATCCGTTCAACAAGTGGTTCATCATCGAGGCTCCCTACAAATGGCGGCTCAAACCCAGTTACAACATACCCATCGAACAGTTGATGGATGTGCTCGACAAAGCGTTGGACGCAGGCTACACGGTGGCTTGGGGCGGCGACGCGACAGGTGACTTCACCTACACGGGACTGGCGATGCTGCCGGATGGCGTCAAGCCTACTCAACAGTTGCGGCAGGAGCAGTGGAACGACTGGCGGTTCACCTATGACCATGTGATGGTCATCTTCGGCAAGGCCGTCGACGAACAAGGAAAACCGTTCTATCTGGTGAAGAACTCATGGGGCAATAGTGGGCAATACAAAGGCATCTGGTATATGTCACGCGACTACATGGCACTGAACACCACCTACCTGTTCCTCAACCGTCATGCGCTCCCGAAGAAACTGCTCAAGGCCGTCAACACCAATCCTTTTTAATGCGGCTTGAAGACATTGCACACACATCAACTTATTTCTTCCGGGTTTTCCACCAAGATGGTGGCGCCGTGATCGAGGAGGAAGTTGCGGTCGCGGAATCCCCAGGTGACACTGATGCATGGTATGCCGCTGTTGCGTGCGGTGTCGATGTCCACATCGCTGTCTCCAATATAGACAGCCTGTTCTTTCTCTATTTCCAACAGCCGCAAGGCCTCCATCACAGTGTCGGGTGCGGGCTTTTTCCTCACACTCTCGCTCTCCCCTATCGCCACATCGACCAACGAGCCGAAAAAATGCTGGCAGAGGCTCTTGGTGGCGGCATCAAACTTGTTGCTCACCACGGCCACCATCTTGCTTGAAGCCTTCAGCCGCTGCAGCAGGTCGATGATGCCAGGATAGGGTTGTGTGGTGTCGAGACTGTGTTGCGTGTAATGCTCCCGGAAGGTAGCCAGCGCCTGTTCGAAAAGCGGGTTGGCCACACCTCCCGGCACCGCCCTTTCCATCAGTTTCCTCACCCCGTTGCCCACAAAGCGGCGCACGTCGTCGATGGTGTGCTCCGGCATATGGTGTACACGGAGAGCGTGATTGGTACTGGCGGCGAGGTCGCCCAATGTGTCGAGCAACGTGCCGTCGAGGTCGAAGATGTAGGCTTGGTATTCCATGCCAGATGAGTCGTGGTGCATTTCAGTTTCTCTTGCTATGGGTGGCCATCGTTCGCAACTTGTTGTTATACTTGCCAGCCTTGGACAGTTGTTCCAACGTGACAGGCATGCGGTATTTCCATTGGTTGTAGACATCGTATGGCGAGTTGATGCGCTCGTGGAAGGCATGCTGCTCCCTCAGGTCGTTGTCCATGGCCAACCAGTCCTGGATAGCGATGATGCAGAGCATGGATGGCGAGAACATATGGCGAGCGATGATTTGTTCGGCGATGTGCGCCGGCAGTTGCTGTGGCGCCCTGCCTTGCCGCTGGAGCATGGTGGCGTAATAGCGCTGGGTGCGCCCGATGTTCTCCTCCCACCAGAGGCGCAAAGGTGCCATGTCGTGGGTGGAGAGGGTGCAAAGGCTGCGGTAGGGGTTGGCCTCCAGGTGGGCGAACTCCATCCCGGGCTGCTTGGGCAGGGTCTGTATTTCCGTGGTGAGGATGCGTAGCCTATCGAAGACCTCGCTCACACAGGCGGGGAGCAAGCCGAGGTCCTCGGCGCAGACGAGCATGCGGGTGTCGGCGAGGATGCCGCCCAACTTGCGTCCGGCGCCGTAGGCCCAGAAGTCGTTGTGTCGTTCATAGTAGTAGTTGTTGTAAAGGCGCATGAAAGCATCCTTCTCCTCCGCCCCGAGCGTGTCGTAGACAGGTTCGTTGTACACCATGAACCGCGGATGGTACATCCCCGCCATGTGCCGATCCTCCATGAACAGTACGTTGGCGATGAGGCGGTACAGCCCATCGCGTATCCACAGGCTGTTCTCGTCACTGAGCGCTCCGAAATGGTCGCGCACCTTCACCTGTGTGTCATACTCCTCGCGCAGGGCGTAGAGTCCGTAGTGTTGCTTGACGAGGAAATGCTCCCTGACGTATGTGGCATGGATGCCGAAGATGCGGTCGAGGATGCGGTCGTTGACGAAGGGTCGTGTGTAAAGTTCGCGGCGGAAGGGAAGGCCGTAGCGTGTGATTTCCTCCTCGCTGAGAGGCAGCGCCGGGGCGAAATGCCCCATGGTGGCGAGCACGGCGTGATCGGGGATTTCCCAAATGCGGAAATAGCCCACGGCGTGGTCGATGCGTATGGCATCGAAATACTGTGCGAGATGTTGGAAACGCTGGCGGAACCATCCGAAGATGCCATCGGATGCCGACGTGTGGTGATGCCCCTCCTCATCGGTCCAGCGGTAGGGCGGGAACCCCCAGTTCTGGCCGGTGAAGGACTCTTGGTCGGGAGGCGTACCCACCTGGGCGTCGAGGTGGAAGAAGTCGGGGTGCTGCCAGGTCTCCACACTGTCTCGATAGATGCCAATGGGTAGGTCGCCCATGAGGGCCACCCCCTTCTTCTGGGCGTAATCGGCAGCGGACTTCAACTGCCTGTGAAGATGGTATTGCACGAAGGCTATCTTGTCGCGTTCGGCAGCGTGCTGGTCAAGGAAAGCCCTGACACGTCCCTCGTCATAATCAGCATATTCCCCCCAGTCGGAAGTCCGTGCGGTGTGGTGCATGTCACGGAGGATGCAGAAGGCGCAGTAGGGCAAGAGCCAATGTTCGTTGGTGGCGACAAAGGCGGCAAACTCATCGCTACGGAGCGTGTCGAGTCCCACCTGGGCGAAAATCTCATCGACATAGGCGCTCTTCACCCTGTCCACCGCCATGTAGTCGCTGTGGTCGAGGGCGTTGAGTTCACGCCGCTGCCGATGGAAAGCCTTGATGCGCTCCTCATCGATGCATACTGCAGGGAGGGGATTCTTCCCGGCTTCCCCAGGTGACGCCACGACATCCAACAGGTCGAGAGCGAGGTAATGGGGGTGTAGCGCATAGGCGGAGATGACATTATATGGATGGGAGTCGGTCCAGGAGTGCATGGTGGTGGTGTCGGACACGGGGAGCAGTTGCACCATCTTGAGGCCAGCGGCGGCAGCCCAGTCGACAAGTGCCGGGAGGTCGCCGAAATCGCCCACGCCGCAGGAACGTTCGGAGCGCAGGGAGAAGACAGGGACGGCGACGCCGGCAGCCTTCCATTCGTCCTCGCGCACACGCAAGGCGTCACCGTAAAGGACGAGGACCTCACCATCGCGCATCTCCGTATCGTTGGTGGAACGGTTGTCTCCCTCTTCCCACATGGTGAGGTGGTTGGTCTTGTCATCCACCACCACGTATTTGTATTCCAACGGCAGCGGCATTCCCTCGATATTGACTGAAAGCATCCAGTCGCCATCGCCCACGGGGTTCATGCGAAGGAAGCGGGAGGGGCTCCAACTGCCCATGGCGGGATGGCTGCCACAGATGCCCACCGACTCGCCAGAGCGCAACTGCGGGGCGGACACGCGGAACACCACGGTGCGACGGAAGAGAGGAAGGCGGAACACCTCCAAAGGCTGATGGCGGGCATGGCCCGACGCCACATGGAAGGCCTCGGTATAGAGATGTGCCTGCAACGGCGTGTCACGCCACTGGTCGGGGAAGACATAATCGCGAGTGCTGTCGAAGGCATAAAGACGCGGCACCTTGTCCCATTCTCGGCGCAGGAGACGGCCATCGCCGTCCATCACCTGGTAATGGTAACAGATGGAGGTGACGGGACGCTGGCGCGACTCCACGGCGGCGGTCTCCAAGGTCCAGGTCTCGCCGTCCTCGGTGACCATGGGCATCAAGTGGTGCTTCGGCCTTCCTCCCTCGCTGTTGAAGGTGATTGACACATACAACCCTTGTCCCCACGTCGTGACATAATTGATGGTGAATTTCAGTTTCATAGTCAGAAGATTGGGTGAAGCCCTGGCTTTTGAAGCACAAAGCAAAGGCAAAGATACACATTTGCTTTCGCTCTCGCAAGAAAATGGAAGATTTTTATGAAAATCGGAGGATTCGTGAGAAACGGAGTGGTCGGAGGAATCGGAGACATGACTGTCTCAAAACACATAGCCGAGATTGAAAAAGAAAAGTAGTTTCTCGGAGACGTTGCTATATCCCAGAGAGAGGCCGATCGGTCCTGAGGGTGAATTGTAATAATAACTCATCGAAGCGCCAAGCATCGTTTCACCTTTCATGACCTTGCCGTATTCATCGCCATCCTTGGCTATGGCCAACCTGAACTTTAGGAAGTTGTTCGTCGTCAGGGAATATTGCGCCTGCATCTGCGCAGCGACGAACTTGTCCCATTGGAGTTCGGCATGTCCCACACCGGCAAAGGGCATCTGCTGTTCGAAGTAATGCCCAAACCATTCCCCACCCATGACGTTACAAAGGATGACAGGCGTGTCCTTACAATGGAGGAGCCGTCCATAGAACATGGGCTGGATGGCAAGATGCCTGCCGATGGGAAAGTTGGTGCGCCACATCGCACTCACTTCGTGCAAGCCGATGTCGCCGTTCAATTTGACGAAATTGTCGGTGTAATAGCCATAACGGGCATTGAACTTGCTCCCCTGCGTGGGGAAATACCAATCGTTCTCGCTATTGTAATCCACCTTGCCGAAATAACTGATGAAATGCTCATGGTCGGGAAAATGCATCTGGTGTTCCACCACTTGGTCGAGCAGCAGGTTGTAGTTGTAGTAATAGTCGACGGCGGCTCCCATGCTGATGTGAAAATTGCGGACATTGAATGTCAGGGGTGCAGCCGCGGCGGTCAGGCGGTTATAAGTGACATTGTAACTCCTGACGCCATACTCGTAGAGATTGATGTCATTGCGGCGGAAAGTCAAGGTGACCGTGGGGTGGAGAAAATTGGTGGGATGAAGTTCCCAGTCGGCTTCCGCCAAGATGCGCTTCCCCATGCGAACGGTGAGGTCGAGTTGCATGGGTAGCCGTTTCCGCAAAGGGAAGGCGACGTTGGTCTGAACCGCTATCATCTCCTCGTTGTCGAACCTGATGCCCACGCTCATCTTGTTGGGTTTCTTCTCACCAGCAATAAAAACGACCCTCGCCGCCTTGGTGCCGTCGGGCATGTCAATGGCATTGGGTTCGATGTGGAAATCAGCACTTTCGTAAAACAAGTCCAACCGGATGGATGTCGTGATGAGATTGGCACGATAGGTGTCGATGCTATCAGCCTCCTTCAACCTGAATTTCCTCGTGATGAACAATACGTCGCCAGGGGTCATGTTCTCGAATTCTATTTGGCCTATCCTGCAAGAGGGATTGTCAGACAAAGGGACAAGCGTCTCCTGGCGACTTGGCTTGGCTTGCGCATGCATCGGAAAGAGTTTCTCCTTGAGGGCGACAATCTCATCCCAATGTTCCATGGCGGCATCCTCGCCACGTTGAATCAGCGTATCAATGGCCGAGGAGGAGAAGGAGGCCGTGCTGTAACCTTCCGTATCCACAATGATAGGGATGTCGGTGATGGCCATGTTTTCATCTAACTTGTTCTTGGTATTGAAATCAACGACCTGCATAAGAATGTCTGTAGTGGAGTTCAACTTTTCAGGCCCCCTCAACTTGCTGGCCACCGACACGCCAATGATGTAATCGGCGCCCATCTCCTTGGCGATGTCTGCAGGATAATTGTTGCGCAAGCCACCATCCACAAGCACCCGCCCGCCTTTCCTCACCGGCGAGAAGGCACCAGGAATCGACATGCTGGCCCTCATTGCTTCACTGAGTACGCCGCTGTGGAAGACTTGTTCGCTATTGTCCACGATATCTGTCGCGACACAGGCGAACGGGATGGGCAGTGTGTTGAAATCGATGGAGTCATTGTAAGGATAGGTGAAGGTGCGCAAGAGCCTGCCGACGTTCTTGCCGATGATGAAACCTCCACCAATGCGGTTTCTCCTCTTTTTCAACCTCAAACTGGTGGTGATGGCATAGGTGTTGTGGTGCTCACGCTCTTTCAGGCTTTGATATCTCAAGTCATCCTTGTCGGACAGCACTAACGACCAGTCCTGCGACCGCACGATGGAGTCGAGGCGCGCGGCATCATTGCCGCAGGCATACAAGCCACCTATGATGCTTCCCATGCTGGTGCCGGTGATGATGTCAATGGGGACGCCGGCCTTCTCCAGCACTTTCAGCACGCCGATATGGGCCACACCCTTGGCTCCTCCGCCGCTGAGCACCACTGCCACTTTCTTTCGGGGAGTTTCCTCCTGGCTCATGGCCGGCAGCATGAGTCCTAAGAGCAACGCCAGAATGAGGAGTCGTTTCATTTTTCTTTCTCGCTTAATGCCTTTCAGCAGCTTGGTTTACGGTTGATTGCACAGGTGTGCGTCATGCTTTCCCCAAGTTGAGGCATGTGCCCATGCCTAATGCATTCAATACCGATAGCAAAGATAATCCTTTTTCATCAATCTACAAAAAAAACTTTCTTTTCTCTTATCCCCTCTCGCCCGAGATGCAATATGGCCCATAGGCAACCATCCCCTGCAAACAGCATTTGCAGGGGATGGTTTTCGGAGTAACCGGAATGGTCGGAATATCAGGAATAATCTGGATTCAGAGAAATCGGTGTTTCGGAATTTTGGTTATTTTTCCAATTTCTTTCCCGACATGAGGATGTCGACAAGCGGCTTGTCCTTATAATCGTTCTTTTTCTGATCCCAGAAGCCGAAGTCGGCGTCGTAGCACCATGTGGTCCAAGCGATGTCGAACTCATCAAAGACGCTGAGCATGTCCTTGTACCACTTGTAGGCCAACTCCCTGTCCAC
The DNA here is from genome assembly GCA_017619375.1 of Prevotella sp. Lineage (GTDB taxonomy): Bacteria > Bacteroidota > Bacteroidia > Bacteroidales > Bacteroidaceae > Prevotella. The sequence goes on along the minus strand of JAFZSL010000067.1, from coordinate 43,531 downwards.
CGGCTCATAGACACCCCATTCGCCACAGAAGAGTTGCAAGTCGTATTTCTTCGCCGCCGCGATGGCATCCTTGAAGTCTTCGCGGATCTGGTCGATGTTCCACTCCTGAGTGGTGAAGGGTTCCAAATCTTTCTTTATCGAGTCGGGAGCAGCCTCAAAGTCTTCCTTCGACACGAGGATGCCAGGATAGTTGACCTTGCCCTTGTACTTGCCCAACGGTGTCCACCATGCTCCGTAGTGAGTAAGGATCATGGGGTTGTAGTAGTGGAAGGAAAGGATGATGTTCTTGTCTCCCTCGGGCACTTTCAGGTATTTTATCGTCCCGTAGCTCTGCCACATGTTGGAACCGATGACGAGGGTGCGCTGGGGTTCGCGCTCGCGCAGTGCCTTGTGCACCTTGGCCACCAATTGGTTCCACTGCTCATGGTCGTCGGCCACCGGCTCGTTCATGAACTCATAAGCCACGGAGTCGGTGCTGAAGGGTTTCAGCACGTCCGACAACTGATACCACATGTCGATGAGTTGCTGCTGTGCCTCCTCGGAGGTGAAAAGGGTGTTGGCATCCTTGCCACCCTCGTTGACAGCGTTGAAATAATGCGAACGGATGATGTGAAGGTCCACAATGGCGCGAAGATGATACTTTCCACAGAAGTGGAGGGCCATGTCCAACAAGTCCCATGCCTCGGGAAGTTTGTTGCCTTCCTCGTCCCAGAACTGCTCCTCGTCGATGGGAATGCGCACGAAATCGAAGCCCAGTTCTTCCAGCCTCTGGAAGTCATCCTCCTGGATGTGCTGGCGCCGCTCCTCACCTCTCTCTTTCGACTGCGAGAGCCAATGGCTCAGGTTGGTGCCTCGCTTGATTTTGAAACTGTTCTCTTCACCTTTGGTCTCGGTTTTTGGCGTGGACTTGCAGGCAGTCATGGTCCACAACGCCACGGCAACGATTGCCAGTACTGATAAGATTTTTTTCATAGTTTTGTATGTTTGAGGGTTGATAAATGTTTCTTTGGGGGGTGAGTGAGTGAGAGGATGGTCCTGCAGGCCATATCAAAGCGCTTCTCGCAGCGCATCCATGAAGCGTTGGTACTCTGCAGGCGTGATGTCACACTTGTCGTAAACTCTCTCATCCGGGTGCAGACGTTTGTATGCCTTGCGCACCATCTCATGGGTGACGATGTTTTCCAAGGGAATGCCGTATTTCTTGATGATGGGCTTGAGGTACTCGATGGCGCTGTCCACTTGGTCGCTGGTGAGCGGCCGTTCCACGGTGTTGCCTTGGAACTCGATGCCTACGGTGAAGAAGTTGCAAGCCTCCCTGCCGTTGAGGACTGACTTTCCTGCGTGCCATGTCACGGAGTCGGGCGGGGCCATCACGTAGCGTGTGCCATCATAATCAATGACCACGTGCGTACTCGCCTTGCGCTTTGGTGAGGATAGTATTTCCAATGAGCGTTCCGCCGTAGGCTCCGCCGTGTGATGCAGCACGACGCCAAGCACCTCATTGCGCGTGTCGGGCTCGATGTTGGGAGTGGGATAGGACACCTCGGGATAGCGATTTTTTTCAGGTAAACACATTTGGAGCGCCATGGCACTTGCCACCATGAAGGTGGCAAGCAGGGTGAAATAAAGATTTTTTAAACTCATCAGATGAATGGTTGTCTGTTTGACAGGACAAAGATACAAAATAAATCGACAAAATGAAAAAAAAAGAGAAAAGTTGCAAGTCTTTTCAAGAAATCGGAGGGGATGTAGGAATCGGAATGATCGGAGAGGTCGGAGTATCATCAAAAAATCCTCCCCGCTCTGGGGAGGATTTTTTGATAGTGATATATGCAAAAGCCTTATCTGACAATAACCTTGTGGGTCTTCACCACGCCGTTGGCGTAGGTGCGACGGATGATGTTCACACCCTTGACCATCGTGGTGACACGTGCGCCGTTGAGCGTGTAGATCTCGGTGCGGACGATGTCGCCGGCGGGGAGGAGGGTCTCGATACCGTCGAGGGCGGCCTCGGAGTACTGGCTCGACTTCTCGCCGTTGTTCATCACGTAGATGTCGTAAATCTGGCCGCTTGACTTCGCGGCGGTGTGGAGCACGCGGACATACACTTCATCGGTGCCCTCGTAACTCACCTTCGTGCGCTTCCAGTTGCGCTTGATGAGGGAGTAGTTGATGTCGCCCAACTTCGTCCATGTCTCGCCGTCGGCGGACACCTCGATCTGCATCGTGGGAATCTGTCCCTCGTTGCCGTTGCCGGCATAGACGATGACATCAAACGGCGCCTGCTGCTTCGAGACGGTCTCCAGGCTGGCGTTGAACGGACCGTCGCTCGGCTGCTTGCCGAAGGTCATGGCATTGACTGTGATGCCCTGCTCGTCGTTCACACCCACCATGTCCTCCACGGCGTCGGGATTGCGCATGGAGGTGTCACCGATGTTGTAACCCAGGTTGAGACTCTCCCATACCATCACCTGGCCGATGGACTTGGCCACCCAGTCGCCACCCACGAGGGTCTCTGGCTGACGTGGGTTGTAGATGATGGAGTCCTGTCCCTCGGAACCGGTCACGACCTCCTTGATGGACTCATAGTCATAGTATTCACCCGCGTTCTTTCCCCATGTGAAGAGGTAGTTGGCGTTGATGATCTCACCAGCCTCGTTGGTCTGCTGGCCTTTGCCCTTCCAGTCGTCGGCGTTGGCGTCGAAGTGAGCCAGCACATCCCAGCGGATGGTGGAGGCATCGACACCATCGACTCCCACGAACTGGCTCGTCACCTCGGAGGTGAGGAAGTTGTCGCTGGCGGCGAAGGCATAGATGGTGGTGGGTTCGGTGATTTCCACAGGCTCATCATAAGCCTTGGCCTCGGTGACCGTGGTGGTGTTGCGGAAACTATAGTAAACAGTTGCACCCTCTGTGGGGCAGGTGAAGGAGACAGAGGACTTGCCTGCCTCGCGTGCCACGGCGATGGCAGGAGCAGCAGCCTTGGCCATGATAGTTACGGCAGCCTCGGCCACCTCGCTATCAAGGTATCCGTCGCCCACGCCGAAGGCCTTGACGGTGCACGCCTGCGTGACAGCGAACGGTTCGACATAACGTGTGCTGGCAGTGGTGGGCTCGGTACCATCGGTGGTGTAGTAGATGGCAGTGGAGTTGGCGGCGGTGATGGAGACCACGGTCTGTCCGTCCTCATACTTCTGCTGGATGTTGGGCTTGCTCACGGCAATCACGGTGTTCTTGGTGTCAGCCACCACGGCGAGCGCCTGCGAGGGCAGGTTGACAAGTGCGTCCTCAGCCATCAGCGGCATGTCGTCGAGAGGCATTGGGAGGAGCATGTAGGCGTTGCGCGTCTTGTTGTGCATGTGCATGGCCACCACGTCGCCGGCCTTGGCGAGGATGGCGTCATTGGCGAAATAGTCGCCCAGTTCCACACCGGTGATGCCGCCGGAGGTGAGGTATTCGATGCCTGCCGCCACGTCGAAGTTCTCAAACGTCGCATTGTTGGCATCGGTGACGGTGAGCATGGTGGCGTCGGTCTTCACTGCCTTGCCATAACCCAATGCCTCATAGATGTTGGGATTGAGGTTGAGCATGGGCACAAAGGCGATGGCCTGCTTGATGACGGGCAAGTAGGGGTTGTCGGCCCCGATGGTGGGACTAATGACGATGGCGTCGTATTCCTGCAACTCTGCCATGGTGGGCTGTGTAACGGTCACATCGATTTCAGTGACGTCGAAACGGCTGTCGCCGCTGATGAACGCAAATGCATAGTCTGCCGCGTCGCTGTGATGCAGATTGGCAGAAAGGTAGCCTATCTTCTTCGCATTGGTCACAGGCGGTTCGTCACCATCGCCCACGGTGATGTAATAGATGTGGCAGCCATTGGTGTTATAGATCTGGATGTTGTAGGTGCCATCGTCATTGGGCGTGTCGGGAGCATCGGTGGGCACCATCCATTCCTGGTCGGTATAGGCTACTGGTGCAGCAACGCTGTTGCCCTCCGGGTCCTTCAACTGTGTGCCGGAAGTGCCGAAACCGAGATAGAGGTTCACACCACGGGCATCGGTCACCTTGTGCGACTCCACACCCATCTTGATGATGGTTCCGGGAGCCACGTGGGGGATGACGAAGTAGTTCTTCTTAGAACCGCCCAACCAGAGGTAGGAGGCTCCTGCATAGGGGCCGAAACTGCTGGAGGGGTCGGGGCCGGGGTAGTTCACGGCGATGGCCAACGAACGGTCGGTGGTGTTGGTGTAGAGGAGTCCTTCCAACTCAGCGATCGGCTCGCCATTGGCCTGGAGGGTGGCACCCTCGGCCGTTCCCTGGTGGGTCACCTCCCAGAAGCAGTTGTCCTTGGAGGCTGCGGTGGGTTCTGTGGCATCTTTCTTCTCCACATCAGACCAGGCACCCGTGGATGGACCCTTGGCCGACTCGGCTTTCAGGTTCTCTACAGTTCTGGAACTCCATTTGGTGAAATCCCATGACTTCCTGTAAGTCTCTTGTGCGCTTGCACTCAAGCCAAGCGCAAGCAGCAAGGTTAGCGTAAAAATTTTTCTCATAATCAAAATATTAAAGGTTGATGAATAATCATAAGATAAGATAGGTGGTTTTAGGAGGTTTTAGGTGGATATAGGTCTTTTTAGGATTACCGAGGACTACCTGGGACCACCTACCCTCCCCCCTTACTTGAATTGCAAATCGAAAGGCACCCAGTAGGCTCCTTCCATGATCCTGGACCTGACGGTGGCAGCCAGCGATGGGTTCTGGTATTTCCCACACACCCTGTCGGCCACGATGGAGGCATCATTGTATCTCACCGCCATGCGGTTCATCATGGGATACACCTTGCCCTCGGCGGCGAACTCCAGCATGGCCTCGTCGAGGAGTTGGAGGTCGTTGAACTTGAATGTGCCCACCTCACCGAGTTCGTGTGTGTTGTCCTTGATAGTGCGCGGCACGAGTCCGGTGAAGCACCCCCTGATGCCGAGCGACGGATATTTGCGGGTTCCCCAGTTGGCGGTGCCCGTCCAGTCACACTTGGTGGGGTCTATGGTACTGGCGAACCCCTCCCATTCCGCCATGCCGGTATGGAAGCAGTTGTCTGCATCGCCAGCCTTCACACCCGAATTGAAAACGGCGTTCAGTGCGATGAAGCGCTTGAGGTGGTTGAGTGCCTCGCAAAGCATCATGTGATATTGCGTGGCGCGGTAGATGTAGATGTGGCAGTCGTCCTGGTATGCATTGACACGAGCCGTACTACCCACGGGCCTGTACTTGGCGATATAGTCCTGGCCGGAGGAGTTGCCAAACATACATTTGTAGCGGGTGTCGGAGGTGGTGGCTCCAGGGTTGAATGTCGTGTCGGTGAACCTCGCCTTTCCATTTTCCGACGGTCTCAACAGGTATTTGTTGGGATACTCGTTGGAGAAATGCTGGAGCAAGGTGTTGGTCTGGTTGTTGGAATAGTCGTAGATGATGGCAGCCACCGCCTCGTAGGGATAAGGCTGACTGTTGTTCCAAATGGGCGAGTAATGTCCAGGGGTGGCGCCGGAAGGAAGCCAATAGACATTGGAACCGGGGTCGGAAGTGACGTTGATTTGTGTTCCGAGAGCAGCGAGCAGGATGTCGGCGGCCTTCTTGTAAGCGGCGGTGGCATCCTGGTTGGCAGCATCTTGCAAGGCACCCTTCCACAGGCAGAGTTCGGCATAGAGTCCGGCGTAAGGCGGCGTCATATAGTTCCACTTGCGATACTGGCTGCTGGAAAGGCTGACGCTGTGGGTGGGGTCGAGCCATTCATACCAGTCGATGTCTTTTTGAGAGTCCACGCCCTCGAAACCCTGGTCCATCACCGCAAGGCATTTGTCCACCAAGGGTTCGAGTGTGAGGAGATGGAAGCGGTCGCCTTCCTTGATTTCGGTCACCTCGGTGATGGGGTCGTCAAACCACACCGCCTTGCCGTAGATTTCAGCCAGCGTCTTGTAAGTCCACACCTTCACGCGGAGGGCGGAAGCCACGAGAGCCTCCCATGCCTCCTCGTTCACATTGGGCCTCTTCCTGTAGTCCCTCATGTTGGAAAGGTAGTCGTTGCAGGCGATGATGACCTCGTAGTACCCCTGCGGATTGGCATAGGCATTGTTCTGGAGGTTAGGCTCGTAATTATTGAGGGCGATGAGTTCGTTGCTCGAGTCATCGGTAGGCTCGATGAGTTCGCCTCGTGTCTCTGTGAGCAGGATTTCCTTGTCGCCGATGGCCTGCATCTTGGTCATGATGCCCAGGAAACCGGTGTACATCTCGGTGTTACTGGTGAAGCCATCCTCCCCGTTGAACTCATCCTCTGTCTCCGGGTCCCAGAAGTCAGAGCAAGCGGTGAGCGTGGCGAGTCCTCCAAGGATGAAGACGAAGCCTATGAATTGTTTCATTTTTTTCATATTCTTGTGGTAATTGAAGATTTTTCGAAAGATCTAAAAATTCTAAGAATATTATGCTTAGAATCTGAGATTGACACCAAACTTTATCGCCCTGGGCGCGGTGGCCTTGGCATAGTCCGTGCCCTGCATGAGCGAACTGTAGGAGTAGGAAAACTCCGGGTCGAGACCGAGGTAATCGGTGAAGCAGAGCAGGTTCTGCCCCGTGACGAAGGCCGTTCCGCCTTGGATGAAGTTCCAAAGGGGTTTGTTCCAAGTGTAACTGAAGGTGACATCGCGCAACTTGACATATCCGGCATCCTCTATCCACCTGTCGCTGAAGGCGTTGTTGCCCACACGGTCATTGTATCTCACCCTTGGCATGTCGGTGTCCTGACCCTCCATGAGCCATCTGCGGTTGACCGACTTGGCCTGGTTGGAGAAGTCGCTCTCCGACTCTGTGACGCGCCTGACGGCATTGTATGCATCATTGCCGAAGGAATAGGTGAAGGTGAGGTCGAGTGCGAAACTCTTGTATTCGAAACGTGTGAAGAGCGAGCCGAAGAGGTCGGGAGTAGCAGAGCCGATGACCACCCTGTCGTCGCTGTCGATGATGCCGTCGTGGTTGGCATCGTAGTAGTGGACGTCTCCTGCCTGGAACGGCATTCCATTGGCGGTGAGGTTGGCAGCCTCTGCCTCTGCGGTGGTCTTGAAGACACCGAGCGACTTGAGTCCGTAGAAGGCGTAGGGGTTCTCCCCCACCCTTGTGATGACCTGTGCGCCGTCGCTGAGCGTGGTGACCATCTCGTTGAGCGTACCCAAAGAGTTGACCTCGTTGTCAAGGGTGGTCATCGTCCCGCCGATGGTCCATCTGAAGTCCTTGGTGTAGATGGGCGAGATAGCGAGGGAGAGTTCCAAACCCTTTGACGACAGTTCGGCCTCGTTGTTGTAATAGAGGCTGGAACCGAGGATGGGCGAACGGTCGCCGGAGATGAGCACGTCGGTGGCCTTGGTGTTGTAGTAGCCGATGCCGAGTTGCACCCTGTTGTGCCATAACGCAGCCTCGAGGCCGACGTTCATGGTCTGGTCCTTCTCAGCCTTGATGGCGGTGTTGGGGACGTTGGCCCTGACGATGCCCGAGATGGTCTGGTAGGGGTTGGAGGTGTAGTAGTATTTTCCGTATTTGGAGGAGAACCTGCTGTTGCCGGTGATGGTGTAGTTGGCATAGAGGTTGAGTTTGTCCACCCAGTCCTTGGTGCTGAGGGCAGGCAGGTTCTTGGCCATGAACACCACGTCGGCGGCGGGATAGAAGGTCATCCTCGTGGCATCCTTTCCGATGGACGATGCGCCGTCGAATGCACCGGTCACGCCCACCTTCACCAGGTTGTTGAAGGTCCAGTCAGCATGGGCGTAGACATTCATCCAGTTCCACTTGTTGTTGTAGCCGGAGAAATAGCGTCCTAAAGACTGAGCATCGCCCAAGGTCTGGTAGAAGTCGTTGTTGGAGTTGCGTCCGAATCCGGCGTCGTACTCATAGGAGGTGGTGACGGCCTGCCATCCGGCGTTGAGGTTGAACTTATGCTGCTCGCCGATGTTCAGCCGGTAGGCGGCATTGACGTTGTAGTACATGTTGAACGTATGGTTGGTACCCACCCTGATGGTGTTGTCGGCCTGTCCATATTGGTCAAAGAGTGGCACGACGTCCTCGTTGTTGATGCCGGGGATGAAGGCTTCCTCCTGGTTGTAGTTGTAGTACATCCCCACGATGCCGTTGAGGGTGAGGTTCTTCACGGGGTTGTAGATGAATTGTATCTTTAGGTTCATGTCATACTGCCTGTTCTTGCCCGTCATGGTGTTGACGAGGGAAAGCGGATTGCTGACGATGAAGTCCTCGTTGTTGATGGCTCCGAACCAATAACTGGCGTAGGTGTTGATGAGATTTCCATACATGTCGCTCTTGTAGGGGCTGAGCAGTGGTGCTCGGCGGTAGGCGGCGAGCATGGGATTGGTCTCCAAGGACATGCCCTGTTCCTGATATTGTCCCTTGAGATAGGCGGTGTTGATGTTGGCGCGAATCTCGAAATTCTTGCTGACGAGTACGGAGGCGTTGATTTGTGCGTTGTAGCGGTCGCTATTGGTGTTCTTCAGCGTGCCTTGGTCTCCCAGATAGCCGAGGGAGATGTTGTACTTGGCGATGTTGTCACCACCCTCCACGCGGAAGAGGTAGTCCATGGTGGTGCTGTTGCGGTAGATTTCGTCCTGCCAATCGGTGTCATACTGATAGAGGTACGACTTGTTGGCATCGGGGTCGCTGAGGAAGTTGAAATCGGTGAAGAAGGCCTCCATGTTGGGATAATAGGTCAGTCCGATGTCGCTGAGGTAGTTCTTGTACTCAGATGCGTTCATCAGGGGTACGCGCTTGGAGTTCCAGTTCATGCCGGCAATGGCCGAGAAAGAGATGCGCGTGTTCATATCGGTGCTGCTTGCCTGGTCGGTCTCAATCATGATTACGCCGTTGGAGCCCATAGAGCCATAGGCGGCAGCCTCCGCACCCTTGAGCACCGTGATGTTACGGATGTCAAGGCTGTTGAGCGACTGGAAGAGCGACCTGGAGTAGCCCCCGATGATTTGACTGAGGTTGGCGTCGGGCATGTAAGGCACGCCGTTGATGACAATGAGCGGCGTGTTCTCCGCCACGAGGGAGCGCACGCCCCTGAGTTGGAGGAAGGCTCCCTCTCCTGTCATGCCGCTCTTGTTGGTCACCTGCAGGCCCGTCACCTCGCCTTTGAGGGCGTTGTCGATGGAGAGGGCTCCCAAGGCGAAGTCCTTGCGGTTGATGTTGGCCATGCTTGTAGTGGCGGCGGAACCGCCACTTACGGTGAACGGTGTGATGACGGTTTCATTGTAACGGGTCTTGTCCTCCTCGACAAGGAAGATGCTCAGGTCATCCCCCTGCAGGTCGTTGACATAGACTGTTCGCTGGTAATAGCCATCGTGCCAGACGGTGAGAGGATTGCCCTTCCCCACCCCTTTAATGGTGAAACCGCCATCGGCCGCCGTCCTTGCGGCTGTGCATCCTGGACTGGTGACGATGGCGTCCACCACTGGTTCGCTGGTGGAGGTGAACACATGTCCGTTGATGGTCTGCGCTTGCGCTCCCCAGACCCATGCCATGGCCATGGCGAGGCATATCATCAGTTTCTTCATGTTATTGCTCATATCGTAGGTGTGATGCTATGGTTTAATAATTGTTGGCGGTGGGGCGCAGGCACCAATGGTGGATTTTCACATTGGTCTTCCCCTCCCAACTACCGCAAGTGAGCCGCATGGTGATTCTCACGGGAGAACCGTCGCCCTTGACGTCGGGGATGACGAGTTCCTCCATCATCTGTCCTCCGTCGGTATCGTAGTTGGCGGCCTTGCTGTTGCCTCCCACCTCTCTCACATAAGTGGCGTCATAACCCTCGGGGTGGGTGTTGGAGAGTGTGGTGCCACGGTCGTAGTGGAATTCGGTGGTGGTGCCCCAAGTGATGGCTCTCGACTTGGCGATTTCCTGTCCTTCGGCGAAGACGGTGACGACGATGTCAAGGCCCTGGTTCTGCACGGACCCCATGGCGAAGCGGTAGGCACCCGGCGGGAAGAGGTAGGGCTTCACCGTGCCGTCGGCATTGAGTTTGATGGGCGTGAAGTCAAGTTGGAACCCGTCGGCATCGGCGATGTCGGAGGGTTTGTCAAAGCGGATGATGCGGTTCTCGTGCAATGGCCATACGCCAGGGAGCGGCGACCATGCCGCCACCTCGGTGTTGCACTCCTTGAAATTGAGGTTCACCGCCTTGAAATAATTCGCCTTCTGCTCGTCGGTACAGTTCTCGTAATAATAGAAATAGTCCTTCAGGCGATACATCAACAGATTGTTGGGCAGGTGAATCTTCTTTACCTTGTACACAATGCCGTTGGAGAGTTCGATGGGTTCGGAGGTGTCCACCTGCTGCACGTTGGTGCGCCATTGTGTGCTGAAAATACTCTTGAGGTCTTGCTGTTCCGTGGTCTGCATCTGCTCTGGCGCATATCTCTTGGCAAAGAAGGCCGTTTTGAGTATCCAGTCCTTCATCAGGCTGTCGGGCCGCTCCATCTCCCATGCGGCAAGTCGCTGGTGGGCATCGTCGAGAGCGGCATTGATGACATCGTTGGAGGGAAGGAGCATGGTGGCGGTGAGCGACTCGGAGTTCATATCGAAGTTGACGTTCTCGAAGAACGTGTTTCGATAGATGAAGACGGAGTCATAGACGGTGTTGCCTTGGTCGTTGATGCCGATGGCCTTGCTGTTGGCCCTGTCGAACTCCTTTCCTCCCGAGGCGAGCACCATCTCGCGGAAGATGGAGTATTCGTCGTCGAGGTCGTTGATGAAGTCATAGAGCGAGGTGGGAGTCTGTATCATGTCGGAGATGACATAGACGTAGCCTGTGGTGGTCTTCACCACTTCTTTCACCGCGCCATTGTTGAAGAGGATGTGGTCGACGATGTTGCCTTGCCGTCCGAGGGAGTCGATGACGACATTGACATATTTCCCATGCCACATCATGAGGCGGGTGCCGTCCTCCAGATTGGCGGGGGAGATGGAGATGTCGCTCACGTGCGACCTGGTGACAAACTCCGTCTTCTCCTCAGGGGCCTTGAAATGGTCGTTGGTCACCACGAGCATGGTGCTGAGTTGGCCCTTCCTGGCCAGTTCCTCATAGATGCCCTGACTCTGAAACAGTTGGCTCATGCTGGAGAGGTCGGCCCTGTCCTTGATGTATTCCTCGGAAGAAGTGTTGACAATCTTCAACTCATTGTTGGAGATGACCGTGTCAGAGTTGCCGTAGTGGTCGTCATCTTCCAGTTCGGAGCAGGATGCCGCCACGAACAGGGTGAGCAGGAAAATGGTTGTTTTATAGATGGTCCTCATGTCTTGTCGGTCTTTGGTTATTCGATGGGTGTGAACTTGATGTAGTCGAACTGAAGGCTGAAATTGCTGTTGGTGCTGGCCGCCGGGTCGAGTACGATGAAACTGAAATCGTGAGAGGCGGTTTCAGGAAACTCAATCTCCTCGTAGATGGTACTGGTATACACGCCGGGGAGTGCGCTGGTGACCTTCGTATAGGGTGCGGTGAAGACGGTGTATTCGTCCTTTTCATCAAAGGCCATCTTCAGCATTCCACCATTACCGTCGGTCTGCTGGCGCATGAAGTTGTTGCCTGTCATGAAGACGAGGGTGAGTTCCACCTTGTACTTTCCCCTGACGATGGTGGGGGTGCGCATGCTCACCTTGCCCATGTAGCCTAGGTTGAAGACGATGCGGTCGTAGTTGTGGGCATCCTTCATATTGCTGCGGCAGGTGACATAGTCGATGTCGCTGTAGTTGCGGTTCTTCGAGCCAGCCTCGCCCATCTCATATTCGAAACAGGCGGCGGAGGCCACACGGAAGCGCTGCTCGGAGGCCGTCGGCTCGGCTGGCTGGTAATACTCGGGATCGACAAGATTCTTGATTTCGGTATAGTCGGCCAGGTCCCACAGCACGGTGGCCTGCTCCGGCTCCCATACGGGCAGCCAACCATCGAGTTCGTGCACGTAGCCATTCTTGCACAACACGTTCGACTCCTCCGGGACGAACCTGGCTGACACGCCGGAGCCGTTGAGCACGAACTTGTCGGCTTCACTCGTGGCGAGGCTGTCGTAGGTGACGGTGAACACCTGGTTGCTGGCCGACGAACTCCAAATGCGGGTAGGTTCCGACCCCACCATGGCTCCCATCTCGTCGGTGGTGTATTGGTTCTGAAGAATGTGATAGCCCACGTATTTGCGGAGCAGGGAGTCCTCAGCCAACCCTTCCTTGTCGGTGCTGCGCAACACTTGCCTGAGTTGGTCGAGCGAAGCGACGCCTGCCTTGGCGAATGTGGCGTCGGAGACGTTGAGCAGGGTGTAATAGTAATGGTTGATGACTTTCTGCCTTTCCTCATTGATGGTGGTATCCACCACGATGCTGAGTTTGCCTGCCCATCCCGTGGCTTGCAACGCCTCGGCCATGATGCGGGAGCGTCCACCCTGCACCACCCTGTCGTAGACGGTCTCCACCAGGGGTGTCATGGCCGAAGAGAGGACATACACCTTGCCGTTGTAGGCGCTGAGTCCCATCTCCACCACACAGCCTTCGTTGTTGAGGATGGCCTGTCCGGCGTGCTGCGGGTCGATGGTGATGTTGATGACATCGCCGCTGAGGTTCTGCACCGACTTCTTCTGCACGAAGGATTCGGGAAGGATGGAGTCCTTGACGGTGTGGTAGAGGACGAAGGCCTTGGCATATTCCTTGGAGAGTTGCTCGAGGCTGTCCACCCCCCTGCGGCGGTAGAACTCGCGCATGGCGTCGTCGTTGGGAACGAAAGCGGTGAAACTGGTTCCTGATGACGACTGGTTAAGCGCGTTGAACATATTGGCGTAGCGTAGCATCTTCACATATTCGCCATATCCCTCTTGTTCTTCAAGGAAGGAGGAGATGGGCGACATGAGCGTGGTGCTGTAGACCTCGTTCTTGAACGGGTCGGTATTGATGTCGAACACATCCTTGTCGCAGGCGGCGAAGAAAAAAGCCGCTGCTGCGAGACAGACGATGTTGCGTATGATTTTTCTGGTTGTGTCCATGCTTCGTTCCTTTCCTTACTTGGATGATGAATAATATGGATTTTGCTCCAACAGTTTGTTGTGCTCGATGTCGGCTTGCGGGATGGGCATGTACCAGGCGTTCTCATCCTGGAGCACCGAGCGTATCCACTGCTGGTTGGTGGTCTGGTTGCCTTCCACCACCTTGTTGATGAACTGTGTCTTGTATTTCCCTCCTCCCACTCTTCCGAGCCAGAGCAGGTCATACCACCGCTTGGCCTCTGCCATGAACTCCATCTCGCGCTGGTCGAGAATCTCCTCGATGAGCGTCATCTCGTCGAGTTGGGAGATTTGAGCCGCGGCATCAGGCGACGTGGTGTCGATGTCCTTGAAATTGGGCAAAGCGGCACGGTTGCGCACCTTGTTGACGAGACTGACAGCCTCTGCCCAACCTCCCTGTCCTTTCATGGTGAGCGCGAGGGCTTTCATCAGCATGAGGTCTGCCACGCGGTAGATGATGAAGTTTGCATCCTGATGGGCGCGCGCCCCGCCGGTGATGTCAGGCACGTCGGTGCCGTAGTATTTCCAGATGTAATATTGGTTGGAGGAGGCCCATCCTATGGCTTGTCCGTTGTCGGGCACGTAAGTTGACATCAGCATGCGTCCCATGCGCCCGTCCTCGGTGAGCCCCTCGTCCTTGAGCACCTGCGTCTCCTCCTTCATCCGCTCCGTGGCCCTCGTGGTGGGTCTCAAGGGCGAGGATGCCGTCAAGGTGAACAAGGAGTTGAAATTGTTGGTTTGGTTTTCCGAGTAATCCCAGTTGAGTTCGAAAATCGACTCGTTGCTGTTGCCGGGATAGAACATGGTGTACCAGTCGTTGGTGTTGGTCATGAAGACGGGACGGAAGGCGTCCTTGGCATTCAGCACCTTGTCGCAGTATTCGATGCACTGGTCGTAATCCTCGCTCCAGAGGCAGGCGTCGGCCATGAGGGCGTAGAGCGCCCATTTGGTAGCCCTTCCCTTGGTGGCCCAGTCCTCCTCGAAGGTTCCTTTGGCGGCATCGGTGGCGAGGGCGGTCCTGACATCCTCCTTGACCTGGGCGATGATTTGCGTCTCGGTGGACTTGGCGAGGTCGAAACTGGCATTGTCATTGACGTATGCCTGCATGACGAGCGGCACCTCCCTGTAGTTCTTGGCGAGGAGCAAATAGCAGTATGCCCTTTGGAAATAGGCCTCGGAGAGGTGTGAGTTGAGAATGGCCTCATAGTAGGTATCGTCCTTCACGCCAGGTGCGTAGAGGATGACGGAGTTGGCCATTCCGATGACCTTGTAGACATTCGACCAGTCGCAAAGCGAATGGTTGGCCGTCATGTTGAAATCCTGCAACTTGGCATCGCCGGTGGCGGTGGTGTACAAGGACCCTCCACGCAGTTCACCCCATTTGATGAAGGTGGGCACGCACTGTCTCATATAGTAGTATCCTGAGGCGATGACCGCCTCGACATCCTCCTTCGACTTCCAGTAGTCGTCGGTCACCTGCTCGTTGTTGGGCAGCACGTCAAGCCAGTCGTTGCAGGAGGTGGCTGTGGCGAGCGTGAGTGCTCCGCACATCAGCATGTATAATAGGTTCTTCTTCATTGTCTTTCTGATTAAAAGTCGAGGTTGACACCGATGGAGAAACGTCGTGAGACAGGCGTGGTGGCGTTGTCTCTGACGAGGCTGGTGGCCGAAGGCATGGAGACCTCCGGGTCCTGCCCCTTGTACTTGGTCCATGTGAAGAGGTCGTAGGCGGTGGCGAAGACGTTGAGTTTGCTCACTCCCCAATTTTTCAACCATTTCTTGGGGAAGTTGTAACTCAGCGAGAGGGTCTTCAGTCGGATGAACGAGGCGTTCTCCACGAAGCGGTCGCTGCCAAGGTAGTTGTAGCCCATGCCATAGAGCGCACGGGGAATGTCGGTCTGGTCACCTTCGGCGCGCCATCTGTGCAGCACGGCGGTGCTTTGGTTGTTCTTGCCATACATGTTCTCCAGCGAGATGCGGGCGCCGTTGATGACCTTCTGTCCGTAGCGTCCATAGAAGAAGGTGGTGAGGGTGAGGTCCTTCCATCTTATCTGGAAGCCGCCACCGCCGAAGAACTTGGGATTGGCGTTGCCCAGATAGACGATGTCGTTCTCATTGATGACGCCGTCGTGGTTGATGTCCTCATACTTGGCGTCTCCTGGGTAGGTCTGCACCGTCCCGTTCTTCATGGTGATGATGTTGCCCTGCCAGTCGTACATCACGTTGCCTGATGCGTCACGGGCGAAGGTCTCGGCCGTGTTCTGATAGACGCCGAGGTAGCGGTATCCGTAGAAGGAACCGACGGGGGCGTTCTCCACGATGCGGAGGGCATAGTTGCCGTTGCCGAAGGAGTAGTTGTCCATCACCCACGTGCTGGGCAACTCCTTCACCTTGTTGATATTGCGGCTGACATTGGCATTGACGGAGATGGTCCAGACCTTGTTCCTTAGCACTTGGTATTCAAACCTCAACTCCACTCCCTTGTTGCTCATCTTGCCGGAGTTGATGTATTTCACGGAATTGTAACCTGTGGATGCCGGCAACTTGGTGTCCTTGAGCAACATGTCGGAGGTCTGCTTGTCGTAGTAGTCGAAAGTGAAGGAGAAACGGTTGAAGAGCCTCAGGTCGATGCCGAGGTCCATCTCCCTTGTGGTCTCCCACTTGAGGTTGTCGAGTTGCATGCGGTCGGGTGTGATGGCGGCCATGTCCATGTACTGCCCAAGGCTCTTGTAGGCGCCGAGGTAGATGGAGGCTCCAGAGGGGGAAGTGCCCGACCATCCGTAGCCGAAACGCACCTTGCCTTCGTTGAACCATTTCTTGAAACTGTCGCTCCAGAAATGCTCTTGCTCGATGTTCCAGGAAGCACCGAAGGCGGGGAAGGTGCCCCATCGCTTCTCCTTGCCCATGGTGGAGTTGCCCTCATGGTTGATGGTGCCTCGGATGATGTATCGGTTGTCATAGGAATAGACGGCCTGTCCGATCATGGAGATGGAGCGCCTCTCGGAGTTGCCAGAGCCCGACGATGCCACCACGCTGCCCACGACGGGGTCGCTGAGGTTGGCGGAGGCGTTGCCGTAGGTGCCGCTGGTGTAGCTGAAACTCTCGTTGTCGGCGGTCTTGACGAGGGCCGTGGCGATGAGTTTGTGCTTCTCAGCGAAAGTATTGTTGTAGATGAGCTTGTTTTCCGTCTGGAGGGAGAAGGCGTCGGTGGAGGCGTCCACGCTCCGGTTGGCGAAATTGCTGGTCCAGAGCACGCCGGTGGCCTCCTGCGGGAGGAACTGCTTGTTCTTGGTGGTGCGCATGTTGAGCGACACCCACCCCTGGTATTGCAGGTTGAAGGGGAAGTCGTACTGCAGCGTGATGGTCATCTTCTCATCACGCTGGGTGGTTTTGTTGTAGCCTTCATTGACCATTGCCACAGGGTTGTAGTTGGCGCTGCCCACACTGGAACTGCCCGAACTGGTGAAGGAGCCTTGGAAATCCTCGTCGCGTGAGAAATAGACATCGGTGGGCTTCTTCGTGGCATCGTCTATCCAGTAGGGACTGAGGTTGGGCATCTTCTGCATGGCGATGCTTCTGACTGAAGAGAGGGCGTTGGCGTCCTTGTTGGTGTTGGAGAAGGAGAAGTCGGTGCGCACGCGGAGCCGGTCGCTGAAGTTGTAGGTGATCTTCATGCCGGCGGAGAGTCGCTGCACGCCGGTGCCCTTGGTGGTGCCTTGCTCGTCGTAGTAGCCGAGGTTGAGTTTATAGACGGCCTTCTCGCCACCACCGGTCATGGAGAAGTTGTTGTCGGTGATGATGGCATCCTGCTTGACGGCCTCCAACCAGTCGGTGTCCACGTTGTATTCGTCGTAGTAGCGGTAGTTGGGGTCGTAGTTGATTTCGGGGTTGTTGAAGAGCATGTCCATCTCGTTGCGGGCGTTACTGATGCCCTTGGCATTGGCGGCGTTCCAGATGGCGTCCTGCATGAGCGACACATACTGTGCGCCGTTGAGAAGGGGGATGCTCTCAGGCTCCTTCTTCGCGGTGAACTTGGAAGAGAAAGAGAACTTGGTCTTTCCCATGGAGCCTCTCTTGGTGTTGATGAGGAGCACGCCGTTGGCGCCCTTCGTGCCGTAGATGGCGGTGGCGGAGGCATCCTTGAGCACCTCGATGCTCTCGATGTTGGCGGGAGCGATGTTGAGGAGTGCTCCGAAGTCCTCCTCGTTGGCGGTGGAGAAGTTGAAGTCGTCGGTGATGTCCACGTCCTGCGGCACACCGTCGATGATGATGAGCGGTTCGTTGGATGCGCTGAGCGAACTGGTTCCGCGGATGCGTATGCTGCTCCTTGCTCCCGGGTCGCCACCGAGGTTGATGTCGAGGCCTGCTATCTGTCCCTGCAAGGCTTCCTCCACGGAGGTGACGGGGGCTGTCTCGACAATGGAGGCGAGGTCCACCCTCTGCACGGCGGAGGTCTGTTCCAACCTGGAGATACCCATGCCGTCGCGACCGCCTCGCGTACCGGTGACGGTGACCTCCTCGAGCATCGCCTCGCTCTGCATGGTGAAATCGAGTTCGGTCTGTCCGTTGTAGTTGACGGTGACGGTCTTCATGCCGATGTAGGTGACCCTGACCTTGAGGTTCTTCGCATCGGCCGGCACTTGGAGCATGTAGTTGCCGTCGATGTCGGTGACGGCACCCTTGATGTATCGGTTCTGATTGTTGACGAGCAACACGTTGGCCCCGATGATGGGGTCCTGTGTGCCGTTGTCGAGTTTCTCTGTCACCTTTCCCGTGAGCACTCTCTCTTGCGCCATCATGCCGATGGAGCACAACAGCATGAGCAGGATGATGTATGTCTTTTTCTGTTTCATGGCGTTCAGTGTTTATGGGATGATGCCGTCGATGAGTTGCATGCACCCGTCGGAGAAGGCGAAGGGCAGGCAATGGTATTTCTCGGTGACACCCACCGGCTGGTTGTCGCCAAAGGCGGCGTAGATGCGTCCCGCGCTTTCGCTGATGACCATCTTCTCCGTACCCATGGTGTTGAAGGTGCCCTTGCAGGCCGACCCGGGATAGGGATAACTGGTGATGGTGTTCATCAAGGAGGAAACGAAATAGTTGCGCAGGTAGTTGGCCAGCAGGGTCTTGTTGGTCGTAGAGAGAGTTCCGCTGAGAGTGTAGTCGTCTGCAACTTGCAATGAGCCACATCCCGGTATGCTGGCGATGCTGTTCTTGATGGCCTCGTTGGTGGGGACGAAGACGATGTATCGGGTGTCGTCGCTGGTGATGGAGGGGAGGCCTCCGTTCTGCACGAGACCGGCCTTCTGCAGCAGTTGTGCGAAGAGGTAGTATTCGTAGTTGCGGTCGTTGCCCACGGCGAGGCGGTGGGTCAGTCCGTCGCCGGATGCCTCGGCGAAGAGTTTGTCGTAGTCGTAGGCATAGGCTCGTCCGTTGCTCCATGGCATCCCGTTGTTGGACACCTCGTGGAATCCCACGAAGGGATTTCCTTGGTATGACGGGTTGAGTTGCTCATTGAACAAGGCGCTGGTGGTGATGCGCCCGTCCACCACATACCAGTAGTTGAAGGCGGTGTTGGTCTCCACCACCTGCACACCGGTGGTGCGCAGTTCGGAGAGGTTGGAGGCGGTGTGCATGTTGACGATGCTGCGCGCCTGCCCGGAACCCATGTTGGCGAAATTGCCATCGACATCGCTGTACACCTCGAGGAAACGTCCCGCCGTGGTTGTGTTCAGGCGCATCTGCGGCTCGTTGTGGTTGAACTGGTAGTTGGATGGCACGAGGGTGACGAATTGCGACTTGTCGGATGCCAGCGAGAGGACGAGTTCGCTCTTGTCCAAGGCATACATGAAGCATTGGTAGGTGGTGTCGCGGAAGGCGGGTCCCACGACGGAGGAGAAGATGGCGGGAGCCTCCATGTCGTTCATGCCATAGACGATGCCGTTCTCACAGAAGAGGCGGTCGTCCACATTGGCGGGATTGATGTTGACGGGGGTGCCATAGGCGGTCTGCACCAACCCTTTCTCTATCTCCTCGGGGAAGACGGGTGTCGTCTCGTCGGCGAATGACTGCATGATGAAATATTGCAGGATGAGGGGGTCGAGGTCGGCCAAGGAGCGGTAGCCGCTCTCTGGCTTCCAATAATTGGTGAAGAAGCGGCTGATGGCTTGGTTGGACGGTGCGAAGATGTTGTAGGCCACGCGGTCAAGTTGTTCCATGGCACTCCAACTGCTCACCGGCCACTCGCAGGCGATGTCGGGCAGTGCACCATGGCTGATGGTATACACCACCTTGCCCACGGAGGTGTTGATGTCCTCAGAGGCGGGCGTCAACTCGGCGTAGGTGTCGTAAAGACTGATGAAGTCGCTGTAGTTGGGATTGTCCTTCAACGTGGCATGGATGGTTTCCAACGGCGAGACCACCTGGTTGACATGGTAGAGATAGCCGTTGTCGGTCACCACGGCATCTTCGTCGAGCACGCTGGCATTCGATACGTTGAAGCCGCGTGTGCCGCCGCCCCATTCGCTGCCGGGGAAGAAATACTCGTAGTTGCTCTTGGCATCGATACCCTTGGTGGCGAACATCATGTGGCTGAGCACGGGTAGGTAGCGCTCAAAATGATAGACGGTGACGGTGGTGTCGACACCATTGAGCCTGCCACGCACCTGCTCCATGTCGTCGGCACTGCGGGTGCGGTGCTTGTAATAGAGGCCGGCGTTCACCTGCTTCTGTTCCTCGGTGGCGCCATCACCCTCGGTGGGACGGAAGTTGACCATCTTCTGCCAGTCGTAGGCATAGTACATCAGATGGTAGCCCACGGTCTTTCTCAGTTCTTGTGGCGCCTTGGCTTGCATGTCTTCCACGGATGAGTAGCCCCTGCGCTGGAGGAAACTCTGCCAGGCGCCATCGTCGGGCGCCATCACAGTCATCACACTCTGTCCGTTGACAATGGGCTTGTAGCCCGACAACTCAATGGCCTTGAGGAACATCGAGTGGTTGCCCTCGCTTTCCAGCACTTCCCACGCGTTGCCTTTCAGCCAGTCGGGCGACTTGTAATGGTCGTCGTCGGCGATGTCGTGGCACGACATGGCAAGGATGCTTGCAAGCAAGATGCAGAGCATTGTCCTTAGTGAGTTCTTGTTTGTCATTTAGGTTATTATTGGTTTTATGTTTTTACAAATAAAGGGCTTCACAGCCTATATCGCCCGCCATATGGCATGACGGTGCACATTGTCATTAGTAGATTCTTTTTTTTCGAAGCAAAGATAATGCAATTTTTTCATTCCTTCAACTTTTTGGGGAGATAATGACAAATAAGCATCGTTTTTTCTCAAAAATCATAGGTGACATGAAACACGGAGCGCAAAAGGAGCAGCGCGCTGATTGTTCCATAATTCACAATAATTCGTCCTTTTACGCCCTACCAACCATTTCTAAACCAAAATACGCAAATTTTTTCATATCGAATACCTTGTAATATTAATATTTTTAGCGAACTTTGCAAGCAAAACACCATATGAAACACCAGAAATGATGAAAAAGATACTCATCCTGTTTGCTGTCGCCATCTTGACCAGCACTGCAAGCGCACAGTTGGACAGCGTGCCGTCGGGCAACACTCCACCTTCCACTGAAAGGAAAAAAGTGGCTGTCGTGTTGAGCGGCGGCGGTGCGAAGGGCATGGCCCACATCGGAGCGCTGAAAGTGCTGGAGCGCGCCGGCATCCCCATCGACATCGTCACCGGCACGTCGATGGGCAGCATCATCGGAGGTCTTTACGCCATCGGCTACAATGCCAACTCTCTCGACTCGATGGTGAGGGTGCAGGACTGGAGCTATGTCATCACCGACAAGGAAGACTTGTCAAAACAAAGCCTGGCCGACCGCAAGAAACAAAACACCTACTTCTTCAATCGAGGCATCACCGTGGGCAAACTCAACTACAACGACGGCGGCATCATCCAGGGCAAGAACCTGGCCGAGTTGTTCCAACAACTGTGCGTGGGCTATACCGACTCGCTCGACTTCTCCAGCGACCTGCCCATCCCTTTCGCCTGTGTCGCCACGAATGTCCTCGACAACTCGGAATATGATTTCCACAGCGGACGGCTGCCACAAGCCATGCGCGCTTCGATGGCCATTCCGGCGGCCTTCTCGCCCGTGAGAATCGGCGGCATGGTGCTGGTGGACGGAGGCCTGCGCAACAACTACCCGGCAGACATCGCCCGCGAAATGGGCGCCGACATCATCATCGGCGTCACCGTGCAGGGCGAACCGAAGATTGCCGACGACATGGGGCGCACCATGAGCATCCTCAGCCAAATCATCGACGTCAACTGTAAGAACAAGTATGACGAAAACCTGGCCATCACCGACGTGCACGTCCAAGTGGACACGAAAGGCTACAACGCCGCAAGTTTTTCGTACAACGCCATCGACACGCTCATCCGCCGAGGCGAGGAAGAAGCTATGAAGCATTGGGACGAACTGAAGGCCCTCAAGCAACGCATCGGCATCGATGATTCCTTCCAGCCCCCCCTCCGCCATCCCAAGAACCCGACGGTGATGACGGACAAGCACCATGTCACGGAATATGTCTTCGAGAACATGACACCACAAGACATACGCTTCCTCTGCCAGAAATTCCGCATTCGCAAAAAAAAGGTCGACACGGGCGACAACATCAACAAGGAAGGGATCATCCAGAGTTACCATATGACCGATTTGTCCTCCCCGCTCAAGAACGACAGCATAGACGCCAACCTCCAGCAGCAACTCACCACCACCTTGCGCATGGACCTGTTCTACCAGACCGCAGAGTGCCAGCTGGAACCTGATGGAGATGGCGACGACGTGCGCGTCATCCTCACCGCAGGCAACCGAAAGACCAACCAAGCCCATGTGGGACTGCGCTATGACACCGAGGAGCATGCCGCCGTGCAACTGGGTGCCGACTTCCCCATCAAGGCGGACGTGCCGATGAATGTTGACGTCACTTTGAGATTAGGCAAACGCATGATGGCACGAGGCGAACTCACCACGCACCTTCGCAGTTTCACCTGCCCCATAGTCAGCTACACCTTCCGCCGCAACGACGTGGACATCTATGTCGAGGGCGACCTGGATTACAATGTCCTCTACAACCAGTTCCAAGCAGATATAATTCCCATCAACCTCAACTTCAGGCATTTCAACCTGCAAATGGGACTGAGGTGGGACTACCTCCACTATCGCAACGCCTTGGAGGCGGAACACACCAGGGCGGTGGACCTCAAAAACGAGCACTTCTTCAGTTACCGCGCCCGCTTGGACTATAATAGCGAAGACAACTGGTATTTCCCCACACGCGGTGCACGCTTCAGTGCGGAGTACTCCTACCTCACAGACAATTTCGCCAAACTTGACGACAAGATGGGGATGAGTGACGTGCGTGCCAACTGGCGGAAGTCCTTCACCTTCGGCAGCCGCTTCACCATCCAACCGATGGTCTATGGCAGACTGCTCTTCGGCTCCATCACGCCACCCGTCTTCGGAAACACCATCGGCGGCGACTGGTTCGGACACTACGTGGAGCAGCAAATGCCCTTTGCCGGCATCGGCAACATAGAGTCTGTCGACCACCACTTCGTCGCCGCCCAACTGCAACTACAACAACGCATGGGCACCAACCACTACGCGCTGCTCCGCTTTACCGGCGGACAACAGGCTGGCCGGTTGAGGGAACTTTTCGACCACAAGACGCTTTTCGGCTGCCAGGCCGCCTATTACCTCAACACGATGTTCGGACCTGTCGGTGGCTCCATTGGCTACAGCAACCGCACCAAGAAACCGTACATCTTCGTCAACCTGGGGTTTGAATTCTAAAAAAGAACATACAAAAACAATATGAGCAAGACCAAGAAGAAAAAAACCGCAATGGCACAGGTGGCGACACTTGTGCTGTTGGTGCTTTTGCCTGCGACGGGAATGGCACAACGAGTGCTCACACTTGACTCATGCCGCCAACTGGCCATCACCAACAACAAGCAACTTGGCGTGGCCCGCACGCAAAAGGAGGCTGCATCCTACAATGTGATGTCTGCCAGGACCAAGTACCTGCCCCATGTGGATGCCATGGCAGGCTATGAACTGATGAGCAAAGAGGTGTCGATATTGAACAACTCACAGAAGGATGCACTCAACCATCTCGGCACCAATGCCATGTCCAGGATGGGAAACAACGTCTCAGACATCATCAACGGAATGGTGCAGGACGGCACCATCACCCCACAGATGGCACAGCATCTCGGACAACAGATGGGAGCCCTCTCCTCTTCGCTTGCCGCCATGGGCGACGACCTGGGCTCCACCATCCGCAAGGCTTTCCGCACCAACACCCACAGCATGATGGCAGGGTCGGTGATGCTGACACAGCCCTTGTACATGGGCGGCAGCATCAAAGCGATGAACCGCATAGCCGAACTCACCTCCACCCTGGCCGACAACAACTACGACATGCTGCAGCAGAACGTCCTCTACGAAATCGATGCCACCTATTGGCTGGTGGTGTCTCTCCGCCAGAAGCAGAAATTGGCCGAGAGCTACCTCGAATTGGTGACCAAACTCCATGACGATGTCTACAAGATGATCAAAGAGGGTGTCGCCATCCGCGCCGATGGATTGAACGTGGACGTCAGGGTGAATGAAGCGGAGATGGCCAAGATGCGTGTCGACGACAACCTCACCCTGGCCAAGATGCTCCTCTGCCAACTCTGCGGACTACCGATGAACACGGAATTCACGCTCTACGACGAGGGGCGAGACCTCGGCACCACCACGGAGCCGATGCCCACCAACAACGCCGCGGAAGTAGACCGTCCCGAACTGCGGATGCTCCTGACCACTGTAGGCATCACCGAGCAGGCGCAGCGCATCATCACCGCCACCCATTTCAGGCCACAGGTGGCACTGACAGGCGGATACCTGATATCCAACCCGAACAACTTCAATGGCTTCGAGCGTAAATTCGCCGGAGTATGGAACGTGGGCGTCATCGTCCGCATGCCCTTGTGGGACTGGCAAGATGGCCGTTACAAACTCGCCGCCTCACGAGCCGCCACGACGATGGCCAAACTTGAACACAGCGATTTGATGGAAAAAATCAACCTCCAGGTGGAGCAGGAGCGTTTCAAGGTGCGCGAGGCCTATCGCCGTCTGGAACTGTCGACCAAACATGTGGCCAGCGCAGAGGAGAACCTGCGTTGCGCATCTCTCGGCTTCCGCGAGGGGGTGATGAATCTCTCAGAGGTGATGACCGCCCAGACCGCATGGGAGTCCGCCCACACACAGAAAATAGATGCAGAAATAGAAGTACAACTCTCCCTTGTAGGCTTGCGCAAAGCATTGGGACAATTATAATCAAGAAAAATGTCAAACCAAGCAAAAAAACAACACAACAACATCCTGCTCGCCATTGCAGGATTTGCAATAGTAGTGGCCATCGTGGCCCTTATCGGTTACCTCGCCCTCGACCGTGACCCGGATGTGATTCAAGGCCAAGTGGAGGTCGACGAATACAGAGTGTCGAGCAAAGTGCCCGGACGCATACTCGACCTCTATGTGAAAGAGGGTGACATCGTGCACAAGGGCGACGTTCTCGCCCTCATCGACGCACCCGAGGTGCATGCCAAGAAAGTGCAGGCGGAAAGTGCGCGCAATGCCGCATCAGCCATCCACGAGATGGCCGACAACGGTGCACGCGAGGAAACGATACGCGGCGCCTTTGAACTCTTGCAACAGGCGAAGGCCGCCAACGACATCGCCCGCAAGACCTTCGAGCGCATCAACAACCTCTACAACGAGGGCGTGGTGACCGCTCAAAGGCGCGACGAGGCACAGGCCGCCGTTGATGCCACTGAAGCACAGGTCAAGGCTGCCCAAAGCCAATATGACATGGCTCGCAACGGTGCACGCCAGGAAGAGAAAAAGGCAAGTTCGGCACAGGTGAACCAGGCCAACGGAGCCGTGATGGAAGTGAACTCCTACATCAACGAGACCAAGCAGGTGGCACAGATGGACGGCGAAGTGAGCGACGTATATCCCAAAGTGGGCGAACTGGTGGGCACCGGCACTCCCATCATGACCATCTCCCTGATGGACGACCCATGGGTGACGTTCAACATCCGCGAAGACCAATTGAAAGGGCTGACCGTGGGAACGGAGGCGACCGTCTACGTCCCTGCACTTGAAAAAGAATTGAAGGTGAAGGTGTTCCACATGAAAGACAAAGGTTCGTTTGCCGTGTGGAAGGCCACGAAGGCCAGCGGACAGTACGACCAGAAGACTTTCGAAGTGAAGGCTCGTCCTTTGGAGAAAGTCAAAGGTATGCGTCCCGGCATGTCGGTGATTCTTAAAAAGTAATAGAATAAAAAATAGAAGTTATAGGAGTTATAGTCAATACCATGGCGAGCGACAATGCCAATGGCCGTGACAATCGCTAACTCCATTAACTTGACCTATCTTGCTTGCTTATAGCAGACCATTGAAAATTGACAAAGTATTGCCAATGAAATACCTCAAGCAAATCTGGCATATCACACTACGTGAGCTCAACATCATCCTGAGGAAGAATCCCATCTACGGCTTTTGCATGGTGGTGTTTCCGCTGATGACGATGTTTTTCTTCACCACAATGCTCGACGAAGGTTTGCCGCAAGACCTGCCCATCGGGGTGGTGGACATGGATGACAGTTCGACATCACGTGGTCTCATACGCAACCTCGACGCCATGCAGAATTCGCACGTGAAGTACCGCTTCGCATCAATCACCGAGGCCCGCTGTGCCATGCAGGAAAACAAGATCTACGCCTACCTTTACATACCGGAAGGCACGGCGGCGAAACTCCTCGCAGGACGCCAGCCGAAAATCTCATACTACTACACGATGACTTGCATGACGGCAGGCTCGATGGCGATGAAGGACCTGAAGACCATCGGAACACTCGGCTCGGCGGCTGTGGGGCAAGCCGTGCTGAGCGCAAAAGGAGCAACGCCACAGCAAATCAAGGCCGCCCTGCAACCCGTGACCATAGACGCACACCAGATAGCCAACCCGGAGGGCAATTACAACGTCTATTTGACAACGGCCCTCGTGCCCGGCATCATGATGCTCTTCATGTCACTGCTCTCGGCCTACGCGCTCGGAATGGAGTTGAAGTTCGACACGGGAAAAGAATGGATTGCCAAGGCCGACGGCAACATCGTCGTGGCCATCATCGGCAAATATCTCGTCCACATTCTCATTTTCCTTGCCGTCGTGTGCTTTTTCCAATATTACATCTACCATGTGCTACACTTCCCGAGATTAGGAAACGTATGGAGCATCGTGCAGCTATGTTTCCTACAAGTCATCGCCTCGCTCGGCTTCGGCATCTTCGCATTCGGGTTGATGCCGTCGCTCCGCATGTCAATGAGCATCTGCTCCCTGTGGTCGGTGCTCAGCATCTCGATGTGCGGCTCTGCCTTCCCCGTCATGGGCATGGACCCACCGCTGCAGGCCATGTCGTGGCTCTTCCCCCTGCGTCACTATTTCATGCTCTACCAAGTGACGGTGTTCAACGGATACCCGGTCATCGACGCCTGGTTCCACCTCGTGGCGCTCGTGGGTTTCACCCTGCTGCCGTGGTTCGTCCTACACAAAGTCAAAAACGCAATACTCCATTATGTCTATATTCCATAAACTCAAGGAACATTTCACCGACGTCGCCTACATCTGGTGGCAGGAGATGCGTCAGGTATTCCTCGACGAGGGCGTGCTGATGTTCCTCGTCATCGTTCCGCTGGGTTATCCGCTGCTCTACTCGTGGATTTACAACAATGAGGCAGTGCACGAAGTGCCCGTGGTCGTGGTCGACCAGTCATTCTCGCAACTGTCGCGTCAGTTCATCCGTGACTGCGATGCCTCGCCCGATGTCCACGTGGCCTACCATGCCGAAGACCTTGACGAAGCCAAGTCGCTCATCAGCCGCCAACTGGTGAAAGGCATTTACCTCATCCCATCCGATTTCGCCAAACGCATCATCCGTGGAGAGCAGGGCTCTGTCAGCGTCTATTGCGACATGTCGCTCATGCTCACCTACAAGTGCATCTATCAGACGGCGATGGTCGAGGCAGGACGCCTCGGTGCGGGACTGAGCATCAAGAGGTCGGGCAACTACACCAAGAGGGAGGATGCCATCACCGTGCAACCCTTAGCTGTGGAAGACGTGGCGATGTTCAATCCCTCGGGCGGCTATGGCAGTTGTGTGCTGCCCGCCGTGCTTATGCTGATCCTGCAGCAGACGCTCGCACTCGGCATCGGCATGTCGGCAGGCACCTCTCGTGAGCGCAACAGGAACGGGCACCTCATTCCCGACGACGACCCGCACTACCGGGGAGCCTACCGCATCGTATGGGGCAAGGCCTTGTGCTACGCCATGGTATGCGCCGTCACAAGCGCTTACCTCGCCCTGGTCATACCCAGGATGTTCTCCTTCCCACATCTCGCCAACCAATGGGACTTGTTGTGGATGATGATTCCCTACATCCTGGCCTGCATCTTCTTCGGGATGGCTGTCAGCTGCCTCGTACGCTACCGTGAGAACGTGATGCTGCTGATGGTCTTCGTCTCCGTGCCGCTACTCTTCCTCACCGGAGTATCATGGCCGGAGTCCAACATCCCCAGAGCCTGGCAGGGTGTGTCGTGGCTATTCCCCAGCACTTTCGGCGTCAGGGCCTACATCCGTATCAACTCCATGGGCGCCACCATCGACCAAGTGCTGCCCGAGGTGCGCATCTTGTGGATACAGGCCGCCGCCTACCTCGGTCTCGCCTGCCTCGTCTATCGCCACCAATTCCGACTGGCGAAGAAATATGGAAATTCGGCACAGCCATCTGTCTCGCAATAACCCATCGCATCGGTGATATCATAACACAATAATCATTTTCACCATGAGCAAAATCAAGAGTATCGGAATTCTCACATCTGGCTGTGACATCCCTCATTATCCAACCACCTTCGGGCAAGTTCGGATGGCACTTGCCATATCCTTGCTCATCGTTTTGTTGACAGGATTACCAGTGATGGATATCAAGGCTCAGAAACTTACCCATCAACAAAGGAGGGAGCGGATGGATAGTGCGCTTACAGCCCGCTATTATCGCATATCCTACGATACGAACTACGTGGTTCGCCCTGAAGGAAGCCTTACGCTGAAAGTCAGGTTGAACCAAACGGGCAACGATATCAATGCGAGGGGAACAGTGAACGACATTTACTCGGAAGCCGACCTTAGCACAAGCCACAAGACCACGGTGAGCATCGGTGCTTCATATCGTGGAATATCAGCCTCTTTTGCCATCAATCCTGCAAAGATGAGTGGAGCCTACAAGGACTATGAGTTAAATTTCAGTTACTACAGCAGCAGCATCAGCCTCGACTTCAACTACCAACGGTCGGAATCACTGGCAGGCGACATCGAACGTGGTGACATTGATCAACGATTGGAGTCGGGAGACCTCACCATGAAAAATGTCAATTTTGTGGGCTATTATATCTTCAACCATCGCCGATTCTCACTCCCTGCCGCCTTCAACCAAAGTTATATCCAACACCGTTCGGCTGGCTCATGGCTGGCGGGCATCAGCTATCAGGGTGGCAACATCGATACGAGCGATGAACTGAAAGCGAGGAATCCCAATGCTCCTGACGTGCACATCGGCATTGCCCATGTAGGCATTGGCGGCGGTTATGGCTACAACTGGGTGCTCGGGAAGAAATGGCTGATACACTTCTCCATGATACCCACCTTCGTGGTCTATAACCACAACAATTTCACCGTGAACGGCGAGCGCAAGTTGGCGAAACGCATGCGCTTCAACATGATCTTCAACGAGCGCTTGGCCATCGTCCACAACTTCTCCTCCCGCTTTTTCGCCGGTGCCACATTGGTGATGAACAACTCTGTCTTCGATGATGACGTGGTGATTGTCAACCAGAACAAATGGCACGCCCGCGCCTTCGTGGGATTGAGACTATAGTGCACTACCATGAACCCTGGAAGGCTTTAGTAGGAAGTGAGAGATGATAAGAAGACCCGTGGCTTTCTGAACCACAGGCAGGAGATTTCAAAAAGTGTCATCACCTTCCCTTAACATATGAACAGAATCATCAGACAAGCAACACCGGCCGACATGACCGGCATCTTGAAGGTCATGGATGCCGCCAGGCAAACGATGCGCGCATCGGGCAACCTGCACCAATGGGGCGACAGCTACCCCTCTGAGGAAATCATCACTTCGGACATGGAGAGAGGCGGCGGCCTTGTCATGGAAGAAGAAGGGTGCGTGGTGGCATACTTCGCATTCCTTGCCTCTCCCGAACCCACATACGCGAAGATATACGACGGGCGATGGGTGGATGACAAACTGCCCTATCATGTCATCCACCGCATTGCCAGTTTCCCCGATGTCCACCACGTGTTCCACGACATCATGGAATACGCTTTCTCCAAAGATGGCAACATCCGCATAGACACACACTGCGACAACCATATCATGCAGCACAACATCAAGAAGCATGGCTTCACCTACTGCGGCATCATCCTTCTTGCATCGGGAGACGAAAGGCTGGCCTATCAGAAAATCATCTGAATCACGTCAAGCAGAGGGAGAGAGTCTTGTATGTTTCTTATAATCAGTCTACTGTGATTTTGTGTAAAATGTGAAATTGATTTATTTGGAACATAACGAGATTATTCTTAACTTTGACAACAAAAAAACACTTTCAAACCCAAAGACCATGAAAGGAAAACTGATTATCATATTGTTGTCGCTTATGACATCAGCGACATCCATGGCACAGGATGATAACGTCTTGTCTTGTCCTGATGACAACCACCCGCATGCCATCGACCTCGGACTGTCAATGAACTCATGGGTGTCATACTAGATTTGTTTGGAACGTAGATTTATTTTTTTAACTTTGTCCAGCTAAGCATTTTTTTGCTGAAATAACAATGTCATGAATAACCAATGAAAAGAGGAAAAAGGATATGCAAAACCCTCAAGGAGGTTCGCATGTTGGCGGCGAAGGTCAACGACATAAAATATGCACCTTCAAGATGGATTGACATCACCTCTCTCTTTACCTATAAATCTTAGAAAATGAAGTATTTGTTCATCCTTCTGGCAGGTTGCTTATTGATGGGTTGTAGCACATTGATGCCACAGGAGAAGTTCTTCTGTACGATAAGTACAAAAGACTTACCTGATGTGCCCGAAAACACCATTTCATATAAGACAGATTATCTTGATTACCATGTTGTCGAAGCGGGCACCATTTCTTCTCCTCTTTTTGATTACGACATCAAATATGACACCTTGTCTCATTATCGAGTCTCGGTAATGGGGTATGTTGTATTTGGAAGGGATGCCAACAATACCAACCAACATGAGAGAATCGATTCTGTAGGAATAACCCATCTTGTTATAGACAAGATAGGTGCACCTCGAGAATTATTTGGCAAAAAAGGGGATGAGCGTTGGAACAAACAAAACTGGGAGGAATGCTATCTTCCGAATAAAATATTGAAGAAAATCAGAAAAGATTTCTTCATACGCATGAAATATCAAAGATATGTATTTAACTATAACATCACCGAACCCATAAAAGCCATTACGGCGGGATATGGCTATCGCTTATATTGAGTTGGAAAGAAAAATCAATGTATATGAGACAGATATTATTTCATTACATTTGTTGTTATGTGTGCATTACCGTTTTCACGGCTTGTAAGAGCCAATTGATTGATTTGGATGCCACTGCCACCCCTGCAACGGTGAACCGGGTTGTTGATAGCAAAGCTATTGTGGATGAAGATGCGCCACCCTGTTTTCCTGGCGGGGATGAAGCCCTTTTGGAGTTCCTGGACAAAAATGTGAGCTATCCCGAGGACTTTGAAGGCTGTGCTTCAGGTCGGGTCATTGTCAGTTTCACTGTTGATGTCGATGGTAGCATCATTGAACCGAAGGTGGAGAAAAGTGTCTGCTATGAGCTTGACAGGGAGGCGATACGCGTGGTAGGGCTTATGCCCAAATGGGTCCCGGCGAAAGAAAATGGTAAAAACATTAAAGCATTACATACCATATCCGTCATTTTTAAATTGAGATGATAAACTGATTAAAGGTTGACCATATTATGTACAAAACGTTTCGTCCTTTCTTCCTTGCGCTGTTGGTAATGGCTCTCCTATCCATGGCTGTTGCCGCGCCAGCCCAAGTGACAAACTATGAAAATCCGAATAGCAATATCTCGGGAACCGTTCGTAATGATGGAACGGACGACGGCTATCAGTCCCTGTGGGACGAGGTGTATCAACATGCCCGTGCCGACTTGCCGAGGTCGCAGATGCAGGTGTTGCAGCGCATCATGGAGAAAGCCAGACAGGAGGACAATTACGGACAACTGCTGACCGCCCAACTGATGGATGCATCGTTGGCCGTCAGTCTATCGCCCGACTCCTTTGCAGTGGTGGTGCGGAAAATCAAGGATGAGGAGAAACGTGCCGCCACTGTGAACACGGCTCTCGCTGCGGTCTATCGCACGGTCTTGAGCCGTCTGCTACAGATTCGCCACTTCGACGCCGAGGGGGCTGCCCTCTATGCCAAGAACGCGATGGAAAACCCCGAAAAATTGGCAACATCAAGCGCCCTCGGATGGCAACCTTTCCTGATAAGAGGCAGCGACGGTTCCATCTTCAACGATGACCTCCTCTCTGTCGTAGGGTTTGCCACGGGCAATGCCGGTGCCGTGCATGAATACTATATGGGTACCGACAACCGCAAGGCGCAGCTTGTTTCAGCTTTCATGATGTTAGGCAACGATGATTCGCATCGTTCATACCAGAATGTTGATAATTGGCGCAACGAATGCATTCTAAAACTCGACTCGCTAATGGTATGTTATGCCGACTTGCCCGAATGTGGCGAGTTGGCGCTCCGCAAGGTGTTGCTGATGCAGGCATCAGGCAATTACACGGTACGGCAACAAATGGAATTTATCGATGAGGCCTTGGAGAAATGGGGTGGTTGGAAAAATGCCGTGGCGTTGGAAGAGAAACGCGAACAGCTCATAGCCCCTCACATGCAGGTGGATTTCGGAGAAGTGTGCCGCACACCGTCCCAACCCCTGACACTGAAGTTGTCAAAGGTCCGCAATCCGGGAATCTGTACAGTACGTGCCTCGAGGTTGGATGTGGGGCAGAATGTCATAAAAAATAAAATTTCTTATGAAGAGCTTCGCGAACATGTGGTTGCAAGTGATGTGAAGACCTTGAAGGTCTATCCTCGCGACGTGCAGCCTTACGAGTTCTATGACACCACCTGTGTTGTAGGCACTCTCCCAATTGGCATTTATCTTGTGGAGGTGTCATCCGACAGTCCGCTGTTGGATCCGTTGTATGAGATTGTCCACGTGAGCGATGTGCGGTTGCTCGATTTGATGTTGCCCGATTACCAACTCCGCTTGGCCGTGGTGAATGCGACATCGGGGCAGCCTGTCGCCCATGCCAATATCGACGTGGTGGACGACGATGGCCAGTGCACCACGTTGAAGACCAACAAACTAGGAAAGGTGACATTCCGATCGGACAAACTGAAAGACCATAGCATCAGCCGATTTGAAGCCTATACCGAGACCGACAAGGCCTCGGTTCCCACCAGTCCATATTACCGTTGGTCTTCGGCTGGAGATGACGACGAGGTAACGATGAAGGCATCGTGTTACACCGACAGGGCCATCTACCGACCCGGGCAGACTGTGAACCTTGCCATCATTGCGATGACCAACATCAAGAACAAGAAGTTCAAACCCTATAAAGGCGAGGTGGAGGTATATGTGGAAGATGATGATGTCGATGAAGTCGTGGACACCGTATTGGTGACAGATGAATATGGGACGGCCTTCATTTCCTTCGTCCTTCCCGAGAACGGCCCGCTTGGCGAATATTCCGTGGAAGTGTCGGTGGATGATGAAGATGTGGCTTATCATACGTTCCAAGTGGAGGAATACAAACGTCCCACTTTCGAGGTGGAACTTTTGCCGCTGGAAGCTGACGATGTGCACGACGACGAGGTGGTGGTTCGCGGCAAGGCGAAAGCGTTCTCAGGAGCCCCTGTCTCTGGTGCCATGGTGGCGGTGGACGTGAAGCGCTCCTTGTATGCCAGAACCTACATCTCGGAGTATAGCGACAAACAAATTGTGACCGACACCATCTTCACCGACAGTCAAGGGACTTTTATGATACACATCCCTTCGAAGGTGCCCGATGTCGTGCTCACCCCTGAAGACTCGCTGAAGTCAAGGTGGACATACCGTATCAATGCAGCAGTGACCGACAAGGCGGGGGAGACCCATGAGGATGCTGCCTGGGTGGAATGCCGCCTAAGGCCTTATTCGTTGTCTTTGCTATCATTTTCCACACTGGTGGAGGTGGGGCAGATGCTTCAATTCACGCCTCAGTTGACCGACCGTTGGGGACTTCCCGTCGATACGTTGCTGTCAGTGTGGACCGACCTGTCTGCCGACGCTATTTTTTATAAGTCCAACCAACAAATCGAGCTACCCGTGACAGGGTCGTTGGCACTACCCGGTATCCATCGTATCTATGTTGGCTTTTCCGATGAGATTAAGGATGTTGAACTGACTGTGGCTGATTTCACCGCTACCAAGTTGGGTGTCGAAACCAAGGACTTCTTTGCTCAGAGTGACTCATACTTCCCCTCCGACGGAGGGAAGGTTCATGTGCAGTTGGGGTCGTCTCTCGACAGTGTCCATGTGTTGTATTCCATCCTGGCAGAGGACAAGATCATTGAGAACGGGTCTTTCGATTTGTCGGATGCCATCCACAACCGTTCGTTCACCTATAAGAAAGCCTATGGCAAGGGACTGACCTTAAGCTATGCCTTTATGAAAGACGGGCGGTTGTATCAACACAGCACCACCATCCAGGCACCTCTGTATGACAAGTTGCTGAAGATGCAGTGGACGACGTTCCGCGACAAACTCCATCCAGGAAAAGAAGAGACATGGACTCTCCGGGTTCAAAATCCTGATGGTTCTCCTGCCAAGGCGCAGTTGCTTGCCACGCTCTATGATGCTTCGCTCGACCCGTTGGAACAACACAGGTGGAGTTTCTCTCCCCTGACTTCAACCTATCTGCCTCAAAACCGTTGGAGCATTACGACAAGGAATCTCTCGGCTTCCACCTCTGCCTATCATGAGACCAAGACCACCTATCCGCTGTCACTGAACGGATTTGACGACAAACTGATGATTCTTAGGAGTGACAGCACAGTGCTTCGCCGCATTCTCTCTTCCACAAAGGCCCTCTCTTATGGAGGCATGACGCAGGGTCGGGCTGGAATGATCATGGGGATGGTGCGTGATGAGAATGGTGAACCCGTCATTGGTGCGTCGGTGATGCTGAAAGGTACTAAAGAAGGTACGGTGACCAACATCAATGGGGAATTCTTCCTGCCTTCCAACGGCGGTGGTTCCATCGTCGTCAATTACGTCGGGTATGCGCCACAGGTCGTACGCGCTTCCTCCGGTAACTTTCTGGAGGTGCGTCTCGAACCCGATTACAATGCGCTCCAAGAGGTGGTCGTCGTAGGCTATGGAACGATGAAGAAAGAATTAATGACGGCGTCCGTGCAAGTAATACCAGGAGTAGCTGTCGTACCCGAGGCTAATCTCAATGCATCTGTGGCACAGCCCGTTTATTCCGTGCGTGAGAATTTCGAGGAGACGGCATTCTTCCATCCACGGCTCATGACCGATGACAAGGGGGTGTTCACCATTCGCTTCACCTTGCCCGAGAGTGTCACCTCGTGGCACTTCCTTGGACTGGCTCACGACCGTAAGATGAACTATGCCTTTGCCGAGGCATTGGCTGTGGCACAGAAAGAGGTGATGGTGCAACCCAACCTGCCACGTTTCATCAGGGTGGGTGACGAGGCTGTATTCACGGCAAGGGTCGCTAATCTTTCCGACGAGGTGAGAAAGGGCGTGGCAGAACTCATTCTCTCCGACATTACGACAGGAGCGGTGGTGTGGTCGGGCCAACAGCCTTTCCGTGTCGAGGCGGGAACGACCGGAGGTGTCGATTTCACTGTTCCTGCGTTCAAGGAGAC
This sequence comes from Prevotella sp., assembly GCA_017619375.1. Classification (GTDB taxonomy): domain Bacteria; phylum Bacteroidota; class Bacteroidia; order Bacteroidales; family Bacteroidaceae; genus Prevotella. The sequence continues at coordinate 8,225 of JAFZSL010000067.1, read as the reverse complement.
CGCTGCACTGGTCTGCCGCACCGTGGTCAGTGGCGACGGCTTCAGCGACGGTGAACAGCAGATGGTGCCTGTGGTTCCCGCCCGTGAGCTGGTAACCAGTACCTATCCCTTTGCCATGAAGGGAAGGCAGAAACTGGAACTCCCCCTCGACCGTCTCCTCCCGGTGGATGCCGACCAGCGTCGGCTCACCTTCGAATACACCGCCCATCCGGAATGGTTGGCGGTTGGAGCCCTTCCTGTCCTGTCGGCAACCACCGACGATGATGCCGTCTCTCAAGCCGCCGTCTATTATGCCAATCAACTTGGCAGGTTGGTCACCGACCGTTCGCCAGCCATCCGTCAGATGGTTATGGAATGGCAGAACGACACCACGTTGCAGTCGCCTCTCAATAGTGCCTTGCAGAAAAATGCCGGCCTGAAAGAGATGTTGCTTTCAGAAACACCTTGGACGTCCGATGCCGATGGTGAACGTGCGATGAAACGCAATATGGCGACATTCTTCGACACCAAGGCAATGGACAAGAAATGCGAAAATGCCCTGGAACAACTCGGGAAACTACAGAATGCCGATGGAGGATGGCCATGGTGTCAGGGGATGGGCAGTTCGGTCTATACCTCGATTATGGTGATGGAGATGTTGGCACGCATCCAGACCCTGAAACCTTCGAAGGACTGTGCCAGGCTCTTGGATAAGGGGATGACGTTCCTTCAGGCGAAGGTACGAAAAGAGGTGGAAGAGATGCAGGCTGAAACGGTGAAAGGTCGTCAGGTCTTACCCAGCGAATGGCTGATGCACTACCTCCATATCCGCGCCCTCGTTCCTCCACAGGACAAAAAGCCCGACGACGACTATGCATACCTGCTCTCCTTCCTCAAACAAAGGAAAGTGGACCTTACCATCTATGGCAAGGCGGTGTGCGCTGTGGTAATGGCACGAGAGGGTGATGGGGAAATGGCACAGGAATACCTGAAGAGCCTCAAGGAATATGCCGTCACCTCGGAGGAGATGGGTATGTATTTCGATACTCCCAAGGCACAACGCTCATGGTTCAACTATGAGATACCTACGGTGGCGATGGCCATAGAGGCCACACAGTTGCTCACGCCGGAGGATACGACAAGCGTGGCGATGATGCGGCAATGGCTGTTGATGCAGAAACGCACACAGTCGTGGGAGAGCAATGTGGCGACAGTGGAAGCCATTCATGCGCTTTTCAATGATACCCAACCATTGCTCACTCCTTTCGACGCCTCCGAACTGTCGTTCACCGTCGATGGCACGCCGATAGCCTTCGATGATGCCACTGCCGGTGTGGGGTATGTGAGGACGGTGATAGACCATGGCGACCTTCTGCAGTGTCGCTTAGAAAAGAACTCCGACGCAATGGCATGGGGCGCCATCTATGGACAGTCTTTACAAGCAGTTGAAAAGGTGGCAGACGATGCCCAAGGGCTCACCGTTACGCGCAAATTGGTGTTGCCCGACCGTCCCTTGCGCGTGGGTGACAAGATTACGGTGCGCATCACCATCAGGGCGGACCGTAATTATGACTTCGTGCAAGTGTGCGACCGTCGTCCTGCATGTCTCGAACCTGTCAATGCACTCAGTCATTACCATTGGGGATATTACAGCGCGAAGAGAGACAATGCCACGACCTATTACTTCGAACGACTCGGAAAGGGAGAGGTCGTGCTCGAGGAGGAGTACTATGTGGACCGAGAGGGAGAATATACCTCGGGAACGTGTGTCGCACAATGTGCATATGCACCCGAATTCAAGGGCATCGACGGTGCCTATCAACTCAAGGTCTCGCGTTGAGTCTTGGATTACAACTTCCGTGGGGTCGGCTTCTCTGTTCGCTCTATTATGATTATTACCAATAGCATCCACCTGAATGAATCATCTTCCGATGCATCCAGTAATGGGAAGTTGGGAATGGGCATGATGATTATAATGGAAGTGGTCTGAAAAAATGATATTCTTACCCTTAAGGTAGTTTCTTCATGATGATGCGACGAAGTTTTTAATAGTAAACGCTGTTATTGAGAGTGGGAGGACTTTGAATGCAAAGAAGCCCTTGACGAACTGCCAAAGAATGTCTGGGATTCTGTAAGTGCTTTCAGTAATACTGCAGGTGGATGGGTGGTGCTTGGCATAAAGGAAACAAAGAAGAAAACAGGCAGTGTCTTTACTGTAACAGGTGTCAACAATCCTGAGAAGATGGAACAGGACTTTATCAGCACTCTCCGGTCAAAGACGAAATTCAACACCGTCATCTTCTTCAAAGCACAGATGTATGATATTGACGGCCACAAGGTGTTGGCCTTTTGGATTCCGTCTTCGAGCATTAAGCCTGTCTATTTCAACAACAACATACAAAACACATTCATCCGTTGCGGAAGTGGGGACCAACGTGCGACGGATGGTGAGATTGCGGCCATCCAGTGTGACCAGGCTTTCGGCAGCCGTTCTGAGATAGAAGTCCCAAGAACAAGCATTGATGACTTGAATAGAGGTTCACTTGATACGTTTAGAAGGAGAATGCGCCAGTTCAATGAGAGTTCTCCCAATAATGAACTCCCTGACGACATGTTCTGCCGAAAAACAGGCATCACCTCTAACGGTTATCTGACCTATGGTGGGTTGCTCATGTTTGGCAAGGGCAATGTGGTGAAGGAACATGTGCGCAACTTTTGGATAGACTATATTGAGATTCCAGGCACATCATACGCAGATGCAGAAGAGCGATACACATTCAGGATGCAAGAGCAGGAGAACATTTGGGAATCCTATCAAGCCATTTATCAGAGACTAAGATTGTATGTTGACAATCCTTTCACAGCCGGGCCAGATGGTTTTGCTCCTGACGACAACTCGCAGTTGTACTGTCTGCTGAGGGTCTTGTCAACTTTTGCGCCCACGCCGATTATTTCAGTCCCATGCATCCGACGATACGCAAATTCGACGACCGTATTGAGTTTCAGAACCCTGGGAGTTTCATTGTAGGTATCGATGTGGTGAAAACCAAGAACGCATCGTTCCCTCGCAATCCAACCATCATCAATCTGTTCCGATATGTCAAACTCTCAGAAAGTGCTGGCTATGGTATAGATAAAATTCTTCGTTGGGAAAAGCTGACAAAACAAGCTGTGGACTTCGAGACAAGCATATTGTACTCCTCAATAACGTACCACTTGCCTAAAGGTGGTCAGAAAGGTGGTCAGAAAGGTGGTCAGAAAAGTGGTCAGAAAAGTAATACGAAAAGTAATACGAAAAGTAGTATGAAAAGTAGTACAAAAAATGAAAAGACCATTATTTCTGCCATTCGCTCCAACCCAACACTTTCCATAACAGATATGTGTCCTATAACGGGGCTGTCACGGAGTGGTGTTCAGAAAATTATTATAAGATTAAGGCAACAGGGTGTTCTTCGAAGAGTCGGCCCTGCTAAAGGTGGCTATTGGGAAATCATCGAGTGAGGGATATGACAGAAAACAGGATTCTCAAAACCACCAACGGACTGAGGCGAGTCAACGGCTTACTCGGCAAATATGTCCTGGAACGAGCGCTCAGCTACGAGGAGAAGCGTGAACTGTGGCTTTTCTACAAGGAGCACGAGGACACCAACGTCCTCATCGACTGTGCGGTGGCCATGGCCGACAAAGACCTGAATCTGCTTTTGTCGGATGCGCAACAGCTGCTCAAGGAGGCGGAAGAACTGATTGGGATTTACAAGTCCTCAGGACCGCTCTTTTCCTCATTCGACACAAAAGCGGACTGCAATGCACACCTTCAGCCGTTCAAGGAGGCGTGGGAAGAGATGAAGGAGATGGCACATGCGGTGTGGATGGAGTTGCAGGGAATCAGCAACCGCCTCGACTATATGCCCTTTTCTGACCCTGAATTCAAATCCCTGGACGAGAAGTGCGACAGTCTTAGGGCTGAATACAACAAGCTACACAGCAGCGTGAACGAGCTGTTTGAAAAATACCGGAATGAGCAGAAAGCCCTGGCTGGATTGTACTATTTCGATATGGAATACCTGTATGTCCTCACATCCCGGTTGTCGGAGATTGCCCGTTGCATCATTTCCGACATTGCCGACTTCAGGGAAGGAGGTGAGGCATGAGCTGCTCTTCCATTCTTAGGAATACACAAAGACAGAGGGACTTGGTTGGCCTTAGCCTATGCCTGACACTATACAAGTTGTGTAACGGCAGACAGTTCGAAAGCATGGAGGGATCAACTTTCGTCAACTTTCTCAATCTCAGAGCCCCTTTGCCGATTATCGTCCGCAAAAAGGAAAAGACCCGTGTTTGCTATCTCATACATAAGGTTGCAGACCACCTTCGTGAAGTTTGTCTGGCAAATGAATGGAAGGAGCAAATGCTGGGCATATGCAACATAGGCATCGGCTTTTACAAGTCTCATTATCTTGACGCTGAAAGCAGTGATGCGAAAATGAACAAATTGTTTTGCAAGGAATTGAAAGAAGCCATTCTCGCTGCCAAGTATTATGATGATTGAGGCTGTTTACCACGCCAAATTACGTCAATACCACAAACGAGATTTTTTGAAATAGACATTTAGAGCCTCAAAGTGCTGACAATCAGTATTTTGAGGCTTAACATTTTTTGTGAGAAAACCACGTTTGCACCACGTTGACCCACGTGGGGAAATGGCGAACTTTGCCGTCAGAAATATTTAAATTTATTCAATATGAAAAATTTCGTTTCAACGCAAAGTTCAGCCGGCCAAGACGGCTACTTTGATTCAAGCAACGACGGCAAGCTGTTCGCAAAACAACTCGTGGCCGCCATCGCGAGAGGAGACAAGCACATCTCCCTGACCCTTACGGACAAGAGCGCCATCGCTTTCGCCCGCGAAATCTCTCAATGCATCCTCGCAGAAAACGCCGCCAAGGAATCCGGCAAGAAGGATGACGATGTCCTTCTGACGAAGAAGGAGGTGATGGTAAGACTCGGAGTCAGTTCCACCACTCTCTGGAACTGGAAAAACGACAGGTATCTTCTACCCGTCAAGATCGGAAGGAAAATCTTCTACCGTCTCGGCGACATCAACAAGCTCCGCGAGGGCAAGTAGCATTGCATGCGCCCGTGCATCCGTGTGCGGGCCATGCGCTTCACATACATTATATAAAAGTATAACATAAAAACATTATATAAAGATGAATCATATCATACTGTTCTCCAACATAAAAGGTGGTGTGGGCAAGACAACCCTGTGCGCACACTTCTGTGAATACCTCATGATGAAGGGCTTCCATGTCACCGCTGCGGACGCAGACCTCCAGGCTTCTTTGTCAAGACACCGTGAGCGTGAGTTGCAGGAATCCCCAGAACGCCCTGTTCCATGGGACATCGTCAGGCTCAATACGCTTGACAGGGATATGCTGCAGGCAGACCTGAAGGAACTGCGCAGGAAGGACGGCATCGTAGTCATCGACTGTCCGGGCAACCTCAACGACAACAACCTCTCGGTCATCTACGCCATGGCCGACCTGATTGTCATCCCAATGGCATACGACGTGGACACCATCGACGCCACAGGGCTCTTCGTTGCCGTCATCAGGAAGATGACTTCTGCCAGACTGGTGTTCCTTCCCAACCGCATCAACACGACAGAAGGCAAGGCGCGTGAGTTGGAGATGAGGGAGGAGACAATCTCCATTCTCGGCAGACTCGGCACAGTCACCCCCAGAATCAAGCAGAGCGTGGTCATCAAGCGATACTCCACACTCCAACCTCTCGACAAATACCTGCACGCTGCCGTAGAGCACGCTTTTGACAGAATCATCGACGAAATCAAACATCTGTAGATTATGGAAAAGAAACATGACAAGATTTTGAACCCCTTGTTTGCCATGACGGCAAACGGGAAGAGCCTTGCCGATGATGTGCAGGAATTGACGGGGATGACGACAGGGCAAGCCAGTGGTGGAAAAGAAGACTCCCCCGAAGCAACGGCATCACCCACCACCGCCTCCAGGGAATGGCGCAGGTTCATCGATGGCCTTGACGAGTTTACGGGAGTGAAGGGACAAGGCTCAGCCGTGTGGATTCCCACTGAGGTGAAGAAACGGATTGAGCTGATACGCGCCAACGCAAGAGCAAACATCCCCATCCGTGCCCTCGCTGCCGCGATGATTGTCGCCTTCATCGAAGAGCACCAGAGGGAACTTGGTTCCATTTAGGTCATTCTCTGTATATAAGTATATAATATATTTGTTCAATTCTATAATTTTGAAATTATGATAGACAAACAATACATAGACGACATCATGGACAGGGTCGACCTGGCAGAGGTGGTTTCCGGCTATGGCATCAGCCTGAAGGCCCGTCTGTTGCCCTCCGAATCCATCCTGCACTATTTGCAGGCAACCCCTGAATACTATGGCCAGGCCACGGCGGCAGAACGGTTCCGGAAGTTCACCCCGAGCGGAACGCCGGTGCAGGAGCAGGTGACGGATGGCGGCAAGATGAGTTACCATACCCTATGGCAGAAGGACCGCCCCCTCTGTTTCGACTATGAGATGGTATGTGAGAAATATGACATCAACCTTGATTCCCTGACGGAGGAGCAGGTGGATGGGGGGATGCCAAAAGCGGAGGATGAAGAAGCACCGTTCTGAAATCATGGAAAAGGGCAGCTGTCGATGGACGGCTGTCCTTTTCTCTTTGCTTTCAAAAAACACGAAATCCGAAAAAAGTGGTGTGGCATTTGTGGCATCGTGTGGCATCGCTGATAATCAGCGAGATAAATCGCATTTCCGTTGTGGCATGTATGTGGCACTTTGTGGCATCTCACCGACAGGGAGAGTGATTATGTTGCATTAGTGTGGCATTTTATATATATCTACAAGATAAAGAAAAAGATATTGTCATTGATTATCAATCATTTATACTCATTGCCACAGATGCCACAAATGCCACAGGGGTAATATACGAAATAATTTTTTTGCTGAGGGTGGTTTCGTATTTTACTATGCCAACAGATAACCTAGGATTGGTGTTGCTAGAAAAGCGATATCGAATCATGTTTCTTCCCTGGTGGTCAGTCCGTCCCCATAAACCATATTAAAATCTCCGTCCCCGCGATTCATATCATCGTCGTCATTATCATCCTCGCAGCCTGCAACTCCGTCCCGTGATTAAAAAACAACTATGAAGAATGAGAACTCATAATTCAAACTCTATTTTTGCTGTTGTTCAACTGTAAGGCAATTCAGAATCGCAAGGACAGGTTTGATTCTTCTGCTCACACGGGAGCTGGCATCCATGCCCACTTCCAATGCCTAACACACCTGACGAAGGGTAATTTTCCATAGGCTATGACGCTCTACTTTTTATAATGCTTTGGTTTTTAGAAATTTACAGTTTATCCTTATTTGCTTATTTTCCATAGGAAACTGATACAACTATCGAAAAAACAACGTAACTTTGCAACCGAGAATTATTCATTATGCATTCGAAGTCAATATACATATTTATTATAGGCATTCTGATGATTGCTTGTGGTCCGTCTCATAAGGAGGCAGATTCACAGACGGCAAAAAGTTGTCTGGAGGAGGCAGAGACAGCTTTGAACAACGACAGCATCCGCTTGGGTGAGACCTTGCTTCGGAAAACCATCCATCTGGCAGAAGCGTCTGAGGATTGGCACACCTGTTATATCGCATACCAGCGGTTGGCGGAATCATTGTCGCAGAGCAATCCGGAGGAGGCATTGAGACAAATGATGAAAGCCCTGACCATTTACGAGCAGCATCCTGACGATGAGCGAAACCATGTCATTCTGATGGATTATGCCGGTACATACGCAGCACAAGTGGCTTTCATTAAAGAGGGAACCTTCGATGAAGCACTCGGGTTCATCAACAAAGCATACGCCATAGCTGAGAAAAACCAGATGACCGACCTGATGTGCCAGACGCTCACCAGTCTTGCGAACATAGCATGGGCAAAAGAAGACTATCGTCTGGCTGTCGACCATGCCCGTCATGCGGAAACCATGGCAACAGACCACCTGCGACCTGGTACGTTACAGGTTCTCGCTCGCAGTTATCTCAGCCTCAACATGCTCGATTCGGCAGAAACGGTCTATCGACAGATTGAGCCTGGAGAAGATGTCCATATGGCATACATCGTCCAGAGCAGCCTTGCCAAGATTGCACTTCGACGGATGAATGCCAAACAGGTGGAAG
>JAFZSL010000066.1 GCA_017619375.1 Prevotella sp. | reverse complement strand
GTAGAAACGCCAGTCGAGACCGATGCGGAATTCCGGCAGATGGGCGAGACGGCTGACCTTGCTGTCCTCTGTAATAGCATCTGTAGGATAGGGTAGGGGTTGGCTGGCATCGCCGCCGTCGGAGGCGATCCACCCGTCTGAGGTGAAGTGTACCGGTTCCATAAGTGTCTGTCGCCCCAGATTGTAGAAACCGTTCTCGTAGGCGTGATAGACGCAGTACCACATACCCTCAGGAGTGTCGATGAGGGAGCCGTGTCCACGCGACCACCAGCGGTCGCTGTTGTTGTAGGTGTGGATGAGCGGGTTTGAGGGCATGTTCTCCCAAGGACCGTCGATGGACTTTGAGCGAGCCACCACCACCATGTGGCTGGTGGGAGGACCAGCGGTGCCTCCCTCCGCGCTGATGTAGTAGAAATAGTCTCCTATATGGTATAGCTTGGGGCCTTCCAGGCAGAAACCCTCGGTGATCCATTCCTCGGGGTATTGCCAACCGTCATAGAAATGCACTTTCGAGTCCGGCATCACGGAGAGACAGTCATCGGAGAGCGTCCAACGGTTCCCGCCGCTCATGACCAGATAGCACCTCCCGTCGTCACCTTCGATGAAGCAGGGGTCGATGTCGCCGATGTTGAGGTCTATGGGGTCGCTCCAAGGGCCGTATGGGGAATCCGCCCACACCACGCAGTTGGTGCGGCGGTCACCATGGACAGTGAAATAGATGTAGTATCTGCCTTTGTGCTTCTTGATGTCGGGAGCCCAGATGCTCCCCAGATAGGTTCTCAGCGCATAGCTGACAGGTTCCCAGTTGACCAGGTCGCGGGAGTGGTACACCACCAGTCCCGGTACATAGTCGAAGGCCGAGTTGGTCAGGTAGTAGTCCTTGCCGTCCCGCAGGATGGTCGGGTCTGGGAAGTCACCCCCGAGGATGGGGTTGGTGTATGTCCCTTGGGCGCTCACGGCTGTGGGAACGAGGATCAGAAGGGAAAGGAAAAACTGTTTGAAGAGTTTCATCTTATGAAAGATTTGTTGTAGGATGATGTTGTTTCCCTTTTCTCTCGGATTCATTCCTTGTCAAGGTTTACCAGCGTGTATTTGCGGCTTCCAAGACCTATCTTCTCCGCATGCTCGATGGTATGGATGCCGTGTTGCTTGTCGATGCGGTTGAGCAGGTCGGTTGGGTCGTTCTTAGCCGTCACCTTCTGTTGGTTGATGATGTCGATGCATGCCTGGTCGAGCGCCACGGGGTCGGTGGATGCCAGGATGCCGTAGTCTTCGAGTTTCACCGGCTCGGGATGGTCCACGCAGTCACAGTCAATCGACATGTTGTTCATCACCGAAATGTAGATGATGCCCTCTTTTTTCTGGAAGTAATTCACCACTGCCTGTGCCGCGGCTGCCATGCTTTCGAGAAAGCCGTCTTGATCCCCGATGTACTCTGGTGTCCACAGTTTCTCCATGTCGAGCTTCTCCATCTTGCCGGCCGAGTGGATGTATGCCTTGCCGTTCTGACTGCCACAGCCGATGGAGAGATTTTTCAGCGCACCACCATAACCGCCCATGGGATGACCCTTGAAATGGTTCAGCGCAATCATAAAGTCGTAGTTGGCCATGTGCGCTCCCACGATGTCGTACTTGATGTGCGTCGAGTCCTGTACGGGAATGCGCATCTCACCTTCCTCGTCCATGATATCCACCTTGAACGTGGGCGTAAAACCATGCCGTTCGATGACCTTCCAGTGGTTGGCTGATGAGTTGCGGTCGTCCTGCTCGTCTCCGGGGCCACTGCTATAAGCGGTATTGCATTCCACTATCGTACCGTTCACCTCGAAAATCAAGTTCTTGATGAGTTCGGGTTTCAGGTAGTTGGGATTGCTGCCCTCGCCGGTACTCATCTTCACTGCTACACGGCCTTTGGCTTCTATGCCCAGTGCCTTGTAGATTTTCACTAACGACTCCGGGCTGATCTCCCTCGTCAGGTAAACCGTTGAGGTCCTTTCGTTCTCAACTTCGCCCTTCTGTTGGGCGTCTTTCTTCTGTGTGCAGCCTAAAAGCATCGTGGCTGTGGCTGCCGTCAATAACATCATTTTCTTGATCATAGTTTGTTTGCTTTTGGTTTTATTGGGTCTGTCTGTCGGATGACTCGGCAAGGATTGCCTAGCAAATCATCTCATTCTATTGTTTTATCCAGCCTTTCATGATGGAACCACCCTGCAAGCCGGTATAGAAATATCTTGAAATGGCATCCCACGCCTCTGAGCAATGGGGCTTCTTCGGACCATCTGCCACAGTATCAGGGGCAGGCTGTCATAACCTTTTGATTCAGGGTGCTGACGCTATTTTCGTTATCGTCACATGATATCCGGTGCTGCCATATTGCGTTTTGCTCTTGTCTGACCAGTTGGGCTTCATTTCCGAGACTCTTACTTCCAAAGAATAATGGCCGTCGGGGAGGTATGGCGAAACCCATCTTAGGCCAGTTGCAGGAACCTTGCTGTAGAAATCAACAGGGGTTGAGAATATGGTCTTCCCTTCCTTGTCCCTGATGGTGATTTCTGCATAGCCACCAGCGCTGTCTGTTGTTCCATAAAGTGCGACCCTGCATCCACCCTCGAATTCTTGGGTAAAGGTGTCACCGGGTTTGCCGCCCGCCCATCCGCCGGAAAGCTGTTTGCCTGGAAGTTCTTGTCCTTGGCCTGTCTGCGGACTCCACACCTCCCAATATTCCGGAATTGACAGATGGGGACCATCCGCTTTCATAGGCAGCCATACATAGGTGGCAGCGCTGTGCTGTTTGGGGAAGGACCATCGGTCACCCATATACATGGGAGTCCCGTCAGGCAGGGTCAGCACAAAGGAGCATTGGCTGTTCCATGTCAGTGAACCTTTGGGTGCGAACTCGCCTTGGTATGTCCATGGCCCGGAAAGGGATGATGCCGTGAAATACATGTTGTCGTTCCTCTCCCATGAAGTGGTATGCGACGAGAGCCAATAGTAAGTGTCATCCTTCTTGAACATCGCAGGTGACTCGCCCACTCCCTTGCAGCCGCTCACCATGCAGGAATCCAGACTATGGAAATCGGGCGACAGGCGATAGATGGTGCCATGATGAACCAACAGATAGCCATGGCCGTCGTCATCAACGAAAGAGCCGATGTCCCATCGGCGGATGGGTTCACCCTTATATAAAAGGGGACCCTGGAAGGTGTACTCCCCATCCACAGTCTTGGAGGTGGCATAGCAGACACACGGGTCTTTATACCGAAGGTCGTCCGTGTGCATCAGCATCACGAACTCACCTGTCTGTGGACACCTCAACACCTTTGGGCGTTCACCGACCTTGCCTGCCCCCAACCGTCCTTCCTGCTGTTGGGAAAGGGCGATGCGTTCGAAGCGCCAGTTGCACAGGTCATCGGATGAGTAACAACTGAAGCCCGTGAATACATTGGCAGAATCCGTCTTATACTCCCCAAACAGCCAATACTTGTTGTTCTCACGGATGATGTTCGCTCCATGGGCACTCACGGGTTTCCCGTTCTCGTCATACCAAGGCACACCATTCATGATGGAACTTCCTTTATGGGGAAACGCTTCTCCGCTGGCTATCGCTCCAGAAAGGACAAGAATTAGAAGAAGGTATTTCATGACTTGTTTTAAGTATTTTGCAAAGATAACTATTTTTTTGATATTTCGATATTCTGGTAACGATTCTTTATGTCAGTGTTTCTCTACGAATCTGCATTGGGGTGAATGCTACATATTTCAGTAAAACATGCCTGCCTACCATATTTGGTTTGGTATTGTTTTCTTCTTATCATATGATAATTCTGTCATATGATACAAAAAGTGTTTCCTAAGAAACTCCTTCTTCGGCCGGGCAATCTCCTTATGATGGCTTTTGTGGCAGTTCCTGTCTGACCATGTCCTTCAGCTTCACCTCAGGATGATGGTATTGCCATGACTTCTCGACACGCTTGCCGCCCAGTTCCATCGCCTGGTGCGGGCAGAAATGCACGCAACTGAGGCATGCCGTGC
>JAFZSL010000065.1 GCA_017619375.1 Prevotella sp. | reverse complement strand
GCTTTTATCCAAGCACTCGGTCCGCAACTGTTTCTTCTCTTTGTCATAAAATCTCATTTGGATGCTGTCGAGATGGAGACAATCCTTTTTGATGCTCCAAAAACTGATGTAGCCGTTCCAGTTTGATGTTAAAATTGACCTATCTTTTGGCAAAGACGCCATCATTTTGCTATACAGGGCAGAGTCTTCATTTATAGGTTCGGCTGTAAACAGGCTCCACGCCTTTCCGCCTATGAAAATGACATTCGGCTCTTGTGGTGTTGCAAATGAACTTAGCGCGAACATCACGGCAAAAATGCAAGATAATGTTTTTTTCATCTCAGTGTATTTTATCTGTTGCTTTCATTAACATTATATAGGTGAAACTATTATGACTATGTTTTTGAAGAACCTCCATTTATTCTGAATTCACTCTTTGTTCTTATTCATCAGTCGCTTTGTCTCTTGCAATTCCTTTTGCAGTAGCCGTACTCGCTCTGCCAATTGCTCTTGGCTTGGCAAGGCATCTTTGATTCTGATATTGTTGTAGGTCGCAACCCCCATCGGTGTACTGATTCCCCTGAATGACCATTGAACATCGGTCTTGTTCATATCCGAACAAACAAGTAGTCCGATGGTGGGGTTGTCATCATTTGTCTTCAACAATTCGTCGACGGCATTCACATAGTAATTCAGTTTTCCAGCAAATTCCGGCTCGAAGGGTTTCACTTTGATTTCACACGCAATGTAACAACGAAGACGGATATGGTAAAATAACAAATCAATCTTTCGTGAGCGACCACCCACGACGATTTCTTTTTGCCGGCCAACGAAGGCGAAGCCCGTCCCCATCTCCAGAAGAAGATTTGTCACGTCTTCAGTCAGTGCATCTTCCAGTTCACGCTCTTCATACGGGTCGTGCTCAACGGTGGCAAAGCTAAAGTCGTAGTTCTCCTTTAACACTTCCTGAACCAGACGACTCTGTACCTCTGGCAGATGGTCAGAGAAATTGTTGACTATCTTTCCCTGATGTTCGTAGAGATGAGCCTTGAAGCAGTTGATAAGGGCGGGTCGGCTTAATCCCTTGTCAACCACCTGATGGATGTAAAACAGAGCTTCTTCAAGACTTTTACTTCGTGTCATTATTTCAATATGCTGTCCCCATGGAACAAGTGCAAAGGGTAGTGGGAATTCAACATTAGTATGAATGTCCAAAACTGAAACAGGTTGTTTCAGAATTTCTGCAACGGGTCGTTGCAATTTTATTTGATTCTGATTTATAGAGGATTGTAATTCTGCAACGAGTCGTTGCAATAACGGACTATCGTCGGTGTAGAATAGATACCATTGCTTCATGTAATGTAGGTTGCGTGTAGAGAACCCATTCTCTTTTGGGAACTCTCGCCTCAAATCCAGACTCACTTGTTCCACCACGCCCGCACCCCATCGTTCCTCGGCTTTCTTTTGTACCAAGTCGCGTCCCAGTTGCCAGTTAAACAGCAACTTTTCGGCATTCACTTTGACGGCAGCTTTCACCTGGGCAGAGCGATAGCGATGTTTCAATTCTGCTATCCACTCTGCATATTCCGCATCGATATGGATGTCGTGAGACTTCACCATACGCGGTTGTTCAATTTGGTCGGTATCTTGTTTCTTGCTCATAAAATCCTATGTCTATTGTTATTTTGCGGAAAATCCTATAGATAGGATGGTTCTCGTGATCCACTTTTTGCCCCATTGATAGTCCCATAGCTGATATCGGTAACCATTTTGGGCGGGCACAAGACCCGCCCAAAATGGTTGCTCCGTTTGAAGTTCTCCGTCTTTATTTCGTCTCGCCTTCGCCGTAGATGAAGGGGAAGGTGCAACTGGGATATTCGAAGATTTCCTCGTCGCGGAAGAAACGTTTCAGTTCTATCTCGGCGTTCGAGGTGGAGTCGCTGGCATGGACGATGTTCTGCTGGTTGCTCATCGAGTAGTCGCCACGGATGGTGCCCGGTGCCGCCTCGCGTCCGTTGGTGGAACCCGTCATGGTGCGCACCACCTGTACGGCATCCACGCCTTCGAGGGCAAGGGCGACCACAGGCGAGGCCTGCATGGAGGCTGCCAATGAGGGGAAGAATGGACGGTCCACCAGATGGGCGTAGTGCTCGCGCAGGATTTCGTCGGATAGCTGCATCATCTTCATGCCAGCCACACGGAGTCCGCGACGCTCAAAACGATTCACAATCTCGCCTATCAGCTGGCGTTGCACGCAGCTGGGCTTCAGTAATACAAGAGTTTTTTCCATAATGATGTTTTTTTGATGAATGATATTGTAGATATTTTAACCTATGACTATGGAATGAAAGTATGGGGTGAACCCAATGATGTCCTCCACATTCTGAAGAATGGAGTTGATGAAATGCCTTGAAATCAATAAGTTATAGACCTCGTTCAAACTCCTCCCTTTGAATGGGTGGTGATATGCGCACCGCCCTTTTGCTCATTGTCCTGTGAGCACTATCTCGATGATTTTCGTGATGTCGGTGATGTTCACGTAGCCATCATTGTTCACATCGGCGTTCTCGATGAAGAACACCGCCGGGGTTTTGCCCAAGACATATTCAACGACGAGCGAGGCATCGGCCACTGTCACGTCGCCATCGTGATTGACGTCACCTAATGGGAATCGCTGGGTTTGGGCCACGCGGAGGATGCCTGCGGCGATATCGGTGGTGTCCCAGTAGAGGCCGCGCTCTTCATCGAAGACGATGGTTTTCAGTACGGGTGTTCCTATGACAGAGTTCACGTTTTTCCACAGCAAGATGCTGTCGCCGACGTTCAATGTATGGTATTCAGGCACAAGGACGTCGACGGTTCCGTTCATGGTCAGCCTTCCTATGTCCTGTATCGATGTGCCGCCGGTGGAGTTGGTCGTGGCACAATCCGTGACGGCGATTTTCAACACGGAGCCACTCATGAAGGTCACATTCTTGCCTCCAAAGCACATCTGTCCGAAATCGGCGTTCACGAACGCACCGACTTGCAGCGTCGCCCCTGAGTTGAATGTGACACTTGGGTTGACAAGGGGGATGTTGGTTGTGGTGACACCGGAAAGTGTCGCTCCATTCCAGACGGTGAGCGAACCGGTGCCGAGTTGGGCACCTGACTTCACGTTCAGTTCACCTCCCTTGACTGTGGTGGTGCCGGAATGGGTGCTCTTGCCGGAGACGCTCATCTTGCAAGTGCCTATCTTGTTGAAGATGCACTTGTTGGAGCCTCCACCATCGACGAAGGTGCCGTCGAAGATGAAGTCGCCGCCGTCCTCCCAACTGTTGCCCACCTCCCACGTGTTGCTGCCGCTTACACTGTTGGAGTTGCGGAAGTTGTAGACGGGTTCGTTGAGCATCCCCTTGCCTGTCAGTCTTCCTATGGTGAAGGTCTTGGCCACATTGCTCACCAGGCATCCCTCGGCAATGTTCAACGTCCCTTTAGGCATGCCACCCGACATGTCGAGCGGAAGCCAGATGTCCTTGTTGGTGTGCTTGATGGTGCCCTCAAACTGCGACCAGTCGCCGGTGATGCGCACGCGGCTCACGGTGTTGCGTGGCACGATGGTCAACGTGCCACTACCCGTCAACTTGTTGGAATAAGCCGTGTAATAAGTATATGTCAGTTGCCACGTGCCCGACATGTATTTCGGCACATGGATGGCATGGGTGGTGGCCTGCGAGTCATCCCACAGCGTGCCACCTTGGAACTCTACCGTGGAGGCGGGGTTGCCGCTCTGCGCTGCCACGGAGCCTGCGGCGATGACAAGGCGTGACAGCGTGTTGTTGGCCATGGCGAAGAGGCAGCCGGAGCCTTTCTTCGTCAGTACCGTGCCAGAGAGGGAAGCGTTCATGCGGAAATCGGCATTGCTGGTGACGACCCCGCCCTCATCGCCCACCATCTTCATGGGCGAGGCGGTCTCTACTGCGGCTGTGGCCTGTAGCACGGCACCGTTCTCCATCGTGAAGAGTGAGGCATATTTGGTGACTCCGCCCAGGTTGCCCGTTTCGGAATATTGGTTGGCCAACTTGCTGACGCGCACCGTACCGCCCTTGAGGTAGTTGCCGCCGACATAACTGTTGCTGCCATTCATCGTCACGGTGCCTGTGTTCTCCTTGGTGAACTTGGCAGTTCCTGCGATGGCGCCCGTTCCGCCGAAGGTGTAGGCGGTGGTGTTGTCCACCGTGATGGATGCGGGATAGACGTCCTCTTTGACGGTGACGATCTTGTTCTGCCCTTGGTCGTTGAATATGACATTGTCGCCAGCGACGAAGCCCGTCTGTTCATTTTCGATGCTGAAATTCTCCGTCTCGGCATTGTCCCATGTCCCATTCACGCTGCCTGTCCATGTGACGGTGGACGGGTCGCGCACGTCGAAAATCTCGACAATCAGTTGGCCGTCCTCCACATAGAGTTTTTTCTTCGATGTCGCGATGCCCTGAAGAATCAGGTCGTCCACAGAGCCTTCCATGTTGCCGATGTTGGCGATGACATATTTTCCGGGAGCCATTTTCGATTCTCCCGCTGCCGTGTGGCCCACCACCTCGATGACGGGCATCAGGTATTCTGGTCCGCCGTTCACCCATGCCGAGGCGGTCTTGCGCTCAATTGTCAGGGTGGTGACATTGATGATGTCGGCGGTCGGGGATTGCAAATCTCCGTCAACAGGAGAGTAGAGGTCGAACACCAGTCGAGAGCCGAAGCCGAGGGTCAGCGTGCCGGTGGTGATGGCGCCTTGGTGGTTGGTGCCGCCAGGACGAATCTCCGAACCGTAGTCGGCCTTGATGCTGAGAAACTCGCCGCCGTCGCTTTCCAGTTTGGCAAAACGGTTGAGCCATAATGGACTCTGCTTCATGGTGCCGTCGAACTTCATCACGCCGCCCCAGATGTTGGTCTCTCCGGTGTGGCGGAAGTCGGCCTTGGGCAGGGCGAGGATGCCGTCACCTTGTTTGATGAGTCGTGCATCGCCTGCCAGGCCGCCTCCGGAGACAGTGCAGGTGTAGGTGAGGCGGTTGATGGTGGGACTGGGCGAGGTGCTCTCGCTGTAGGCGGTGCCTTGCACCCATGTGGGCACGTTGAAGGTGAGCACGGCGGGTTGTGCGCCGTCCTCGATGGTGATGTTGCTGTCGCCCGTCTTGCAGACGATGGCATGCTGGCCGTTAAGCGCCGATGAGACTGTGCCGCCGTTGGCCACCTCGGTGCGTCCGTTCATGATGAGTGGCGGCGGGGCCATGGTGATGCCCTCCATCTCGCCAAGGAAGTAACTGGGTTTCGGCGGTTGATTGTAGCCGCACATCTGCCACACCATGGCGTTGCGGTACTGATGGTCGTGCCAGAGGGTGTAGTTGCGCCATTTCGTCGGGGTGGGTGTGGAGTAGATGCGGATGTTGTTGTCAGCAGTGCGCATGATGATTTCCTCGCGCCAGTCGCCAAGGATGTCGCCTTGGTAGCAGGGTGTGCCTTTCGTCCAGTTGTTGGTCTTGGAGCCGGCACAGGTGTAGATGGGAGACCAGGAGCCATATTTGGCGATGCAGCCTTCGGTGTCGGCCCCGTCGAGGTAGTTGAACGTCTCGTCGCAGAGGTCGCCGTCCCAGTAGATGCGCATGTTTTGATTGATGCCGGTGTCGCCGAGTCCGCTGACCGCACCGTTGGTGACGGAACTGATGGGGCCTACGTCGGTAGGTGTGCAGAGCGAACCGGGGAAGTTGTCGGTGAAGTTGCCTGCCATGCAGCGCCCCACGTCCTTGCCGGCTATGTAGCGGTGATAGATTTTTGAGGTGGTGGCATCGCGGTAGTTCGTGCCGGGATTGTCCTCCATGCAGGCGAAAACCTCCAAGCCATGGACGTAGGGGTTCAGGTCGCCCACGTGTTCGGCGTCGCCATGTCCGAGGCCCGTGGTGGAAAGTCCCTTGCCGTTGTCGTCGATGACCATGCCGCCGAAGACGATTTCGTCGCGTCCGTCCATGTCGACATCGGCCACGCAGTAGTTGTGATAACCCTGTCCATACCAAGGGCCGTTGGTGTTGCAATACCATTTCCAACGTTGGGTCAGTGTATGGGTGGCGGGGTTGACATCAAATGCCACCATCTTGTGACGTGTGTAGATGCCGCGGGCGAGGAAGATGCTGGCGTTGCGGCCGTCGAAGCAGGGTGCGCCGAAGAAGTGTTTCGAGGCACGGTGCCCGCCGTCATGCTTCGCCACTCCCCATGCACTGGCATAGTCGGTCTCGCCGCTTTCCAGGAGGGGCAACGGATAGGGGATGCATTGGTAAGGTTTGCCCGTCAGTCCGTCCATATAGAGCAGGTATTCGCCCTGGGTGGTCACAAACCAGTTGGTGCCGCCGCCGGTGGCTGCACGGACGTTGACTGAAGGGTCGCCCACGGTGTAGGTGGTGCCGTCGGCCATGTGGATGACGGTGCCGTCGGCGGCACGCATCACGGCTTCGGCTCGTCCGTCGCGGTCCCAGTCATAGGCGATGATGTTTTGCTCGTTGTTCTGGAAGTCTCCCATGTTCGGCCCGCAGTTCACCCACCACAGGCGCGTGCCGTCGAGTTTGAGACATTCGAAGATGGTGTATTCACCTTGATAACCCTCCCGGGGATAGGAGGCATCCATTTCACTCTGATTGTCGAACTTCATCAAGATTTCCAACTCCCCGTCTCCATCGACGTCGGCACAGGTGGCATCGTTTGGAACGAGTTGGCTTTTGATGCCTGCATGTGTCAGTTTGATTTCCTTGTAGCTGGTGCTCCAGGGGGTGACGGCCGCGCATGGGGCCTGCTCCTGGCCGCGCACCACGGCGCGTATGGTGTAGCTGCTCGTGGTGCTGCCGCCGGTATCCTGGAAATTGGACACGCTGAGGGGTTCGTCATTCAGTTTCGTGCCGTTGCGATACACGTTGTAGGTCACGTCGTAGTATTCCTCGCCCAGCACGCGCCAAGTGAGATAGATGCCCGTGCCCGATTTCATGGCCACGAGGCCGCGGTCCAGCACGTCGCTCGTCCGTTGTGCCATGACCGTCATCGTCAAACCCAGCATGAACAACAGGATGGTGGATTTCTTTATCATTTGGATAGTGATTGGTTTTCAGGTTGTTTGGTATATGAGATTTTTTGATGTGGTTGCTTTGTCACAATCTTTTCTGGAGGAGGCGGGAAGAATCCCGTCTCTACAGTGCGCATACGTTGCAAATGGCAAAGGTGTCAGTAGGTTGACACCGAGAATCTCATCGGAAGGTTCTTGTAGGTACAGAGGTATTTGCCGGAGTATGTAACCTGGTTGAATTTGCCAGTGAAATAATAACCTGTGGGTTGCCCGCCTTTGTATTCCGTGAGTTTCATGTTGCCATTGGCATCGATGGAACCGGAGAGGTTCACATACATGTTCTCTCCGTTATGCACGATATACCGTCCGGTCGCCTTGTTGCCATTCACATTGACCTCCATGTCGACAAAATAGGTTTCCTTGTATGTGATGGAGCCATTGAGACGGTAGAAGCCGTTGGATACTTTGTTCCTTTGGACGGGAGTGACGACTGTGGCAGGTTCTTCCCGTTCGACGGGTGACGAAGTGGTTGCCGGTGTTTCTTTCGTGGCGGGTGCCGGGGTTGTGGCCGGAACTTGCTGCTCGATGGGTGCCGGGGCCGGAGAATCCTTTTTAATGTCGACGGTAGTGGTGGCAGGAACGTCTTCAGTATAATTCTCAACAGAAGTGTCGTTGCCTTTATTCTTGTTCATGAAGAAATAGGTGCCGCCACCAAGCAAGGCTATTGCCAGCAAGGCGATGGCGGCATACAACCATTTGTTGGTATTGCTCCTCTTCTCATAAATGATGCGTGTGCGATCATTATCTTCATACCTTGCACGTGCGTCGCTTGTATCTTGCTGTACGCCGGCATTTCCCACTGGACAGCCGCATCTGGGGCATTGGGCAGCCTTGTCAGAAATCATGTTCCCGCATTCCGGGCATTTGATGAGTGCCATGTGTTTTAAAGTTGTTTAGGTTTTATTTT
The DNA here is from genome assembly GCA_017619375.1 of Prevotella sp. Classification (GTDB taxonomy): domain Bacteria; phylum Bacteroidota; class Bacteroidia; order Bacteroidales; family Bacteroidaceae; genus Prevotella. The sequence goes on along the minus strand of JAFZSL010000065.1, from coordinate 32,086 downwards.
TTGCAAAGATAATTAAAATATTTGATGATGAGGTCAAAGCGCGGCTATTTTTTGTGTCTTTGAATTTGACCACATCCATGGTGTTTTGTTCAAACTCGATATTTGCTGCTGGATGCTTGCAAATCAGTCCGAGTGATGGAAAATCGGTTGTTTTTCCACGTTGATTTGTTGTTTTTCAGAAAAAAGCCTATCTTTGGCTTCGCCCAAGGTACTTCGCCCGAAAAGTTCAAAATAATTTTTGGCTTTCCGCTCGCTTATGTGTACCTTTGCATGAGATAGCTTGACAAGTCTGACGAGTCCGATTAGTCTGATGAGTCTGACGAATTCGACGAGTCCGACCTATAAAAACCTAAAAACTTATGAAACGATTTGCATTCAAGATGTTCCTCAAGCCGGGTTGTGAGAAGGAGTACGCCCGGCGCCACGCCGCCATCTGGCCGGAGTTGGTGAAGATGATAAAAGACTCCGGTGTGAGCAACTACAGCATCTATTGGGACAAGGACACCAACATTCTTTTCGGCTACCAGGAGTGCAGCAGCGACACCAACAGCCAGGACACCACCGACGTGGACCCTGTCACCCAGAAATGGTGGGACATGATGGCCGACATCATGGAGGTGAACGACGACAACTCCCCTGTCACCGTGCCTATCGAGGAAGTGTTCCACCTTGACTGAACGGCTATGAAAAAAAGACATATCCTTGCTGCGGTTTGCATGGCGGCCTTGCCAGCCATGGCGCAGACCGGCACGTTCGACGTTAGCATCAGCAGTCCGCAGTATTTCTCCGTGCAGGTGCCCGACGGCAACTATCTCGTCACCGTCACCCTCGGCAGTAAAAAACGGAAGGCGGAGACCGTGGTAAGGGCGGAATCCAGACGCCTGATGGTGGAGAACGCCGCCACACGGAAGGGGCAGTCGGTGGACTATTCCTTTGTCGTCAACAAGCGGTCGCCCGTCTATGCCGTCGCCACCGACAAGGGGATGCGGGAGGAGCGTGTCAAACTGAAGGAGCGCGAGTATGACTACCTCAACTGGGACGATAGCCTGACATTGGAGTTCAATGGTGCCGCACCGGCCGTCACCCGCATCAAAATCGAACCGGACACCACGGCGACCACCATCTTCCTCTGTGGCAACTCCACCGTGGTGGACCAGGACAGTGAGCCGTGGGCTTCATGGGGACAGATGGTCACACGATGGTTCGACTCCTCCGTGGCTATCTCCAACCATGCCGAGAGCGGTCTCACCGCGCGAACCTTCCTCGGTGGCAACCGTCTGGAGAAAATCCTCTCCATGATGCGGCCCGGCGACTACGTAGTGTGCGAATTCGGCCATAACGATGAGAAGGAGAAACGTCCTGGCGACGGTGCGTGGTATCATTATGTGTACAACCTGAAAATCTTTATCGACAAAGTGCGACAGGCCGGGGGGCACATCATCTTTTGCACTCCCACGCAGAGGAGGGCATGGCAGGATGACAACATCCATCTCAAGGACACGCACGGCGACTTCCCCGCCGCCATGCTCAGCGTGGCGGAGCGCGAGGGGGTGCCGGTCATCGACCTCAACAGCATGACGCGCACCTTCTTCGAGACCCTGGGTTTCGAGGGGAGCAAGAAAGCCCTTGTGCATTATCCCGCCAACACTTATCCGGGGCAGGACAAGGCCTTGGCCGACAATACCCATTTCAACCCCTATGGTGCCTACGAGGTGGCGAAGATGGTGGTGGCTGGAATGCAGCGCCTCAACCTGCCTTTCTTGAAGGGCCTGAGGCCTGACTGGCCGGGTTACGACCCAGCCTCACCCGACGACCCCGCCGCCTTCCGCTGGTATGACGCCAAGGTGAAGGACGTGAAGAAGCCTGATGGAAATTGACACAAAATCATAGCAGTGTGCACTGCAGATACGGGATTCTTCCCGTATCCCCCCAAAAAAATAAATAATATGGCAAAAGACCCTATGGATTCTATAGAAAATCCAGAATCTCAAGGAACACAAGTCTCCTTATACTCCCTATCCTCCCTCGAAATTCATAATGCCACGCAGTTGGCTGAGTTGGTGGAGAAGGTGGGCTTCTTGCCTCTGCTCCAAAGCGGCATACGTGGTTTTTCCGCCGAGGAGATGGTGGCTTCCGACTGCCGTTATGTGTGGCTTCCCGACGGAGGATGGGACTGGCCTTTGTGGAAATGGAAAGGGCCGGTGGTCACCGACGGAGGCTGTGTCTATGGCAAGTTCTTCGACAAGCATGCCGGCTTTGTCAGCAGAGCGTGGTGGCCCGACTTCTGCAACTACCGCCGCCACAAGCATCCCGCTCCGGAGGAAGGGTCTGTGGAGGAAGCCATCCTCCTCACCTTGCAGGAGCATGGCAGTCTGATTACGAGGGAGTTGCGTGCGGCTTGTGGTTTCACGGGACCGAAGATGCGCAGCCGTTTCGATGCCTACGTCACCCGCTTGCAGATGGGCTGCCGCATCGTCACCGAGGATTTCGTCTATCCTCGTGACAGGCACAACCGCGAATATGGCTGGGGCTGGTCCTTGCTCACCACGCCCGAACAACTTTACGGGCGTGACGCCTGCCGTTGCGACCGCACGCCGGAGGAATCCCACCTACGGCTGATGGCACATTTCAAGCAGCTCCTCCCTAGGGTGGAAGAGCAGCGCTTGAAAAAGATTTTTTCATAGGGGATAGGATTTTTTAGGAGGTCTTAGGAGGCTCTAGGTGCTCTAGGAAAACTAGAGCCTCTAGGAAAACTAGAACCCTTGGCAAAAGACTATAGCTTATCCCCGAAGCACAGGTCTCCGGCATCGCCGAACCCAGGGACGATGTATTTGTGCTCGTTCATGCCGGGGTCGATGGCGGCGCACCAGACGGTGGTCTTCTCGTCGGGCATGGTGCGTCGGATGTGGTCGATGCCTTCCGGCGTGGCGATGACGCAGCATACATGGATGCGCTTCGGTGTGCCTTTGGAGAGGAAAGCCTGATAGCCCAGTTCCATGCTTCCTCCTGTGGCGAGCATGGGGTCGGCTATGATGAGGTTCTTCTCGTCGATGCTTGGTGTAGCCAGGTATTCCACGTGTATGCCCACCTTGTGGTGTTCCTCGTCCACATATTCGCGGTAGGCGCTGACGAATGCGTTGCCGGCGTGGTCGAAAATGTTGAGGAAGCCGGTGTGGAAGGGCAGTCCGGCACGGAAAATGGTGGCGAGCACGATTTTGTCGGTGGGCACGTTCACCTTGGCGATGCCGAGTGGCGTGGCGATGTCACGAGTCTCATAATTGAGGGTTTTTGAGATTTCGTAAGCCATCATCTCGCCGATGCGCATGATGTTGTTACGGAAAAGCAGGCGGCTTTTCTGGTAGTCTTTGTCGCGAATCTCAGCCATGTATTGGTTGATGATGCTGTTGTTGTCGCTGAGGTTGATGATTTTCATATCTTGTTGACTTTTTTAAAGGTGGCTATTGTTGTTGTGATGTTGTTGCGGGATAACGATATAACGGTATTACGGGATTGCGGGGCCTGCATTACGAGATTGGTATGACTTTCCCGTTGACCACCTTGAAACGTCGGTCGAATTCTTCGTGGGTGCGCTTCCAGCGGTTATGGGTCCATAGATAGAAGCGTGGGTCGCGACGGATGTTCTCCTCAAGCATTTCGAAGAAGCGTCGGGTGATGGCGTTCTCCTCCATCTCGTTGGGAGTCTTGGTGATGAGTTTGAAGTCAGCGATGTAGTAGCCTCTTCTCGGCCGTTGCATGTCGACGTAGAAGACGGCGTTGTTCATCTTCCGCATCAGTTTCTCGCCGTTGGTGAACACCGGTGTGTCGTGACCAAGGAAGTCGAGCCAGAGGTGGATGTTGGTCCACTTGGGTGTTTGGTCGGAGAGGTATCCTGTGAGCAATTTCGTCCCCTCGCGACGGCAGTTGAGAAGATATCTCAGGATGTCTTTCTTGGGTACGCAGACGCCTCCGAAGTGTTGGCGCAGGTCGATGAAGAGTTGGTCGAAGACATCGTTTGACAGGGGGTGGTAGATGAAGGCTTCAATGGCATCGGGATGCCTTGGCCACCCTAATCTGAGTGTGGTGAGGTATTCCCAGTTGCCGTAGTGTCCCATCATGGCGGCACAGGTCTGTCCTTCGTCGAAGCATTGTTGTATGTCTTCCATACCCCGCAGTTCGACATGCTTCAGCATTTCCTCTTTCGAGATGGAGAGGAGTTTGAGGGCCTCCAGGAAATAGTCGCAGAGGAAGTGATAGAACCCTCGTTCGATGTTTTTCAACTCCTTCTTGTCCTTTTCCGGGAAGCAGGTTTCGAGATGGTGCCTCACCAGTTTCTTGCGGTAACCTGCCACGTGGTAGAGCAGGACGTAGAGGCAGTCGGAGATGGCATAGAGCACCCGGAAGGGCAGAAGCGATATCGGGTACAGCAGTGCGCGTGTGATTCGGTAGGCGATTTTCATGTGGCTTGCATGTCGTGAAGTTTCTTGTAATAGCCGTCGGCGGCGAGCAGTTGGTCGTGTGTGCCTCTTTCGACGATGCGTCCTTCGTGGAGCACGCAGATTTCGTCGGCGTTGCGGATGGTGGAGAGCCGGTGGGCGATGGCCACGGTGGTGCGAGTCTTCATCAGTCGTTCGAGGGCGTCCTGCACCAGTCGTTCGCTCTCGGTGTCGAGGGCCGAGGTGGCTTCGTCGAGGATGAGGATGGGCGGGTTTTTCAGTATGGCGCGAGCGATGCTCACACGTTGTCGCTGTCCTCCGGAGAGTCGTCCGCCGCGGTCGCCCACGGAGGTGTCGTAACCTTGTTCGGTGGCGATGATGAACTCGTGTGCGTTGGCGATGCGTGCCGCTTCCTCCACCTGTTCCTGGGTGGCGTTGGCCACGCCGAAGGCGATGTTGTTGAAGAAGGTGTCGTTGAAGAGGATGGACTCTTGGTTGACGTTTCCTATGAGTTGACGGAGGTCGTGCAGTCCGAGGTCACGCACGTCGATGCCGTCGATGAGCACTTGTCCTTCCTGCACGTCATAATATCGCGGTATGAGGTCCACGAGTGTGGACTTCCCGCTTCCGCTCTGTCCCACGAGTGCCACGGTCTTTCCCTTGGGTATGGTGAGGCAGATGTCTTGCAGCACCCATTGCTGTCCGTATTTGAAGGAGACGTGTCGGAACTCTATCTCATGGTTGAATCCGTTGATGTGCGTGGGATTTTCCTTCTCCTTGATATCGATTTCCGCCATGAGTATCTTGTCCACGCGTTCCATGGAGGCGAGTCCTTTCGGGATGTTGTATCCAGCCTTGGAGAAGTCCTTGAGCGGGTTGATGATGCTGTAGAGCATTACCATGTAGTAGATGAAGAGTGGCCCGGAGAGGGTTTGGTTGTTGAGCACGAGGACGCCGCCAAACCAGAGCACGATGACGATCATCACTGTTCCAAGGAACTCGCTCATGGGATGTGCCATCGACTGTCGGATGTTCACCTTCATGATGTCGTTTCGATAGGCGGTGTTGATGCGGTCGAAGCGGGCGTTCATCTTCTCTTCGGCGCAGAACGCCTTGATGATGCGCAGTCCTCCGAGGGTTTCCTCCACCTGGCTCATCGTGTCGCTCCATAGGGCTTGCGCCTTGATGGACTTCCGTTTGAGTTTCCTGCCCACCATGCCCATGAACCATCCCATGACAGGGACGATGAGCAGGGTGAAGAGGGTGAGTTGCCAGGAGATGAGCAGGAGCACGATGAAGTAGCCTATGATGAGGATGGGGTTTTTGAAGATCATCTCCAGCGACGACATGATGGAGTTCTCCACCTCTTGCACGTCGCCACTCATTCGTGCGATGATGTCGCCCTTGCGCTCCTCGGAGAAGAATCCCAGCGATTGCGATGTGATTTTCTGGTAGAGTTGGTTGCGGATGTCGCGCACCACGCCGGTTCGGATGGGGATGATGGTGGCGGAGGAGAGGAAATAGGCTCCTGTCTTGAGCATGGTGGTGAAGGCGAGAAACAGTCCGATGAGGAGGAGGGTGGTGCTCGCCCCCAACTCGCTGATCATCTGGTTGACATAGTAGTTCATGTTGTTGGTGAGCACTTCCTTGGCGTTCTCCCAGTCCCACGCCATGAGGGCGGTAGCCGTCTCGGTGTCTCCTGTCTTGAAGATGATTTGCAGTATGGGCACGAGGGCGGCGAAGGAGAAGATGTTGAGCAACACCGAGAGGATGTTGAACAGCACCGAGAGGGCGAGGTATTTCTTATAGGGCGGCACAAACCGCTTGAGCACTTGCAGGAATTCTTTCATTGGCTATTTTATAGTTTCTATGGGTGCTGGTAATCCAAGGGATTTCCTATGGTTATCTATGGCTTCTATTGTCTCAATCTATAGATGATTGTCGTTGACGGGAGCCCCGAGGAGTGTGGCGCTGGAGGAACTGGTGATGCGCACCTTCACCGTGTCGCCGATGTGGTGGTCTTGCTTGTCGAACACCACGGCCTTGTTTTGTTCGTTGCGTCCCATGAGTTGCTCGCGTGAGCGTTTGCTGTAGCCTTCCACCAGCACGTCGAAGGTCTTTCCCACGTCGCGGCGGTTGGCCTCGGCAGACAGTTCCGTCTGCAGTTGGATGAGTTGGTTGAGACGTCGGATTTTCTCTTCTTCCGGCACGTTGTCGGGCAGGTGTTTCGAGGCGTAGGTGCCAGGGCGCTCGCTGTATTTGAACATGAAGGCGGAGTCATAGCCTACTTCCTGCATGAGGGAGAGGGAGAGTTGGTGGTCTTCCTCCGTCTCGCTGTGGTAGCCCACGAAGATGTCGGTGGAGAGGCCGCAGTCGGGGATGATGCGGCGGATGGCCTCCACGCGTCCAAGGTACCACTCGCGAGTATATTTCCGATTCATCAGTTTCAGGATTCTGTCGCTGCCGCTCTGCACGGGGAGGTGGATGTGCCGGCACACGTTGGGTGTGTCGGCGATGACGCGGAGGGTGTCGTCGCTCATGTCCTTGGGGTGCGAGGTGGTGAAGCGCACCCGCATGGAGGGGGCTTCTTCTGCCACCATGCGCAGGAGTTTGGGGAAGTCGATGTCGCGTCCTTCGTTGGCGAAGTGGTAGGAGTTGACGTTCTGTCCCAAGAGGGTGACCTCGCGGAATCCGCGTTGCTGCAGGTCGGCCACCTCGCGGAGGATGCTCTCCACATCGCGTGAACGTTCACGCCCTCTGGTGTAAGGCACGATGCAGTAGTGGCAGAAATTGTTGCAGCCGCGCATGATGCTGACGAAGCCGCTGACGCGGTTGCCGGCGATGCGTTGCGGCACCACGTTGCGATAGGTTTCCGTGGTGGAGAGTTCGATGTTGATGGCCTTCAGGCCCATTTCGGCTTGTGCCGTGAGGTCGGGCAGGTTGAGGTATGCGTCAGGTCCGGCCACGAGGTCGGCGTGGTGGTGCTCGAGGAGTTCTTCTCGCACACGCTCGGCCATGCAGCCCAGTACGCCAAGGATGCGCTTTTTCCCGCGCTTGTTCTCGCCGTGGAGCACCTCAAGGCGGTGGTAGATTTTGTTCTCGGCGTTTTCACGTACCGAACAAGTGTTCAGGAAGATGGCGTCGGCCTCCTCCGCCTTGTCGGTGGTTTCATAACCGGCCATCTGCATCACGGAGGCCACCACCTCGCTGTCGGCGACGTTCATCTGGCATCCGTAGGTTTCTATGTATAATTTCTTCATTTTTGTTGCTATATCATTATCGGGAGGTGTTTTCTTGTCAAGCAGGGTGGCGCTTTTTTCAAAGGCGTTTTTTCTTGTTCTTGCCTTTTGGCCTTCCGCTTGTCTCCATCCCCTTCGACACCGCCATGAAGACCGCGAAGCAGAGTGCGCCGCTGGCGAGTCCTGCGATGGCGTCGATGGCGTAGTGGGCACGTATGTAGACGGTGGAGAAGAAGAGGAGGATGGCGAATGGCAGCAGGCAGCGGAAGAGGCGCCTCAGATGGTAGTGGAAGGTGACGAGCAAGAGCATGACGCAAACGGCGACATGGCTGCTGGGAAAGGCTGCCACGGGGCGCTCTCCGGCCTCATGGGCGGAGGCCACCATCCCGTGGAACACGCCATCGGCATATCCCGGACACTCCATCCTTTCCTGATGGTGGTTGAAATAGTCGTGCAGGTTGGGGAACTCGCCCTTGGCTATCTTGTCGACGCCCACCGCCTCGTAGTAGTATTGCGGTCCGGTGACGGGGAAGGCGATGAAGATGACGTAGTGGATGAAGAACGTGGCGGCGATGACGAACATCACTCGTTCGAAGGCCTCGCTTCGGCATGTTATGACGGCTAATGCCACAACCGCCAGCATGGGGTAGTAGCAGGCGTAACCCAGACACATCAATTCGCCGGTCAACGCGTCGTCCATCACTTTTGAGAAGAGCAGGGCTGGCTGGCATCCAAAAAGCGTCTGCTCCCATGAGGCGAAGAGGTGGTCGAGATTGGGGAAGATGCGGTTGAGTTCATAGATGTCGGGATACCACCAACTGAGAAGCACCAGTTGCACGGTGGCGCGCAGGATGCGGGTCAGTCCGCAGGGCATCATCCTGTAGACAGCCCACATGGCGATGGATACGGCGGCCACGTGGGCGCGACCCACCAGCATGCTGTGAGCGTTGGGCAGGCGTGATTGGAACACGAGTGTCATGGCGGTGGTGGCAAGGAGGTAGGCCAGCACCACCCATTCGTATGCCATCAGTCTCTTTCGAGGGTTCTTCTCGATGGTGAAGAGGTCTTTGAGCAACTTTCTCATCTTACAACCATTTGTTTTCCTTGTACCATGCCACGGAGCGGCGGACGCCCTCTTCCAGGTTCACCTGGGGGACGTACCCCAGTTCGTCGCGTGCGGGTTGTATGTCGCATCGCCAGTTGCGTTGGCGCATGATGTGGTATTTGTCATTGTTCAGCGCGGTCACTTTTCCCGTCATCCTGCCCCAATGTTCGCCGCAGAAGGTCGCCACGCGCAACAGCCAGATGGGGGCTTTCACACGCAGCAGCCACGGATTGCCCAACTCCTTTTGAAGGAGGTCGCTGAAGGTGCGCGATTGATATACCTCCCCGTCGGTGAGGAAGTATTTCCCGCCGATGCGACCTTTTTCAAGGGCGAGGAAGACGGCTTGCACTACGTCGGTGACATAGACGAAGGTGATGTCCTGTTGCTTGTAGCCGGCGGCGAAATCGATGTGCTGGCTGATGCTCTTGGCCATTATGAAGTAGTCGTGTTCACGGGGGCCATAGACACCGGTGGGACGCAGCACCACGTAGGGGAAGGCTTTTCCTTTGGCGGCAAGGCCGTCGAGGAACTGCTCGGTGTGGAGTTTGCTACGGCCATAGAATGTGTTGGGCTGCGGAGTGTCGCTGTCCTTGATGTCGGTGTAGGGCTGTTGCTCCCTGATGGGACCGAAGATGCTGAGCGAACTGAGATAGACGAAACGCTTGAGCGAGGGACAGGTGTCCATGAGGGCTTCCACGAGGTATTCAGTACCAAGGGAGTTGATGCGGTGAAAGTCGCTGGCATGCAAGCATTTTGTAACGCCGGCGGCATGCACCACATAGTCGAAGCAATGGCCTTTAAGATTCTCACGCAAAATGCCACCAGGATTGGATAAGGGAAGTTCGATGAAATGTATCCTACTGTCAGTGAGGTAGGTGCGCGAACTGCTCTTCCTCACGGCGGCCCACACCTCCATGCCTCTTGCGAGTGCCTCCTCGACAATGAAACTGCCAATGAAACCACTGGCGCCAGTGACTAAAATACTTTCCATAAATGCCTCTTATTGCGAAATTACACAACTTTTCACACTAATTGCTTGCAAAGTTAGCAATTATTTTGTTAATTTGCAGAAACAAAACACAAATAAGTAGGTGTCCGTAATAAGTTGATGGTTTTTTATCGTCTGTCGGTGCCGTCTTTTTCTTTTAGACGATGGGGCTTAACGGGCTATGAGACTGAGGATAAGAGGAAAAGATGCGCCTAAGAGGCATTACAGACCATCCGATGCCTGCTTGACGACACATACAGATAATCTTGAAGACCTACTAACTATGGCAAAAGGAAAAAAAGGCGGCAAACGCATGACCAAGAGACAAGTGACGGAGATGCTTGTTAGCTTCTTCCAGTCGCAACCCAATGTGGACCTGTCTTTCAAAAACATATTCAGGTCGCTGCATTTCGACACTCATCCCCTCAAGATGCTCGCCATCGAGGTGATGGAGGAACTGGCATGGGACGACTTCCTCAGCAAGACGTCGTCCACCTCCTACAAACTCAACCTGAAGGGCCAGGTGCAGGAGGGCATATTCCGCAGGAAGGCCAACGGCAAGAACAGTTTCATCCCCGACGATGGCGGCAAGCCTGTCTTCGTGGCTGAGCGCAACTCCATGTTCGCCCTTGACGGCGACCGTGTGAAGGTGACTTTCAGCGCCCGCAGGCAGCACCACATCAAGGAGGCGATGGTGACGGAAATCCTCCAACGCGCCCGTGACACCTTCGTCGGCGAACTCAAGGTGGAACGCGACTTCGCCTTCCTCGTGACCGACAACAACTCCGTGCTTGACATCATGGTGCCCAAGAAGAAACTCAAGGGCGGCAAAACGGGCGACAAGGCCGTGGTGAAAATCACGCACTGGCCCTCAAAGGACTCCAAGAACATCGTCGGAGAGGTGGTCGACGTCCTGGGCATGAAGGGTGAGAACAACGTGGAGATGCACGCCATTCTCGCACAATACGGATTGCCTTACAAATATCCGAAGAACGTGGAGGATGCGGCGGCAAGGATACCTCTCGAGATTTCCAAAGAGGAACTGGTGGGTCGCGAGGACTTCCGCGACGTCTGCACCTTCACCATCGACCCTAAGGATGCGAAGGACTTCGACGACGCCCTTTCCATCCGTTCCTTGGGCAAGGGGCTGTGGGAGGTCGGCGTGCACATTGCCGACGTGTCGCACTATGTCAAGGAAGGGTCGGTCATCGACAAGGAGGCTCAGCGACGGGCCACCAGCGTCTATCTTGTAGACCGCACCATCCCCATGCTGCCCGAGCACCTCTGCAACCTCGTATGCTCCCTGCGCCCCGATGAGGACAAGTTGTGTTTCAGCGCCATTTTCGATATGGACGACAACGCCAACGTGAAGCGATGGAGGCTCGTGCACACCGTCATACGCAGCAACAGGAGATTCGCCTATGAGGAGGTGCAGCAGATTCTGGAGGACAACGGCGTGGTGGATGGCACCGGGCAGCCGGCGCCCAAAGCCCCGAAAGGTGGATACAAGGGAGAATTGGCCGACGAACTCATCACCCTCGACAAACTGGCCAAACTCCTTCGCGAGGAGCGTTTCAAGAATGGCGCGGTGAAGTTCGAGCGTGAGGAACTGCATTTCGACATCGATGAGAAAGGCAAACCCGTGCGCTGTTATTTCAAGGTGTCGAAAGACGCCAACAAACTCATAGAGGAGTTCATGCTCCTTGCCAACCGTTCCGTGGCGGAAAGCATCGGACGTGTGAAGAAAGGGGTGAAGGCAAAGACGCTGCCCTACCGCATACACGACTCACCAGACCCCGCCAAATTGGAGAACTTGCGTGAGGTCATCTCCAAGTTCGGATACAAACTCAAGACCGCAGGAACCAAGAGCGCCATTTCAAGGAGCCTCAATGCACTGATGGCCGACTGTGAGGGAAAGGCAGAGCAGAACCTCATACAGACGGTTGCACTTAGGGCCATGATGAAGGCGAGATACAGCGTGCACAACATCGGGCACTATGGCTTGGCATTCGACTACTACACCCATTTCACCAGTCCCATACGCCGCTATCCCGACACCATGGTGCACCGCCTCCTCACCCGTTACCAACAGGGAGGGCGCAGCGCAAACAAGGAGCATTACGAGGAGATGTGCGAGCACTCCAGCGACATGGAGCAGTTGGCGGCCAATGCCGAACGCGACTCCATCAAATACAAGATGGTGGAGTTCATGGCCGACAAGATAGGCAATGTCTACACGGCTCACATCAGCGGCATCCAGCCCTATGGCATCTATTGCGAAATAGACGAGAACCACTGCGAGGGCATGGTGCCCATGCACGACCTCGATGACGACTATTACGACTTTGACGAGCGCAACTACTGTCTCGTGGGCCGCAGGCATCACAACAAATACCAATTGGGAGACCCTGTCACCATCAGGGTGGCGCGGGCAAACATCGAGAAGCGTCAACTCGATTTCACGCTCGAACAATAGCATCATGGGCATCAGATACACACGCAAGGAGGAACACATCAACACTTGGTCGCATGCCGCAGGCATACTGCTCGGCGTGGCAGTAGGGGTGGTGTTCCTCTACCTTTGCGCAGGAAGGGGTTGGGCGAGAGCCGGTGTCATCCTCTACATGTTTGGCATGATAGGTTCCTATGTCACTTCCACTGCCTATCATGCCCTTCCTCAAAAAAGCAAGTGGAAGGAGAGGCTCAGGAAATGGGACCATGCTGCCATCTACTGGCACATCGCAGGCTCGTATTCACCCATCACATTGGTCGCTCTCAGGGAGGACGGCTTCTGGGGATGGGGGCTTTTCATTTTTGTATGGACTTGCGCATTGGCGGGCACCATCACCAGTTTCGTGCATCTCAAGGAGCACAGCAACCTCGAAACCATATGTTTCGTGGCGATGGGGCTGAGCGTGCTTGTAGCCTTCAAACCGTTGGTCGAAGATGTGAGCACCGCTGCTGTCGCATGGATCATCGCCGAGGGGGTGTGCTACATCACCGGTGCGGTTTTCTATAGTTTCAACAAGCGACGATACATGCATAGCGTGTTCCATTTCTTCGTCCTTGCAGGTTCCATCTGCCATATCGTGGCCGTCTGGGACATGCTCCTGGAGATGTGACCCACTTTGGGAAAACTTGTATCCTTGGATTTATTAGTATCTTTGGAATTACTGTAGCCTTAGGATTACCTGGAGCCTTCATGGTTTCTCCTAAAAAACATTAATTCCCAGGGGAAAGTGGTGCCCTTTCTGCCTTTTTTGCTTAATTTTGCCCCCATGAACAAGACCGTCATTCTCTTGCTGCTCGCCATGGCCTTCCCTTTGCTTGCCATGGCGCAATCAGAAGACAATGCGGTGGAGACGGACAGTCCCATCTTCACCCCGTTGTTGGAATTGAAGTACACTGTCATCGATGGCGACAGTGCGCTGCTCATGGACTTGGGCAATGTCATCATCCCGTCGGTGGGGCGTGAATTCAAAAGCGAGAAGCAGCAAAAGGCTTTCAATAGACTGGTGAAAAACGTGAAGAAGGTGCTCCCGATGGCCAAGGAGGCCAACAAGATTATCATCGAAACCTACGAGTATCTGCAGACACTCCCCAATGACAAGGCTCGCAAGGAACATATGAAGAAAGTGGAGGCGGAAATCTACGCCACCTACAAGCCAAAGATGAAGAAGTTGACCTACTCTCAGGGAAAATTGCTCATCAAACTGGTGAACCGAGAGTGCAACTCTTCTTCCTACGACATCGTGAAGGCGTTCATGGGGCCTATCCGCGCCGGTTTCTGGCAGGCTTTCGCCTGGACGTTCGGAGCCAGTCTCAAGAAACAATACAAGCCCGACACCACCGACCGTTTCACCGAGGTCGTGGTGCTCATGGTGGAATCGGGGCAGCTTTGACTGTTCCTATCATCCTGACCACTCCGACTACTCCGAAAACTATCATGAAAAGGTGCCGACCCTTATGGAGCCGGCACCGCGTCGTTTTAGGAATAGTATTGAATCAAGGTTGTTTTTTGAAGAGCCTCTGGTGCTCCTGGTATCTCCAGCATCCCTATTATTCTTAGTATCTCTAATATCTACTCTGTGAGCAAGACCTGCATGAGGGTTTGTCCCACAGCCTTCAATGTATTCTTGTCGATGTGGTTCATATCGTCCTGGATGGTGTGCCATGTGGGTCCGAAGGAACTGGCCTCGCAGTCAGGATAGTATGGTATGATGTCGATGGTGGGGATGCCGGCTTTCTCGTTGATGGGCAGGTGGTCGTCGGTGATGGCCCCTCCTTTCCCCATGTTGAAGTACCCGCTATAACCGGCTGAGTGGGCGGCTCGCCACACACGGTCAACGATGTTGGGTGCAAAGTGCAAGGAGACTTGTTCTTGATAGAACTGCGCCCCTTGGCCTCCCACCATGTCGAGGAGGATGCCGTAGGTGGTCTCCCATGTCTTCTGTGGCTGGTGTGTGGCCCAGTATTGTGCACCGAGGGCCCAGGAGTCGCCGTCGGAACGGTCTGTCCATTGTGGCACGCCCCAGTCTTCTGCATCGAAGCAGATGAAGTCGACACCCACGTTGAGCGTGTCCACTTGTTGCAGCAGGCGTGCCACCTCGAGCATCACGGCCACGCCGCTTGCTCCGTCGTTGGCAGCCATCACTGGTTTGTTCCAGTTGGACTCGTCGGGGTCGTTGTCCGCCCAAGGCCGGCTGTCCCAGTGTGCACAGATGAGGATATGGCGTTTTTGTTCCGGTTTGTGGTGTGCGATGATGTTGGTGGCTCGAAGCATGGTGCCGTCGTAGCCAGTGAGGGCCGCTTTCTGCAATTCAACCTCGCAGCCGAGGCTTTTGAATTTCTCTGCTATCCATTCTTCGCATTGGTCATGGGCCTCGCTGTTCATCGTGCGCGGCCCGAAGTCGCATTGTGCAGCGCAATAGGCGTAGGCGGAGTCGGCATTGAATTCCGGACCGTTCACGGCAGGTTCAGTGATGACCACTATCTTTGGTTCACGCTTGCATGATGCTCCGCCAAGGAACAGGATGGTGATCATCGCCAACAATGAACAGATGATTTTTCTTTTCATGATGTCGTCTATTTAGCCAATGATTGTACTTGGGCCATCACCCTGAGCCAGTTGCCACCCCAGATTTTCTGGATGTCGCGCTCGCTGTATTTGTTCTTCAGCAATGCCAAGGTGAAATTGATGAGTTCGGAGGAGTTGGCCAATCCTTTCACTCCGCCGTCGCCGTCGAAGTCGGTTCCCAAACCCACATGGTCGATGCCCATGATGCGCACGGCGTGGTTGAGGTGCTCGATGGCGTGGCGGATGGTGGCCTCGCCCTCCTTGACCAGGAATCCGGGATAGAGGGTGATGTGTACCACGCCGCCTTTTTTCGCCAGGGCCCGCAGTTGGTCGTCGGAGAGGTTTCGTGGCGAGTCGCAGAGTGCTTTGCAACTGCTGTGGCTGCAAACGATGGGTGTGCGTGAGATTTCCAGGGCGTCGTAGAAACTCTGTTCGCTGGCGTGGCTCAGGTCAACCATGATGCCTTCCCTGTTCATCTCGCGTATGACTTTCTCGCCGAACTTGCTCACGCCGTGGTTGGTGTCACAGCCCTTTGCGCTATCGCAGAGGTCGTTGTCGCCGTTGTGGCAAAGTGTGATGTAGACGACTCCCCTTTGTGAGAAATGCTTCACGTTTTCCACGTTGTGGTTGAGTGCGATGCCGTTCTCGATGGCGAACATGATGGACTTGCGCTCCTTGCGCTTGTCTTCGAAGAGGTCGGCGGGTGTGCGTGCGATGCTGATGTATTTCCGGTTGCTTCTGACGATGGCCTCGATTTTGTCGAAGATGAAGTCGGCATACTCCATCGGGGTCTGCACGTCGAATGCCACTTTAGAAGAGAAGGTCTCGCCCATCTTCGGCTGTGGGAGGTAGGCGGCCATGATGACGGCGTCCTGCTGGCCTTCGGTCATCTTGTGGAGGTCGACGAGGATGCGAGGGTCACGTTGGTCGAACTTGATGTCCTTGTGGAAGAACATCGGTGTGTCGCAGTGGGTGTCGAGGGTGAGGATGCGTCGGTGCAGTCGCTTGGCCAACTGGAAATTGTTGGCTTGCGCCACCAGCCACTCGAAGAGTTTTCGTCCCTCTTCAGCAAGGCATTCCGGATGCCATTGAACGCCGAGGAACGGTTTGAACTCATTGCTCTCCATCGCTTCGATAACACCATCGGGAGCTTTGGCGGTCACGCGGAAGTGAGGTCCTGGCTCCTCCACCGCTTGGTGGTGGAAGGAGTTGACATACAGCCGCTCGCACTTGTATATGCGGTGGAGCATGGAGTCCTGCTCGATTTGTATGGAGTGGGAGAGGAGGTCGCGGTCGCCTTCCTGGCTGTGCTTGATGGCCATGGGTGGCGGCGGTGTGTCCTTTTCCTTGTTTTTCTTCTTCTTCTCCTTCTCCTTGTCTTTCTCAGTGCCTTCTGCTTCTGCAGGCTGTGTGGCGAGGCCTATGGTGATGTCCTGCATCATCTTTCCTCCCAAGGCGATGGCCATCGTCTGTATGCCTCGGCAGATGCCAAGGATGGGGATTTGCCGATTGTAGGCCAGCCGAGTGATGAGGAGTTCTGGCAGGTCACGCATGTTGTTCACGCGTTTGAGTTGCGGCGAGGGTTCCTCGCCGGCCCATAACGGGTTGAAGTCGGCGCCACCGGAGAGCAGCAGGCCGTCGATGAGCGAAAGGGAGTTCACCACGACGTCCGTATCCGACACGGGTGGTATGAGTACGGGAATTCCACCTGCATCGACCACTTGCTGGTAGTACACACGGGCGAGGGTGGCCTCACCGTCATTGAAATTGGAGGTGATGCCTATGATGGGTTTCCGCTTCCCTTCAGGAAATGAAGCGTAGACGGGTTCAAGGTGTGAGTTGAGGTCGAAAGATGCCATCTTTTAATTCTCGTTTTCTTCTAATTTGACAGGAATCTCTCGCTTGATGCTCTGTTCCAAAGAGATGAGCGTCTCCGTGGCCACCACGCCGGGAATCGATTGTAGTTGGTTGTTGAGCAGGTCCATCAGTTGCTCGTTGTCGCGGGCGTACAATTTGACCAGCATGGTGTATGGGCCGGTGGTGAAATGGCATTCCACGATTTCTGGGATGTGGAGTAGCCTTTCGCATACCGCCTTGTACATGCTTCCGCGTTCGAGGGTGATGCCCACGTAGGTGCAGGTGTGGTAACCTAGGCTTTTGGGGTTGACGTCGAAGCCGCTGCCTGTGATGACGCCGGCCTCTTTGAGGTGTTGCACGCGCTGGTGGATGGCCGCACGAGAAACGTTGCACTCAGCAGCGACATCCTTGAACGGGATGCGTGCGTTTTTTGATAAGATGCTCAAAATCTTCTTGTCCAGATAGTCTATTTTGTCTATTGCCATTGGGTGGTTTGGTTGTCTTGTTAGTGAATATTATGATGCGATGACAATTTGAAAGCAAATGTAGGCATTTTGGGTGAATCGTGCAACTATTTTCAATAGTTTTTCCGCTTTTTTGCTGCGCGGAGCATAAAATTGACAAAAAGGAAGGAAAAAAATGCTAAAAACATCCTCGAGATGTCGTGGATGAAGTGGTTGGGGAATCATGGAGAAGTCCCCCATGTCTGAGGTGCAAGGAGAAAAAACCATGAAACACTTTGGGGAACCGATTTTTATCACTATCTTAGCGGCGTGAAAAGTAATTGATAATTTACAATAAATAATTGATAATTGACATTTGACTATATACACCGGCATCTCTTGCTGCTTGTTTTCTGCTCTTTGCTTGCCATTCCTGCACAGGCGCAAGATGTTCCTGTGGCATTGACGGCACAGGACGCATTGGCATATGCAAAAGGACAGGATACCCTGGCTACCAGCATCACCTACGACCTCGCGGCAGAAACGGCGGTAGGGACGGGCGACTACACGGCTTTTCAGTTGGTCACCAACCGCCACCACGTGTTGGGCACACGCTCCAACACGGCCTTTGTGCGTGGGGCGGTGAAAGTGGACCATCCGTTTACGAGCGACCTCTCACTCTCGGCTGCCGTGGATGGCATCGCCTCCGTCCACGCCGACCATCACACTTTCTTGCAACAGTGCTATGCCAACCTTTCCTGGCAGTCGTTCTTCATAGAGGTCGGCAGTCGTGAGGAGGCGACGGTGTTGCGCGATGAGCAACTATCCTCCGGTTTGTTCGCCAACGGCGTCAACGCCAAACCGGTGCCGAAGGTGCATTTTGGCACCAACGGCTTCTGGACCATACCGTTCACGAAGGGGTGGCTTCAGGCGCACTTTGACTTCGGCTATGGCAAGTTCACCGACAGTGGTTATCGTGAGGAAATGTTCCAACGAGGAGGCAGCGTCAATTGGGGCTATGCCACAGGAGCCTACGCCCATCAGAAACATCTGTATTTCCGCACCAATCCTGCCAAACGCTTCTTTGTCATCGCCGGTGTGGAGCATGCCGTGCAGTTCGGCGGCACGGGGTATAAAACCGTCAATGGGGAGTTGACAGCCACCGAGAAACCCGTGAAGTTGAAGTCTTTCTTCGATGTCATCGCATCCTTCGGCGACAAGAATTATTATGAGAATGACGTGTTGGAAGACTGGGTCTTTGGCAACCATCTTGGTTCGATGACCCTCCAGGTGGGTTGGAACATCAACCATGACCACCTCTTGCAAGCCTATCTCGACAATCCGTTTGAGGATGGTTCCGGCATACGCAAGGGCAACGGTTGGGACGGACTGTGGGGCTTGCAATATGACAACAAGGGTGCCGGACGGCAGTTGGTGAGGAAGGCCGTGGTGGAGTTTTTCCAGACTACCAACCAGTCGGGCCCCCTCCACTGGGACAGTGGCGACTATCCTGAGCCGGTGCGTAGTCAGGTGGATGATTTTGTCGTCGGCAACGACAATTATTACAACCACATGTTCTATGTCTCCTATTCCCATTATGGCATGACGCCGGGCAATGCGCTCATCACCTCGCCCATATATAACAAGGATGGACTGATGTCGTTCCGTGACAATCGTGTGAAGGCTTGGCATCTGGGTGTCAACGGTGAAATCACCGACCGGCTGTCCTATCTCATCAAAGGGTCCTACCGGGAGGGATGGGGCACCTATTCTGCACCGCTCACTGTAAAACATCACTCCTTCGATGCCATGGTGCAAGGTGCCTACGACCTCGGTCCGTGGAGGTTTGCCGCCGCCTACGCCTTCGACAAGGGAAACATCTATGGCGATTGTCACACATTCAATTTGAAAATTGGTTTCCATGGCAAGATACTTTAAGACCATTCTGTCATTTGCGCTCCTCCTGTTTGCTTCTTGTCAGGAAGGTGGCGAGGCGGGCGACTTGCTCGGTCAGTGGCGTTTGGCGGACTCTGACACGAAATATGTCAGTTTCTCGGGGTCGCTAACCCTGTTCCGCTCCATCACGGAGGGTGAGGTGTATGGGAAGTTCCAGCATGAAGGCGACAGCCTCTTCATACAATGCCTCTCCATCCATGGTTATCCTCGCGACACCGCCATCGTGGAAAACTCTTTCGGCTTCCAGCCCTTCGGTGACATACGCTTGAAAATCGAGACTCTTTCCAATGACAAGATAGTCCTCAGCAAAGGGCAAAAGCAGTGGAGATTTCGGAAATATTGATAGGAATTTCCTAATGACTTTGGATGAAAAATTTGGGCCTTGGAAACCAATTTCCAAGGCCCAAATTCGATGAGTCTTCGGTTTGTCTTCCATTAGTCTTCAAGACTGCCCATGGAATCGAAAATGTTTTCAAGTTGGTCTAATTGCAACTTGCCTTCTATTACAACCATCTCGCATTCTTCTTTGTTGCTATTAATGACGATGACAGCTTTGAGGGGGTCTTCTTCACCGTCGGCAAACATCAGGGTTGTTTCACCATCTTCACTTAAATTGGCAAGGGTGGTGTATTTCGCCTCCAACTTTCCAGCCTGTGCCATGAAATCCTTTTTGATGGATTCGCTGCAATTGGTTAGTTCAAGCATTTTCATGCAGTCGATGTTCTTGAATAGTGCCTTGGTGTTGGCGTCAGCCTCTGAAATGGCCAAGTTCAGCATCAGCTTGGGAACCTCGACGGCTTCTGCTTCTGGCTTGTCCTTGAACTTGTTGATTAATTCATCATACGTTTGGCAAAATGCCATCTGGCAGGTGAATACCAATACCAGCAATGCTAATAGTTTTTTCATAATCGTTTGTTTGAATATTCTTTGGGTTTCATTTTTGCTTACCAAATGTTGATTGGTTTGAGCATATTGGGTACAAAGATAGTGTTTTTTTGCATTATGCCACATTTTTGTCTGAAAATAATTTCTCAACCCAGTCATATGCTTTTGGTTTAGGACCCTATCTGACAATGACGCAGGATGTGAGATATGATGTTGATGATGTCGAATTTGAGCCATTATGTGCAAATTTCTCTGAAAGGAGTGCTTTTCTCATTTTTAATGCTTACCTTTGCCATATCATTGGCGATTTTGCCTTTTTACTGAATTGCGGCTCCAAGTAGAAGTGAACAATCTGAGATGAATAATCTTATGCTATTCACTTGTTGCCCAAGAATTTGCAAACTTTTTATCTTCAAGAACTACTGATATTTAAGATATATGAAAATGATGCAACGAATAATCAAGAATTGTCTTTTGCTGTTGGTATTGTCGTTGCCGACAGCATCATTCGCCCAACTGTCCTCCAACCCGGACAAGTTCTTGGGAAACATCACCACAAGGAATAATGTGGATGCAGGGAACGGTGTTCCAGCCTTTTATCTGTTATGGAACCAAATCACGTGTGAGAATGAGTCGAAATGGGCTTCTGTGGAAGGAACTCGTGGCTCTTTCAACTGGGGATGCGACAGGGCGTTCAACTATGCCAAGCAGCATAATTTTACCTACAAGTTCCATGCGCTGGTGTGGGGTGCCCAGTATCCGAACTGGTTGCCTGATCTGGCACCCAAGGAGCGTTACGCCGCTATCGTGAATTGGTTTGACAAAGCAAAGCAAAAATACAACACCCTGCCCTTGATCGACGTGGTGAACGAGGCTGTGGGAAGGCACCAGGACGGCAACCCCATGATCAAGGAATCGCTGGGTGGCGGTGGAAAGACCGGTTACGACTGGCTCATCAGGGCTTTCGACATGGCCGGCCAACGTTGGCCGGATGCCATATTGATTTACAATGACTATAACTCTATCCGGTGGGATGTTGACAATTACATCACATTGGTCCAGACTTTGCGCGATGCCGGTGCGCCTATTGATGCTTATGGCAACCAGTCTCACGAATTGAGCGATATCAGTGTCACCGAATTGACCAATGTGTTGAAAAAGCAGCAAGACGCTCTCAAGATGCCCATGTACATCACGGAATTGGACATCGACATCGCCAATGACGCCCAGCAGAAGTCACAGTACCAGAAGATATTGCCGCTGATGTGGGAAGCCCCTTATTGTGCCGGCGTCACCCTTTGGGGCTATATCTTTGGTAACACTTGGGTCTCCAACTCAGGCCTTTACAAGAATGGTGCGGAGCGACCTGCGATGACCTGGATCAAGGAGTATATGGCCACCGATGCCGCCAAGAACGCTGTGAGTCCCTTCCTCAATATGAAGAAAGAGGCTTCTGTCTATATCCGCCCCGCATCACTGAAAGTCGTCAAGGGTGACGTGCTTCCCATCAAGGTGCGTGCCAGTCTTGCCACCAAGACCATCGAGAAGGTGGAACTTTATGTAGGCAATGACTTGGTTGCCACGATGACCGAGGCTCCTTATGTGACGGAATATGAATTGCCAACAACCATTACTTTGGGTTGGAAGACCATGAAGGCTGTGGTTACCGCCACCGATGGTTCCACCTACGAGCGTTATGGTCGTTTCAATGTGGTGAGCGGCAGTACCAAGCACGAGCCCTACGGTGAAGTGCCTGAGTTGCCTGGCACCATCAAGGTGGATGAATACGACAAGGGTGTTTCAGGCACATCCTACAGCAATGCCACGCGCAATACCGCCACAGCCATGAAGACCGACCAATGGATGGACTATACTGTCGATGTCAAGGAAGACGGCGACTATTCGTTTGATGTCACTGTGGCCTCGGCAACGACCGGCGGCAGGTTCCACCTTGCCGAATATGGCCTTGACAGCTTGTCGTACCTCACAGAGTTCGTGGAAGTTCCCAAGACAGGTGGCGCCAACGAATGGAAGACGTTGCACGGCAGACTGACGACGAAGTTGACGGCTGGTCGCCATGTGTTCACCCTGCTCGTGGAGCAAGGGGGCTTCTACATCAAGGATATCACCTTCACTCGTTATGAGGAAGCCGGCGGGACGTGCATGTTGAAGCCATTCTCCGGCACCTATGGTGTTGGCGACAACGTCGTTGTCTCAGCCAAGGTAACGTCGAAAGTCGGCACCATGAGCGAGATGAGGTTTTATGCCGACAACATGCTGATAGGTACCTCAACGGAAAGTCCATACGAGTGCATATTCACTCCTACCGAGAAACGCACATACTCCATCGTGGCTATTGCCGTTAATACAGAGGGTCAGGAGAAAATGTCGAGTGCATGCCCGTTGAAGGTGACCAGCGACACTCCGGTAGGCATCGAAACCCTTGTCAGCGACGAGCCCGAAACGCCGACCTATAATCTCATGGGCATGCCTGTCGGTGAAGCCTACCGTGGCATCGTCATCAAGAACGGGAAAAAGGTCATAAGAAAGTGAGAATGAGTACTTGACATGCAGCATCCTAAAAAGATGAAAGCAATCAAGATTTGCATGGTGGCCTTGCTTCTAATGATGGCAGGCTCTCGTGCACAAGCTCTTAGTGTAGGGAAGAACTGGAAGATAGAGTCTCCTGACAAGAAGACACAGGTTATCGTCGAGACACACAATTATTCATTCCTGAATTGGCGTGTGGAGCACAATGGCGTAACGGTGTTGAAGTGTTCGGAAATCAACATCTTGTTGGATGACGACATTCATGTTTTCAAGAAAGGCGGATTAGGCAAGCCCGTCGGTAATAGGCAGGTCAGGTCGCAGTTTGCCACACCTTTTTATAAAAAGGCGGTGGTGAAGGATGAATACAACGCGATGACCTTAGCTTTTAAAAACGGCATCAGTGTGGAATTCCGCGTCTATGACGATGGTGCGGCCTATCGTTTCTTGATAGACAGGAAAGACGTGTCGGTGGTGACCAATGAGACGGCGGAGTTCAATTTTGCGGAAGACTATCCCGCTTTCATTCCCTACGTCAACGACAACAGGGGCGGTGAGCGCTACTGCTATAGTTTTGAGTCCTATTACGACGAACAGCCTCTGTCGAAGATGTTCAAGGATTCACTGGCCATCACGCCGTTGGCCGTCTGTCTGCCGGGAGGGATGAAAGCCATCGTGATGGATGCCGGGGTGGAGGACTACCCGGGGATGTTCCTCAAGAGCAATGGCCAGAACGGCTTGAAGGCGGAATTTGCACCCTATCCGTTGGAGCAGGGGGTTGACGGCTTCGACTATTTGAACATCGTACCCACGAAAAGAGCGGGGTATATCGCCAAGTTGAATGGAAGTCGTGCTCTGCCCTGGCGTGCGGTTGTCATTGCAGAGAAGGATGCCGACATCTTGAACTGTGACATGGCGCAACGGCTGGCTCCAGAGTGTCGTATCAAGGACACCTCCTGGATACATCCCGGCAAGGTGGCCTGGGACTGGTGGAACAACACGAACGTCACGGGTGTCGATTTCAAGTCGGGTATGAACACCGACACTTACCTTTATTATATAGACTTCGCCGCCAAGAACAAGATAGAATACATCATCATCGACGAGGGATGGAGCGGCAAGGAATCGCTGATGGAAGACCTGAGTCCGGAGATTGACCTGAAGAAACTGATAGCCCATGGCCAGGAGAAGGGTGTGGGCATCATCTTGTGGAGCAGTTGGCGCAACCTGATTGGCAACAATCCTGACGGCGACATGTCTCTCACCAACGAGGTGATGAAACATTATGCCGGGATGGGCGTGAAGGGGTTCAAGGTGGATTTTTTCGACCGTGACGACCAGCAAGCCATAGCATCTGCCTACAAGATAGCCGCCTGTGCCGCAGAACACCATCTTTATCTTGACTACCATGGTCTTAAACCCTTCGGCATCCAGCGTGCCTATCCCAACATCTTCAATTTTGAGGGGGTCAAGGGGTTGGAGAATTCGAAATGGGAGCCACGAGATGGCGACGGCCCTTTGCACAACCAGCCACGTTATGATGTGACGGTGCCTTATCTGCGCATGCTGGCGGGGCCTATGGACTATACCCCCGGTGCTATGATGAACGCCATGAAGAACAACTTTTTTGGCAACAACGACCATCCCATGAGCCAGGGTACACGTGTCCATCAGATGGCCATGTACACCACCTTCGAGGCACCACTGCAGATGTTGGCCGACAGTCCCACGGAATACATGCAGAACCAGGAATGTACCGACTTCATCGCACAGATACCCACCACCTTCGACGAGACGATTGCCTTGGATGGAAAATTGGGCGAATATACGGTCGTGGCCCGTCGCAAGGGAAGCACCTGGTATCTGGCAGCCATGACCGATTGGACGCCACGCGACTTGACCATCGATCTGGGATTTCTCAAGGATGGTCGATATCAGGCTGATATCTTTGCCGATGGTGTGAATGCCATGAAGGATGCCACCGACTACAAGCATACCCTGCAGACGGTAGGGAAAGATGATGTCTTCAACGTCCATCTGAGCAGCGGAGGAGGTTGGACGGCCATCCTTAAAGATACGAAATGATGAAAAAGGCCTTTTGCACGGTTATCTTATGCCTTGTGGCTGTCGCAGAGTGTCATGCCAATTTATTGGATGACCCGAAATGGGATTCTTCCCGTCTCTACAACGTGGCGGCCGTGACGGTTACTGCCTCCTTCGATGTGAGAGACTTTGGCGCCAAGGGCGACGGCACTACGCTTGACAGCCCCGCCATCAATGCCGCCATCGAAGCCTGCGCCGAACGCGGTGGCGGCACCGTGACACTCCCCGCCGGCACCTACCTCTCCGGCAGCATCCATTTGAAGAGCAACGTGGAACTGCACCTCGACGCTGGAGCCACCATCGTCGCTACGGAAGAGGCCGGTGCCTACGACCCATCGGAGACCTTCGGTTTCCCCGAATACCAGGACGGCGGCCACACCTATTTCCATAACTCCCTCATCTGGGCGGAAGGGCAGACCAACGTGTCAATCACCGGACGCGGGACAATCGACGGACGCGGACTGACACGCCGCGATACCGAGAATGCCGGCACCGTTCAGGGCGGGAGCATCGGCATGGCTGACAAGGCCATCGCCCTCAAACTCTGCCGCAACGTACTCATCCGCGACATCACCATCTTCCGAGGCGGACATTTCGCCATCATCATCACCGGCTGCGAATACGCCAACATCGACAACGTCTTTATCGATACCAATCGCGACGGCATCGACATCGACTGTTGCAAGCACGTCACCGTGTCGAACACGAAAGTGAACACCCCACACGACGATGCCCTGGTGCTCAAAAGTTCTTACGCCCTCAAGAAACCCGTCTTTTGCGAGAACATCCTCATCACCAACTGCACCGTCACAGGTTACAAGTTGGGCACGGCTCTTGACGGTACCTATGTGCCGGAGACCGTCAACTGGGTGTGCGGGCGCATCAAACTCGGTACGGAGAGCAATGGTGGATATCGCAACATCACCATCAGCAATTGCACCTGCATATACAGCAGCGGATTGGCCTTTGAGGAGGTGGACCAAGGCACGATGGAGAACATCGTGGTGACAGGCATCTCCATGAGCCACGTCCACCATTATCCCATCTACATCACCACCGGTTGCCGCAACCGCGGTCCCAAGGAGCGCACGGATGTTTCCACTGCACGCGACATCTCCATCAGCAACGTGGTGGCCGTGGATTGTGACTCACTCTCCGGCATTCAGGTGACCGGAATGCCCGGCTACCCGGTGGAGAACATCCGACTGAGCAACATCTCGATGCGCTTCAGAGGCGGGGTGACAAGGAAGGTAAGCACCGACTACCCCGAACTGGGCACCAAATATCCCGAACCAGCCAAGTTCCTCGGCACTTGTCCCGCCTACGGCCTTTTCGCCCGCCATGTCAAGGGCTTGTTCTTGAGCGATGTCACCTTCATGCTTGACAATCCCGATTCCCGTCCCTGCATCCTCACTGATGATGTGGAGGATGTGAGGATGAGCAATGTGAGGACGCCGGACGACGACTGAATGTGAAAAACAACTTCTCAGACTTTTTTTCTTGATGGCTTATCATCCGAGCATGGCATCCACGATGGTTGGGATGTCGGTGATGTTCACCCGTCCGTCGTGGTTCGTGCTTGCGTTATCCTTATAAAACACCTTCGGCTGTCCGCCAAGTTAGAGAAGTTAACTTCTGCAAATCACATTCCGAGGCTAACTTCTCCAACTTCGTTAACTCCAGCAAACAATATTCCGCAGAGGGGACGTTATCGGACGTTTGTGATGTAAAATCGTACGTTTTTATAGGGTATGAAGTGCGGACTCCCCTTAAATTTGCAGCACCAAAAGGATGATTGGACAATCTAACGATTGATTTAGTACCTAATAATATTCACCTATTTTAAACAACCTATGTCAAGAAAACATCAGATTTGGATGCTTTTCATCTGTCTGGGTATGCTTTTCGGCGTATCTCAGGCGATGTTTGCGCAAGGTGCGCAGAAGCAGAAAGTGACAGGAACGGTGACCGATGAGTCGGGCGAACCCCTCATCGGTGTGACGGTCATGGAGAATGGAGCCAGCGTCGGTGCCATCACCGACCTTGACGGAAACTTCACCCTCGATGCTCCGTCCAACGCCACCCTGACATTTAGTTATGTGGGTTATCTCACACAGAATGTGAAGTTGAACGGAAACTCCCGACTCAACATCGTACTTAAGGAAGACAATGCTCTGCTTGACGAAGTGGTGGTGGTCGGTTACGGCATACAACGCAAGAGCGACGTTACCGGTGCCCTCACCCGTGTCAATGAAGAGCAACTCAACAGCCGTCCTGTAAGCAACGCCTTCGAGGCTCTCCAAGGCAAGGCCGCCGGTGTGGACATCACCACGAGCGAGCGACCCGGTACGGTGGGTAGCATCCTCATTCGTGGAACACGCTCCATCAACGCCTCCAACTCACCACTCTACGTGGTGGACGGAATCCCCGTGAGCGACGGTATCGACAACCTCAACCCCCGCGACATCGAGGCCATCGACATCCTCAAGGACGCTTCCTCCACCGCCATCTACGGTAGCCGCGGTGCCAACGGCGTGGTGCTCATCACCACCAAGCGCGGCAAGGAAGGCAAGTTGCAACTCACCTACTCGGGTAGCATGACCTTCGAGAAACTGGTGGACAAGAGTCCCGCCTTCAGTGCCAGCGACTACATCACCTGGCGCCGTTGGGCATACTACAACTCCAACCCCGAACTCTATCCCCGTGGCGACCAACCCAACCAGAAGTTCGACCAGGACTTCTTCTCTGGTGACAACGATGCCTTGGCCAATGTGAACAAGGGATGGGCCAACGGCACCTGGAACGGCAACCTCGTCAGCGACACCGACTGGGAAGGCTTCGTCACCCAGACCGGCATCACCCAGGAGCACAACCTCCGCGCCTCAGGTGGTACGAAAGACATCCAGAGTTCGTTCTCCTTCGGCTACCTTGACAACCAAGGCACCCAGAAAGGCCAGGAATACAAGCGTTACAACGCAGCCATGACCACTGACATCCAAGCCACCAAGTGGTTCAAGATGGGCGGCTCCATCAACGCTTCCTGGAGCAAGCAGAAATATGGATACTCCCGCACCGGACAGGTGGGCACCTCCTCAGGCCCCGTCGATATCTACAGCGCCGCCAAGGCCCTGCCGCACTACACCGTGCCTTACAGCGAGTCTGGCGACATCATCGACCAGCCCGGCGGTTCCGTGGTCAACGCCTACACCGTCATCGACGAGTGGAAGAAGTCGAAGGACAACCGCGAGTACTTCCGCGCCATGGGTAGCTTCTACGCACAAATCGACTTCGGCAAGATTTTCGAACCCGTGCAAGGCTTGATGTACAAGATGCAGTTCGGCCCCGACTTCCGCTACTCACGTTCCGGAATGTTCCTCGACGCCAGTTCCGCCACCCGCAAGGGCAGCAACAACTACGCCCGTCGCAACGATGACCGCCATTTCACATGGACCCTCGACAACATGTTGCTCTACAACCGCATCTTCGGCGACCACTCCATCGGCGTGACCCTCCTCCACAGTGCCACCAAATACAGTTCCGAGAGCAGCGGCATGAGCGCCGAGCGCATCTACATGCCCTCCTTCCTCTGGAACAACTTCGGCGACATCGACGTCACCAACAAAGACAACAAGGCCGGAATGAGCAGCGGCTTCTCACAGAACACCCTGCTCTCCTACATGGCACGCCTCAACTACTCCTTCATGGACCGCTACCTCCTCACCGTCTCAGGACGTTATGATGGAGCCTCCGTCCTCGCAGAAGGCAACAAGTGGGCTTTCTTCCCCTCCATGGCCCTCGGCTGGCGCATGGAACAGGAGAGTTTCCTCAGGGATGTCGAATGGCTTGACCAGTTGAAACTCCGCTTCGGCGTGGGTACCACCGGCAACTCCGCCGTGAGCGCCTACGGCACTCTGGGCACCATCCAGTCGTTCTACATGCCGTTCAGCACCGCCAACGAGCGCATCCTCATCACCAACGAGCCTTACTACACCAACAAGCAGACGATGATGGCCAACAAGAAACTCGGCTGGGAGAAGACCACGCAATACAACCTCGGTCTTGACTTCAGCTTCCTTCGCGGACGCATCAACGGTAGCCTCGACCTCTACACCTCGAGGACCAAGGACCTGCTCCTCAACGTCAGCCTCCCCTCGCTCTCCGGCTATCCTTCGATGATGGACAACATCGGCGAGACGAAGAACAAAGGTTTCGACCTCACCCTCAATCTGGTGCCCGTGCGCGTGGCCGACTTCGAGTGGGTCAGCACCATCAACGCCGCCTACCAGAAGGATGAAATCGTCTCACTGGCCAACGGCAAGGAAGACGACATCGCCAACGCTTGGTTCATCGGCGAGAGCATCAGGGTTTATTACGGTTACGACAACGACGGCCTCTGGCAAGAGAGCGACGCAGCAGAGATGGCCAAGTTCAACGAGAACGGACACAAGTTCACCGCTGGTAGCGTGAAGCCTGTCGACCAAGATGGCAACTACAAGATCGATGACAAGGACCGTGTCATCCTCGGCAACCTCAACCCGCGCTGGACGCTCGGTTGGAGCAACACCTTCTCATGGAAGGGTCTTGAACTCACCCTCGACCTCTTCGGACGCTTCAAGTACATGGTCAATACCGGTGGCGAAGGCCAATACGGCATGTACGCACAGCGCGAGATCGACTACTGGACGCCCGACAACCCCAATGCCGATTGGCAGAAACCAGTCTACAGCACCGCCGGCGGTGACTCCTACTCCAGCCTCCTCGGCTTCAAGGACGCCTCCTTCATCAAGGTACGCAACCTCTCGCTTGGCTATCGCCTCGACAAGGCCACCTGCGACCGCCTCGGCATCAACGGCGCCAAGTTCTACATCCAAGGCCGCAACCTCGGCATGCTCTATTCCTCGGTAGACTTCATGGACCTCGACACCGGAGCCACCTATTTCAATAGAGGCTTCACAGTAGGACTCCAACTTGATTTCTAATAATTCAGTCGATAACAACCAAGAAAGGAAACAATCATGAAATATATCAATAAAATCACAACTGGCGTGGTCGCACTGCTCATCGCAGCCGGTTCCACTTCATGCACCGACAGCTTCCTTGAGGAAAACGGCGGGCACCTCCTCTCCGAGGACCTGCTCAAGACCGAGGAAGGCGCTCTCTCCATGGCTGCCGGACTCTACGGCAACATCCGCTGGCACTTTGGATACGAGTGGGCATATGGCATCACACTCTATGGATGCGACGAGTTCACCAACGGTGCCGACCTCACTTCGGAGCCGTGGAACACCTACGACAACCGCCTCCAGCCGCTCGACTGCACCAAGGCCCTTGGAGCAGCCAACAACAACTGCCCGCCTGTGTCGGGCCTCTGGAACCAAATGTACTATGGCATCTCCACCGCCAACCTCGTCCTCGCACGTGCCGAACAGGTGTCTAACGAGACCTCTCGCAAGAGTGCGATGGGAGAGGCCTACTTCCTCCGTGGATACAACTACTATCGTCTCTTTGCACAATATGGCGGCGTAGTGCTCCAGACCGAACCTGCAGAGGGTGTGCAAAAGAACTTCACCCGCGCCTCCGAGGAGGAAACCCTCGCACAGGTCATCTCCGACTTCGAGAACGCCTATAACTTGCTCCGCACCGACAAGTGGCGTGGCAACGGCACATGGACCAAATACACCGCCGCACACTTCCTTGCCAAGGCTCTCCTCTTCCGTCAGAGCGAGCGTTGCAACAGTTGGAACGGCAAGTATGACAAGGCTACAGACCTCAACCGTGTCATCGCACTCTGCAACGAGGTCATCGAAGCCTGCCCGCTGGAGGCTGACTATGCCAACCTCTATGCCAACTGGACCGGCGTGGACTGCGCCATCGAGAGTTCCAAGGAAGTGCTGATGTGTGCCGAGCACAACGACGCCACCTCAACACAGGGACGCTTCGGCAACCGCACCTACAACTACTTCGGCCCGCAGTTCTCCAACTTCTCCGGCTCATGGGTGAGGCGCGGACAGTTCATCGGCGAGATGGACTTCCAACGCTGCCGTCCTACGGAATACACTTACGCCATCTTCGACAACGTCAACGACGCTCGTATGTGGAAGACCTTCAAGACTGTCTATGGCTTGGACAACATCCCCGTGATGAAGAAGGTGAAGAATGCCGACGGAAAGGAAGTGTCTGTCTATGACAGGGACAAGGTGGCTGCCGACAATGGTATCGCCCTCGACCAGGTGCCTGGCATCGGTGACTACGCCATCGTCTTCATCCTCAATAAGAAGGATGATGCACGCTTCCAGGACGAGAGCACTTACGGCACCTACGGACGTGGTGCCCAAGCCCACTCCTTCGTGCATCCTGAGACTGGCAAGTGGGTGCCCAATGTATTCCCCGTCTATCTCGGTGGAAAGTATGCCATGTACAACTACGGCGTGAGTGGCAACACCGCCACCTCCAACGTGTTCTGCGGCATCAACAAGTGCACCGACGGTTCCCGTACCGCTGAGAAGGGCGACGCACACCGCGACGTCATCATGGCCCGTACCGGCGAGACCTACCTCGTCAAGGCTGAGGCTCAAGTGAGACTGGGCCAGTATCAGGAAGCCCTCAACACCGTCAACCAACTCCGCGCACGCGGACAGTGGAAGGCCGGCGAGGACAGGGAGAGTTATGTTGATGGCTCCATCGCCTTCACATCCAATTCCACAAACGGTGCCACCAGCGCATGTGTCGATGAGAACAACGTCAAGATGACCAACCAGAAGGTTTGGGAGGCCGCCAATCCTTGGAAGAACTCCTACTACCTCTCCACGGGCATTGCCCGCACAACAGACGCTTCGAGTCTTCAGATTGCCAGCATCAACAACCTGCCGCCAGAGGATGAGGCTGTTTTGGCAGCACTCGGCTGCACGGGCGACTACGACCGCATGCTCAACTTCATCTTCAACGAGCGTACGCGTGAGTTGTTGGGTGAGTGGAACCGCTGGGAGGAATTGAGCCGCGCAGGCTTGCTCATCCGCCGTGCCAAGGCGTTCAACCCGGAGGCCGCTCCCAACATCACGGCCAACAAGCATGAACTTCGTCCCATCCCGCAGGCATTCATCGACGTCCTGCAAAACGAGGATGGAACCAATCTGAGCGACGAGCAGAAGAGGGCCTGGCAGAACCCGGGTTATTAAGATCTCGCATTGCATTTCATCGTCCGCCTCCCACAAAGACTTTTGTAGAAGGTAGGAGGCGGACCATGAAAAGCAATATCAGATAGGTATATGTATTAGGTTTTTAAGTAAGTAAAAAGAGCAAGCGGTGGTCGTCTGTGAAGACAGCCACCGCTGATTTTATTGAAGATTTTTAGCTTCTCTTATTTTTGTCGCGACTCGGCATAGTTCAATCTTCAATTTTCAATTTTCAATCTTCAATTTTCAATCTTCAATCTTCAATTTTCAATTTTCAATCT
>JAFZSL010000064.1 GCA_017619375.1 Prevotella sp. | reverse complement strand
TATTTTATTCATTACCTTGAGATGTAAGAGACCTCTAAGTTATTGAAAATCAGGCACTTGGCCAAATTTTTATAGTTATATTATGTTAAAGTAACTCATTGATTTTCAGACGATTAAATGAAATAATAACTAAGTATTGATGATTGTAGAAATTTGAAATCAATTGTTTTGCCAGATGGTATCAGAGCTATAGCCAATGAGGCTTTTTGTGGATGTAGTAATGTTACAGAACTGAAGCTTCCCAATAATGATGTATTGATTCTGCGTGATGCTTTTTCTGGTATTTATGGCATTACAGAACTTATCATTCCTGACAAATGGACTTCAATTGGCTATTACTATGAAGAAGATGAAAGATTCTATGCTTCCGATGTTTTTGCGAGTTGTAGCTCATTGCGCAAGGTTGTAATAGGAAAGGGAGTGAAATATATTTGTGATGGAGCATTTAGTAACTGCTTAAATCTTAGGGAAGTGGTGTGTCCTGAAGATGGTTCGTTGGAAAAAATTGGTGAAGATGTTTTTCAATATACAGCCCTTACAAGTATGAGATTCTTGCCTCATACTTTAAAATATATGGGTTCGGATATATTTAAAGGTTGTAGGATGACTGAAATTTATATTCCAAGTTCTCTTGAAGTTTATTATGGTGGGAGTAACCATTATGCAGATGATGAATTAAAGACGTTGGTTCTTGAAGATAGTTCTGAACCGATACGATGCTGGCCTGCAGATGGTTGGTTTGAGGAAGTTTACCTAGGTAGGGCAATTACAAAATATATGCCATTCAATGTATATAACAATAGCAAGAACATCAAAAAAGTAACTTTTGGACCTTATTTTAGTGGTGGTAATGAATGGCAATTTGGAAATGGGGTTACAGAGATTTATTCTCAAGTTACCGATCCATCACTTATTACATGCACGTTTTCCACTCAAGTATATGATAATGCTACTCTCTATGTGCCTGTTGGAACTAAAGAAGCATATGCTGCTCAGTCCAATTTCAAACAATTTTTCGACATTCGTGAATATACGCCTGACGGAATCAGCGTGGCAACAAAACAAGGCATTCATCCTGTCTCAGAACGATATTATGACCTCAATGGAAGGCCTATTAATGCTAACCATCAAAAGGGCATTTATATTAGGAAGATGAGTGACGGTACTACAAAAAAATATTTGAAGAAGTAGTAATTATGGATTAGCAGTTCCTAACTTTTTGTACAAGTGTTGATATCTCATATAAATGTTTAATAACCTTAAAAAAACAAAGAATGAAAACAAATGTAATTACATTATTCCTATTGATGATGGGAATGATTTTCATCGTTTCATGTAGTAAAGACGATGATGATGACAATGGTGGTTCACAAGTTCAAAATGAATTTGAAAAGAACTACTTTTCCGTGGATGACGGCAAGTTCGTCAATGAAGATTATCCCGAGTCGAATCTTAACGATGTTATCTCTGATGTGAGCACCAACAACCAAGCCTTGTCTGGTGGTATGAATTACATAACCATCATTACCGAAAGGGCTTACAGCAAGTTCTTCATTGCCGTACAAGGCCAACCTGGGTATTGGGTGTATTATCCTAAAGGCGTTTATTCTGAGGGTGGTGTTTATACCTACATCATTGTCTTGAGGTATAGTGTGGACTATAGATCGAATTGCATTCTCATCGTCGGTGGAGAATATGATGATGGTGGTTTCCCAAGGTATGTCAAAATCCCTGTCAACTATGTGACCAGCAAGTCGGGAGACCTTAATGTCAACCTTACCTTCAGCAACGAGAAGGATGTGGACCTGCATCTCTGGACACCAAGTGGAAGACATATTTGGTATTACAATAGAGGAACATCGTTCTATGGCCTAGACCATGACTCGAATGCAGGCTGTAATATTGATAGGTTGAATAATGAAAATATCTACATTCCTTCGGAATACATAGAAGATGGTACATATACCGTCGGCGTTGCTCTCTATGAGAATTGTGACCGAAGCATCTCTACCAGATGGTCGATTGTGGCGCGTTATAAAGGTGACATCATTAGGCCCACATCAGGGAAGAATCCCGCTTCAGGCACATATCCTGTGGGAGCATATAGCGAAGGCGATGAAGCCATGGGTGTCATGACCTTTGAAATCAAGAATTCGGGAAATTCCGCCAACAAGGTGAAAGCTTATTTGCTTCCTGAATATGTGCCCACGGATATGGATGAAATGAAGCACGAAGCGTCTGAATGGATGAAACTTGACAGGATCACCCGTTGACCATGTTGACCTCATTTATCAAGTATATTGCAAATTAATAAATGTAAATTTTTTTTAAATTATTAACTTAAAAAGATTATGAGAAAATTATTGTTTATCGTATGTATGGCTATGTTCAGTATAGGGACATTTGCACAGGTGAAGGGTGACAAAGCCGTAGGAGCCAATCTGACTTATGGCGAAGATTCAAAGACGTTTGCCGTCGGTGTGAAGGGACAGTACAATCTGACAGATGCCATTCGTCTTGAGGCTGCTGCTGATTATTGGTTAAAAAAAGACGGTGTCTTTTGGTGGGATGTTCAGGCTAATGCCCATTATCTGTTCAATTTGTCAGACAAACTGAAAATTTACCCAATTGCAGGCATAGGCTATATGGGCTATAAAACGGATGCTGTGGAAGTGTCGACTGGATACGTTACAGTAAAGTCTGAAAGTTCAACAGGAGGTGATGTCTTCTTCAATCTTGGTGGCGGTGTTCAATATGACTTGACAGAAAAATTGTTCCTTTCGGGCGAGGTGAAATACCAGTTCAAGGATGAGGGACAGATTGCCGTTAGCGCTGGCATAGGCATCAAGTTCTGATACACATCATACATTAAGAGTGGTCTATGGGTGAAAACCTTGGGCCGCTCTTGATGTTTTACGCTTTTCGTCCACGGTAGGCTTTTTAAATGATTCTTTGTTGATGATGAAAAAGGGAATCAATAATGAAACAAGGACAGTTGTTGATAATAATATCTGTTATCCATTCCTGGATTCACGCTTGAAGGTTATTCCTACGAACTCACTTTCTTCAGTGGTTCTGTAACCTGGAATGATGGAGTTACCCGCAATTATGGCAATTCGGTTCGCCCAGTAGCTAAATAGTAGCCCTGCATAAGCAATGTGAGCAGGATTTATGATGAAAAAGATAATGCATAACATAGGTGTCCTTTCCCACGCCCCCCGTCTTCACAGAACAGCATGGAGTAAATGGTTTGTATTCTTAGCCATGACCTTCCTTATGTCTTGCCATGAACATCACATCGATGTTCCTGAACCTCCCGACCCCCATGTCTCACGGCAGACCGTCATCCTTTTTATGCCTTGGTCAACCAATATGAAGGATCTGTTTGATGAGAACATCGCGGACTTCGAGAAAGCCATAGGTGAGGGAATCCTCCATGATGACCGCGTGTTGGCATGCATTGCCACCAACGTGGACCGCGCTTGCATCATAGAGTTACGTGTGAAAGACGGGAAGGGCGTGCGGGACACCTTACAAACCATAGACCACCCTTATTTCACCAACAGCAGCCAGATCACCCAGATGCTCAATGACATCAAGGCCATCGCCCCCGCCCGCCGCTTTTCCATGGTGGTGGGTGGGCATGGCATGGCCTGGCTTCCTGTGGATGCCACTCGGTCTTTTGCTGCTCCTCCCTTTCCCTCCAGACCTGTCACTCGGTATTTCGGTGGTCTCACCCCTTTGTACCAAATAGAGGTGTCGGCATTGGCTCAAGGCATAGCAGACGCTGGCTTGCATATGGAGTACATCCTCTTCGACGACTGTTACATGGCCTCTGTGGAAGTGGCCTACCAGCTGCGCCATGTCACCGACCATGTCATAGGATGCCCCACGGAAATCATGGCCTATGGTTTCCCATATCACCTCTGCGCGGAATTGTTGGTGGGTGACATTGATTATCAAGGCATTTGTGATATTTTCTACCAATTCTACAACAATTATTATATGCCATGTGGGACGATAGGGGTCATCGACTGCAGCGAATTGGAGCAGTTGGCTGACATCACCTACACCATCCACGCCCGTCACCTGTCCGACTTCGATTCTGGCAGTGACATACAATCGATGGATGGCTACTCGCCTCCTATTTTTCTTGACATGGGCGACACCTACGACCATATCTGCAAGGACAGTGTGTTGCTCGCCTCCTTCCACGAGCAGCTGGCGCGCACCGTGCCATGCAAGTCATACACCTACACTTATTACTCTGCCATCGATGGCCGTCATGAGATACTTCATTTTTCCGGTATCATATGTTCGGAAGCAAGCACTAACCCGCTGGCTATCGACTCATACAAGGAGACAGAATGGTACAAGGCCACGCATTGATTGACGGTATCTTTCCTCAATTGAAGAAGTTCCAGGAAAGGCCGAAGCGGAAGACGCGTTCGTTGAGGGGGTAGTGGGGTGTGAGGAAGTAGTTGCCACCGTCGCCGGAATGGTTGACATGGCTGAGCATGACGAAGAAGCGGGTGTGCTTCAGGAAGAAGTTGGCATAGAGGTTGACGACGGGATAGTTGCCCACCTTCACTCGGCTTTCCGGATTCTCCTGCACGGCGTATTGCCCTAAGCCAGGAACATAGTCTGGTGCATTGTATTTGGTGAAATACCTTGCATCGAGTCCCAGGTCGCAGTCGAGCACGTGTGCGATTTTGAACCTGAGGAAGAGGTTGGCGTAGGCATTGAAGTCAGGTAGGGGGATGATGTCGTCCTTGCTCGACTTCTGGTAGGTGAGTTGTGCTTCCAGGTTGGCGATGCCGAAGGTGAGTTTCTGGTCGAGGGTGGCGGTGAAGATGCTGATGTTGTCGCTGCATTGTCTGATTGCTGCGGTGTTTTGCAACCTGTATGCGTTGTCGCCGCTGTTGACCACCTGGTATGAGTTGCCGAAATAGGTGTAGTTGCTGATGTTGTCCACCGCCACGCGCAGGTTGGTGCGTGTGCGTTTGAGGGAGAACATGCCTTGTATGCGTGTGTGCGTGGTGCTCTTCATGTCCTCGTTGTCCCACCAGAAATGCTTGGCATGGTAGTGCTCCTGGTAGAAGG
The DNA here is from genome assembly GCA_017619375.1 of Prevotella sp. Lineage (GTDB taxonomy): Bacteria > Bacteroidota > Bacteroidia > Bacteroidales > Bacteroidaceae > Prevotella. Next base: position 14,896 of record JAFZSL010000064.1, on the reverse strand, counting down.
AAGGGGCGTTGAGGTGGAAGAATCCGCCGGCGGCCAACTGGATGGTGTCGCCCAAGAGCCTGAAATTGAGGTCGGCCTCCCCGTCGATGTTGATGTCGCCGAAGCGTCCTCCGGCCACGTCCACCTCGCCCGTGACGTTGTAATGGAGCGTGTTGCCTTCCGTCTTGCTGAGTTGTCCTCCCACATACAACTCGTTGTCGTTGTATGATTTTGCGCGCGTGGTGGAGTCGGGCAGGGTGAAGTGCATGAACCTGTGGGTGACATATGCTTTCAGTCCTGCCTTGGCGTATTTGTTGAAGCCTTCGAGGAGCGCTATGGCCAGCGTGTTGCGCAACTCGTAGTGGTTGGTCTTGTCGTAGATGGAGTCTCCGCCGAGTTTCGACATCGTGTTGTAGGTGTCGGCGTAATAGTTTTCGGGTGTATAATAGGATTGGTAGATACGGCGGTAGTTGTCGAAGTTCACGGTGTGGATGAAACTGGTCACCGGCACGTATTCGTCTTTCATCCATGTGGTGTCCGCTGGTGCCTCGTCGCTCCCGGCATTGGGCACGCTGGCCGCCAGTTGCAATTGGCGCTCGTATTCCATCTCGTCGAAGGTTCCTCCGTCTTTCTCTGCCTCTTTCCGTGCCTTCTGCTTCGCCTTTTGTGCGGCGTTGTCCTTTTGCGACTCCATGGCGAATTTTTTCGCCTTGATTTCCTCCTCTGTCATGGGCACTTTCCTGTTGAATCCCAGGCTGTATCGATGGGTGAAGAAGAGGTGCTGGTTGTCGTTGCGGTTCCAGTTGGAGGCGAGCATCGTGGGGATTTCGTTTTCCAGGTAGTCGTCGTCGTAACTTTCGGGGTGGGTGATGTAGTCGTCGTTGGTGATGCCGCCGTTCTCAGCCTGTTTCATGTGGTTGTTGCTGAACAGCAGGTGTGCCTGGTAGCGGTCTCCGAGATAGGAGCCGTAGATGGTGGAGTTGAAGAGCGCCGCGCTGTTCTCCTGATAGTACCCCCTGCCGTAGAGATAGTCGAACTTGAACCCGAAACCGATGCGTTTTCCGGCGTTGATGGCGAAGAGGGCTTTGAAGTCGTCCTCGCCATTGGTGCGGTTGCCGCATGAGTTGAGGGTGAGGTTGGTGATGGGTGAGTAGGTGTTGGTGAAATGGAACTCCTCCACGGGTTTGATGAAATGGTGGAATGGGTTGGCGAAGATGAACTCGTCTCCTTCGTCCCTGTCGGTGAAGATGCGGTTCTGCCGTGGTGCTCCAAGGTTGCCGGTGGTGTTGTATTGCCCGTAAAGTCCGGTGGTGAAGGTCTTGTTCATGAACATGTAGGACATGGTGTCCAACTCTGCCGGAGTGATGTCTCCAAACCGTGGGTCCACCGTCCACACCTTGATGCCTCGCGGTATTTCCGTTTTTTTATTGGTGGAGTCGGTGCGGTTTCTGCTTGCCGTCCTGATGTTGCCGTCCGTGTCTATGGAATTAAAGTCCTGTGCGACGCTTTCGGTGAGCATCGCCAAAAGAAGTATCACTATGGTGGAAAGTCGTTTCATTCGCTTGTCGCGTCAGTGCAGCATCCTCAGGCAGCACTCCACCATCTTCAACACGATGGCGCCGATGATGATGTACACTCCTATGGTGGTGTCTTCAGCGACGAGGTAGACGATCACCCCGATGACGGCCAACACCATGAAAACGATGTTGAGGAAGTTTCGCAGTCCGAAGAACGGGTCTTCCGAAGCCGGTTTGCGATGGCTTCTGCGTGTGGATAGGTCTTGGTTGGTGATGGGTTCTTCCATGAGTAGATGCGTTGTCTATTGTGCCAGGATGCCTGTTCCGATATGGTCGAAGATGTCTTGTATGCGGTCCACGGTCTTCACGCGGAACTTGCCTGATATCTTGGCCAGTTTCGTGTGCTTCTTGTTCAGTGCGTTTTCATCGGTGATCCATTCCTCCGCCTTGAATCTCGACCCTCCGTTGCGTTGCTCCTCATACCAATAGTTGATGCGGAAGATGGTCACCTTCACCTGTTGGTTCTTGCATTCCGCCATGAGGGTGTAGATGAATCGTGTGCGGTCGAGTGCGAGGAAGGTGTTCTTGAAGGTCATCCATTCCTCGAAATGGCATACGATTTTGCGCTCGTCCTTGTTCACGAGTGCCACTATGCTTTCTTTCATCTGTCCTTCGTCCTTGGTCATCGCGGTGAGGAGGTCGAGCATGGCAGCGTAGTTCTCGTCGCCGGACTTGCTGTTGTTGAAAGTCTTCTCCCATCTCACTTCTCCGTTGACTACGGGCACGACATCGCCCAGATAGTAGGAGTACTGATACGCATTCTCTTTGGCTTTGGCCTTGTTCTCTTGTTGGTTCTGCTCGGGTCTTTCCCAAGTGCCTTGTGCGATGGCGGGCAGTGTGCCAAGCATCATGATGGCTATGATGAAATGTCTCATATCGGGTGTATGGATTGGTTTGAGATTGCAAAAGTAAGCATTCTTGTCGAAAAAAGCGAAAGATTTGCGAAGATTAACGCATCGGGGCGAATGAGTGGGGGCTTTTAGGTCTTATAGGGTGTTTTAGGTGGATGTAGGGAGTTATAGGCTGTTTTTTAATTCGGTAAGACGAAGTGCTTCGTCGCGGTATTGTGCCGCCTGGAGGAAGTCGAGGCGTTTGGCGGCCTCGTTCATGAGGCGCTTGCTTTCGGCGATGGCCTTGTCGAGTTCCTCCGGGGTCATGTGGCTGACAACGGGGTCTGCCACTATTCCCAGTCCTTCCGGTTCGATGTAAGCCCCTCCGTATCCCTTTTCCTTCTCTTGTTTCTCTGTCGATGTCTGTGGTCTTAGTCCTCCGCTGATGGCCTTGACGATTTGTTGAGGGGTGATGTGGTGCTCCTCGTTGTATTTCATCTGCACGAGTCGTCTCCTGTCCGTCTCCTCGATGGTTTTCCGCATGCTCTCGGTGATGTTGTCGGCATACATGATGACCTTCCCGTTGACGTTTCGCGCTGCGCGTCCGGCGGTCTGCGTCAGCGAGCGGTGGCTTCTGAGGAATCCTTCCTTGTCGGCATCGATGATGGCCACGAGCGACACCTCTGGCAGGTCGAGACCCTCGCGAAGGAGGTTGACGCCCACGAGGACGTCGAAGACGCCTGCCCGGAAGTCACTCATGATTTTCACCCTGTCGAGCGTCCCCACGTCGCTGTGGATATAGTTGGCTTTCACGCCGTTGTTGAGGAGGTATTCCGTCAGTTCCTCCGCCATCCTCTTCGTCAGCGTGGTGGTGAGCACACGCTCGTTTCGTGCCACGCGTGTGACGATTTCCTCCATCAGGTCGTCTATTTGGTTGTTGCTGGGTCGCACTTCGATAGCCGGGTCGAGTAGTCCGGTGGGTCGTATGAGTTGTTCCACCACCACGCCGTCCGCCTCTTCCAGTTCGAAGTCGGCGGGTGTGGCGGAGACATAGATGACTTGATGCACCATCTCTTGGAACTCTTCAAATTTCAACGGGCGGTTGTCGAAGGCGGCAGGCAGTCGGAAGCCATATTCCACAAGGTTGGTTTTTCTTGCGCGGTCGCCGCCATACATCGCGTTGATTTGCGGCACGCTGACGTGGCTTTCGTCCACCACGAGGAGAAAATCGTCGGGGAAGAAGTCAAGCAGGCAGTAGGGCTTTTGCCCCGCTTCCCTGCCGTCGAAATAGCGGGAGTAGTTCTCGATGCCCGAACAGAGCCCCAGTTCCTTGATCATCTCCATGTCGTATTCCACGCGTTCCTTGATGCGCTGGGCCTTTATCGGGTCGCCCATCTCGTTGAAGAAGTCAATCTGCTTGAGCAGGTCGTCTTGGATCTGCCGTATGCCGGTGAGTTGTTGCTCCTTGGTGGTGACGAAGAGGTTGGCGGGATAGATTTGGTATTCCTCGAACGAAGCCAGTCGGTGATAGTCGATGGCGTCCACCTCCTCTATGGCATCCACCTCGTCGTCCCAGAATGTCACTCTCAGCACGTAATCGCTGTAAGCCATGAAGATGTCCACGGTGTCGCCGCGCACGCGGAAGTTTCCTCTTTGCAGGTCGATGTCGTTGCGCACGTAGAGGGCGTCCACCAGTTTCCGCAGCAGTTGGTTTCGGTCGAGTATCTGTCCTTTTTTTAGTGTGATGACGCTTTCCGACATCGCCGTCGGTCCACCCATGCCGTAGATGCACGACACGGAGGACACCACCACCACATCCCTCCTTCCGCTGAGCAGTGCTGAGACGGCCGACAGCCTGAGGCGGTCGATTTCCTGGTTGATGTCGAGGTCTTTCTCGATGTAGGTGTCTGTGGCAGGGAGATAGGCCTCCGGCTGGTAGTAGTCGTAGTAGGAGACATAGTATTCCACGGCATTGTCGGGGAAGAAGCCTCGCATCTCCTCGTAGAGTTGTGCGGCAAGTGTTTTGTTGTGGCTTAGGATGAGTGTCGGGCGGTTGACGTTGGCGATGACGTTGGCCACGGTGAACGTCTTGCCCGACCCCGTGACGCCGAGCAGCACCTGTGCACGGTCGCCACGGTTCAGCCCTTCCGTCAGTTGCCTGATGGCTTCTGGTTGGTCGCCGGTGGGTGAGTATTTGGATGTCAGTTTGAAGTTCATTTCCGTCGTAAGTAAGTTGCAAAAATAGCAAAATTTCCTTTTATCTGTGGCATGTATTGTGATTTTTTGCTAAAATTCAACGTTTGTCTTTGGTAATCGTGGAATAATGTGTAATTTTGCAAGTCAAAGTCAAAAACATGAGGAAGATTCTGATGATGGCTGCCATCTTGCTGCTGATGCTGACAGGGTGCGCCAATGAATTCAACAAGGTGCTCAAGACCACCGATGTTGAGTATAAATATGAATTTGCCAAGGAATGCTTCGCCAAAGGCAAGTACAACAATGCCGTATTGCTCCTTCAGGACATCGTCACCATGATGAAGGGACGTGAGAACGGCGAGGAGTGTCTTTACATGCTCGCCATGTCATGCTATTGCGGCAAGGACTACGAGACGGCGGCGCAGTATTTCAAAAGATACCACTCCTCCTATCCCAAAGGCATTTTTGCAGAGATGGCATCGTTCTATGTAGGGCAGAGTTTGTACATGAGCACGCCTGAACCCAGGCTCGACCAGACTCCCACCATGCAGGCCATCGCCGCCTACCAGGAATACCTCGACCTCTATCCTGACGCAATCATGAAGGATGAGGCACACGAGCGGCTTTATGAGCTGCAGGACAAACTGGTGCAAAAGGAACTCTATTCCGCACGCCTCTATTATGACCTCGGCTCCTATTTCGGCAACTGCACCAGCGGCGGCTCGAATTATGAAGCGTGCATCATCACGGCACAAAACGCCATCAAGGACTTTCCCTTCAGCCAGAAGAGGGAGGAGTTCGCTGTTCTCGTCATGAAGAGCAAGTTCGAACTGGCCCAGCGCAGTGTGGAGGAACGACGCCTTGACCGCTACCGTGACGCTGAGGACGAGTGCTACGGCTTCATCAACGAGTACCCTGACTCGGAGCATCGCAAAACGGCTGAGAAATACATCGAGGTCTGCAAGAAGGAGACCAAGGGCTACGAGGATTGAGCACGGAAAGTGCTGAAAGTGAACATAGAATACTCAAAATACTCAGATTGTCCTGAAAAGAAGTCAGAATTTGACCATAACATATAGATAGCGATAAATATACAAGAAATGGATTACAAGAAATCAAACGCACCGGTAGACACCGTTACACGAAACATCATGGACCTTTGCCAGGAGACCGACAACATTTATGAGAGTGTTGTCATCATATCAAAGAGAGCCAACCAGATTTCTGCGGAAATCAAGCAGGACCTCAGCAAGAAGCTGCAGGAGTTTGCTTCCTACAACGACACGCTCGAGGAGGTGTTCGAGAATCGCGAGCAGATAGAGATTTCACGTTACTACGAGAAACTGCCGAAGCCGACTTTGCTCGCCACCCAGGAGTTCATCGATGGCAACGTCTATTGGCGTGACCCAAGCAAGGAACCCCAGCTATGATACAGCGCATACAGACCGTCTACATGCTGGTGGCATTGTTGCTCACCGCGATTTGCCTCTGTAATCCCGTGGCGATTTTCGAGCCCGTGGGGATGGGAGGCAATGCCGTGATGTACAACCTTTGGATGAATCTGGCGGATGGCACACGGGTTTTCACTCCGTGGCCCCTTTTTGCCATCCTCCTTCTCACCTGCCCGCTCTGTGTCTTTGCCATCTTTAGTTATAAGAACAGGAAGTTGCAAGCCGGGTTGTGCCTTTGGTGCTTCCTGCTCGACTTCATTTGGATAGGTGTCTTTTCCCTGTTGTTCTATCTCAAGATTTCCGACCCGGATGTGAACATGGGCAACATCGTCTTTGGTACGGGCTTGCCGTTCCTGGCGGCCGTGATGTTTTTCCTGGCAAGGAGGAGCATCAAGAAAGACGACAAGTTGATACGAGACATGGACAGGATAAGATGACAATGATGACTGACATAAAAGGCTGGCTTTTCGCCAGCCTTTTTTCGTAAGTCGTATTGGCCCTTATTGCCTTGGGAAATGTCTACGGAGTTATGGAGTAAACATTTACAAGGCGCCTCTGGCGCATATAGTCCTTTTAGTCCCCAAAGTCCGTAGACAAAAAACAGGCGCCTCTGGCGCATATAGTCCTTTTAGTCCCCAAAGTCCGTAGACAAAATACAGGCACCCTGGCGCATATAGTCCTTTTAGTCCCCAAAGTCCGTAGACAAAAAACAGGCACCCTGGCGCATATAGCCCTTTTAGTCCCCAAAGTCCGTAGACATAATACAAGGCGCCTCTGGCGCATATAATCCTTTTAGTTCTAAAAGTCTGTAGCGATAATTTTGTCTGAACGTCCTTGGCCAGCCTTTTTTCGTACGCTCATCGCAGAGTTCGCATCAGTTAGTTGCAAGTCCTTCTCTGAAGTCGTGGCGGCAAGGCCGCAACCTATGGAGGCAGAAATAAAAAACTCGCTATTTGTTTTGCTTTCCGCTTTATTTACACTACCTTTGCAACTTTAATAGATTATGTTATGGACTGGAAACATCCTTTGAGAAGCGCCGTATGCACCGAAGGGCGCAAGATGGCCGGAGCAAGGGCACTATGGGTGGCCGCCGGCATGAAAAGAGAACAGTTTGGCAAACCCATCATCGCCGTGGTCAACTCCTTCACGCAGTTCGTGCCTGGCCACACCCATCTCCATGAGATAGGACAGGTGGTCAAGCGCGAGATAGAGAAGATGGGCTGCTATGCTGCAGAGTTCAACACCATCGCCATCGACGATGGCATCGCCATGGGGCACGATGGCATGCTCTACTCCCTACCTTCACGCGACATCATCGCCGACTCGGTGGAATACATGGTCAATGCCCACAAGGCCGATGCCATGGTGTGCATCTCCAACTGCGACAAGGTGACGCCCGGCATGCTGATGGCCGCCATGCGCCTCAACATCCCCGCCGTCTTCGTCAGCGGAGGCCCTATGGAGGCAGGACGCTGGCGCGGCGAGAACGCCGACCTCGTCATCGCCATGGTGAAAGGGGCAGACCCCACTGTTTCTGACAGCGACCTGGCCGACCTCGAGGGATGTGCCTGTCCCGGCTGCGGCAGTTGCTCCGGGATGTTCACCGCCAATTCAATGAACTCCCTCACCGAGGCCATCGGCCTCTCTCTCCCCGGCAACGGCACCATCGTGGCCACCCACGTCAATCGCGTGCGCCTTTTCGAGGATGCCGCCCGCCTCATCGTGGAGAACGCTTACAAATACTACCGCGACGGCGACGACAGCGTGCTCCCGAGGAGCATCGCCACCCGTCAGGCCTTCCTCAACGCCATGACCCTCGACATCGCCATGGGAGGCTCCACCAACACCGTGTTGCACCTCCTTGCCGTGGCGCAGGAAGCCGGTGTGGACTTCATGATGAAGGACATCGACGCTCTTAGCCGCAAGGTGCCCTGCTTGTGCAAACTCGCTCCCAACACACAGAAATACAGTGTGCAGGAGTGTGGCAAGGCTGGTGGCATCCTCGGCATCATGAACGAACTTGCCAAGGGTGGCCTTCTGCTCGACGCCATGCGCGTGGACGGACTATCCACCATGGAGGCCATCTCCAAATACGCCATCACCAGTCCCGACGGCATCGACGACGAGGCCGACCGCATCTATCGTAGCGCTCCTGGTGGGAAATTCTCCACGCAGATGGGTTCGCAGGACAAGGAATGGGAGGAATTCGACGTGGACCGCGAGAACGGCTGCATCCGCGACATCGAACATGCTTACACCAAGGATGGCGGCCTCGCCGTGCTCTTCGGCAACATCGCCAAGGATGGCTGCGTGGTGAAGACTGCCGGCGTGGACGAGGAATTGTGGAAGTTCCGCGGACCAGCCAAGGTCTTCGACTCCCAGGAAGCCGCCTGCGAGGGCATCCTTGGCGGACAGGTGAAAAGCGGCGACTGCGTCGTCATCACCCACGAGGGACCGAAGGGAGGACCGGGCATGCAGGAGATGCTCTATCCCACATCTTATATCAAGAGCATGCACCTGGGGAAGGAATGTGCCCTCATCACCGACGGACGCTTCTCGGGTGGCACCTCCGGACTTAGCATAGGGCACATCTCGCCGGAAGCTGCATCGGGTGGTGACATCGGGAAAATCGTGGATGGCGACATCATCGAGATAGACATCCCCAACCGCACCATACGCGTGGACCTCACCGACGAGGAACTCGCGGCACGTCAACCCAGGCCCGTCACCAGGGTGAGGGAGGTGAGCCGTGCGCTCAAGGCTTATGCCCAGAGCGTCAGTTCCGCCGACAAGGGAGGCGTGAGGCTGGTGTTTTAGGAGTCCTATGAAGCCATAGAAACTATAGAAACCATAGCACTCCTTGGAAAATCATCATAAATAAAGGAAATCATCATCACATGAAAGAGAGAATAACCGGTTCGGAAGCCCTGATGAGGTCGCTGGTCGCTGAAGGGGTGACCACCATCTTCGGATACCCCGGAGGTGCCATCATGCCCGTCTATGACGCCCTCTATGACTATACACGAGGGGAGCGAAAAGCCTTCGAACACATCCTCGTGAGGCATGAGCAAGCGGCGGCGCACGCCGCAGAAGGCTTTGCCAGGGTAAGCGGACGTGTCGGCGTGTGCCTCGTCACCAGCGGACCAGGGGCCACCAACACCCTCACCGGCGTGGCGGATGCCATGATGGACTCCACGCCCATCGTCGTCATCGCAGGCCAGGTGGGCGTCAGCGCCCTCGGTACCGATGCCTTCCAGGAGGTGGACCTCGTGGGCGTCTCACAACCCATCTCGAAATGGAGCTATCAGATACGCCGGCCGGAGGATGTGGCATGGGCCGTCAGCAGGGCCTTCTTCATCGCCAGGAGCGGAAGACCGGGTCCCGTGGTGCTCGACTTCCTCAAGAACGCACAGACCGGCACCACCGAATGGGAGCCGAAACACGTGAACTTCATCCGTAGCTACGTCCCATCGCCGAAGGTGGATGAGGAGTGTGTCCGTCAGGCCGCCGAACTCATCAACAACGCGAAGAAACCCCTCGCTCTCGTCGGACAAGGCGTGGAACTGGGCAATGCACACGCGGAACTGCTCGAGTTCCTCGAGAAAGGCGACATCCCCGCAGGGCGCACCATGCTCGGGCTGTCTGCCATGCCGTCCGACCATCCGCTCAACGTGGGAATGCTCGGCATGCACGGCAACCTGGCACCCAACATCAAGGAGCAGGAGTGCGACGTGCTCATCGCCATCGGCATGCGTTTCAGCGACCGCGTCACGGGACGCACCGACACCTACGCACGACAGGCGAAGGTCATACACCTCGACATCGACAAGTCGGAAATCAACAAGAACGTCATCGCCGACGTTCCCGTGGTGGGCGACTGCAAGGCGACGCTGCCGGCACTCACCCGCCTGCTGAAGAAAAACAACCACAAGGAGTGGAGGGACAGCTTCCTGCCGCTCAGGCAGAAGGAGATGGAGAAGGTGGTGGAACCGGCCATCCATCCTGCCGAGGGGCCGCTACTCATGGGTGAGGTGGTCAACGCCGTGGCGGAAACCACGAAGGGTGAGGCCGTCCTCGTCACCGACGTGGGGCAGAACCAACTCTTCTCCTGCCGCTATTTCAAGTTCAAAAGGCATCGCTCTGTTGTCAGCAGCGGTGGACTGGGCACCATGGGCTACGGCCTGCCGGCAGCCATAGGAGCCTCCTTCGGCTCTCCCGACCGCACCATCTGTTGCTTCATGGGCGACGGTGGCTTGCAGATGGTCTTGGAGGAATTGGGCACCATTATGGAGCAACATTCGCCGGTGAAGATGATTCTTCTCAACAACAACTACCTGGGCAACGTCAGGCAATGGCAGGATATGTTCTGGAACAGGAGGAAGTCCTTCACGCGCATGCTCAACCCGCAATATGCACTCATCGCCCAGGCTTACGGCATCGGATACCGCGCCGTCGTGGAGCGCAAGGACCTTCAGAACGCCGTCCGGGAAATGCTTGACACTGATGGACCGTTCCTGCTTGAGTGCGCCATCCTCGAGGATGACGACGTGCTGCCCATCACGCCGCCGGGAATGAGCGTCGATGAGATGATGCTCGAAGTATGAACAACTCAACTATCGCAAGTAAGGAAAAATGAGGTGTGAAAGTAAACATACGTCCCTTTAACTCCCCTTTAACTCCCCTTTAACTCCAGAATAATCCAATCATTCCATTATGGAAAAAACATTTTACACCCTGCTCGTCTATTCTGAGAACATCGCCGGTGTCCTCAACCAGATCACGGCAGTCTTCACGCGCCGACAGGTGAACATCGAGAGCCTCAACGTTTCGGCATCGAGCATCGACGGTGTGCATAAATATACCATCACCGCTTGGAGCGACCCCGACCAGATAGAGAAAATCACCAAGCAGATAGAGAAGAAAATCGACGTGGTGAAGGCGAAATTCTACACCGACGACCAACTCTTCATCCGCGAGACGGGGCTCTATAAACTCTCCACGCAGGTGGTGCTCGACAACCCCGAGGTTTCACGCATCATCCGCCGCTACGACGCGATGATTACGGAGGTGAACCCCACCTATGTGGCTGTGATGAAAAGTGGAATCACCGAGGACATCGTCTCCCTCTACAGGGCGCTCAACGAATTCGGCTGCGTTCTCCAGTACACACGTAGCGGGCGCATCGCCATCACAAGGAGTACGGAGGAGGAGGTGAGTGCCTTCCTCGAACAACAAGAAAAAGACTACCAAGATGCCAAAGGACAAGATAGGACGTTATGAGTTCTGGGCGGAGCCTTTCCATTGCGATTTCAACAAAAGGCTGATGATGGGGCATCTGGGCAATCATCTGCTCAATGCCGCCGACTTCCATTCCCAGGACCGTGGCTTTGGCATGACTTTCCTGAATGGCATCAAGAAGACGTGGGTGCTCTCCCGATTGGCCATAGAGATGGAGGAGATGCCACCGATGTATGCCCGTTTTTATGTGGAGACGTGGGTGGAGACTGCCATGCGGTTCTTCACCAATCGTAACTTCAAGGTGCAGGACATCGAGAGTGGCAAGGTGTATGGCTATGGGCGTTCCGTGTGGGCGATGATCGACACTGAGACGCGACAGCCGACCAACCTCCTCGACATCTGCGATGGGGCCATCAGCCAGTATGTGGAGAAGGAGAAGGAATGTCCCATCGCCAAGGGCTCCAGGGTCAACATGGGCGACGATGCCGTGCTCGCTGATGCCATTGTCACTCGTTACAACGACATCGATGTCAACGGGCATTTCAACAGCGTGAAATACATCGAACACGTCCTCGACCTCTTCTCGCTCGAATGGTACGCTTTCCATCCTCTCCACCGCATCGAAATCGCCTATGTCGCAGAGGCGCACTATGGCGACACCGTCAAACTCTACCGTCACGACACCGATGATGGACTCACGACGCTCGTCCGAATGGTCAAGGATGACCAGGATGGTCAAGAAGTAGAAATCTGCAGGAGTCTGGTGAATTTCAAGTAATTCCGAATGGCGTAATTGTCATATCACATATCCTCAAGTTTGGGACAAAAAACAAATCAGTGCATTCTCCAATTCAGGACAAGAAAACTCAAATCAAAGTATTCTCAAAATCGGGACAAAAAAACGATAATTTAGGGACTTGTTTGGCCAATTCAGTTTTAATTTGTAACTTTGCGGACTGAAAATGAAGCAATACATCTTATTAAAATATAAATCAATATGGCAGAAATGAATTTTGGTGGCGTACTTGAGACAGTGGTCACCAGCAAGGAATTCTCTTTGGAGAAAGCACGTGAGGTATTGAAAAACGAGACCATCGCCGTCATCGGCTATGGCATCCAGGGACCGGGACAGGCTTGCAATCTGCGCGACAACGGCTTCAACGTCATCGTGGGACAGCGTCAGGGTAAGACCTATGAGAAGGCTGTCGCCGACGGATGGGTGCCGGGTAAGACACTTTTCTCCATCGAGGAGGCTGCCGAGAAAGGCACCATCGTCTGCATGCTCCTCTCCGACGCAGGACAGATTCAAGTCTGGCCGCGCATCAAACCCTTCCTCACCAAGGGAAAGGCATTGTATTACTCCCACGGCTTCGCCATCAACTGGAACGACCGCACCGGCGTGGTGCCACCAGAGGACGTGGATGTCATCCTCGTCGCACCTAAAGGCTCCGGCACTTCCCTCCGCACCATGTTCCTCGAGGGACGCGGACTGAACTGCTCCTATGCCGTCTATCAGGATGCCACGGGAAAGGCTGAGGAGCGCACCATCGCCTTCGGCATTGGCATCGGCGCTGGCTATCTCTTCAAGACCACCTTCGAGCGTGAGGCCACTTCCGACCTCACCGGTGAGCGCGGTTCGCTCATGGGTGCCATCGAGGGACTCCTCGAGGCTCAGTACGAAGTGCTACGTGAGCACGGACACTCTCCCTCGGAGGCTTTCAATGAGACGGTGGAGGAACTCACCCAGAGCCTTGGCCCGCTCTTCGGACAAAAGGGTATGGACTGGATGTATGCCAACTGCTCCACTACGGCGCAGCGTGGCGCCCTCGACTGGGCACCGAGGTTCCGCGAGGCCATCAAACCGGTGATGGAATGGCTCTACCTCTCCGTGCAGACAGGCAAGGAGGCACAGATTTCCATCGACGCCAACTCCAAGGCCGACTACCGTGAGGGACTGGAGAAGGAACTGGAAGCCATGCGCAACAAGGAGATGTGGCGCGCCGGCGAGACCGTTCGCAAACTCAGGCCGGAAAACAACTAACAGAAGTTTTCCACCTCAATATAGTTGATGAAATCAAGCCCTGAAGGGGCGATAAGATTACAGCCGGGGGTGGACCCCCCGGTATAGACGATACACCAAACAACCCCGAAGGGGTGACAGAACAATCCGTCACTTCTTCGGGGTTCTCATATAATCTTATTAGCAGGGGGGGCACACCAACCTGTTGTCTGACCAGGCCTTCGGCCTTCAAGGAGAGTATGTCATTTGACGCTCAGGCCGAATGGCGGTTTTGGGTCTACGGACTTTTAGGACAGAAAGGACTTGATGCTGCCAGGGCGGCATTTAGTTTTTTTTCTACGGACTTTTAGGACAGATAGGACTTGATGCTGCCAGGGCAGCATTTAGTGTTTTTTCTACGGACTTTTAGGCCAGAAAACAACTAACAGAAGTTTCCCACCTCAAAATAGTTGATGAAATCAAGCCCTGAAGGGGCGATAAGATTACAGCCGGGGGTGGAACCCCCGGTATAGACGATACACCAAATAACCCCGAAGGGGTGACAGAACAATCCGTCACCCCTTCGGGGTTCTCATATAATCTTATTGCCAGGGCGGCATTTAGTGTTTTTCTACGGACTTTTAGGACAAAAAGGACTTGATGCAGCCAGGGCAGCATTTAGTGTTTTTCTACGGATTTTGAGGCCAATAAGGACTTTTTCCGAGTCCCTTGAGTCCTTGGAGTCCGTAGACTTTTTATTCTTGGAGGGCGGGGTGGTTATGAAAAGCCTATCCTTGACCCATATCAAAAATCTTGCGCATTTGATGAAAAAATGCGCAAGATTCTTTGCTGTGTGCGCAAACAGTCGTACCTTTGCATCGTCAAAAGGATAAAAGATCAGCCAAGGTGTTGGTTAGGGTAGAAAGAGAGTTGGAAAGGATAACATAGAAAAAGTATGGAAATAAAGATATATTGCGCAAAGAAAAAGGTATGATAGTTGAAAGGTAAAGATGTAGTCAGGATAACGTGAAATAAAAAAGATTGTTAGAGAATTTTCAGGAAACGCCTCATGCCGCGAGGCAGCAGCGCAATGTTTAATTTAAAAATAGAAAGGGTAAAAAGATGAACACAACAATTGTATTGATTTTTGCAACATTGATTGCTTCAGGATTCATATTCGAGAACACCATAGAGAAGAAATAATCTCGGATAGCATATTTGAAAACAATAGTAAAAGATAAGTTGCGGGCGGAGCCGATTATCGGTCTCCGCCCGTTTTACGTTTCAATCCCTATGGTTGTTGCACCCTGCCTCGACTTGGCGTATTATTAATGCCCCCCGGATGGGGAATACGATAGGGAGGGCATTGACCCTGAATGGGTCACCCAGGTTTGCTGTAGGGGCACTCTTTCAGAGTGCAGACTAATCCTTATACACATCTCTTATACCTTTGATTCACAAGATGTTAATGATTACAATAAAGACGAAGATTAAAAAAGGAGGAAAAAGATATAAAAAGGAATAAAAAGAAAGTTGGAAGAAGTGCCAAGGCACTCTCAAAAAGGGTGAAAAAGGTGAACACACGTCAATGTTGAAATCTGTCCCGCTTGTTCTCACCTTTTTCTT
>JAFZSL010000063.1 GCA_017619375.1 Prevotella sp. | reverse complement strand
CCATAGGTAGGCGGCATACGGACAGGTTTGGAAAACCTGCAAACACTACTCTCACACTATGTAAAGTACTCCTTTCACCCTTGGCTCTTGCGGATGCAGAGGCTGCCGCCTCTTACCAATTGACTACTCGTTTCGTTTTGGTGCTTTCCTTGCGGTACTCACCCCATCCACGTATTGCAGTGGAACAACCGTATTTTCGTACGAGAGTGCACAACACTTTTGCTGGTAAGATGAAGTATGAACTTGACGTGTCCACCTTCCCATGTGTCGCGTTAGGAGATGCGGTTGTGCTCGTGTCCTTCGTACCTTTTGAGTACCTTAGAACCAACACCTCCTTGCCCTCGGCTGCCAGGCCTACTGACTTCACAAGCCCCATGCATCCTACTGTTTCCAAATCGTGCTGCCACACACAATCAACCCTTGGCAGGGTTGTAGGATAAGGACCAATGATTATCAACTCTCTAAGACTGGCGATCTTTGGGAGTCGATTCCACACCGTGCGCTGTCGATGTTGCCATCCAAGTTGACTTGACAAGAGCCAACGCATCCCGCTTTGGGGTCTGCCCGACCTTACTCCGAAGGATGCTTGCACGGGTATGGCTTTCCGGTGAACAGGTTTTGCCCTGCGCGACCTCCTTTTTTTTGGAAAGGTAGGAAAGGTCACTTTATAGCATTACTGCTTTATTCTGACGACGCGAAGCCCGCCGGTTGGTTTTATCAGGAAGAAGCCAACAAAGATAATGCTTAGAGAATCAGATTCTCTTTATTGCATTCCATGACCTTGGGCTGATTGTGTCGTTGGCACTTTACAACAGCATCCGGCATGGTATTTTTTAATGTTTGAAACAATTGTTCAAAGACCGCTTTCAAAATTCTGCTGCAAAGGTAAAAAGCAAGTGCGCAGTCTAACTGCGCAGTCGAAAAAAGTTTTGAAAAAAGTTGTTTTTTTGTGATTTTTGTGGTTGGAGAGAGGATTTATCTGCCTGTTATGTAAGATGCAGTAGCAAAGGATATACAGCTGTTTACCCAACCTCCCATCATGTTCCATGACACCCATTATCTTCGAGCCGTGATGGTCAAATTGCCCCATTACATAAAAAAATCCATTGAAAGGGGCGTGTTATCATTTTTTTTGCATATCTTTGTCATGTCATTGAAGGGTTTACATTCCTTTTTTTGCAGCACCAAGGAAAATGAAGAACCTGACATGACACCTCAAAAGCAACTTTTGCTGCCCAGGAATAGAGAAAATGTTTAACTGAGGTGCTGTGGAATTCAAGTTGATTATGCTTCATTTGTTGGCCTTATCCTTTTCCATTCCATTGTCTCTGCCGGTCGCCCTCATGTCTGGAACGGCCATGCTGGTCACACTTGTCGTGTTGTTGCTGTTGTTTGGCCTTGCAGGCTATGCCTTGTTTTTATACGGACTCATGAGGAAGTATATCGACCGCAATGACATCAATGTGGATATGAATGCCCCTCGTCTTGTTCCCTTGAAGTGGCGCATCAGATGGAAAATCATACTGGCAGCAAGAAAACTGCAATTCAAAACCGTCGCCTTTTTGTACGGCAATCCATCAGCCAAGTTGCACCTGGTGGGGGTGACCGGCACGAATGGCAAGACCACCATCGCCACGGTGCTTTACAACCTGTTCCGCCAGATGGGGCACCGTTGCGGTCTCATATCCACCGTATGCATCCGCATCGACGACGAGGAACTGCCACCCATCATCACCACCCCTTGCGCCCGCGAACTCAACAGTCTGATGTCGAGGATGTTGAAGGCTGGTTGCGAGTATGTGTTCATGGAGTGTTCGAGTGAGGGTTTGGCGCAGAAGCGCATCAGCGGCCTTCACTTCGCCGGCGGCATCTTCACCAACCTCACACGTGACCATCTCAACTACCACCACACCTTTGCCAAGTATCGCAATGCGAAGAAATCGTTTTTCGACTATTTGCAGCCCAACTCTTTTGCCATCATCAACGCTGACGACGAGTATGGCCGTGTGATGGCGAGCGACTGCAAGGCAGTGGTGAAATATTATTCCATCCAGAGCCAAGCCGATTTCGAGGCGCGCTTGTTGAGCACCGACTTCAACGGCATGAAATTGGAAATCGACGGCCGTGAGGTGCAGGTTCCTTTTTTCGGAAGTTTCAACATCAGCAACCTGCTCGCAGTCTATGGCGCAGCCGTGATGCTTGGCAAACAGCCTGACGACATACTCGCGGCGCTGCCAGAGATGAAGAGAGTCAAAGGCCGGCTCGACCCCGTCCTCTCGAAAAAGGGATTTATTGCCTTTGTCGATTATGCGCACACCCCCGATGGCTTGCAAAAGGTGCTGTCAGCCATACGCGAAGTGGCTGGCGAACAAGGCAAGATCATCACCGTGTGTGGTGCCGGTGGCAACCGTGACAAGGGCAAACGACCAGAAATGGCCAAAGAAGCGGTCGGCAAGAGCGACCATGTGATTTTCACCAGCGACAACCCACGATATGAAAAGCAGCAAGATATCTTCGACGACATGCTGTCGGGGCTCGATGACCGACAAAAGGAGAAGGTGATTTGCATTGAGGACCGCCGAGCCGCCATCTGCGAGGCATGCACGATGGCGGGAAAAGGCGACGTGGTGCTTGTGGCCGGAAAAGGCCATGAGGAATATCAGGAAATCCAGGGCGTCGAGCACCATTTCTCAGACATGGAAGTGCTCAAAGAGATATGTTCCACGCCGTGACCTGAAAAACACCCCCTCCGCAACCAAAACCAAGACTCGTCAAGACTAACCTACTTTTTCTGAAAATTTACCAACCTATTTTTATATTTTTCAAAGATGAGAAAACACGTATACCTAACCCTGTTGGCCCTATTTGGCGTAATGGCCACCCATGCCCAACGGTTCACCGATGAATTAGACCGAGGCATCGTGGCAGTCAAGATGGGAAATTCAACCTTTGTCAGTTGGCGCATTCTCCCCGAAGAGTATTATGGCACCACCTACAACCTCTACAAGAATGGAACAATCGAAGCCAGCCACCTCACCGTGAGCAACTGGACGGGCTCTGGAAGCACCAACGACGAATTCACCGTGTCGGCCGTGGTGAACGGCGTGGAAGGAGAAAGGTCTGCCGTCGCCAAGGTATGGAATAGATTTGAAAACACCCAATCGGGCATGCTTACTTTCACTCTTTCTCCCGTGGTCGACCGCAACAATCAAGACAAGACGCATCATTATTGGCCCAACGACGCCATTTTCGCCGACCTCGACGGTGATGGGCAGTTAGAGTTCATCATCAAACGTATCAACATCTGGGATGCAGGCCAGGGTCATCCCAAAAGCAACAGTACTGAATACACCGTATGGGAGGCATACGATGTGAATTGGGGGACAGGTGCCATCAGTAGATTGTGGTGGATTGACAGTGGCCCCAACATGGTGAGTGGGAATGACACTGAAAACAACTTGCTGGCCTACGACTGGGACATGGATGGCAAGGCGGAAGTGGTCATGCGTGGTGCCGACAACATGATTTTCCATCACAAGGATGGCACGACAAAGACCATTGGCAATGGCAACGTCAACACCCGCGACGACATCACCCACGGTTTCACCTGCTCAGGCAATGAATACCTTCTTTATTTTGACGGGGAGACTGGCAAACTTTTCAACAACCAGGTGATGGAATACCCCCTCAAGCGATTGGAGAACGGGGAGACCAGTTGCGCGGCGGCATGGGATGAAACCAGCGTCGGACATCCTTCCTCGAAATACTTCTTTGGCGCACCTTACCTGGATGGAAGGAAACCCAGCATCTTCCTTGGACGTGGCATCTATACGAGGCACAAGATGATCGCCCTCGATGTGAATCCATCGACCCATGCGCTTACCACACGCTGGGAGTGGCACAGCACGGCTCACGGCCAGACACCTGGCTCGTATTGGTTTGGCAACGGCAACCACAACTATGTCATCGCCGATGTGGACGAGGATGGACGTGATGAGATTGTCTATGGCAACATGGTGATTGACGACAATGGAAAAGGTCTGAATTCCACAGGATATGGACATGGAGACGCCATGCATGTCAATGACTTCGACCCCTATCGAAAAGGTCTTGAAATCTATAATTGCATAGAAGATGAACCTACCAGAGGCATGTCTTATCGTAGTGGATTGACCGGGGAGATTTACAAGCATTTCATCTCAAATGGCGATGACGGGCGTTCTCTTGCCGGCAATTTCTGCAATACCATTCCAGGGTCGGTGGGTTGTTCATGGAATTCAGATGCCCTTGGCCTGTCATGCGATGAATACATGGCTGACTACACCAAGATTTTCAAGGGCAAGAACGAAAACGGCAAAAACCTCAACTACCGTATTTATTGGGATGGTGACCTGTTGTCTGAAGCAATGGATGGTACGGGTTCCAACGACAACGGCTCATGGCTGATGATTTATCATTTTAATGGAAGTTCAAACGACCGTGAACTTACACTTAAAGGCACCAGCAATAATGGCACGAAGAACAACCCGTCCTTCCAAGGCGACATCATCGGCGACTGGCGCGAGGAAGTGATGATGCGCGCAGGAAGTGGTGCCACTGTCACTGAGGGTGAGACAAGTTGGGCTGTATGGGATCAGTTGCAACTCTATACTTCCACTTATCCCTCATCCTATCCCATCTACAACCTTTGGGGCGACCATCAATATCGCCAGGCCATGGGTACGCAGATGCAGACCTACAACCTCCCTCCCAACGCCAGTTTCTTCCTTGGAGAGATGGAGGGCATCACCCAGGCCCCGCCGCCACTGATGAACCGCGGGCGTGAAGAGGTGCGCAACGGCGGCGTCATCTCCACCTCGCTCGACGGCAAGCATGTGATGCTGGCCGAAACGGGCAACGCACAAGTGAGCGTGGCAGAAGGCGCCAGTCCGAAAATCTTCACCGACAACGCACCATGGTGGGTGCAGGGCAACAACCCCTCGGAGGCACTGACGCTGACAGAGGCTACCAGCACTGTTTACACCCATACGCTTACCGGTGCACCCTTCACGGGCGAGACCATGGTGGTGAAGCAGGGCGACGGAGTGCTCGTGCTTCCCGGCGAGGAGCAGGCCTACACCGGCGACACCAAGGTGTGGGCAGGCACGTTGCAGTATGACGGCAGGATGACCAACAGCCACGTCTGGCTCAACCGCTTTTCTGCTTTGAGTTCCACCGGTGGCGAATTCCTGGATGTCACGGCCGAGTATGGTTCCGAGATACAACCCGGCGGCTCCACGGTGGGGGAAGTGACCATCGAAAACCTTTCACTGGGCTTCGGGGCACGCGTGGTGCTCGACCTCAACGGCCAGCAAGTGGGCGACAACGACCAGATACATGTCACCAGCCTGACGCTCGAAACCAAGACCGACGCGGCTTGGGTGAACTACGGCCCGAAGAACCTCAAGCCCGTGTTCCAGTTCAACACCCTCGGGGCCCTGCCAGGTGGCTCCTACCCCATCGGCACCCTGGGAAACACGCAGAATGCCATGCTCGACAATGTCATCATCGAAGGCATAGATGCCAACCGCGACCCGCACATCGAGGTGTACAACGGTATCATCTACCTGACTCTCAACAATTTGGAGCCCACATCCGAACCAGAAATCGAAATCATCGACATGGTGCAGACCGACCTCACCTACCTCTACCCCTCCTCGTCGGCCACGTCCTATTATATGCCCAAGGTGGGGGTCACGGTGGCCAACGTGAATGGCGTGAAACCATCGCTCAACGGAGAGTTCACCGATTTGTCTGGCTATGTGACGAAGATTGAGAGCACACCGGCCATAACCCACTACGAAATCGATTATTCCACTTATGGCACAGCCTCGGATTGGGCAGCTGGAGGTAACGGACAATGCACCAACTCCATTGCCACCGAGGGAGCATATGGCAATTATGTGAAAATCTCTTGTTCTGGAAGTGGCTCCAGATACACCTTCTGGGATGTCAACAGTGACACCGATTCAAGCAAAGGGACTGTCACTGCTGATACTTACACCGTGGAGTTTGATGCCGCATTAGGTTACTCGAATAGCAATGATAATTACAATGACAATGAGTTGGTGTTGTTCGGAAATGTTGGAAATGCGACCAAAGACTATTTATTCAATGGTTCCAATTATCTCTTCCGCATCACAGGTGGAAAGAAGAAGGGAACGACTTATACCGTGACAGGGGATTCGAAGACGGTCACATTAAACAATCTTGCCTGGGCACACTTTAAAATCACTGTTGACCAGTCAAATAGAAAGGTGACCTATCAGGTGAGTGGCAACACGACCGTTTCTGGTGAATATACGCTCGATGCTTCCGTCTCCACCAACATGAGTGGCATCTTCATCAGTTTGTCAAGGGCAAGCACAGGTGCCAAAATCGACAACATCGTCATCACCTCTCCGGAAATCAATTTCAGCGAGTTCACTTTCAAGAAACCTGGCACTCTGCGTGTGACGGCCGTCGGTGATGCATCCCATGCTTCAAACTACAAGACCTTCATCGTCGAGAATCCTTACGTGAAGTCAGGTGCGGGGGAAGATTATTATGTGGAAACTTTTGAAGGTGGTTCTATCCCATCTCAATGGATTAGCCAAAATGCACAGACTTTATACAGCATAGAAAACTGGGGAGGAGACCTTTATTTACATTTTGAACTTAATTCCGGTCATAATAATCGTAGCGCATATTGTGACCTGTCAAATGGCGTAAATATAAGTTCAGATAAATATGCAATTGATTTTGATGCGACACTTAAACCTGGAAGTTATGATGGTAATGGAAAAGCCCAGAATCAGTTAGCATTGCTTGCTGGAAATCTTCCTACAAATAATTATAACGCTACAGACAATCTACTTTTCTCTGCAATTAACGAAGGGCAGAATTCCACGAAATATACCGTTTCCACCAGTGGCAATAAAGTACTAACAATTCCATCCGAAGAATGGTGCCATTATCATTTTGTCATAGATAAAACACAGCGAACCATCGAGTGGACTATCACAAATTATTATAATAATAATGAGATTATTGGCGAAGGGTCTGATGCGATTCCTGCTGGTACAGGCACTGATATCAAATACATCTATTTTGTCATGGGTCGCTACACCGGAGCATTCAGCATAGACGATGTTTCTATCTCTAAGTATTCCGAGCATACTTCTGGGTCATCTGACTACATCCCCGTCAGCGTACATGACGAACTGCTCGCCAACCTGCCCGTATCTGTGACCGACGGCAACGCCCACCTCTGGCGAAGCGGCCTCAACACCACCGACTCATGGAGCGAACTCGTACTGCCGTTCGACATGACTTCCGAACAGATAACACAAGTGTTTGGGGAAGAGGCACAGGTGGCCAACCTCGTCACCGACAAGGGTAACGCCTCCGCCCTCTACTTCGAGACACAAAGCCGCACCATACACGCCAACCAGCCCGTGCTCATCAAGGGGGTGACAAGGTCGGCTCCCTATCTCATCCAAGGCATCACCAGCAATCCCGTGGCCGTTCCCGTCGTGCAGAACAACTGCTTCCAGTTCATCGGCAACTACGACAACAAGGGTGAGATGTCTTTCAGCAAGAACGTGGACTACTTCTATGTCAACGACGCGCTGAGCACCGTGGAACAGGACGGTGAGTACATCGTGCTGAGAGGCTATCGCGGCTATTTCCACGCCAACAACCCGTCGACCGACACCGTCGCGGTGTACTTCGATGCCCAACCCTTGCTCGGCGATGTCAATGGCGATGGCGAAGTCAACATCTCCGACATCACGTTGATGGTGAACCATGTGCTCAACAATTCCATCGAAATCGTATACCAGAACTCCGACATCAACGGCGACGGCCTTTACAACATCACCGATGTCACCATGATAGTCGACATCATCCTTCATAATAATAATTGAAGATAGAGTTACGTTAGATAGTGAATGAAAGGCGGTGCACACCATCACCGCCCCACCTGAACATCCTTGGCGTTGGTTAACGCCAAGGATGTTCGATGTTCAGGTGGAAACAACGACAAGAAGAGTCGCCTACGGCGAGAAATGGTAACTGCACTTCAGTTTTTTGCGGACACCTAAAAAAACAATTCAAGATGGTCGGAAGAAATCCAACAAAAGAGGTGTGTCAAATTGACACACCCTCGAAAAATCGAGAGGAGAATGAAAAAGAAATCAATCTTTTGTGACAAATAAATGAAAAGTGAAAGAAATAACCCCGCATTATAGCCGCCCCTTATCAAGGGGCTCTAAATTTCCCGAGATGGAGTATATTCGGCAGTTAAGCCAAAAATGCAAATTTTATGGCAATATCCTACTTGAAAAGTTTCCAAAATGAAAACAGAATACTCTAATATTTCCTTTTTATTTTTCATCGTATCGTTTTATTTCGTATTTTTGTGCCAGTAAGTGCATCAATTCCATCGAAACCCTCAAGAGTGAGATGCATTGTAACATGCAATATTAAGACAAGTATTTGAATAGAATATTAACTTTAAAGAAAGTACAAATGAAAGAGAAGTTTTTTGCGATAGTGACTCTTCTCCTGGCTCCTGTGCTGGTCTATGCACAGATGGATGTTGCCACCTATAACAAAGAGAGGCATCAACTCATCAACTACCATACTAACAGTGAGGGAAATCTGGAGTCTGTCTCCATTGTCGATGACGACATGACAACTATTATGCTAAATGTCGACGGCACGACGCGGTCGATTGTTAACAGCCTTGCCACCATGGAGTTTGAGTATGATGATACAGAACTGGACGCCAAATATGTGGTCGACGGACAACGGTTGTCCCGTTGTGTCTATCATATTGACGAGGATGTCGACTTTAAGAAGTTCAAGCAGGAGTATCTGATGTATAAAGGCGAGTTGAATACATTGGAGAAGATGGACAAGTTCCTGTCTCAAGGCGGGGCGCAACTGATTTACGATGCGGCGAACCACACGCTCAACTTAATGTCGAATCCCATACAAACCTGCTTTGAGGTCCTTACTCAGAATCCCTATGAGAAAGAAGAGGCCGAAATCATTTCTGCTGAAAATATTGCCGAGATCGTGACGGGTGAATCGTCTGTCATGGATGTGATAAAGGAACACACTATTGGCTATATCTTCGAACATTATAACGACTGGACGGCCAACTGGGCTTCGACGGTCTATAAATGGATGGTGAAACACCATGAGCGCCAGAAGAACCTGAACGAACAGGTGCAGGAATGGAGAAAAGGCCTCTGGGAGAAGGTGCTGAGAAACGAAGTCACCATTGCCGAGGCAACAGCGCAGATAGATAAAATCGAAAAGGGACGACAGTCTTACAAGAAGATATATGCCGGATTCGGCCAGGATGTCACTGTAACCATCACCGAGAAAGACGGACAAGAGGAGGTTACCTACACCGTAGTCGACAAAGACGGTCGTCCGGCAGAGGAAAGAAACGCACCTGCCAGAGGAGAGACAAGCACAGTCATGAATATAGTAAATAATATATCCAAAAGGTACAAATACGGCACGCTGGATCATATTGCGATTGCCTATTTTACGCCCTCGAATGGCGAAGAGCATTGGAGTTACGACCTTGAAAAGGGGAAGATGGAACTCACATCTCATACCTACGCAGGGGGGGATGGAAAGCGTGAACATCCCTACTACATGGTGTGGTTAGACTATACGAACAATGTGAATGTCAATGTTTGGGGCTCTGTGCAAGTTCAACTATGGTTAAGCCCTGGGGGCAACATCCTCAACACCTATGTCATCGATTGCAGAGGAACGCAGGAAGACTATATGAAGGGTAACCTTCCACAAAAGACAACAGGAGATCCATTCTATTTCTTCCCTGATAATGATTAATCCACAAAAATAATTATTTGTATACAAGTTGACGAGTAGACAAGTTGACGAGCGGGGAAGCCAGATTCAGAATCTGCCTCCCCGCCTGTTCTCTTGAATGAGTAGTCTTGGGCTACTCCATTAACAATCTTCATACCTCAATGCTGTTGATGACGCTGAGGGCATCACCTCCCTTGTCCATGGCAGTGAGCACGTCGAACACGCGGTCACTCCAACCTGCAATCAGGTAGACGTCAGGCTCGACAAGGCGCAAGGGCAACTGGCCGTAGCCACCAAGGTCGAACAGGTAGAGTTTGGCATGGGGTGCGAACTGCTTGTAACGCCTCCATGACCTTTCGAAGGTGCAGTCGCGTCCAGTGCTGTCCCACATCTGCATGTCGGTGAACATCATCACCTTGTCCATCACCTGCTTTTTCTCGACGAGCCAGTCAACGACCTTGTAGCCGTTGGTGCTGTAGCCAACCTTACCCTCAAGTCTCTCGAGTTGACGAGTTGCCATCAGGATATTGTCGGAGGGCATGTTGACCACTCTCCAGATATCACCGAAGATGCCGGCGATGACCTGCTGGCAGCGGCTCTTGAGCAACATCGACAACAACAGACCAATGTCGAACAAACGGACGGTGCTCTTGGCGCTGACTCTTGTCCACATCGAACCGCTGACGTCCGAAGCGATGAGCACTCGGGTGTTCTCGTCAAAGCCCTCGATATTGGCAGCGGAATGACGTACGGCAGTCTCCAAAGCCGACATCAGCGCAGAGGTGCCGGTGCTGTTGACCTGTTCCACCTCACGGTAGGCCGAGAGGTAGCGGAAAGGCAACTGCTTCGACTTCGCCACTTGGACGGCATCCGAGAGGCGGTCGCAGACGACCTGCAGGTCGGCGAACGACACATCAGCCTGAAGCAGGTTGCGCAGGTTACGCATCAAGGCCATGTAGCCCAGTTTGCCGCTGCGGACGAGTTCCTCCCACTTTTGGCGGAAGGCCGCCGTCTTCTCCTCCTCAGAGGCGAAGGGTTGCTGTCCGAGGGCGGACAACTCCGTCTCCCATGTATAGGGCGTCTCCAACTGTCGGTTGACAATCTTGTCGAACAATGCCTGCTGTTGCTCGTCTTTGGCCTTGGGGTGGACGAGGAAGAGCGCGTCGCGGAGTTTCACCTCGAGGTTGTCACGGTCGTACTTGGCGAACTGGTATTCGTCGAAGCGGTTGAAGGCACGCTGCAAACCGTTCTGCATCTGGCGTGAGAGTTTGCCGAGTTTCTTGCGGGGGTCAGCGGAGGGGTTGCGCCACTGATAGCACATCAGCAACTCCATGATCTCGTCGGCACGCAACACGGTCTTCTCCACGGCGCGGGCTACGAGGTCGTCACCATTATGCACCTTGGCCAACTCCACCAGCAACAGCAAGGGGATGCTGCGGAGATGCATCTGGGTGCGTGCATAGACGGCGAGACGTGCGACGAACTCTGGCGACACCTTGCCTACCAGGGCGGCAATGCGCTTGACACGCTCGTCCTGCTTCTCGTAGCACAGGTCGCTCAGCGATGCTGTCACCACGGCGGTGTACAACTCCAGTTCGGGAGTCATGGCGTATGCCTTGGCTCCCTCGTGATTCGTCACGGTCATTTGCTCTTTCAATTTTGAATTCCAGTTCATCTTTGTTACATCTTTATAGTTAAACATCTATTGAAAACGGTGCTACATTCGTGGAGAGTCTCGAGTCTCTCGATTATCAATCGAGCGCTTATCAGATGCAGCCAGTGAAGTATCTCTACACTACGGCAACCGTTTATGAAAGCAAGGCGACAGGTGAAAAGACACAATACGTTGCTCTTACCAACTGAGCTACATGGTATTGCTACCATGGCCGGACTTGAACCGGCGACACACGGCTTATGATGCGAAGTAAGTCTCATCTACGGCACTTGCTTATGATTTGTGAGGCGACAGACGAAAAGACACAATACGTTGCTCTACCAACTGAGCTACATGGAATTGCTTCCAACGGCCGGATTCGAACCGGCGACACACGGCTTACGAAGCGAAGTAAGTCTCATCTACGGCACTCACGTATGGGATTGTGAGGCGACAGGCGGAGACGTTTTCTGAACTCCACCAGCAAGCTGGCGGCGGGAATCGGACCCGCACCTCCGGAACCGAAATCCGGCGTTCTAACCACTGCGAAGCAATCCTCTCCTACGGCACTCACTACCTTTTTTCACTCATTCAAAGAACGTTTTCGTCAGGCCAGATGAGCAATGCCAAGCTCGCTTGAGCATTGTCATGGCGTGGGAAGGGTCGGACGATGTCCAACACTTTTTATTATCCGGGTGCAAAGTTATGACCCCACAACGCATTGTTTTTGCGTGGTTAAATAAAAGTTGAAAAATAAGACTCAAAAATACATTTTTATGAGTCCACTTGAAAAAGTGAGTTTAGATGGCCGTGAGCCGAATGGTATCCCCTCCCATTCAAGGCTAATCCTTATACACATCTCTTATGCCTTTGATTCACAAGATGTTAATGATTGCAATAAAAAAAAAGAATATTAAAAAAGGAGGAAAAAGATATAAAAAGGAGGAAAGTTGCTATTAAGCGAGAGCAGACCAAGCTTGCTTGAATTCTGCCGAGCGTGAGCAACTTCGAGAGTAGCTCAAAATCGCGATTAAGCGAGAGCAGACGAAAGCTTGTTTTCAGTTTGCCGAGCGAGAGCGATTTATCCAAAAATAAAGATGGAAAAAGTGCCAAGGCACTCTCAAAAAGGGTGAAAAAGGTGAACACACGGCAATGTTGAAATCTGTTCTCGCTTGTTTGCACCTTTTTCTTCCTTCTTTGTGGAACGCTTGCGTTTTTTTCTTACTTAAAAATAATTTTCTTCCTTTTTCCTCCTTTTTCTTAAGCGTGTAGCGTTTTTTAAATTTATTGTTATTCAGACGGATACAGACTTGTGTATAAGAAGATTAGCCCTACGAGGGGAGGGGAGATGCGCACAGCCCTTTTGCTCATAACTGACTTTTTAAAGTGGACTCAT
>JAFZSL010000005.1 GCA_017619375.1 Prevotella sp. | reverse complement strand
GGAATTGTCCCTTCCGAAAACGCTGACCGACATTGTTTCGACAGCATTCATAGGATGTACAGGATTGCGGAGCATCACCATGGAAGAAGGAAATCCCAAATACATTTGCGAGGATGGTGTGCTCTTCGACCAAGCCATGACGACGCTGATGCTCTACCCGACACAGAGCGACAGAACAAGTTATGAGATTCCGACAACGGTGACGGACATTACTCCTGCGGCTTTTATGGGCAGCAAACTGAAAAATATCACACTGCCACCGACACTGACAAAAATAGGTGGCAGTTGGCTGAGTGGTTGCGCCCACTTGGAAAGCATCTCCATACCCTCCACAGTAACAACCATCGGTTTGGGGGCCCTCAATGGATGCTCCAGCCTGACGGAGTTGTATGTCCCCAACACTGTGCAGAGCATAGACCGATCGGCATTTTCCGAATGTACGTCGCTGGTGAAAGTCCATCTCCCGGAGGGGCTTACCCGCATCGAAGGTTGGACATTCGATGGTTGCAGCAGCCTCAGCGAGGTGACCATACCCGACAGTGTGAACTATATCGGCATCGCGGCCTTCCGCGGCTGCAGCAGTCTGCCCGTGTTCCAGATTCCGCAGGGAGTGACCACCATCGACCAGTATGCTTTTCAGGGCTGTTGTACACCCAAAGAACTTGTCATTCCCGACAAGGTGGAATATGTGGGCTGGGATGCCTTTAGAAACTGTAGCGGTCTGGAGGAATTGACGATAGGCCATTCGGTGACAACTCTGGCAGGTGGCACCTTCTGTGGGTGCGATAATATCTGGGAAGTGTGGTCATACATTGAGGAGCCTTTTGATGTGAACGATGTTGAGGACATCCATGGTGGAATGGCCTTGTACGGCAAATGTTTCCCCGATGTGGTGACAAGCAGGGCGATTCTTCATGTCCCGGCGGGTTCCAGAGACAAATATCTATCCAAACGTGGATGGCGCAACTTCCAAATCATCTCTGAAATGAACGATGATGCCGTTAGTTCTCCTTCGCTTGTTGATCACAATGATGCCCCATGTTACGACATGGGAGGCCGTCGTCTGAAAGCCAAGCCCATGCAAGGCATCTATATCCAGAATGGGAAGAAACTGCTTGCCAGATGAAGTGAGGGGTTATCTCACAACCACTTTCTTCCCATCCACGATGTTGACGCCTCTTTTTTGATGTGGTACTCTGCGTCCTTGCAAGTCGTGGCACGAGCCGGAAGAGACCTCATCCGTAGGAATCTCCACAACACCTGTCGATGAAGCCTCGGTCAGATGGAAGTACACGTCGTGTACCGCCCCGTCGTAATTGCCTTGTGTGAGGTGTTGGGTCATTCCTGCATGATCAATCTGAAAGAGTTGATAGTAGCCGGTTCCGTTGTCGCCCTTGATACCATCGTTGCCGGCGTCGAGGAATTCGAGCAGGTAACAGTCGTCTTGTGTCAGCTGGAAGTTTTCGACATATAGTGTCATAGGGTCGGCATACGGTCCTCCCTCATGCACCACATCCCCCGCTGAATTGTAGAGTTTCCATGTTGTCTCATTGGGCTTGTTGTCTGTATAAAGCCTCAACTGCACGCCGTGGTGTGCCTGCGGGGAATTGGAGAAAGAACTATTGATGCGATTGCTCTCGGCAGCGATACCATTGACATCGGAGAACCATATTTGCACCTGGTTTTCTTCATCGGAAAGAGAGAAATCGTGGAATCCGTCGAATGCCATCGTGTCGCGCTCAAGATAGTTGAGTGCACCTGACCAAAGGTATTGCTGCAATGCCCCGTTGACCTTCACATTGAGTGTGGCGGTGGTCAACATGTTATAACCATCATTGCGCAACACCACTTTTCCATAGTAGTCGGACACGCAGATGAAATCAGGGGTATCGGCTAAGGCTACCAACGTCAGGTGGTTTTCCTTGTTTGTCCCGGAGCCGCTATAAGCTGTACATACCACTTCCTTGGTTTCAATGTCTTGCAGGAAAGCGACCACACCGAGTTGAGTCTCGTCATCGCAGAAGTCGATCTCCCACGAAGCACCATAGGAGTAGGTCTGACCAGCATGGAGACCATCATCGCTTATCTGAATGCCTTCTCCACCGGTGAACATCTTGCGCATGGTGTAATGGAGCGAGGTTTCGCCATTGGGATATGGTTTGGATGGGGTGATATGCTCCTCGATGGCGGCCACGAACAACCTCAACGAAGTGCCACTCTCGATTTCCTGTAGCGGTGTAAGGTTGGCATGAACCGACATCCTGTGGTCTTCAATTCCTTTCGACAGTGTGAGAGAGACTCTTTCCGGCTGAGCCATCTGCCGGGTGATGGTTTCATCCAGGCAGGAAGATGTGCGGAAAGACAACGCTTCTCCGTTGACAAAAGTGGCAGGCACACCAGTTACTTCATAGAAATCGTGGCGCTTTTGCTGCGTATCGGGATCATAATTATAGAACTCGTCGTGACGGTTGGGATAACTACTATGATACTTGATAGCAACGCAATCACCAAAGCGGTTTTCAATCACGGCATCGAGTTCGGGAGACCATGATGCACAAGGACCGCATCCCGTATTGGTGAATTCCTCGACAAGTACAATACGATTCTGTGCAGAGACTGTGACAGCCAGCAGAAGTGTTGACAAAAGGCATGTACGTTTCATTTCATTTCATCTCCTGTCGAGTAAGTGGAGGGACTTTCACCCTCCCTTCTCACGGAACCGTGCTTGACAGTCTCCCATCACACGGCTCTTCGTACTTAACTCTTTTGTTAAATGTTAATAATGTTGTTTATTCTCATTACTTGGCGAAGTTCGGCACATAGCCATACGACCAGTGCGCAAACATGCCTCTTTCGCGTCTTGATAGGCTCATCAGCCATACTTGGGCTTTCCTCCACTTCTTGCGGAGTATCTTGAACTTTCGCCTTGCCCAATGTGCCAACTTCTCATTCAGATGGTACATGACCCTTCTAAACTCCGTTTTTCCAAACTTAGCATAGTAGTTCGTCCATCCTCTGACCTGCGGGTTTATCTCCTCGGCTATCTGATTAACCTGCCATTGCAGTTTGCTGTGCAGTTTCCAAGACTTCATCGCCTCGTTTATCTTCTTTACAGACTTCTTGCTGATGGCGGGGGTAAATGCCGTGAACACTTGCCCTGTCTTGCCGTTCCTTGCAGCCCTCGGCCTGAATGTGTAGCCGAGAAAGTCGAACGAGTTCTCATCACCATCCCCACCCTCGGGGCGGTTGCTGTCCTCGCAATGCACTATCCTCGTCTTTTCCGCATTCAGCGTCAGCTTGCACTCGGAGAAACGCTGCATAATCACTTCCTTCATACGCTCCGCCTCTTCCTTGGTCTTGACGTGGCAGATGGTGTCGTCAGCATACCGCTCAAAGGGTACTTGGGGGTAATTGATTTCCATCCACTTGTCAAACACATAGTGCAGGAACAGGTTGGCCAACACTGGACCTATCACTGAACCCTGCGGCACTCCCATCGTCCGCTCGATTTGTTGCCCATCCCTTGTCTGATAAGGGACTTTCAACCATCGCTCGATATACAGGAGCATCCAACGCTCTTGTACGTGCCTCTCTACTGCCTTCATCAGCAGGTCGTGGTCAATGGTGTCGAAGAACTTGCTTATGTCCATGTCCAACACCCATTCGTACTTGAAGCATCTCTCACGTGCCATGGCTATGGCATCGTGCGCAGACTTGTTCGGGCGGTAGCCATAGGAGTCTCTGTGGAAAACGGCTTCAAGTCGGGGAGTGATTTGCATCACCACCGTCATCTGCGCTATCCTGTCGAGGATGGTCGGTATGCCCAAGGGGCGCTTACCGCCGTTCGACTTCGGTATCTCCACCTGCAACACTGGCTCGGGCATGTAACAGCCACTGCTCATGCGGTTCCAAAGCTTGTACAGGTTGTCCTGCATGTGCTTGTCAAACTGCTTGAAGTCAATCCTGTCAACACCTGCGCAGCCCTTGTTGCGCTTGACCGCCTTGTAGGCCTCCCAGACCCAACGCTTGTCAATCACAAAAGGTTTCGCCGAGTTCCCTGTCTTCTCCTTACGCTTCATAAGTTGCAACCGTAACAGAACTTAGCCAAGTACGCCGCCCCCTTCGCTCCATCCCCATTACAAGGACTTCACCACTACTACGGGGCAGTCCGCCACAGACGCAGACATCGGTACTTTCCACCTCCGCGTGTCTCGCTTGGTGTTTTCCCTTGGCATTCCACGCCTGCTTCTCACGTTCCTCAGAGAGCCTGGGACAAGTTCTTGCCACCTATACGCCGCACACCCAGCAGTCGGTAAACAGGTTTCCTCTGCCATCATCCCGAAAGAAAAATAGACCCTCGGTTTTGGTATGACCTATTTTTGCTAACGACGCCTCATCAATGGTTCACTCGCGTTCAACTCCTTGCCCCTTACCTTGCCTTCCCTCAACAGGGAGGCTTTCAATCATCGCTCACTACCCTTCAGTTTCCATCAGGGCAGCATGAAGTGGTTTGCAAACAGTGCCTGTACACCGTATGCGGTAGGCCTACTACCATCTCGTCTGAAGTTACGAACTACAGCCTTACAAATGGCCGAATTGTTCTCGTGACACACTATTTAATGCAAATTTATAAAAAAATGGAATTGGGACAAACAATATGAGAAATAAATAGAGTGATTCAGGTGAAAAGTGACATGGTGTCTTTACATTTGCCCCAAACGAATCCACATGAAAAGCGGCTGCGCTTGAACCGCTACAGCCGCCTAACACGAGAGGTTGTGGTTGATGATTTCATTCTGAATTTTTGCCAGATTCGTCTATTTCCTTGATGGCTTTGATCAGAGAGGGCATTTCGCTGTGCGACATGCTTGCCAAGGTTATGAATGAATTGACTACTTATTCTCTTTCTTAGGTTCCATTCCTTTGAGATAGACCCTCTCCCCGTTGATGTAACTCTTAAGGTTCTGCCAGTCACGGGGAATCCAGAGTTCGCCTTTGTTGTTGAGGGTGACGATGTGATAATTGCCGTCTTTGTCGCACATACAACTGAGATAGTACTCGCTGTCGTCTTTGAAACTATGCCCTTGGACGATGTGCTTGAGATTTAAAAAGGGAAACCCCTGGACATAATTGTAGGTATATGGCTGCCTGGGATGACTGTTGACATAATCGTATGCCAGTGAGTCGAGTTGACGATAGAGGGCTTTTGCCTCGTCTTTATACTGAGACGGGATGAAATAGTGAATGCCAGTAGTCAGTCCTGTATGCTTGTTGTCACTATATTCGCTTTGGCGAGTAGTCAAAGAAACGAAATCATCGTCTTTCTTAAAGCCTTCGTCGTGCCGCCAGTAAACCGAGTATGCCTTCGCCCCCTTCAGTTTTTTCAACTGTTTCAGCACAGGCTGAATGTGTGAACTGAAAGCAACGGTATCAAAGGGTTGCATGTTGTCCCATGTGATGCCGGAAGGTATGGAATAGGAGTGGTTGTAGTTGCCAATCCCCTCAGTTCCCCCAAACCATTCGCTGTATCCCTCATGATAGTCAAACAAGGCGGCTTCGCGGGCTCTGCCAAAAATCACAAGGTTGTTGTAGCGCGAAGGACGGAGCGTATCGTTTTCACTCAGGAAGGCCAAGGAGTAACTGATGGTATCCACGCCGTTCTTGTGATATTCGTACATATAGTTTTCCGAGGCTTCCTTGCCCAGACGGGCGAAAGTGATGCGGATGGAATCGAGGATATTGTCAAAATACTGTCGACGCAAGGCATTGACACTGTCGTACTCGTGGATGAGCCTTTGCTTCTCTTCCTCGCTCATATCCTGCGAGAAAGAGGGGTGCAGATTGACCAAGTTAGGAAAGGCATGCATTATATGTGTGATACTGCCGTCGATGGCATTGGTCTGCTTGTGGCTGACGTTGATGCCTTGCTGCTGCAAGAATGCATCCAACTGTTGGAGACGCTGGTTGGGCTGCCCCTGTGCTGCGGCAGTGAGGAACGCCAGCAATATGGTAAATATATACTTTTTCATGATTTTGTTGATTCTGTTTTTATGGGTTGTTCATTAACATTGCGATTTCTTGATGTAGCCGTTCTCCGCGAGAACGGATGTCTTGTGCATGTGACGCAGCCAAGAGGAACGGGTCTTCCATCGATGGCCTGAAAGCAGGTGTCGTGTCGGGACCGTCGGGAAGGTTGTCAGGTTCAGTGCTTTC
>JAFZSL010000062.1 GCA_017619375.1 Prevotella sp. | reverse complement strand
GGGGTCCCACCTCTTCCCATCCCGAACAGAGAAGTTAAGCCCGCCTGCGCCGATGGTACTGCAATGCAATGCGGGAGAGTAGGTCGCCGCCTCCTTTAGAAGACAGCCCCGTCGCTCATCGAGCGGCGGGGCTTTGTCGTTTTTTCTCCTGGTGCTTCTTATTTTCTCCTTTTACTCCCTAAGACTACCTACTTTCTCCTAAGGCCTCCTACTTTCTCCTAAAACCACCTACTTCCTCCTAAGACCTCCTATTTTCACCTATTTCTACCTAAAACATCCTATTATCTCCTAAAATCACCCATTCCTCCAGTTTCCTCTCAAGTCCGGCCCTTTTGTGTGCGCACACAGCCTAATATCTTAAAAAAACACCCTAAAAGTCTTATGAAATCTTAAAATAGGTCAATAGTTGCTATCTGATGGCGGTTTTATGACTTTTTTTTACTACCTTTGCATCGAGATAATTAAAGAACGCATACTTATCTTATTGATGTCAAGGGGCGTTCAAATATTAACAGGAGCCTTTTAGCTTGGCGTTGACAGTTCAGCCAGCATTTTTGATTTTTTTTATGGCTCCATAAAAAATGGTATAATGAAGATTGCATTGAAAAATTGTTTTGTAGTGATTGCATTTCTTATGTTTGCTGGCCATTCATCTGCTCAAACTTCAGAATATGACTGGAGTTCTGTAGTCGATGCCATCATGATGGTTGAAAGTAGGGGAAATTGCAACGCTCGCAATGGTATTTACTGCGGCCCTCTCCAAATTGCACCATGCCTTGTGAATGAGGTAAACAATATCCTCAAGCGTCGCAACAGTACGAAAAGGTATTCCCTGAACGATCGTTTCAGCAAGCAAAAGTCAAAGGAGATGTTTGTCATCATCCAATCCTATTACAATCCTTCCAACAATGTGGAGCGTGCTATCCGCATGTGGCAGGGAGGCATCAGGTACAAGGTGAGCAAGACACAAAGATATTTTGAAAAGGTGATGAGTTATCTCAACTAAGAGACATCACCATATATGAAAAGGCAGTTTCGATAAGAAACTGCCTTTTCATATATGGGAGGATGTGTATGGAGGGAGATGTCCGAATGGGCATCTCCCTTGTTTTCAATAACTTCTGGCGATAATGACGCGTGCCACGGATGGTTTGCCGCTCACCATGTCCACACCTGGCGTTTGCTCTACTCCGAACGGTACGCAGCGTATGGTGGCCTGTGTCTCCTCTTTGATACGGGCTTCGGTCTCCGCGGTGCCGTCCCAGTGGCAGAGGAAGAAGCCTCCCTCTTTCACACGCTCCTTGAATTCTTCGTAGTTGTCACATTCATAGATGCGTGAGTCACGCCATTGACGGGCCTTCTCAAGCATGGAGGCCTGGATGTCTTTGAGCAGTTGCTCCACATATTCCACGATGCCATCGAGAGAATGTGTCTCCTTCTCCAAAGTGTCACGGCGCATCACTTCGATGGTGCCGTTCTCTAAGTCGCGACCTCCCATCACCAGACGTACGGGAACGCCTTTCAACTCATAGTCGGCAAACTTGAAGCCGGGGCGCTTGTTGTCTGAGTCGTCATATTTCACAGAGATGCCGGCGGCACGAAGGGCGCTGATGACCGGTGAGAGTTTCTCGCTGATGGCTGCCAATTGCTCTGCACCCTTGGTGATGGGCACGATGACCACCTGGATGGGAGCGAGTTTTGGTGGAAGCACCAATCCATTGTCGTCGGAGTGGGTCATGATGAGGGCGCCTATCAGACGTGTGGAGACGCCCCATGAAGTGGCCCATACATATTCCGGCTTGTTCTCCTTGTTCAGGTAAGTCACCTCGAACGCCTTGGCGAAATTCTGACCAAGGAAATGGGAGGTGCCGCTTTGAAGGGCCTTGCCGTCCTGCATCATAGCCTCTATGGTATAGGTGTCGAGGGCGCCGGCGAAACGTTCCGTCTCGCTCTTCACACCTTGGACGACTGGCATGGCCATCCATTCCTCAGCAAAACGGGCGTATACCTCAAGCATCTTGCGGGCCTCTTCCTCTGCCTCCTCACGGGTGGCATGGGCGGTATGACCCTCTTGCCAGAGAAATTCCGAGGTGCGGAGGAATGGGCGGGTGCGCATTTCCCAACGCATCACGTTGCACCACTGATTGCACATCAATGGCAGGTCGCGCCAAGATTGAATCCAATTCTTATAGGTGTTCCAAATGATGGTTTCAGAGGTGGGACGCACTATCAGTTCCTCTTCCAATTTGGCGGCTGGGTCCACCTCCACGCCGCTCTTGTCCTCTTTTGCACGAAGCCGGTAATGGGTCACCACGGCGCACTCCTTGGCAAAGCCCTCCACGTGCTCTGCCTCGCGAGACAAGAATGATTTGGGAATCAGCAAGGGGAAATAAGCATTCTGGGCACCCGTTTCCTTGAACATCTTGTCCAATTCCTGTTGCATCTTCTCCCAGATGGCATAGCCATAGGGCTTGATGACCATGCAACCGCGAACGGCAGACTGCTCTGCCAAGTCGGCTTTCATTACCAAGTCGTTGTACCACTGGCTGTAGTTCACCGACCGCTTTGTCATTTCTTTAAGTTCTTTTGCCATTGATATAGTAATATTTTATTTTTTACCATTATTTCTCACCATGGTAGAACAGAATCCAACATCGTTCTGCTTCATTATGAAGATAATGGATGAATTTTGACTGCAAAATTACCAAATAATAATCAAAAACCCCTCTACACCTTTTTAATATTTTTCATTTGTAATGACGGAAAGTACGTTTTTATGCAACAACAATGCGTGATATTGCCAAAAAATGGTGTTTTTTTTCAAAAAATAACATTTTTCTTTTGTAATCAAAATGATTTTATGCTATCTTTGCAACATCTTAATGCTCATAAAAGGGCATAAAGCCATAGAGCAAAGATGATTCTTATTTATTAACGTTATAATTTTTTAATGATGAAAAAGACTAGTTTTATTGCTTACATCATGTGTGCATTGATGGTGGTGGGATGCTCCACCTCTGCAGGTACAGGTAGCCTCCTTGGTGCTGGTGGTGGTGGTGCCCTCGGCGCACTCCTCGGACAAATTATTGGCCACGATACTAAGAGTACTGTCATTGGCGCTGCCATTGGCACTGCAGTAGGAACAGGTGCTGGCGCACTCATCGGCAAGCACATGGACAAGGTGAGGGCAAAAGCCGCTGCCGTGGACAATGCCCAAGTGACCGAGATCACTGATGCCAACGGTCTCCAGGGCGTGAAGGTTTCCTTCGGCGACATCCTTTTCGACACTGCCAAGTACAACCTCAAGAGCAATGCCAAGATGTCACTCAACCAGCTGGCCAACCTGATGAAGTCTGAGCCTTATGTACTCATCGACATCCAGGGACATACCGACAGCACTGGTTCTGACAGAGTGAACGACCCGCTTTCACAAAACCGTGCACAGGCTGTTGCCCAGTATCTGGTCAGCCAAGGCGTGTCATCCTCACAGTTCAAGAACGTTTCCGGCTTCGGCTCACACCAACCCATCGCTGACAACTCCACTGCTACCGGACGTGCACAGAACCGCCGCGTGGAAATCTACATGTATGCCAGCCAGGCTATGATCGACGCTGCCAATGCTGGTACGCTCCAATAATAACAAGACTGACGTTATTTTGCTATAAGAAAAGGGCGGATGTTTCATCCGCCCTTTTTCCCATCAAACATCATCCCAAACCAACAAAAGTCAAGTGCAATGCCGGTTGTCAAATGGGTCTTCAGCCTGCTGAAGAAACTCATCATCTTCTTCTTCGTTTCCACCATCCTTGCCGTGGTGGCCTATCGCTTCGTACCTGTTCCTGTCACGCCTCTCATGGTCATCAGAAGTGTGGAAAGGATGCAAAACAAGGAAGGTGTCTGGGTGCACCATTCCTGGAAGCCACTTGACAAGATGTCAAAGCACCTCCCCGTGGCAGTCATGGCGGGAGAGGATGCCAAATTCCTGAAGCACAACGGTTTTGACACAAAAGCCATCAAAAAGGCATACGAACAAAACAAAAAGAATAAGAAAAAGATGGGAGGAAGCTCCATCTCCCAACAGACAGCCAAGAATGTTTTCCTATGGCCGGCTCGTAACATGGTGAGAAAAGGCTTGGAAGCCTATTTCACCGTCCTCATCGAATTCTTCTGGAGCAAGCAGCGCATCATGGAGGTGTATCTCAACTCCATAGAGATGGGGGATGGCGTCTTCGGGGCTGAAGCCGTGGCCCGGCAACATTTCAACAAGTCGGCTGAAGCACTCACACGGTCGGAATGCGCACTTATCGCAGCATCGCTGCCAAACCCCATCAAATATGACTCGAAAAGACCGGGCAGATACCTTCTCAAAAGGCAAAAATGGATAGAGAAAGAGATGAATTACATCCCCGCTTTCCCGAAGGAAGGTGAGGATGTCGACCCGCAGACTGCCAGCGGGACATTATACAAATAACCTCTCCCTTGACGGCTTACCCACAACCAACATCTTATGGATACACCACAATTCCTTGACCAACTCAACGACAGCCAAAGGCAGGCCGTGGAATATTGTGACGGACCGTCACTCGTCATAGCTGGAGCCGGGTCGGGCAAGACACGCGTTCTTACTTACAAAATCGCCTATCTGCTGCATTTGGGGTACAAGCCTTGGAGTTTGCTGGCCCTTACTTTCACCAACAAGGCGGCAGGGGAGATGAAGCAAAGAATAGCCCACATCGTGGGGGGAGAACTTGCCGCACATCTCAACATGGGCACTTTCCACAGCGTCTTCGCAAGGATATTGAGAGCTGAAGCAGGGCATGTCGGCTTCGGGAACAACTATACCATCTACGACGAGTCGGATTCAAGGGCGCTTCTCAAGAACATCATCAAGGAAATGAAACTTGATGACACCAAATACAAACCTGCTGCCGTGCACAATGTCATCTCACTGGCCAAAAACAGGCTCATCACTCCTGAGATGTATGAGAAAGACCGGGAGGCAAGGGACCGTGACAACTCTGAAAACCGGCCGTTGCTCTACCAGGTTTACATCGAGTATGCCTTGCGATGCAGACAGGCCAATGCCATGGACTTCGACGACCTCTTGCTCAACACCTACATCCTCTTCAAAACAAATGAAGATGTCAGAAGGAAATATGTGGACAGGTTTGAGTTCGTCTTGGTCGACGAATACCAAGACACCAACTATGCACAACAGCAAATCGTCTACCTGCTCACCAAGGAGAGGCAGCGGGTGTGCGTCGTAGGCGACGATGCGCAGAGCATATATTCCTTCAGGGGAGCCAACATTGAAAACATCCTCGGTTTCCAAAAACTTTACGACGACACGAGGCTTTTCAAACTGGAACGTAACTACAGGTCGACCCAGCAAATCGTCAATGCGGCAAACAGTCTCATCAAGCATAATGAGCGGCAGATACAAAAAGATGTCTACAGCAAGAAAGAGGTGGGCGACGCTGTCGTCTACCAGCCTCTTTACAGCGACAAGGAAGAGGTCGTCGTCGTAGCCAAGCATATCAAGAGCATCATGCGAGAGGAACAATGCGGATACGATGATTTCGCCATCCTTTATCGCACCAATGCGCAAAGCAGACCTTTCGAGGAGCAACTCAGGAAGGAAGGCATCCCTTACCGCATCTTCGGCGGGCTCAGCTTCTATCAAAGGAAGGAAATCAAGGATGTCATCGCCTATTTCAGACTCGTGGTCAATCCCGATGATGAAGAGGCGCTGAGAAGGGTTATCAACTATCCCACCAGGGGCATCGGGAACGTCACTTACGAGAAAATCACGCAGAAGGCGAGGGAACAAGGTACAAGCCTTTGGCAAGTGGTATGCCATCCGGAGGACGCGGGGATATCGAAAGTCACTTCGGGCAAGATAGAACAATTCAGACTACTCATTGAAAACTTCATGCGGCAGTTGCCCACCGACGATGTATTCACCTTGGGAACGAACATCATCAAGCAGACGGGCATCGCCAACGATATTGCACTTGACACTTCTCCCGAGGGTATGGCCAGAAAGGAAAACATCGATGAATTGCTCAACGGCATGAAGGACTTCGTGGATTCAAGAAGGGAGGAAGGAAGCGACTCGGTGTTCCTCGCCGACTTCTTGCAGGAAGTGTCACTCCTCACCGACCTCGACGGCGGCGACGAGGAGGAAGAAAAGGGTAGGGTGGCTCTCATGACTGTACATAGCGCCAAGGGACTGGAGTTCCCCACGGTGTTCATTGTCGGGATGGAAGAGAACATCTTCCCCAACAGCATGGCATCTACTACAAAAAAGGAAATAGAGGAGGAGAGGCGACTCTTCTATGTCGCCATTACAAGGGCGGAGAAGCATTGCATCATCACCAGCGCCCAACATAGGTTGAGATACGGAAGACCGGAATTCAATTCGAGAAGCCGCTTCATCAACGACATCGACTTCAGGTTCATGGACGTGGTGGGGGGCTCGGGCTTCATGATGGCGAGAGGCGGCAGCCAACGGGACAGGGAGAAGGATGCCTGGAAACCGCGTGTCACTGTCAGTCCTCGACCGGTCACCGAAGAGAAGAAACCTCGTGGATGGGGGGCGACGCCTCACGACACCCCAAAGCCATCATCCTCAGACACCTCGTCATCGCCTCCGAGTGGACTCCGCGAAGGGTGTGTCATAGAGCACCAACGCTTTGGCATAGGAAATGTGGTGAAAATGGAGGGCAGGGGGGAAAACCTCAAGATCACGGTCCAGTTCCGATATGGAGGACAGAAAATATTATTGGTAAAATTCGCCAAATTCAAAATCATCGGCTGACGGGTGTCTGTCATGGCCTGTCATTTCGTTGCAATCAAGGATATTCGTTTGCTTATGAGTCATCTGAAAATAAACCTTCTCAGGATTTGGACCCTGACCGCCATTTTGGGACTCACCCATGCTGTCTCGCTCGCACAAGGGGTGGGAAGAAGTTTCATCTTGGAATTGCCTCGTCAGAATGACACCACCAAACTGCATGTTTTCCTTCCGGAAAAAGCCTATGCCACAGGAAGGGCCGTTCTCGACTGTCCGGGAGGTGGATACAGCCATCTCTCCATGCAGAACGAAGGTACGGAATGGTCTGAATTCTTCTGCAAGAAAGGCATCGCATTCTTCGTGTTGCAATACCGCATGCCAAAAGGCGATAAGAATGTTCCGATGCGTGACGCATTAGATGCCATGAAACTCATCAGAGACAGTGCGCAACAGTGGAACATCAATCCTTTCGATGTGGGCATCATGGGGTTCTCGGCGGGAGGAC
The DNA here is from genome assembly GCA_017619375.1 of Prevotella sp. Taxonomy (GTDB): domain Bacteria; phylum Bacteroidota; class Bacteroidia; order Bacteroidales; family Bacteroidaceae; genus Prevotella. The sequence goes on along the minus strand of JAFZSL010000062.1, from coordinate 61,483 downwards.
ATCTCGCATCCACCATCTCCACACACGCAGAAAGGGCGGAAAGGCCCGATTTCTCCATACTTTTCTATCCCGTCATCACCATGGGCAAGCGAGGTCAGCATGAGGGGTCGTGTCGAAACTTCCTTGGGAACGACAGGGATGATGAAGCCATTTGCAAGTCCTTCAGTAACGACACCCAGGTGAGAAGGCATCTCACTCCTCAGGCCATCGTGCTCCTATCCAACGACGACACCGGCGTACCTCCCGTAGCCAATGGCATCGCTTATTACACAGCCATGAGGAACGCCGGCAATCCATGCGCCTTGCACGTCTATCCTCAAGGTGGCCATGGCTTCGGCATCAAAAAGACTTTTCCCTATCACCAACAAATGCTTTACGACCTCTCTGTCTGGCTCGACAGCCTCAAGGCGCCATCACCAAGCGCCACCAGGGTGGCATGCATCGGAAACAGCATCACCGATGGGTCTGGAATAGACATGGCAGAAACGAAAGGGTATCCCGCCCAGCTACAACAAATCCTTGGCGGGAACTACCATGTGAGAAATTTCGGAGTGGGGGCAAGAACGTTGCTCAACAAGGGCGACAGGCCCTATATGAAGGAATTGGCGTGGAGAGACGTCCTCGCCTTCCAACCTCATGTGGTGGTGATCAAGTTGGGCACCAATGACAGCAAGACAGACAATTGGAAATACAAGGAAGAGTTCGTGGGTGATTATCAAATGATGATAGACTCCTTGAACGCACTTCCGACCAAACCTCGCATCTTCCTCGCCTTCCCCATCAGGGCTTTCAAAGACCAATGGACCATCACCGAAAAGGTCATCACCGAGGAGGTCATACCTGAAATAGCACGAGTGGCGGAGAAAAACAATTTGGAAACCATCGACCTGCACCATGCCATAGACAGGCAGGACATGATGACCTCCGACGGGATACACCCCAATGCCAAGGGGGCGGGAGCCATCGCCAAAATGGTGGCTGACGCCATACTTTCCCCGCAACACGCACCCCAGAAAGACCAAAAGAAAAAAAGAAAATAACCGACTTCAACTTTACCCATCTGCAAATGCAAACAGAAGATTTCAATCAAGTCATCAAACAGCTTACCGCCATGTCGCCGGAAGAAAAGGCCATCATGCCTTGCTCATGCCACATCAAGCAACTACCATCGGTGGAGGCTTTGAAAGAAATCGTGTCTCTCGTAAGAGACATCGTTTTCCCCGCCTATTTCGACGACAAACAGGGTGACCCGCTCTTCAAGAAATACCATGTAGGGGTCAATGTGGAGAGGCTCAGCCTGCTCCTGAATGAGCAAATCGCATTGGCTCTCAGATTCGAGAAGGAGTGTGATGACGAAACCCTGAACCAGGCCAGGGAGAAAATGCTGCATTTCATAGAGGCCCTGCCTGAAGTGAAAAGGATGCTCTATACCGACGTGAGCGCCATCTACGACAACGACCCGGCTGTAAAAAACTACAGCGAGGTGATTTTTTGCTATCCTGTCGTGCAAACCATGCTGCACTACAGGGTGGCACACCAACTCTATGTCATGGGGGTGCCCATCCTCCCAAGGATACTCACCGAAATGGCACATTCCGCAACAGGCATTGACATCCATCCTGGTGCGAAAATCGGGGAATATTTCGCCATAGACCATGGCACCGGCGTGGTCATCGGAGAGACCTGCATTATCGGAAGCCATGTGACACTTTACCAAGGCGTCACCCTGGGAGCCAAGAATTTCCAAGTGGATGATAACGGGAGACCTGTCAATGTTCCCAGGCATCCCATCATTGGAGACCATGTCACCATCTATGCCAACTCCACCATCCTTGGGAGAATCACCATCGGGAGCAATACGGTCATCGGAGGCAACATCTGGTTGACCCATAGCGTGCCTCCAGGGTCGAGGATATTGCAAAGCAAGGCGGTGGATGTCTCCTTCAATGGAGGACTTGGCATTTAGTATGCTCTTTTCCAGTCATGCCTATGGATGTGTTCGACAAGGAAAAAAGACACAAGGTGATGGCGGCCATCAGGGCGAAAAACACCAAGCCGGAAATCATCGTCAGGAAATACCTCTTCTCAAGGGGGTTCAGATACAGGCTATACCATAAGAGGCTGCCGGGGCATCCCGACCTTGTCATGAGGAAATACCGAACCTGCATTTTCGTCAACGGTTGCTTCTGGCACGGGCATGACAACTGCAAGGCTTTCAAAATGCCAAAAACCAATACCGAGTTTTGGAAAAACAAAATAGAACGCAACAAAACAAGGGACCAGGAAGGATTGAGGCAACTCGCCAAGATGGGGTGGCACACCATCGTCGTCTGGGAGTGCCAACTTAAACCTTCCATCAGGGTGCAAACACTCTCTGCATTGGAATACACGCTCAATTCCATCTACCTCAAAGACCACTCCATTGCTTATCCAGACTTGGAGGAAGGGGAACGCAGTGAGGGATTGGCGGCTGAAGGCAGAATGAATCCAATAGAATGAAACCTATAGTAAACCTTAATTTCATAACGTATGAGCTATTTGTTATATTCCATCATTGTCGGCGTCATCGCCGGTTACATCGCATCAAGGTTGACATCAGGACATGGAAAAGGCTGCTTGGTCGACCTCATTCTTGGTATCGTGGGAGGCCTCGTTGGAGGATGGCTCTTCCATCTGCTCGACATCTCATGGGGAGGAACCATAGGGCAAATCGGTACTTCTGCCGTGGGCGCTCTTGTCGTACTTTGGCTATGGAACAAATTCAAATGAATCCATATGCGTAAACCTTGTTGAAATTGCATAAATATTGAATAATTCCCGATATTTATCAATTTACTGTTAATTTCTGTTAATAATTCCTTGAAACTGTTTGCTGAAATAGAAAAAAGACATATCTTTGCAACGTGTTTTTAACACATTAAGTTTTAACTGTATTAATACAAAAAATTTACCATTATGAAAAAGAACTATTTCATGCCTGCAACTAAGGTTGTGACTGTGAATGTCAAGGCCATTTGCGAGAAGACCATCGATCCCGAATCAGAGACAAACACTGGTGGTGACGACGAAGAGGCTCCCCTTTTCTAATCATTTGATCGCAAAAAACTACAAGCCAGGCATTTTAGCCTGGCTTTTTTGTATACGCCAGTTCGCCCATGCGTCGTGCTCTGCCCCTTTCTTGTCAAATAAATTGGGGGCTGATGAAAAAAAAGTATGATTTTTTTTGGTGGGTAGAAAAAAATGCCTATCTTTGTATCGTTTTTGATAATTTATTGTTTAACAATTAAAATTTACTGTTATGAAGATTTATTCTGAACCAATCACAAAGGTCGTGACTGTAAATGTCAAGGCTATCTGCGAGAAGACTATCGATCCCGAGTCAGAGACCCCAACTGGTGGCGACGACGAGGAGGCTCCCCTCTTCTAATCAATCAGAAGCAGAACAAGCCAGGCTTTTTAGCCTGGCTTTTTTGTGCTATCTATCTTTCTTCAACTTGCTTGGAAAAATGAAAAGAATACACATCTTTTGCTTGGGATTGGCACTGATGGCCTGCTTCACCGCATGCAAGGGACCTTCCTTCAAAAAGAGGCCTCATAAGGATTCCGTAAATGTGGTGAAAGTGGATAACCCACGCTTCTTCGAGGTGATGAAACCTTATCTAAATGAAGGATATACGGTGAAGATGGTGCCGTCGGGCATCAGTATGCTTCCCACCATTCATGACAAGGAGGACGTGGTGTTATTGAAGGAAATCCGAGACGTGAAACCCGGCGACATTGTGTTGGCCGAAATAGAAAAAGACCATTACATCATGCACCGTGTCTTGAGGAGGGATGGGGAGATTCTTACGTTGAAAGGCGACAACAATCGCGAGACGGAGAAAGCGAACCTGGCTGATGTGTTGGCCAAGGTCGTCGGCCTCAACAAGGGAGAGGCCTTGGTGAGAGACAGCGCCACCGATGGACAGATGGATTACAACGCCACCTACTGCAAGAACTCTTCCCTACGTCTGGACGTCAAGGGAAAGACAATCATCAAGGTGGACACCGTCGGCCGTTTGGTCGACATGCACCGTATCGTCACTTTCAACGAGACGGCGAAGACCATCTGGGATAAGATAGGGGAAGACTTCACAATGCAGAAGATGGTCGATATCGTCTTGGGTGAATACGATATCGACACGCTGACTGCTTCAGGCGATTGCAACCGCTTGCTTCAGGAATGGGTGACGTCGGGGTTGGTGGAGAAGAAAGTCATTCGCCCCTGATGACCATGCGATGGTTGCGCAACTCATTTTCCTCATTAAGGAAAAGGTTGCTTAAAAACATTTCCATGTACTTCGTCGTGGGATAAACGCCCTGGTGCATGTTGGTGTAGCATGCACGAATGATGGCATTGCGGAAATACCACGCCTCACGGAAGAAAGTGTCGTTTTGGAGTTGATAGCCTAATGACATGAGGTATTTCATCGAATAGACGAAAGTCGTACGACTGTTTGCATATTGGAATGCATTGATCATGAACAACTTGGCTATGAATTCGCTCAAATGGCGAAGACGATGCTGGGGCGATAGCTTGGAAAGGTCCACGCCTCGTTCGTTGGAAAACAGGTAGTTCAGGTAGGGCGAGATTTCCTCATGCTTCGGATAAAGGACGGAAGTGTTGCCCAATACCCATTCCTTCTTGCTGGCCGCGGCCTCTCTCAGTTGCCCGGAATGATGATATAGGTTGTGAAACAGGCTGCGGTGGGAGAAGCTGAATGATTCGGGCGTAAGGGAGAATTCCCCACGCTCAAAATAGTCCACTATGCGCACGGATACCTTGTCGGCTTCTTCGAAACGGTGGTGATGACCACTGCCGTTCATCTTGTGCTGCTCATGGTAAAAAGCACGAACCTCGCTACGTGTGCGCTCTATGTCGTATTTGCCTTCTATGTGATTGCAGATGATGCGGAGCAAATCTGCACTGGGCTTCAAGTCTACGACCGATTGGATGCCAAAAGCGGTTAGCCAAAGCAGACAGGCTTCACGCTCTCGTTTGTTTCTGCTTGTCAAGTATTTTTTTATAGTTTCCATGGTGATGTGAAAATCCTTAAGCTGGTCTTAACGCGCAAAAATAATAAAAAAATGTCAATCCACCAATTTTTTGGGGAAAATATGGAAAAAGATGCTTTCTCTGCCCTCAAACAAAGGCTTTTCCGGCGTCACAGTCGTCACAGTCGCATTTTTTTATCAAAACAGGATAGATGGTTCGCCTTTTTTCACTACTTTTGTATGGACACTGACGAAAAGGGCCCTATCCGAAAAGGTGACGCATCTGGTGCCTCCACTCGGAAGACTTCAATCGGATTGGGATACTACCGAAAAGGGTGGGGGATTATCGGAAACGATACCTCCGTAAGCGAATGAGGGAGCATCAGGTATGAGGCTCCTGGTCGCGTCGGTATTGCAAGGGATTGCGACCATTGACACGTTTGAAAAACTTGGAGAACGAGGCTTGGTCGGCAAAATGGAGCAACTCACTGATGCGCTGTATGCTGTAGTCGGTGGTTTTCAACAACCAGCAAGCCTCAAGCATCAGATGGTTGTTGATGAATGCTGCCACCGTGGTATGGGCGACCTGCTTCGTCATCATGGAAAGGTAGCGAGGGGAGATGCCTAATTGCTCTGCATAGAAAGAAATCTCGTGATGCTCACGGAAATGGATACGGAGTAGTTCGTTGAACTTGACGAACAATTTGTAAGAATGCTGGGAGGTGTATGTTTCTGAGTTGTTGGTCTCAACTATGGCAAGAAGGTCGGAAAGCATGAGGCCATAGAGGGATTGAAGCGCCTCTGTCGTGTGGCTGTGAGGACGGGAAAGATGACTCATGAAAGACATCAACGTTCTTCGCAAGTCGTTTCGCACCTTCTCTTCAAGATGTAAGACGGGATATTTCCCATTTGTCGTGAAGGAGGCCGTTTGGTACAAGTTGCGTGCCGTGGGGCAATCCAAGACGAAATTCGAACTGACAATCAAGCAAATGACTTCATAGTCATCTGTCCGTTCCAAAACCACAGGAGGTATGTGTGGGGGGAAGAACATGAAATCACCAGGTTGGACGGTCACTTCCTTCTTGTCATACAGGATCTTGGCAGAGCCTTTCTCGAAAAAGGCGTAGATGTAGCTGTTGACAGAGGTTTTCACTTGGCTCGTGTCCAAACGGAGGTTGCTGTATATGTATTGGCAAGCAATCTTCCCTTTCCATGAAATGGCTTCTTGTGGATGGTCTTGGGGGGTCTGCATGAATCGTAAGGTATACTCTTTTTGCAGCAAAAGTAATAATTATCCATCATATTTGCAAACTTATCTGTTTTTTTCATACACATTACATTAAAAAATATGGCTAATCATCATCAACAAAAAATCAAAAGAATCCTGTTCGTATGTCTTGGCAACATTTGCAGGTCTCCCGCTGCAGAAGGCATCATGAAACATATGGTGAAGGAAAATGGCATGGAGGGACGAATAGAAGTCGACTCTGCCGGCCTGGGACCATGGCATGTGGGCGAATTGCCTGACGACAGGATGGTCTTGTTTGGCAAAAGACATGGATACCGGTTCGACTCGCGTGCAAGAATGGTCGTTCCTGGAGATTTTGACAAATTCGACCTCGTCATCCCCATGGATGACAACAATCTCAATGAACTGAAAACCATTGCGAGAAGTCCATACGACTTGAGGAAACTCGTCCCCATGGCCCGATTCCTCAGGCATCATCCCATGTACAATACGGTCCCCGACCCTTATTATGGAACAGACCATGATTTCGAATTGGTCATTCATCTCCTTGAGGATGCATGCCAGGGATTGTTGGACGAATTGACCAAGGCGTGACAAGAAACGTGCACCACCATTCCGACTTTGTTGAGTTAAATAATGATAATTAAGGTGTGATGTCGTGCAAGGCTCGTATTTTTTTCGTAATTTTGCACGAAACAACCAACAAATAAAGAATAGTATGAAACCTACATTGTTATTGCTTGCTGCCGGCATGGGTAGCAGATACGGCGGGCTCAAGCAGCTCGATGGACTTGGACCCAATGGTGAAACCATCATGGACTATTCCATCTATGATGCCATCAAGGCTGGATTCGGCAAAATCGTTTTCGTCATCAGGAAAGACTTCGAGCAAGATTTCAAGGAAAAGATACTCAGCAAATACGAAGGTCACATCCCTGCGGAACTCGTGTTCCAAAGCCTCGATGCACTGCCGGAGGGATTCGCCGTGCCGGAGGGCAGGGTGAAGCCGTGGGGAACCAACCACGCTGTCATGATGGCAAAGGATGCCATCAAGGAGCCGTTCTGCGTCATCAATTGTGACGACTTCTACAACCGCGACGCTTTCATGGTCATCGGGAAGTTCCTCGCCGACCTTCCCCAAGGATGCACCAACACCTATGCCATGGTGGGATTCAGAGTGGGCAACACGCTCTCAGAGAACGGCACCGTGGCAAGGGGCATCTGCTCAAAGGATGAGAACGAAAACCTCACCACTGTGGTGGAGCGCACGGAAATCATGAGGGTTGACGGCCCCATCTGCTACAAGGACGAGGAAGGTGCATGGGTGCCTGTGGAGGACAACACACCGGTCAGCATGAACATGTGGGGGTTCACTCCCGACTATTTCGACCATAGCGAGGCTTATTTCAAAGAATTCCTCGCCGACCCCAAGAACATGGAGAACCTCAAGGCTGAGTTCTTCATCCCGTTGATGGTCAACAAACTCATCAACGAGCATACCTCCACCGTAAGAGTGCTCGACACCACCAGCAAATGGTTTGGAGTGACTTATTCGGCTGACAGGCCAAGCGTGGTGGAGAAGATTCAGCAACTCATCAAGGATGGGGTGTATCCCGAAAAACTCTTTTGACCAAAGGGATGGCCAACCTCAACATCCTGACAGATGCTCAGGCGGCTGAACTCATCCAACTCATCAGTGGAGCCGAAGACATCATCCTGTGCTGTCACAAAAGCCCGGATGGTGATGCCATCGGCTCCATGCTCGGATGGGCTGGATTTGTCAGAACCATGGGGAAAAATCCCTTGCTTGTCGCTCCTGATGCTTACCCCGACTTCCTCAAATGGATGCCGGGAATAGAGAAAATCGTCAGATACGACAAGCACAAGAATACTGTGGAGACGGCCTTGCAAAAGGCCGGTCTCGTGTTCTGCCTCGACTTCAACAGCACGAAGAGAGTGCTTGACATGCAGCAACCACTGGAACAGTCCACGGCACCCAAAGTGCTCTTCGACCATCACGAGGCACCAGACATTGAGGCGGCATTGTCTGTGTCTTTCCCTAATTTGAGCAGCACTTGCGAACTGGTGTTCCGCGTCATATGCCAACTTGGCGGGTATGACACCTTGACCCGTAACACCATCCTGCCGCTCTATGCAGGGATGATGACAGACACGGGTGGGTTCACCTATAATTCAAACAGGCCTGAAGTATTCCAAATCATTGCCATGATGCTGGAAAAGGCGCGTTTTGACAAGGACAAGGTATACAGGAATGTCTACAACAACTACAGCGAATGGTGTATCCGGATGAGGGGATATGTGATGAGCCAGAAACTGGTCGTCATCGAAGGTACTCACGCCTGCTATTATACCCTCACCAAGGAAGAGATGTGCAATTACCATTTCAACAAAGGTGATGCCGAAGGGCTTGTCAACGAACCTCTTCGCATCAAGGGAATGCGGCTCTCCATATCGCTCAGGGAGGATACGGAGAAGGAGAACACTGTATGGGTCAGCCTCAGGTCTGTCGACCAATTCTATTGCAACGGGCTGGCGGAAATGTTCTTCAACGGTGGTGGACATAAGAATGCCGCCGGAGGGCGTGTCAACGGCACCATGGAAGAAGCAGTGCAAATCACACACCAAGCCATCTTGTATTTCGCCACGCATCTTCCCGACGTGAAATAAAAGTCACTTTCACTTTGTCATTACTGCCATTTGTATTAACTTTGCACCAAATTTTAAACATCACGTGCTGAAAATGAAGAATATCACTTCCGTTCTGTGCGCCATCGTGTTGGCTGGCCTGCTGGCTGCTTGCCATGACACCGAGACTTACGCAGACCAGAAAAAAAGAGAAAGGACGGCCATCAAGGCATTCATTCAGGAACAAGGCATCAATGTCATCTCCGAAACTGAGTTCAAAAGAGACTCCGTCACAGACGCTTCCAAAAAGGAGTTCGTGCTCTTTGAAAACACGGGGGTCTATATGCAAATCGTCAGAAAAGGCTGTGGAAAGAAAATTGGACAAGGAGAGACCGTAAATGTCCTCTGCAGGTTCAACGAGTATAATCTTCTCACCGACTCCTTGATCTTGACCAACAACATCCTTGCCTTCTCTTCCTTGCCAGACAAGATGACGGTCACCAACACACTTGGAACTTTCACAGCAACTTTCATCACCGGAGTGATGAGCCTCCAGTATCAGTCGACTTCCGTGCCAGCAGGGTGGCTGGTGCCACTCTCCTATGTCAACGTTGGAAGGATGGTGGAAGAAGGAGACGAACTGGCCAAGGTGAGACTCATCGTGCCCCATAGCCAAGGCACGAGTGCCGCACTGGCAAATGTCACACCTTGTTATTATGAAATCACTTACGAAAGAGGATTATAGAAAAAAGAAAAATGACACTTATCAAATCAATATCTGGCATCCGCGGAACCATTGGCGGAAAAGCCGGTGATACACTCAACCCGCTCGATATCGTAAAGTTCACCTCTGCCTACGCCACCTTCATCAGGCGCAGCGCAGAGACATCATTCAACCGCATCGTCGTCGGCCGTGACGCCCGCATTTCTGGAGAGATGGTGAGAAGTGTCGTCTGTGGCACGCTGACAGGCATGGGATTCGATGTCATCGACATCGGCCTGGCCACCACGCCCACTACCGAGTTGGCGGTCACCATGGCCCAGGCTGACGGAGGCATCATCATTACCGCCAGTCATAACCCCAGACAATGGAATGCACTTAAACTGCTCAACGCCAAGGGGGAATTCCTTACCAAGGATGACGGCAACATGGTGCTGGAGATAGCAGAGGCTGAGGATTTCGAGTTTGCCGATGTGGACCAACTGGGAAGTTACACCCGTGACGACTCCTTCGACCAAAGACACATCGATGCCGTGATGGCTCTTGCCCTTGTAGACAAGGAGGCTATCAGAAAAGCAGGATTCTCCGTCTGTGTAGATGCCATCAACAGCGTGGGGGGTGTCATCCTTCCCCGACTGCTTGACCAACTTGGAGTGAAACATCATATCCTCAATGCTGAACCCACTGGCGACTTCGCACACAACCCGGAGCCGCTGGAGCGTAACCTCACGGGGATCATGGAGGAGATGAAAAGCGGAAAATACGACCTCGGCATTGTCGTCGACCCTGACGTGGACCGTCTTGCTTTCATCTGTGAGGATGGAAAGATGTTTGGCGAAGAGTACACCTTGGTGTCTGTCGCCGACTATGTGCTTGGGCGTACGCCGGGCAACACCGTGTCCAACCTCTCTTCCACAAGGGCGTTGAGAGACGTCACCCAGAAGCATGGAGGGCAATATGCCGCCGCTGCCGTGGGTGAGGTGAATGTCACCACGAAGATGAAAGAGGTGGGCGCTGTCATCGGTGGAGAGGGCAACGGTGGAGTCATCTATCCCGAGAGCCACTATGGCAGGGACGCTTTGGTGGGAATAGCGCTCTTCCTTTCTTCGCTTGCACAGAAAGGATGCAAGGTGAGCGAACTCAGGGCGGAGATGCCTGAATATTGCATTGCGAAAAACCGTATCGACCTCACACCCGATACTGACGTTGACGCCATCCTTGAAAAGGTGAAGCAACTTTATGCCGACCAACAGGTCAACGACATCGATGGGGTGAAGATTGACTTCCCCGACAAATGGGTGCATCTGAGAAAGTCGAACACCGAACCCATCATCAGGGTCTATAGCGAGGCTGCCACCATCGAGGAGGCCGACAAACTTGGAAAAGACATCATGCAAGTGGTTTACGACATGCAAGGATAAAGCAAGAGATAAAAACGAAAAGGAAGCGGGAAATGCCAAGTTTTGTGGCATTTCCCGCTTCTTTTTCTCAGATCACCCCGATTTCTCCGGCCACTCCGATAAAACCTTCCCTGTCAGTAGCAGAACCTGACATACGAGCGGTCGTCGAACGACACGTTGCCGGACAAGACACACTTGGTGGCCTTGTGGAGGGAGATGCACAAGGGGTCGGTGGCTATGATGTGGGCAAGGGCGGCCTCGCTCTCCTCAAGCGTGGGCAGCAGGATGGGATAGCCGTCGGTGGCCAAGACGATGTCGCTGCCTCGGGTGATGGAGATGGTCTTCACCTTGTCCAAAGGGATGTCGAATCCATCCACCACGGAGAAATCAATGTTTTGACGGTGACAACTGTCCACGATGAGGCTGACGATGGCGTCGCGTGCGATGTCGTGCTCTCGAAGGGAGGCCGTGGTGGCCATTCCGCTGGACAACAACTCGTGGGCGAGTTGGGAGCGACGTTCTGCTATGCCCGACTCGGCGGGCTTGGGGTTGTCATACAACGTACTGCCATACAAGCATTGGCAGTCGCCCACCAACCATACTTCACCATGGTGGCGGCTGAAAATCCCGACACTGGCTGTGAGGCGTTCTTCAGGATGGGCTTCGAGGCGCTCTCGCGTCACGCCATGGCGCTGATATTCGTCACGGATGCGTTGCGTGACGAGGCGGCAGAAGTCCGACTTGGTGGCATCGAAAGGCAGGGAGTTCACCACTTCCTTGACAAGCGTCATCGCCAAACGACCGTTGCTCATGTCGCCACTCAACGGATGTGCGGCTTTGCTGGTGCTGCCATCTATCACGGCCACATGGTCAGCGGTCGCCACGATGCCGTCTTCGCACGTTTCCTGGTTTCGCTTGCCTGTCACGAGGCTTTCCTTGATGTTGATGCTTTTCATTTCCTACAGGTGAATGTGGATTGGGACGTCCAAGTAATTGCGGGATGAGTCGCTCCAGACCGATGCGCCGCAGTTCGCGCTCGATTTTTGGGCGTTCCTCAGGCTTGTACCAGAAGAAGAACATGCGCTGGGCAAGTTTCTCCTGCTGGGTTTTTGCACTCCTCACAGGCTGGAGCGTGTAGGGGTCATAGCCGGTGTACCACATTTCCGTGCTGATGGTCATCGGTGTGGGTGTGAAATCTTGTACCTGCTCCAATTGGAAGTCCAGGCGTTTGGTGATGAGTGCCAGGTTGGCCATGTCCGACTCGCTGCACCCGGGGTGGCTACTGATGAAATAGGGGATGATTTGTTGTCGCAGGCCCTCTTGTTGGTTGATGCGGTCGAACAGCCGTTTGAAGGATTCGAACTGCGAGAACGAGGGCTTGCGCATGAGGTGCAGCACTTCGTCGCTTGTATGTTCGGGGGCGACTTTGAGACGCCCGCTTACATGCCGGCAGACCAATTCTCGTGTGTAGGCGTCGGCAGCGGCGTCGGTGGCGGCATCGCCGCTGCGGTGTAGCAGCAGGTCGTATCGCACGCCGCTTCCTATGAAACTTTTCTTGATGCCGGGAAGGCTGTCCACGGCATGGTAGATGTCGAGCAACGCCTGTGGATTGGTGTCAAGGTTGCGGCAGATACGGGGATGGATGCATGAAGGGCGCTTGCAGCGCTCGCAGAGGGTGCGGTCCTTGCCCCCCATGCCGTACATGTTTGCCGACGGCCCCCCCAGGTCGCTCAGGTAGCCGCGGAAGTCGTCAAGTTCCATCACTTGGCGCACCTCCCTGAGTATGCTTTCCTTGCTCCGTGAAGTGATGAATTTCCCTTGGTGTGCGCTGATGGTGCAGAAGGCGCAGCCGCCGAAACACCCACGGTGTATGTTCACGGAGTGCTTGATCATCTCGTAGGCGGGAATGCGCTTTCCCTTGTATTTGGGGTGGGGCAGACGGGTGTAGGGATAGGCGAAGGATGCATCAAGCTCCTCGGTGCTCATGGGAGGGTAGGGGGGATTCACTACGGTGATGCGGTTGCCTGTCTCTTGTAGGAGACGGCATGCATGCACCTTGTTGGATTCTTCCTCGATATGCCGGTAGTTTTCAGCTTCGCACTGTTTGTCGGCGAGGCAATGCTCGTGGCTGTGCAGCACGATGTCGTCGGGGCGCTGCCCGTCGGGAAGTTCTCCGGGTCTCACGACATGCACGGTCTGCGGCAGGCGACGGGCGTCGGCCATCGTACCCCCGGCATCGAGTAGATGGCACAGTTCAACAATGCCACGCTCCCCCATGCCGTAGATGATCATGTCGGCGCCGGAGTCGTAAAGGATGGACGGGCGTAGACGGTCTTGCCAATAGTCGTAATGGGTGAGGCGACGCATGGAAGCCTCTATGCCTCCCAGCACCACTGGAACGTCGGGATAGAGACTTTTGAGAATCTTGGTGTAAACGATGGTGGGGTATTCGGGACGGCAGTCGTGCCGGCCGTCGGGGCTGTAGGCGTCTTCCGAGCGCAGTCGTCTGTTGGCGGTGTATTTGTTAACCATGGAGTCCATGCACCCTGGCGAGATGCCGAAAAACAAACGCGGACGACCGAGTTTCTTGAAGTCGCGGTAGTCGCCGTGCCAGTCGGGCTGAGGGATGATGGCAACGCGCCATCCGGCGGCCTCTATGGCGCGACCTATCACTGCGGCCCCGAAGGAAGGGTGGTCGACGTAAGCGTCACCTGAGAACAGGATGACGTCAAGTTCGTCCCATCCTCTCAGTTCCACTTCTTTACGCGTCGTAGGAAGCCACTCGCTCAGCCGGTGTGTTGCCATGGCTTATTCTGGTAGCTGCTCTTCGCTGCTTGCCGTCTCGTCATCGTTGTTGGCCGGCCGCTCGCTCTCCCATTTCTCATAGAGTGTGATGAGATGTTGAAGGCCGAGTGCTTTCATGTTGCTGTGGTAGATGACGTCAAGGCAAAGGTCGAGCAGTGCCCGGTCGCTGCCGGCGTCACCAGCCAGCATCGACCGGATGTTGAATTTCAGTTTGTCGAGCACGCTCTCATCGATGATGCCGTTGCTGTCGACAAGGTGGTCGAGCAGGTGGTATTTCTCGATGGTGGATAGATGCTCTTCGTTGACGGAGATGCTTCTCGTTCCTGAATGGTTGGCTTGTATCTTGTACATATGTTCTTGGATTATTTCAACAGATAGGCCAAGATGCCTCGCATGATGGCGTTACGGGTGTTGTGGTCTATGATGCATTCCAATGGGAATCCCATGGTGAAGCAGCTGTAGTCGCGGCCGCTGTATGCCACGGCGGCGTTGCGCCCGTCACCGTAGCGCATCACGCATTGTGCATTGCCGACAGGGTTGAGGATGTCGGGAGCGGTGGCGGCATAGTGGGTTTCGTTGAGCGTGCGGTAGATGTCGAAATTCATTCCGAGCCCTTGGACCTTGCTGGAAGGGTTGTTCTGGTCGCTGCCGCCGAAGGAGAGTTTGAGGACGTCGTTGAGGAAACGTTGTTCGGACGACTTGGTCATGTCGCTTCCCACGTATGAACCGCTGACGAGTAGTCGTCCGTGATTGCGGACGAAACTGGTGAGGCGTTGCTGCATATCTTGGGAGAAACTCTTGTAAAGCAACAGGGAGTGCCCGTCGTCTTTCTCAAGTCCCAAGGCGAGGTCGACGCAGTCGATGTTGTTGAGCTTGACCTTGCCTGACTCGAAAGCCTCGCTGCTGCAGCTGAGGATGTTGTATTTCCCTGCGCTGTGGATGGCTTCAGCATGCTCTCGCACATAGTTGAAGTCATTGCCGGCGACAAACAGTCCTACAAGTTCTTCACCGCAATAACCCAATGCTCCCGGTCCCTCCTTGCCACGTTTGCTGTTGTCGAAAATGGTTTGGCGTCCACTCCATCCGGCCATGCGTCCATAGGTGACTCCAGGGTCGGCGTCGATGTCGAAGCCTTTCTTGTCGCCGGTGTCGATGACGGCGGGTGAGGAGAGACGGTTGAAGGCGTTCACCACCAGCACTGTTTTCGTGGCAGATGGGACGTATTCGGCAGAGAGCACTTCGGTGGGGAAACTTTCGCCTCCACTGTTGGCTGCTGTCACCTTGAAATGATACAAGGTGCCGGGTTGTATGTTGACATTGCATGAGGTGCCTTTCACCACCACGCCGTTGTCGAAATCGTTGTTGCCGATGGCGGTGTAGACAATGTATTCCGTGGGTGTGGCGGACGGCTCCATCGGGTCTTTCACGGCAGCCCATGTGAGACGGAGCTTGTTCTTTGAACCAAACTCAATGCGGAAGTTCCTGGGTGCAAGGGGTTGCACCACGCATTTGGTGCCATGCATCTCGTTGACATAACGCAGCAGGGTCTTGTAAATGGAGCGTGCCAGCGTGAAGCGGAAATTGGGGTCGAGACCGTAACGCATGTCGCCGAAGTTCTGATGGGACATCACCTCGAGTATGGCCGATGGCACGGCTGGCTCACGGGTCTCGTTGTAGTTCTTGTCCCACATCACGCGGCGGCGCCATCTTCCATAGGTGGCGTTGAGGTCGGCCCAGGTGTTGTAAAGAAGAGCGTCGGCCAGGTCGTATGAGGCCATGCGAGAGATGCCGGCGTTGAGGCGACCGTTGTAGAAACCTGTGGAGCAGATGGAGAGGGTGCCAACGATGCCGTTGCCGCCGTTGCTGTCGACTCCGGCGTCACTGTGCACGGAAAGCATCAGTTCCAAGGGGACGCCTTGCCCACGGCTGTTGGGGACAAAGGCGGAGCCTCCGGCAAGCCAGTTGGTGAAACGGGAACGCGCGTTGAGGTCGTCGTTGTAGTCGTTAGTGTTGTCAAACTTGTTGTAGACTGAGTCGGGAGCGCCTGCCCATTGGGCGAAATACCGGGTGCCTTCCAGGCATCTGGGGATGCCGCTGGTCTTGCCACCCCGCACGATGTTACCCATGCCGCCTCCGAATCTCACGGCGTCGGCGGTCACCACGCCATGCTGCTTGCTATGGTTGCTCACCGTCACCATGTTGCGGTTGCCGCAGCCTTTCTCGAAATCGAAAGTCCCCAGGTATGTCCAGGTGCTTCCCCCCATGCGTTGGTTGACGTGGAACACGGTACGCACGCCCTTGTGCCAAACGGTGTATTCTGCGTCTTCGACAGACTGGTCCACGGATTGGTAACTGACGTAGACGGCGTATCGGCCTGCTTCGGGGATGTCGGGGATGTAATACACGGTGCTGGTCTGCTTGCCCGACGTGGTTTCCGCCATGCGGCAGGTGCCGGCGTGGAAGGGGTTCTCGTTGTTGACGTAGGTGCCTGAGTGGTTTGCATAGCCGTTCATCGGCGTGTTGCGCCAAGGGTGGTTGCCGTTGCGCTCGTTGTAGTAGTTGGCCGGATAACGCCCGTCGTTGTCGATGATGACCTCGTTTTTCTGCCAATCACGCTCTCGTGGAGACCACACGATGGCTCCGGCGTTTTCGAGCATCGGCATGAGATAGGGGATGACGATGGTCTGTGTGAACAAGTCCTCGGTGGTGCAGAACAGATTGGGACGTTGCCATTTCCATTTTCCCGTCTTTTGGTCATACACCTTGCCGTGGCTGGCGGCAATGGTGAGGTGGCGGCCCTCCAATCCCCGGTTGATGGAATTGGGGCGGGATTCGTTCGTCACCCATTGTTTTCCGTCATAGTTGATGTGCCCCCATTTACGGTTGTTGTCGTGGTTCCCTTCGCGAAGACGGTTGGGGACCAGTTCATCTATGCTGTAGCCGTGTGAGAAGATTTGCAAGGAGTAGCGCTGGTAGGGGTCGGGCAGTTGTTTCTTCACCTTGGAGTAGATGTCTTTGACAATCTCGGGCGTGAACTCTTGCTCGCTGAAACCATCGCTTGCAGTGACGCGGATGTGACGGCGTTCGTCATCCACTTGGACGCTGCTCAATGAGGCTCTTACTGGAAAACCGGAACGTCCTGAACCATAATTCTCGAAATAATAGCGAAGCGAGCGCTCCAATGCGGAGCGGTCGCCGGTGGTTTGTGCACTCATGCCTGTGGTGATGAAGAGTAACAGGCAGGTGGCCAGAATCATATGTGAAGTCTTCATATCCTGAATTTTTCGGGGTGCTTGCCTTTGAAATCCTTGAAGTATTCCTTGATGGATGCCATGTCGGTGGCGATGTCGCTCCCCGGGGTCACCGTACGTATGCATTCTATCAACTTGCGTTCATAATCCAATCCGTAAAGCAACACGGGGATGTTGGCTTTGCGCGCGATGACAAGGAAACCACATTTCCAATCTGCATTGGCGGAACGCGTGCCTTCCGGGGTGATGCACAACTTGAAGGACTCGGCATTGATGGCTTCGGCGGCCAGGTTGTCTGTCATGCTTGTGCGCTTGCTACGCCAAACAGGAATTCCTCCCAACCGACGGAATAAAACACCCAAAGGCCAGAAAAACCATTCCTTCTTCATCAAGAAATTGATTTTCCAGCCTTCTGCACCAGCATACAACTGACCCATGATGAAGTCCCAGTTGCTGGTGTGCGGTGCAAGGCAAATGATGTACTTGTCGGGGTGGGGGGCAGTGACGTGCTTCTTCCACCCCATATGTTTATACAAAAGCCAGTTGCAAAATTTCTTCCACATTCTTATTCGCTCATGTTGCATATCTGGTCTATCACCTCGGATATTTGCTCAGTGAAGGCCTTGGCCAGATGGTCATAGTAATCTTTTTTCTTCATTCCTGGCTCCGGATGGGAGATGCGGCTGATGAAATCGGCGCGGATGGCCAGGATGGATGACAACAACGCATCAACATTGGCTTCATCCGTATTGCCATGGTAAAGTGACATTGCGACGCACTCGGCGAAAACGTCACTGCAGATGCTGTTGATGCTCTTTTTCAAGTCTTTTCTGTTGGGCATGATGGTAGGGGTGTGATAAATGATGTTGGTTTTTGTACATCCAAGGCCGGAAGTCTGAAATAAGCTGCGGAGAACGCTTGCTGATGACTTCCAGGTCTTCATGTATGGCAAAGATAAGAAATAATAATCATACCCGCAACAACTATGAGAGAAAAAAATGACTTCTTTTGCATTTTTGACATTTTTCTTTCCTTTTCTCGCTTTTTTTGAGTAATTTTGCACGGATTTGTATAAACATCATTTTTTAATACAATATTATATCAGCAATTATGGAAAAAAGCGTATTGCAGCAGGCCAGGGCAGCCTACAAGCCCAAACTGCCAAAAGCTCTCCAGGGTGCCGTGAAGGTCGTGGAGGGTGAACCAACGCAAAGTGTGGACAATCAAGAGGATATCAAGAACCTCTTCCCCAACACCTATGGCATGCCTCTCGTGGAGTTTGTTCCTGGTGATGTGGAGAACAACAAGAAAATGAATGTCGGCATCATCCTCAGTGGAGGTCAGGCACCGGGTGGACACAACGTCATCTGTGGACTTTTTGACACCGTCAAGAAACTTAATCCTGAGAACAAACTTTATGGCTTCCTCATGGGCCCTGGTGGCCTGGTGGATCACCAATATATGGAGATCACGGCCGACTATGTGGACAACTACCGCAACACGGGCGGCTTCGACATGATTGGAAGCGGCCGCACCAAATTGGAGCAGGAAGACCAATTTGAAAAAGGTATTGAAATCATCCGCAAACTCGACATACAGGCCATCGTCATCATCGGTGGTGACGACTCCAACACCAACGCTTGCGTGCTGGCCGAATACTATGCTGCACAAAAATATGGCGTGCAGGTCATCGGATGCCCGAAGACCATCGACGGCGACTTGAAGAACGACCAGATCGAAACCAGTTTCGGCTTTGATACTGCCACCAAGACCTATGCCGAATTGATCGGAAACATTGAGCGCGACTGCAACTCCGCTCGCAAATACTGGCATTTCATCAAACTCATGGGCAGGTCGGCCAGCCACATCGCATTGGAGTGCGCTCTGCAATGCCAGCCCAACATCTGCCTCATTTCTGAGGAGGTGGAGGCTAAAGACCTTACGCTCAACGATATCGTAGAGCAAATCTGCGAGGCTGTAGCCAAAAGGGCTGAGAAAGGCGACAACTTTGGCGTGGTTCTCGTGCCGGAAGGACTCATCGAGTTCATTCCTGCCATTGGAAGACTCATCGATGAACTCAACGACCTGCTTGCTGCCCATGGGAATGAATACAGGGACCTGGCTCCCGAGGCCCAATTCAAGTATATCCTCAAACACCTCAACAAGGAGAATGCCGAGACTTTCGAAACTCTTCCTGAAAATGTGGCCCGTCAACTTTCCCTCGACAGAGACCCGCACGGAAATGTGCAAGTTTCACTCATCGAGACAGAGAAACTTCTCTCCGACATGTGCGAGGCCAAGTTGAGGAAATGGGCTGCTGAAGGCAAATTTGTCGGAAAGTTCGCCACACTTCACCATTTCTTTGGATATGAGGGCAGGTGTGCAACCCCGTCCAATTTCGATGCTGACTACTGCTATGCACTTGGTGCAAGCGCCGCACAACTCATCGCCAATGGGAAGACTGGCTACATGGCCATCGTGAAAAACACCACTGCACCCACTGATGAATGGAAGGCAGGAGGCGTCCCCATCACCATGATGATGAACATGGAGCGGAGGAACGGAAAAATGAAGCCGGTCATCAGGAAAGCATTGGTGGAACTGGATGGCAATCCTTTCAAGACCTTTGTCGCCCTTCGTGACAAATGGGCTATCGAGACTTGCTACCTCTATCCCGGCCCCATCCAGTATTGGGGACCCACGGAGGTTTGCGACAAGACCACCATCACGCTCGCATTGGAGCATGTGAAGTAATTCTTTCTCTCATCCGGGTGGGCATGTGGGTGATGCCCCATATGCCCACCCTTTTATTTGACGAATGCCCAAGAAAAGGAAAAAGGCGCAGAAGACAACCCATGGACACACCGGAAACATGCGTGGATGGTGGAAGGCCGTGGGGAGAAAGTTGTCGGGGTTGCCGCAATGGACATGGTGGACCATTGCCGGCGTGGCGGCTTTCTCTTATGCCTGGGCATTCTATGTCTTTTTCGTGGAACCTTTCGGCTTCAGATGGCGAGCCGTCTTTGGAGACCCGTCTTATCCCAAAGGATACAGCGTTCACGGCATCGACATCAGCCATCACCAAGGGAAAATAGATTGGACGAAACTCAGCAACGCCATGGTGGACCGCTCCAATTTGGTGTTCATCATGGTGAAGGCAACCGAGGGTGCCAACTATCTCGACGATTGCTTCGAAGAGAATTTCAGGAAAGCCAAGGAATACGGATTCATCAGAGGTGCCTACCATTTCTGGAGCATCACCTCCACGGCCAGGGAACAAGCTGCTTTCTTCCTCGATAACGTCAAGTTGGAGGCGGGGGACCTGCCTCCCGTGCTCGATGTGGAAGCGAAACAGGAGAGTATGAGCGAGGAAGACTTCCAGATGGAATTGCTGGCTTGGCTTCACATCGTGGAGGACAGATACCATGTCAAACCCATCATCTACACCTATTATAAATTCAAGGAGAGGTATCTCCAAGACGAACGTTTCGACGCCTATCCTTTCTGGGTGGCCCATTATTATGTGTCCGACGTGCAATACCAGGGACAATGGAAATTCTGGCAGCACACCGATGTGGGACGTTTGCCGGGTATCGTGGGATATGTCGACCTGGACATTTACAACGGGTCGATGTTCGGACTGAAAAAATTGGTCATCCAAGAAGAAGATTTGGTCGTTCCAGAAATGGAAAACCCTGACAGCTTGCAAAATGATACCACTGTCTATGAACAGAACGACAGTGATACCCAGTCGCCCAGTGACATCTTCGACTGAAGTTTCAGACCCAGGCGGGTGGCTTCTTCCATCAATATGGTTGTGTCGCTCTCGTAGAAACCGCTGATGGTCAGGCGGCCGCTTGCCGACATCACTTCGCGCATCGCACCCAT
This sequence comes from Prevotella sp., assembly GCA_017619375.1. Taxonomy (GTDB): domain Bacteria; phylum Bacteroidota; class Bacteroidia; order Bacteroidales; family Bacteroidaceae; genus Prevotella. The sequence continues at coordinate 40,489 of JAFZSL010000062.1, read as the reverse complement.
GTCTTGGAGAAGGATGTTCCGGTTGATGTTGGCAATGACGTGGTCGAAGACGCCGCTTACATGCGTCAGGACGTTACGGGCACCGCAAAGCACCACGATGTTGGTCACTTGGTTCAATGAGGCGTTGTGGCGGGTGTTCTCCACACTCCATTCGTCAATGTCGTAGGCGACCACCTCGCTGGCGCCGGCCTTGGAGGCAACGATGGAAAGGATGCCTGTCCCGCAGCCGCAGTCGAGAACACGCTTGCCTTGAAGGTCGTCGCTGAGCAACTGTGCCACCATCATCTGCGTGGTGGAGTGGGTGCCGGTGCCAAATGCCATACGGGCGTCAATCACCACGTCGATCATTCCCTCGGCGTGCTCGACAGCGTGTTTCGTATCGTGGATGATGCAGCGGCCGCCCACTTCGATAGGTTCGAAGCCTTCTGACTCCCATTCCTCGTTCCAATCCTTGTATTCCGACTGCTCCATGGAGTATGACACCGTGACCCCTGGCAAGGGAAAGTCTGAAAGCAGTGTAGAAAGAAGGTCCTTGTCAAACAACTCTTCCTGGACATAACCTTTCAAGACCTCTCCTTCACGCTCGAAAGTTTCGAAACCCGCTTCACCGCCAAGGTAGGCCAACAGGTCGAATGCGGTGTCTGACATGTCCGACGAAAGGTCGTCGGAATGCAAATGGAATGTGGCTGTCAAGTATTTCATATCCTCGTTCCTTTTTGCTTGCCCCCATGGTCGCCTAATCGCGAAATGCGGGCAATGATGCGAAATGACGGTGCAAATTTATAAAAAATAGGGAAAAACCTATGCTCCTTTAGGGTTTTTCCTTAAATTTGCATGGAATCTTGGTTTAATTTTGCAATGTGAAATAGTGAATATCAAAAATTAATGGATATGAAAAGGAAATTATTGCTTTTACTGATGGTTGGAGTGCTCCCGCTCTCCATCTTCGCACAAGATGACATGTACTATGTCCCGAAGAAGGTGGAAAAGGTGGAGAAGGTGAAGACTGGACCTGAAAGGGCCAATCTGCCGGCGCCCAAGCCCCTTGGGATGTCGGTTGACGAGTACAACCGCAGGTATATGCGGAGCTCATACCAAACCCTTGGCACAGACTCGCTTGGAGATGACATCATCGACTTCACGGCTGGTGATGGCTATCCTCAGAGAGACACCATCTATGTCGATGGCAGAAGGTATGACGACGACTACTACTACTCTGCTCGACTAGGGCTTTTTGACGACTATTATGGATGGTACAACCCCTTCTTCTATGACTATCTCGGATGGAGGTGGGGACACTACTATGGCATCTGGTCGCCATGGGGATATTATTATCCAGGTTGGTATTACGGCTTTTATTCACCTTGGTATGACCCCTTCTATTACGGCTATTACGGCTATTATGGCTATAGAGGATGGTGGGATCCCTACTATTATGGATACCCATACGTTTATTATTATGGTGGCGGGGTGGCATACCATTATGACAACCAGAATTGGAGACATGCCAACTACTCCTCTGCAAGCAGGAGCATGATTAGAGGAAATGGATATTCCACGGCTCAAAATGGCACCTTCGGAGGAAGAAGGGTTACTAGTGGAGCGTTCTCCTCTTCCGGTTCAAGCACTGGGAGCAATGGGGCAAGGACAACCTATGCCAACTCTACCAACAGAAGGGCTGGCTTCGGAGGTAGCGGCAGCTATTCCGGCACTTCGTCTTCATCGTCGTCAAGAGGTGCTTATGGGACAACGTCAAGAAGTTCCAGTTCCGGCTACAGCGGCTCTTCAAGCTATGGCGGCTCTTCCAGAAGTTCCAGCTATAGTGGCTCTTCAAGTAGCTCCAGTAGTTCGTTCGGCGGCAGCGGCGGCGGTGGCGGCGGCTCCTTCGGCGGCGGCGGTGGCGGCGGCGGTTCCCGCTCAGGTGGCTCCTTCGGCGGCGGTGGCGGCGGTCGCTCTGGTGGTAGAAGATAGGCTTTTGAAACAGAACATATACACCTTGAATATATAAATTGGTAAGAAATGAAAAAGAGATATTTGCTGATGGCTGCTGCCATCATCGCACTGCCCATGGCAGCGCAGGAAACCTATGAGAATGCGAAAATCATCACCCAGGACCTTAACGGTACAGCACGTTATGTGGGAATGGGTGGTGCGACGGACGCACTTGGAGGTGAAATTTCCTCCATCAGCTCCAATCCCGCTGGTATCGGTCTCTTCAGGCACAACAAGGTCGAGGGTACCGTGGGAATGGTGTCTCAGCAAGATGCTGCAAAGTACTCTGAAGGAGACGAGACAAACCTGAGTTTCGATCAGCTGGGATTCGTTTATGCAACAAGAAGTGGCGAGAACTCATACCTCAATATGGGATTCAATTATCATAAAAGCCGTAACTTCAATTTCATCCTCTCTGCTGACGACAGGCTCGACAACGCTTCACAGAACAAGAACTCCTATATGAAATTGGCAAATGGCCTGCTCTATAACAAGACTTTCGAAGGAGATTTCAACCTTGATGCCGACTATGTAACTTGCAACCAGTTGGACGACATCTTCACGAGGAATCTCTTCTATGAAAATAACAATAGCACCGCATACTACTATGATGCCGCCACTTATGACTTCGACAGGGCGCACAAAGGGTATATCGGGGCATATGATTTCAATATTAGCGGAAACATCAACGACAGGGTGTATCTGGGCATGACTGTGGGACTGGAGGATGTGCATTACAAGCATATCTCCGACTACACAGAGGCAATGGTGGTGCCCAACAACATCAACCTCAACTCCCTCAACGTGTATGACGATAGGAGAATCACAGGTACGGGCTATAACATCAAGTTTGGCGCCATCTTCCGCCCTGTGGAGTATGCTCCTTTCCTCATCGGTGTCAATGTCTCCACTCCTACCTGGTACAAACTCACCACAAGCAACTATACCGAGGTGAGTGACGGCAACACCACCATCTGGAGTGAGGATGCCTATGATTTCAAGGTCTATACGCCTTGGAAATTCGGCCTCAACATGGGATACACCGACGGCAAGATGTTTGCTCTGGGGGCCGGTGTCGATTTTACCGACTATGCCCACACCGACTCTAGGATCAATGATGGCGGAAGCTATGATTTCTACGACTATTACGAGTCGAGCAGTAGCGACAAAGAGATGAACGCCCATACCAAGAGAACACTCAAGGGGGTGACCACATTCAAGGTGGGTGCAGAGGTGAGACCCATTCCAGAAATGGCTGTAAGGGCAGGATACAACCATGTCTCTGCCATGTATGACCAGGATGGTTTCAAGGATGGAACTCTCAACTCACCGGGCAGCTACTATGCCACAGCCACTGATTACACCAACTGGAAGGCAACCAACCGCTTCACTTTTGGTATTGGATGGAGAATCGACAAGTGGAATCTCGACCTGGCTTATCAGTATAGCGCCTCGGAAGGCTACTTCTCTCCGTTCATGAGTTATGTGGACAATGAATATGAGGATTGGGACAACATAGCCAACCAAGTGAAAGTGGACAACAAACGGCATCAGATCTTGTGCACCGTAGGATATACATTCTGATACAAATATGCTTCATATATGAAAAGGCGCCCTCGCAGGGCGCCTTTTTGATGCTTGTCCATGAAGGGCTATGATGTTTTAGGAATTTCCGGAAGGTCCCAGGAGGCAAAAGCACCTTGACTGGAAAACATCAACCGGTGAAAACAATTAGTCTTCGTATTCGTCGGAGATACCCTCGGCCTCCAAGCTCAGGTCTTCCGGGTCGGTGTCGAAAGTGGTGCGATAACTCTCTTCCGTCAACTTGTCCTCGTCGAAGGTGTCGTCATCGTCGTCAGAGCTGTAGTAGTCTTCCTTCTCATTGAATTCGTCCTCCTCTTCCTCGGGGGATGGATCCTGGTCCAACTCGGCTTTCATATGCGGCTTCTCCAACAACGGCTTCGCCTTGGCGAAAATGGCTTCCACCCACATGCCTTTGGCTATCTCGAGTACCTCGAAACCATCTTCAATCTTCTTCTCATACATGCTGCCTGGCTTGCGAAGGCGGTCTTTGGGAAGGGTGGTGGTGCTGATGTCGAAACCGCTCTCGATGATGTCTTGGATGCTTTGGGAAAGGCTGTCCCAACCGCCACCGAAATTGCGGTCGATCACCTCAAGCAACTTGGTGGTGGAAATGTGGCGTATGTTCTCGTATGTAAGATCCGTAACACGAAGGATGGGGCGCTTCTTCACTGCCCATTTCACTTTCGTGCTCTCGTCCATTCTTAATAGACCCACTTTGAAACCGCGTGATTCGTATTTCTTCACTACCTCGGGCTTGTCTACGCTCACCTCCTCCATGTCGAAAGCGCTTTTAATGATGTCGATGTAATGACGAATGTTGTCCTTGATATCTGCATCCTTCTCAGCGGCTTCCCACAAACGGAAGATGTCGTTCTCTTGCAAGTCCCAGACGTTGCTCTTGTTCAGGTTCTTCAAAGTTAGTCCCTTCTTGTCTCTTTGTTTCATATTTTGTCTTGGTAAATGAATCCTTTTCTTCGGATGGTACTGGTTTTTGAGTTATGCTGCAAAAGTAAGTACTTTCTATCTTATTTCCAAGAAAACAACGTTTTTTTTTATCTATCTCTCTGACTATGCCTTGACGACACGTCATGTGATGGTTTTAAAAAGACTTCTTCATCCAACTTTAGTTGCTCATTTCTTGCACATTCCAACCTTATTTCCTATTTTTGTCACATAATTTGACCAAAAAGGCTGCGTGACCTATGGAAGACGCTGAGAAGATGCATGGAAAAGAGGGAGAGAAGGAAGGGCGCAGGCTCATTCTGGAAGAACGTCCCGATTATTACGTGAGGAAGTCGAAAAGGGCTTTCTGGACGAGGTGCATCCTCTTTCCTTTGGCTTGCATCGCCATGGTGTTTGCCGTTTATCGTGTCGTCTGCTTCATCAACAATGACAGGCAAGCACCTGACAAGGTCGATGTGTCAAACTCATTAGTCTCTCATGCCATGGCGCAGGGTGAAATTGGAAAAGAGGAAGAGGTGGCGATAAGACTGGAGAAAATCTACGATGAAATGCTGGGTGATTCCAGACCTTATGCCTTCACCTATCTCTCTTCTGATTTCAGGCGGGTGATGCTTGATGTCTTGAAGGCAGAGCAGGAGAGCGGAAGCACGATTCTCGACCATGACCTATGGGCAAGGAAGGCTGGTTCCCACCACACCATGCGAATCAAGTCGGTCACCGCCGCAACGGAGGACAGGGCGAGTGCGGAGGTGATGGTGCAAGGGATGTTGGGACATTATTCCAACCAGGAGTCGCTCATGGTGATGCTTCTCATGGAACATGGGCAATGGATGGTGGACGACATCCTCACCTCTTCCGGCTCGGAGAAAGGCATGCTTGGGCAGAAGGCTGAGGAGGTGTTGAGCACGCTTTCGGAACAGGAAAGGGTGGAGCATCGGGAGGATGTGCGTCGTGATGTGCCTTGGAATGCGTTGAGGTTGAGGGGCTCCATGTCGGAAGGAAATTCAAAAGCATTCAATATGTACCTTGCCATCTCTGAGGGAAATGTGGAGGGTGAATATGATGTCGATGGTGATGGCGCCAGATATGCCTTGAGTGGTGAGATTGATGGCGAGGGAGTGATGGTGCTTCGTGAATACAAGAATGGTGTCTCTTCCGGGCGATTCTTCGAGGGGAGGTTGGAAGGGAGCACTTTTGTCGGGCAATACAAGAATTCACTTGGGACCTCTGCAAGTGATTTCCGGGCCACTGTGGAATGATAGCCTGGCTGGCTCCGTCAACCTCGGGGAAGGGACTGACAACAATCATCCCAAGGTACTATTGTCGTCAACTTCGAGCGCAGCGATAACCTCTATGACTTCGTTAATTTTTTGTCTGAGGAGTCACAATGGTTATGGCAAGTCTCACTCGTATTTCATGGACTTTGCTGGTTGGATGTGTGAGATGAGGAAACTGGGTGCTATCAGCATCGCCACGCTAATGAGAAGCGTGCCTATGTTCAGCAGCAAGATCAATGGGATGTTGAGTTCCACCGGCACCTTCTCCACATAATAGGTGGAGGGGTCAAGGCGCACCAGGCCCGTGAAATGCTGGAGTGCCACCAAGCCAATGCCAAGCAGGTTGCCTATCAACATGCCTTTGCCGATGATGAACACCGCAAACCACAAGAAGGTGTGGCGGATGGTGCTGTTGCGGGCTCCCATCGCTTTCAGCGTGCCGATCATGCTCGTGCGTTCGATGATGATGATGAGCAAGCCGGAAATCATCGTGATTACTGCTACAGCCACCATCAAGCCGAGAATGATCCATACGTCGATGTCGAGAAGGTCGAGCCAGGCGAAAATGTTGGGGTAAAGATGCTGCGTGGTTTCCGACAAGTAGATGCTTTCATGCTTGTCGACGCGGCGGTCGACCAATGTCCCGACGAGGAAGAAGGTCTCGTCTATCTTGGAATAGTCGGAAAGCGTGATCTCGGCACCGGAAGCTTGGTCACCCTCCCAACCATTGAGTTTCACAATGCTGCGCAGGTCGGTGAAACAAATGGTTTCATCGAAACGACGCAGGTTGGTGCAATAGATGCCGCAAATGGTGAAACGACGGGTGCGTACATTGTCTGTACCCATGAAATAAGAGAAGATGCGGTCGCCGCGCTTCAAACCCAGTTTGTCGGCGATGTTCTGGGATATGACAATCTCGTTGCTGCTCACCGTGTCGCTGAGAGCGGGCAGACGGCCTTCCACCATGCAACTGCTGATGAAGGTGGAGTCGTATTCCTGACCGTAGCCTTTGAAGGTCACTCCGAGGAAGTCGCTGTCGGTTTTGAGGATACCTTGCTTGGTGGCATAACGTTGGACATGGTTCACATTGGGGATGTTGCGCAATTCACTCATCATGGAGTCGTCCATGCACACAGGGTAGGAATTGTCCTTGTAGAGAGACTGTGCCTCTGCTATGATGATGTGGCTTCCGAATCCCAACACCTTGTCGCGAATGGTGTGCTTGAAACCGAGCACCACGCACACCGACACAATCATCACGGCCAGGCCGATGGCCACTCCGGCGATGGAAATGCGGATGGCTGGGCGGCTGACTTTCTGACGGTTGTCTTCCTCTTCGTGATGGAGGCGGCGCGCGATGAAAAGGGAAAGGTTCATGTGAGCGGGTCGTCGTAAACACGTCCTGGGTAACACTCAAGGGCTTTCCTGAGCACGGCAAGAGCGCGTGTGAGGTCTTCTTTCTTCAGCACATAGGCGATACGCACTTGGTTGATGCCAGCGCCGGGGGTGGTGTAGAAACCCGAAGCCGGAGCCATCATAACGGTCTCGCCTTCATCATTGAACTTCTCCAGGCACCACCGGCAGAAATTCTCTGCATCATCCACCGGCAGTTTCGCCACAGTGTAGAAAGCACCCATCGGGATGGGCGAATATACACCCGGGATGCGGTTGAGCCCGTCGATAAGGCATTTGCGGCGCTCCACATATTCGTCATACACCTCGCGATAGTATTCCTCAGAGGCGTCAAGTGACGCCTCTGCCACAATCTGGCCTATGAGTGGAGGAGACAGGCGCGCCTGGCAGAACTTCATCACCGCCGCCCTCACTTGCTTGTTCTTTGTAATCAAGGCTCCGATGCGGATGCCACATTCAGAGTAACGTTTCGAAACGGAGTCGATGAGAATGACGTTCTGCTCGATGCCTTCAAGGTGACAGGCGCTGATGTAGGGGGAGCCGGTGTAGATGTATTCGCGATACACCTCGTCGGAGAAGAGGTAAAGGTCGTATTTCTTCACCAAGTCGCGGATTTGGTTCATCTCGCGGCGGGTGTAGAGATAGCCGGTGGGGTTGTTGGGGTTGCAGATCATGATGGCACGCGTACGGTCGTTGATCAGTTCCTCGAATTTCTCCACTTTGGGGAGGGAGAACCCTTCTTCGATGGTGGTGGCGATGGTCTTGATTTTTGCGCCTGCTGAGATGGCGAAGGCCATATAGTTGGCATAGGCGGGTTCCGGCACGATGATCTCGTCTCCGGGGTTCAAGCAGGAGAGGAAGGCGAAAAGCACAGCCTCGCTGCCGCCGGAGGTGATGATGATGTCGTCGGCGCTGACGTTGATGTTGTATTTGGCGTAATAACCTACAAGTTTCTCACGATAGCTTTGATAACCTTGAGAGGGGGAATATTCCAGAATGTCTCGGTCGATGGCTTTCAATGCGTCAAGACCTTCACGAGGTGTGGGAAGGTCGGGCTGTCCGATGTTAAGGTGGTACACTTTTATTCCACGCTGCTTGGCGGCTGCAGCGAGAGGGGCCAATTTCCTGATTGGCGATTCGGGCATCTCTAATCCTCGAATTGATATGTCGGGCATACGCTTGATTTTGCTATTTACGTGCAAAGGTAGTGCAAAGTGAGCGCATTGCAAAACAAAAGACAAAGTTTTTTGTTTTCAAGGCCAAGCTGCAGCCTACCTTTGGATAAGGTAGTGCAAAGTGACACTCCTCCATTCCTAAAAACTTTTATGCGTCATCTTTTTAATCTGCTTTTTTTGACATTTCCTCTTTTTTTACTATTTTTGCCCTTGTATTTCGCAAATCAACGATTGAGACACCATCGCTTATGGTGAGACTCTTATCCATGTCATTATGAAACGAACAGCCATCATTCTCATATGGGTTTTTGCTGCCTTGGCCATCCATGCGCAGCAAAGCCTCGAGAGCCTGCGCGACATTCTGGAAGAAGCACCCGTCCAAGAGAAAGTGTACCTCCATATCGACAACAATTGCTATTTCAAGGGAGATACCATTTGGTACAAGGCGTATGTCACTGATGCGCAAACACTGGAATATACAGACCAAAGCCGACTGTTGTATGTCGAACTGGTCTCACCCGACGGACTGGTGGTGGAGAGGCAGACTATCGTCGTTTCGGAAAAAGGATATGGGGCGGGAGACTTCGAAATCAGCGACTCCCTCTATTCCGGATTTTACGAACTGAGGGCTTACACCCGATGGATGCTGAATTTCTGTGTCACCAAGCATCCTTACAGCAGGAAAGACAGGGAGCAGTTCTATAACAAAAGGATGGCCGACGATTTCTTCCGTCTCTACGGTGCCGTCTATAGCAGGGTGGTGCCAGTGTATGAACGGCCGGAGAAGGAGGGCGATTATTCCACCAGGTATATTGTCAACAGGGCGAAGACCAGGGCCGACAAGGATCTGAAGGAGCGCCTGAAGGTGTCGTTCTATCCCGAGGGAGGGCATCTCATCGAGGGCACCAGGTGCATGGTGGCGTTCGAGGCACGTGACGAGGAGGGCCAATATGTGGACGTGAAGGGAACGGTGGGAGACAAGCCTGTCGAAACAATGCATGAGGGGCGGGGGCTCTTCCCCCTGGATGTGACAGGGGACATGCCGAAGGTAAGGTTCGAGTTTGAAGGGAAGCAGTATTCCTTCAGTTTGCCCAAGTCGGAGAAGACTGGGTGTGCGCTCGCACTGACCAATCAGCAGGGCAGGGTGAAGGCCGACATCACCATCAAGGCGATGGCTGGCAACCAGACTTTCGCTGCCATCGTGCTTTGCAGAGGAGGATTGAAATGGTTTGAGCATCTCTCCCTCGACGCCGCAGGAAAAGCATCCCTCAACATCGACGAGACGGAACTGCCCACTGGGGTGAACGACCTCGTGGTCATAGACGGCAACGGCAACCCTCTCGCCGACAGACTCTTCTTCGTCAACAACAACGAATACGAGGAGGCAAGACTCGAGGCTGCCACGGAGAAGTTGGACTATGAACCCTTCGAACCCATCAACCTTGACATCAAGGCGCCGAAAGGAGTGGAGCACTTGTCCATCGCCGTCAGGGATGCTGGCACCCAGGAATTGACGTTTGACACGGGAAACATCTACACCGAACTCTTGCTAGCAGGCGATTTGAAAGGTTTCATACCGTATCCTGAGCAATATTTCATGAAAGGGGAGGAACATCGGCAGCACCTCGACCTGCTTTTAAGAGTGCAGGGATGGAGACGCTATGACTACAAGGAACTCGCTGCGGCGACACCACCCAGATACCTTCCCGAGAAGAATCTGACCGTGGAGGGTGGTGTGTATCACACCGTCTCCTTCGACCCCATACGCGAAGGGGAGATGAAATACTGGCCCATGGGCATCTTCGGATATGCCGACGGTGATGAGGATGTCATGGACCCCAACGACCCTGCATATCAACAGATGACGATGGGGGAAAACACGGGGGCGGACACAGATATGACGGGGTCAATTCAGATGGAAACCATAGGACAGGAACTGGCTGCTTCGTCTCCCGTCAGTGCCAACGACCCACATTATGGCGTCAACCATGGAGGACTGAAACATGAAGTGACCGTGCAGGGTGAACTGGTGATTGGTACGCAGGTGGCCACCGTGGAGATGGAAACGACCAACGGAGGCAAATTCTCCTTCAACGTGCCACCGTTCTATGGCGATGCCATCCTCTTCCTCAACGCACACAAGACAAGTCTCGGGGAGGACAAGGCGAAAAAGAAGAGAATCAATGGGTTCATCAACGAGAACGAATGGCCTGACTACTATGTCAAGCGCGACCTCTTCTTCCCTGTCTTCGCCAAGAAATACGACTTTTACCAGAATCACTTGCCTGAATATGACTACGTAAACGACAAGGAAAATTACGATTTGCTGCTCAACGTGGGGGGGAGACTCTCGTCCATGGACAGGCAACTCGACAACCTCGAGGTGAAAGGGAAAAAGAGAAGGGGTAGGAGGGCCATCGACTACACACAACCTATGTTCGTGGGTAATGCCTATGAACTTTACAACCTCGCCACGGATTATGGACTATCGTTCGGAAAACTCAATTTCAGACGCTTTCCTCAACAGGTGTGCCTGCTGCTTTTAGGCAACTACAATAGTGAGCAGCAGTTGCTCATCGAAGGATGGATGAATGATTACGTCTTTTATAGGAACTATGCTCCTGACGATCCATTCGGCGTGATTACCGAACAGATGAAGAGCAACTACGCCATTGCGAAAGACCTCGTGCTTTACAGGCAGAAGGAAATCAGGCTCTTCAGCGATTTCGAGTTGAGAAATGAAGAAAAATACTTGGAAAGGTCGTCGCTTATAGCAGATGTCACGATGGATTTCGTCACCATTCCCAATGATGCAAGGCAACCCACCTACCGCGACAGGAGGATTATCATGCATGGCATCTATGTGCCAGACGATTTCTATCACCCCGACTACAGCCAGGCCTTGCCCGAGGAGGGGAGAAAGGACTATCGGCGCACACTCTATTGGAACCCCAACGCTCGTGTGGACGAGGAGGGCTTCTTCCACACCACGTTCTACAATAACGGAAAGACTACGAGGGTGATGGTGGATGCTGCAGGCATCGCCCCGGGGGGAGTGCCCGTTTGCACGCAGCGTTGAAAAACTAACGCCCCTCGCCGACCTATGCGGCGAGGGGCGTATCTTGTATTTCTACTATCTCTATATTTTTTCCAAGGCTATGGCCACCACCTTTTCGACGGCGGCGGTGAGACCATCTGGGTTCTTGCCACCAGCGGATGCGAAATGGGGCTGGCCGCCGCCACCGCCGTTGATGAGTTTGGCTGCCTCGCGGACCAGTTGGCCGGCGTGCAAGCCATGCTCCTTCACCAAATCCTCGCTCACCATCACGTTGAGCATCGGCTTGGAATCATATACCGAACCCAACACGCAGACCAAATGCTCGGGAATGGCTTGGTGCACCTTGAACACCAGGTCTTTCGCAGAGGCGGGGTCGATGGGTATGACGGTGCGGACGATGTTGATACCATTCCGTACTTCCTTCTTCGACACCAACTGCTCCTTGGCGCGTTCTGTGGCTTGGGCGCGGAAACCTTCAATCTGTTTCTTCATGCTGTCGTGCTCGTTGATGTACTTGTCGATGACACCACGAAGGTCCTTGGCGTTGTTGAACAACTCGCGGATGGATTTCATCATATCCTCCATCATGTAGAGCATCTCCTCGCATTGCTTGCCCGTCTTGGCTTCCAAACGGCGGATGCCGGCGGCTACGCTGCTCTCGCTGACAATCTTGAAGAATCCGATACGGCCAGTGGAAGAGGCGTGAACGCCACCGCATAGTTCACAACTCGGGCCGAAACGCACCACGCGCACCTTGTCGCCATATTTCTCGCCAAACAAGGCGATGGCGCCCATCTCCTTCGCTTGAGCGTAGGGGGTGTCGCGATGCTCATCGAGAGGCAGGTCCTGGCGGATCATGTCGTTCACTATCCGCTCCACCTCGCGCAACTCTGCGTCGGTCACCTTCTGGAAGTGTGAGAAGTCGAAACGCAGGCTGTCGGGACTCACATAGGAACCCTTCTGCTCTACATGGTCGCCAAGCACTTGCTTTAGGGCATAGTCCAACAGGTGGGTGGCGGTATGGTTGGCGGCGCTGGCGTCGCGCAGGTCGGTGTCCACGCAAGCCATGAAGTCGGCTTCCGGGTCTTTGGGTAGGGCTTTCACGATGTGCACGCTCTGGTTGTTCTCACACTTCGTATCGATGATGTCCACCGTCTCGAACTCGCTCACCAGGACACCGCGGTCGCCCACCTGGCCACCCATCTCACCATAGAAGGGGGTGTGGTCGAGCACCAACTCGTAATAGGTGTTCTTCTTCTGTGTCACCTTGCGGTAGCGGAGGATACGGCATTCGTATTCCGTGTAGTCGTAGCCCACGAACTCCTGCTCGCCGGGGCGAAGCTCCACCCAGTCGCTGCTCTCCACAGCAGCAGCGTTGCGTGCGCGGGTCTTCTGCTTCTGCATCTCCTCGTCAAACTGACGCTCGTCGACGGTGAAGCCATTCTCCCGCAGGATGAGTTGGGTGAGGTCGAGGGGGAAGCCGTAGGTGTCAAACAGGCGGAAGGCTTGCTTTCCGTCAAGCACCGTCTCGCCATGGGCTTTCAACTCGTCCATGTCGCCGTTCAGCAGGCTGATGCCTTTGTCAAGTGTGCGGAGGAAGGAGTCTTCCTCTTCTTTTATCACTCGGCTGATGAGCGTTTGCTGGGCGGGAAGTTCTGGATATGAGGCTCCCATCTCTGCCACGAGGGTGGGGATGAGGCGATGGATGAAGGCTTCCTTCTGTCCGAGGAAAGTATAGGCATAGCGGACGGCGCGCCTGAGGATGCGTCGGATGACGTAGCCGGCCTTGGCGTTGCTTGGCAGTTGTCCGTCGGCGATGCTGAACGACACGGCGCGGAGGTGGTCGGCTATCACGCGCATCGCTACGTCGGTGTTTTCATCCTGTCCATAACGGAGGCCCGACAGTCTTTCTATCTCATGGATGATGGGCTGGAAGATGTCGGTGTCGTAGTTGGAGTGTTTCCCTTGCATGGCGCGGACGAGGCGCTCGAAGCCCATGCCGGTGTCGATGACGTTCATCGACAATTTCTCCAACGTGCCGTCGGCCTTCCTGTTGTATTGCATGAACACCAGGTTCCAAATCTCTATAACCTGGGGGTCGTCCTTGTTCACCAATTCCCGTCCGGGCACCTTGGCTTTCTCCTCGGCGGTGCGGGAGTCGAGGTGGATTTCTGAACAGGGGCCGCAAGGACCGGTGTCGCCCATCTCCCAGAAATTGTCATGCTTGTTGCCGTTGATGATATGGTCGGCAGGGACGTGTTTCAACCAGTAGCCGGCGGCCTCGTCGTCACGGGAAAGACCTTCCTCTGCAGATCCTTCAAACACGGTGACATAGAGGTCCTCGGGGTTGAGATGGAGCACATCGACCAGGTATTCCCATGCCCATGCGATGGCCTCCTCCTTGAAATAGTCGCCGAAACTCCAGTTGCCCAGCATCTCGAACATGGTGTGATGGTAGGTGTCATGGCCTACCTCTTCCAAATCGTTGTGCTTCCCGCTCACACGCAGGCATTTCTGACTGTCGGCACGGCGGCGGGGTTCCGGCGCGCGGGTGCCGAGGATGATGTCTTTCCATTGGTTCATACCGGCGTTGGTGAACATCAGGGTGGGGTCGTCTTTCACTACCATCGGAGCGGATGGCACGATGGTGTGGCCTTTCGACTCGAAGAATTGCTTGAAGGAGTCGCGGATTTCGTTGGCTGTCATCATTTTTCTTTCCTTTTCTCTATTCGTTTCAAAAACGCTGCAAAGGTACGATTAAGTGAGCGAAAATCCAAAAGTTTTTGAGATTTTCCGAGTGGGAGCACCCCCTATCTCTCCTACCTCTACTTATTTCCTCCTAAAACTTCCCATGGCTCTGATATCTCATAAATAAAAATCGGGCGGATGCACATCCGCCCGATTTTTATGAAGAGGCTATCCTTTATGGTAATGCCTCGTAGGTTCATGTTCTGCATTTACTCGTTGGAGAAGCCGTATCCGTTGGTGAAACCGCCGGTGGCGAGGATGTTCGGTGTGAACGGCCAGAGGTAAATGGGGGCGCTCACATAGTCGTAGTCGAGGAAGAGGTACTTGTAGTACTCGTCTTCGTTGGACACGAGGTCGACACCCCAGTTCTCCTTCTTGTATCCATCGGCCTCAAGGGCGGCAGCCTCCTCGTCGGAAATGCGGGTGAAGAGCCCCTTGATGGCCAGGTTGGTGGCGGGAGTGGCTGTGCCGTAGCTCAGTCCGTAGGCCTCCCAGTCGTCGTTTTGTCCACGCCATCCCGGATAGAGCACGGGGTCGTTCTCCATACCTTGCGGCGTGATGCCGGTGAGACGGTAGCCGTAGATGCTCTTGGCATCGACGAGTTTCGTCCATACGTAGGAGGAGATGACGTTGCCGTTTTCAAACTGGAAATAGCCGTTGGTCTTCAGACCGTTGATCATGGCGCCTGTCAGTTCCTTCACTGCCTTGATCTTCTCCCCGATGAGTCCCGAACGGATGAGGGTGAAGCGGCGGTCGCCTTCTCCGGCGAATTCAAATCCGCGCTCGTCGATGATGGCATTGTAGAGAGAGCCCGACTTGGCGATGAATGCTTCGGTGTTGGCACCTCCATAGGGGAAGGCACGGTTGCGAATCTTGTCGAGGTAGGTCCTGGCGTTGCCGTTGTCGCCAAGGGCGGCGCATGCTTCTGCGTAGCCGAGATAGATTTCAGAGATGCGCATGTAGGGTTGGTTGATACCCGACTTGCGTTGGTTCTTGGTCCACACGGTCTTTTGGCGGTTCTCATCCCACTTGTTGGTGGAGATGCCGCCACCGCTGGCCTTCGAGTTGGGTTTGAAGGGGATGAGCCTCTCCACTCCCTTGCCCGTGCTGCCGGTGACGGTGCAGGACACGTCGCGTCGGATGTCTTTCGGGTCGAACATGCCGTAATAGAATGCGGGGTTGATGCGTCCTTGCCCGTATGCCTTGCAGGGATATGCATCCTTGGAGCCACCGTCGCTGGGGCGTCCGAAGGAATAGGAGCGGGCGTCGTTGCCACCACCTTGCTGCATGGGCGCCTCGTAGATGGACTCGCCGGCATAGGCGGCATCGGCGCTTTGCATCTCGTTGAAGAAGGTGTCGTAGCTGTCGGAGAAGGTGGCCGAACCAGGATTGTCGATGGCTTTCTTGAAGTAAGTCCTTGCCACCTCCATATAGGTCTTCCAGTCGCTTCTACGTCCGTAGGAAGCACCATTGTTGTCGTTGCCCTTCTTCTCGATGCTCAACGCATTGCCCTTTCCGTCAACGGGGGTGATGTCGCCACGACGGGTCTGATAGCCGCCGGCCTCGAGGGCGATGCGGCCGATGAGTCCTTGGACGTAGGTCTTTGAGAAGTAGTTCTTCACGTTCTGGTCGTATTCCGGGCATTGACCGATGGGATACATGAGTGGCTCCACGGCAATGAGGTCTTCCAGGATGGCGTCGTAGATGGAGTCGCGTGAGGTCAAGCCGCTGGCGGCCTCGCCCAATCGTCTCTGATACGGCACGTCGCCCCAGTTCTTGATGAGTTCGCGGTAGGCGGAGGCTTTCAGGGCCACGGCCTCGCCGTAGAGTTGGCTCAGTCCGTTGGGCTCTGTGGCGTTCTTGATTTTGGCCTCGAAATCAGACATGTCCTGCACGGCGGTGATGATGGCGTTGGCCTTGCTGACCACGTTGAACAACTTGGCGTAAATGTCGTTCTCCTTGAGATAGGAGAGCAGTCCGTAGGAAGCGGCATACTTGCCGTTCTGATAGAAACTCTCGGGGTAGTGACGTCCGGGTTGGTTGCTGAAAGCCTCCGGGTGGCGCATGATGTCGGAACCGGCCACGTCGGCGGCATACCACAGTCCGTCGCCGAAGACACCATTCTGCAGGACGTCTCTCCAAGCCTCATAACCTCCGTCGATGGCGGCGTGGGCGGTCACCATGTTGGAGAAAACGAAGTTGGCATCGACGGTTGATGGAGATTTGGTCTCCAGGTAGTCCTCACAAGATGTCATGGAAAGGACTCCTGCCGCAAACAATGTGATATATAATGTCTTTTTCATTTTTCTTCTCCTTGATTAATTAGAATGTTACGTTGAGTCCGAAAGTGTATGACCTTGTTTTGGGATATGCCTGGTAGTCATAGAACGGGGTGGGGAATCCGTCGCCACCAGCGTTCATGTTGGTGTTGACGTCTGGGTCAAGGCCACTGTAACCAGTGATGCAGAAGAGGTTGGCACCGGTGAAGTAAACCCTCACGTTCTTGATGCCTACGGTGTTCAACCATGCTTTCGGGAGGGTATATCCCACGGTCAGCGTGTTGAGACGGAGATAGGAGGCGTCCTCGATGAACTCTGAAGAAGCAAGTCCGTATTCTGAATAGGGCAATGCATATTTCGCATTTGCGTTGAGTGCCCTGAGGGCTTCGGGTTCTGTCACGGCTACGAGGTTGCCGTCGCTGCCCACGTCGTAGATGCGGAAGCAGTCTTTGACCACGTCGAGCCTGTTGGCGCCCAAGCTGTTGTCCTTGTCGCCCATCATGTCGTGCATCACGTTGGCATTATATACTTTGCCGCCGATTTGATAGGTGAATCCCAGTGAGAAGTCCAGGTTCTTGTAGTTGCCCATGATGTTTAAGCCGCCGGTGTGGTGTGGCTGTGTCTTGCCGATGACGGTGGCGTCGCTGTCGTCAATCACGCCGTCGCCGTTGACATCCTCGAATTTGACCATGCCTGGGAAGGCGGTTTGACCATCAGGTTTGTTGCCTTTGAAGGCGTTGGCGGGATAGTTGACGATGCTCTTGGTGTCGGGCACGCCGTCTTTCAAGGTATAGACGCCATTGGAGTAGTTGAAGTCGTCGAGGGTGTAGAAACCGTTGCTCTTGAAGCCTTGGATGGTGCCTACCGGCTCGCCCACGCGGATGATGTAGTCATAGTATGGTTTGCGCATGGAGGAACCCCATCCGGTATGGGTGTCGGGATTGAGGTCGATGTCGGGATTGAGTTTGTCCACCATGTTGTTGTTGTAATTGTAGGTGAGGTTGAAACTCAGTCCGAAGTCCTTGCTGCGCACGGCCTCGTAGAAGAGGGCGAGTTCGACACCTCGGTTGGAGGTCTGTCCCACGTTCTGGTATTGGTAACTGTAGCCGGTGGCCTCGTCGATGGGCACCTTCATGAGGATGTCCTTGGTGGTGTTCCAATAGAGGTCGAGGCTGCCGCGGAGTTTGCCGCGGAGGATGCCGAAGTCGAAACCGAGGTTGCGTGAGACGGTGGTCTCCCATTTGAGGTCAGGGTTGCCCTTCATCGAACCGGGGATGTAGACCACTTTGTTCACACCGTCCACATTGATGGTGCTGGTGGTCCAGGTCTCTCGCCACAGGCCGGCGTCGATGTTGTCGTTGCCGGAAGTACCAAACGAGAGACGGATTTTGAGATTGTCGAGCCAATCTCTTGCGCCTTCCATGAAAGGTTCGTCAGAGATGCGCCATGCTGCGGCTGCTGCGGGGAAGTAGCCCCAGGTGTTGTTGGAGGCGAACCTCGAGGATCCATCGGCGCGGAAAGTGGCGGTGAGCAGGTATCTGCCGAGGTAGGAATAATTGACGCGCCCGAAGAAAGATGTGACGTGTTTCGGTTCGCCAATCACATTTTCAAACTTGTCGAGTCCTTCGCTGCCCTTCGTCTTGCCTGTGAAGTTGATCATGCCGAAAGCGTCGTTCATGGTGAATTCCGATGGGTAGCCATAGCCGTAGATGTTGCTGTAGTTGGTCTTGTCTGCCAGAATCTCATAGCCGGCGAGCATTCCGAGGCTGTGGCCTTCGCCGAGTCCCTGCACGTTGTAGTTCAGGGTGTTCGACCATCTCACGTTGTAGCTGTTGCTCTTGTACAATTGTGCGGAGGAATAGCCTTGGTCGCCATGTCCGCCGTCCCATGCACGGCGTTCAGTCCAACCTCTTGAGAGGCCGATTTCCGACTTGGCCACAAGTCCGTTGATGATGGTCCATGTGAGGCCGGTGTTGACACGCAAGCGGTTGATGTCGTTGTATTGGTCGTAGTTCTTGGTGTAGTCGAGCGGGTTTCTTGAAAGTTCCACGAAGGAGGAGCCTTGTCCCATCTGCGAGGGGTCGGCATCGGCACCAAGCGGGTTGTCGACGGGGCGGAACTGATAGGCGGATGTTGCAGTGTTGAATCTCGTGCCACGGAATCTCATCTCGCTGTATCGGGCGTCAAGGTCCCATTTCAGCTTCTTGCTGATGTCCTGTGAGAACTTGAAACTGGCGTTCCAGCGGCGGAAACCGGTGTTGAGACGTGCACCGTCGTCATTCATATAGTTGACGGAGGCGCGATATTTCGTGGTTGACGAACCTCCGGAGAGCGAGAGGTCGTGGTTCCAGGAGTGTGAACTGTCCATGATGTCGTCCACCCAGTTGTGGGTGCTCATGTTCTTGTATTCATTGAGATGGTTTCCGTATTTGCTTCCGAGGCCGAAATATTTGGCCACGTTGTCTCCATACGACTCACCGTAGGCTGTGGCATAACTCCAGGTGTGGAGCACATAGTCGTAGGGGTCGAGTACGTCGAGCTGTTCCGGCTGCTCCTTCAGTTGATAGTACATGTTGTACTTCACTTCGTTCTTGCCCTCTTTGGCACTCTTGGTGGTGATGAGAATCACACCGTTGGCACCACTGGCGCCATAGATGGCTGTCGAGGCGGCATCTTTCAGCACATCAATGCTCTCAATGTCGTCGGCAGGAATGTCATCGATGCGGCCGGTGATCACACCGTCAACCACGTAAAGGGGTTCGTTGCTCTGGGTGATGGAACCACCGCCACGAACACGGATGGACATGGTGGCACCAGGTCGTCCGTCTTGTGAGATGACGTTGACACCTGGCAGTTGTCCCTGCAATGCCTGGGCGACGTTGGCGACAGGGTTCTTGGCCAGTCGCTCGCCTGTCACGGATGCCACGGCTCCGGTGAGGTCGCGACGTTTCACCGTGCCATAGCCGATGACCACCACTTCGTCGAGTGACTTGTCGTTGCTCTCCAGCACGATGTCGTAGTGTTGCTGGTTGCCTACTTTCACCGTTGTCGTTTCGTAGCCGATGTAGGAAACCGTGAGTGTGGCGCCGTTGTTGACACCGGGGAGGGTGAAGTTGCCATCGATGTCGGTGATGACACCATTGTTTCCTCCCAATGAGACGGTGGCGCCGATCAGCGGATCGCCGGCAGCGTCTTTCACCGTGCCTGTAATGGTCTTCTGCGCAAAGGCAAAGATGCAAAACAGACTCATGCACAAGGCCATGACGGCCCTCTTGATTGGTAGATACATAAATGTTTGTTTTAGTTATACTTATATTTTAAGATAGGTTGTTTCTAAAGGGGATTCGCCCTCGTTAGGTCGATCCTATGTGTCTGTATGGTATATGTTAAGGTTTTCTCATCAATTCACGGAATATCCGTGACATTTCTTGAATGTTTCAGCAACATTTCCAAGATGATTCGTAATTTTGTTCAAAAGTACAAAAATAATCAACTACAAAGGTGCCACATGTCGCCTTTTTGGTTTATTTTAAATAAAATATTGTAATTTTAACAATTCAAAATCCCGACCTTTCCAAACTTTCCGACTATTCCGATTCCTCCAATCCTTTTATGGCATCCATGTGCTGGTGATGCTGAACACTCGCTCCAAAGTGATGGCCTTGGCTTCTTTGGCAGTGAGTTGGTGGCTCCAAACTGTTCGTTGCCCTTTGTCGGCACCAGCTCCGCTGTTGTTGTATTCCATATATCTGGCGGTCTTTTCGTTGGCTTCGTTGCCCCAGTTGTGCCAACCTGCAGGAACGATGTGCCTGCCCATTTCGCAGTTCATGAAAAGCGTATGGGCGTATGGACGCCAAGGTCGTCCCAGATATACTTTCTCCACCCCCTCGTCGGCGATGAGTCGGCAGTGGTTGAAGATGTAGCCGTATTCCACATCTTTGGGAGTAGAGGCTGCGGTGACGTAGGAGTTGGCCTTGCTTTTGATGGCGCATCCCTCGAACCAGGCAGTGGAGGGGCCGAAAATGAAATCTGTGGTGCCCTCGATGTAACAGTTGAGGAAATAGAGCCGTGTGCCAGCCTTGCCGGTATACACCGTGTCTTGGTGTCCAAGGAAGCGGCATCCGATGAACTGCAGTCGGTCGCCTTCCGTGTGAAGTGCAACAGCCTGCCCCAGTCGTGCGGAGTTGTTCTCTATGGTGATGTTCTTCAGCACGATGCCGTTTCCCTCGATTTTCATCGTATAGGTGCGGAAAGTGCCCATCCCTTGTTCCGTGCCGGCAAGGCGGATGTTGGCGTGGTCGTCGAAAGTGATGATGGTGCTTTCCACGTCTTCCCCTACGATTTCAATGTTGTCGAGCCATGAGGGGATGATGACCTTTTCCTTGTAAGTGCCTTTTTTGACAAATATCACCTTGTGGTATTCCATGAAGGCCCTGCACACCTCCACGGCGTCGTTGACGTTGCGGAATTCTCCTGTGCCGTCGCGGGCGACGATCAATGTGTCGGGGTTGTCATACTTGTTGGCGGCCAGAGTGGCGAGGCAGCAGAGGAGTGCGATGAAGGATGTGGTCAGGCGCATGGGTTAGGGGACTATTGTATCTCCTTGATTTCTTCAAGGTTTTGGATGTTGCTTAGTGCGTCGATGATGATCTTCACGTCGTTACGGTCGTATACCTTGAGTTCGATGGTGCCGTCGAAGACACCGTCTTTGGTGGAGATGGTGAGTTTCTGGATGTTCACATTGAGTTGTTGCGAAAGAATGCCGGTGACTTCGTTCAAAAGGCCGATGCGGTCGATACCGCTGACTCGTATGGTGGCATCGAAGAGTATGCGACGGTGCATGTTCCATTTGATGTCGATGATGCGGTTGCCGAAACTGCTTTTCAAACGGTCGGCAACATGGCAGTCGCGGCGGTGAAGCTCGATATGGTTCTTGTTGTCGATGTATCCCAAGGCATCGTCGCCAGGGATGGCGCGACAGCATTTGGGAATCACCAGGCGCATCACATTTTCGTCGTCAACGTAGAAGGGCTTCTTGCGGTTGAACTCTTTCCCGACGACCAGCAAGGTGGTGGCATCTGTGTCGTCGGAAGATTTGGTGGTGGTCTCTTGCTTACCAGAACCGATGAAGGGCACGTATTTGCGCCAACCCTTCTTGCTGCCAGGCTTGCGCTCCAACAGTTCGTCGATGTCCTTGTCGCCAAGGATGATGATCTTGTTGCCGATGGCCTGGAAAAGTTTTTCAGGCTTCGATATGTCGTGGAAAGAGCAGAGACGGTCGATGGCGCTTGTGGTGAGTTCCATGTCGTATTGCTCGAGAAACTCCTTCAGGATGTTTTCACCCTCTTTTTGGATTTCACGTGCGTTATGGCGCAGGATGGCTTGTATTTTCTGCTTGGCCTTGGCTGTGGTAGCGAAGTTCACCCATGAGGCGTTGACGTGCTGCGACTTGGAGGTGAGGATTTCCACTTGGTCTCCACTGTTCAGCTTGTGGCTCAGGGGCACCAACTTGTGATTGACTTTTGCACCAATGCAGTGGCTTCCCACCAAGGTGTGTATTTGGAAGGCGAAGTCGAGTGCGGTGCAGCCGGCGGGCATCGTGCGGATTTCGCCCTTGGGTGTGAACACGAATATTTCAGAGGCGAAAAGGTTGAGCTTGATGGTGTCGAGGAAGTCCATGGCGTCGGGCTGAGGATCGTCAAGGATTTCCTTGATGGTGTGGAGCCAGTCGTTCAGTTCTGAATCCTCACCAATCTCTCCAGTGCCGCCTTCTTTGTATTTCCAATGTGCGGCAAAGCCTTGTTCTGCTATCTCGTCCATGCGCTCCGAGCGTATCTGCACCTCCACCCATTGTCCGGTTTGCGACATCAGCGTGACGTGCAAGGCCTGGTATCCGTTGGCTTTGGGGTGGTTCACCCAGTCGCGCAGACGGTCGGGATGCGATTTGTAGAGCCTGTTGATGGCGACGTAGATCTTGAAACAGTCGTTTATTTCCGTCTCCCTGCTTTCCGGGGTGAAGATGATGCGCACGGCAAGGATGTCGTAGATCTCCTTGAACGTCACTTTCTTGTTTTGCATCTTCGTCCAGATGGAGTAAGGGGTCTTCACACGGGCGTGGATGACGTAAGGGAGCCCGATCTTGTCCAACGCCTCACGGATGGGAGCCGTGAATTGCTCGAAAAGGGTGTTGCGCGACTCTTCGGTGCTTGCCAGTCTCATACGGATGCTATCGTATTCCGTAGGATGCTCGTATTTGAAACTGAGATTCTCCAGTTCGTTCTTGATCCTGTTCAGGCCGAGGCGGTTGGCGAGGGGAGCATATATATATAAGGTCTCGCCAGCTATCTTGTACTGCTTGTTGGCAGGTTGGCTGCTCAGTGTGCGCATATTGTGAAGGCGGTCGCAAATCTTGATGAGGATGACGCGGATGTCATCGCTCATGGTGAGCAGCAGTTTCTTGAAATTCTCTGCCTGGGCGGAGGCCTGGTCGCCGAATATGCCGCCGGAGATTTTTGTCAAGCCGTCGACGATCTGGGCTATCTTTGAGCCAAAGATGGTCTCAATGTCTTCCACCGTGTAGTCGGTGTCTTCCACCACGTCGTGCAAGAGGGCGGAGCAGATGCTCGTGGAGCCCAAGCCCATCTCTGCGGAGGCTATCATGGCCACGGAGATGGGGTGCATGATGTATGGCTCGCCAGACAAGCGGCGCACGCCTTTGTGGGCCTGCCGGGCGAAGTTGAACGCCTTCTTGATGATGTCCACCTTTTTGCGGTGAGGTGATGAAAGGTAACTGTTCAGCAACTCTTCGAAAGCGTGGTTGACCAGTTGCTCATCGGTGGCTTCACGTTCGGCGTCTTTGGGGTTATGGGTGTTTTCGTCCATATAGTCTTGTGTGGATGGGTTGATTCGTTGGTTTGCCTGGACTTTCCAGGCCTATATCAAGATAGAGTGGACCACACGCCATTGTCTATCATCCGCGACGGCCTTTTTTGTTGCGTGCTGATGTGTTGTTGGATGCCGATGCGGAGGAGGCACGGCTGCTTCGCCCATATCTGGAGGTGCTGCCTGAAGAGGCTGAGGCAGAGGTGCTTCCGCGGCCGTAGCTCCTTGTGTTGGCATAGGACTTGCTGGAGGTGGAAGAGCGATAACTGCTTCTCGACGAGCTGCTTCTCGAGGAACTCTTGGAAGATGACGAGCGTTCTTCGGTTGCAGCGTAGCTGCGGCTGCTATGGTGCTCCATGTCGTAGGCGATGATGGAATCTTGGGATTCCACAAACTTGTTGATGGCGGAAATCGGCATACGGATGGTGGAAGGCTCGCTGAGACCGTTCACCAAGTCTCGACGGTATTGTGGATTGAGTTCTCGAAGAAGGTTGATGTCGATGTCGCAGAACTTCGAGAGGGTGGAGAATGACACGTTCTTGTTCACCACCACCGTGTCGGTGTGTTCCGGCAGGTTGGTGAGCATGGGGCATATGTTGTGCTCGCAGTAGTAGGTCATCACATAGTTGGCGGCTATGAAGGCCGGGACGTATCCGCGTGTCTCGGCGGGGAGGTATGGGTAGATGGTCCAATAGTCGCGGTTGCCGCCGCTGCGACGGATGGCCTTGTTCACGTTCTCTGGACCGCAGTTGTAGGCGGCGATGGCAAGTGTCCAGTCGCCGAAGATGCGGTAGAGGTCGCGAAGGAAACGTGCTGCTGCATAGGAGGAACGGATGGGGTCTTTACGGTCGTCGACAAGGGAGTTCACACGAAGGCCGTACTGCTTGCCGGTGGCGAGCATGAACTGCCACAATCCGGTGGCACCCACGCGTGAGACGGCTTTGGGATTCAGGGCCGACTCGATGACAGGCAGATATTTGAGTTCCAGTGGTACGTTGTAGGATTCGAGGGCTTGCTCGAAGATGGGCATGTAGAAATTGGATGTGCCGAGCATGACACTCACCGTCTTTCTCATGCGCATGACGTATCGGTCGATGAATTGCTTGACGATGGGGTTGTATGTCATGTTGATTGTGCATGGCATCCTGCTGAGGCGGTCTTGCAGTTCCTCTGAGGTGTAGTTGGGGCTTTCGTTGCGGAATTCGCAGTCGTCGTCCAATGTCAGATAGGTCTGGTTGTGGTAGAGGCTCATCAGACTGTCCAATTCCGACATGTATAGGGCCATCGGCACGCCGATGACCTCGCGCTGGTTCCCATCGTCGGTGAAGATGATTTCAAATTCGTCTTCGGTGTTCTGGGCTGCCAGGGGTAGTGACAGGCATGCCAACAGGGCGGCGATGAGATTCAGTTTCGTTTTCTTCATTTTTTCTTCTCTTTCTTGTTTTGGGTGGTGTTAGTAGGGCGGATGTTAGAAATTCAAGCTGCATTGGACTCCCAGTGCAGAGGAGCGTAGAGGGTTGCGCTCGGTCTTGTTCGTGAGGATGGTCGGGGACACTCGCATGGTGAGGTCCTTGCTGATGTCGAAGTCGGACAGGGAGGCGTCGACGTATGCGTCTATCACAGACAATGCGTAAACGCCCACGAGGATGAAGAAACTCAAGTCGCGATAGCGGCGGTAGTAGTCCTTGCGCTTTTTGAACAGACTTTTGTATCTTTCCTTGTTGCTGTCGTCGATGGTGGTCCCAAAATGCATGAACTGGTTGTAGCTCTGTGTGTTGGGATCATTGTCCATGATGTCGAGGTAGGCCTGTGAATAGTCGTTGTACATCTGGTTGTTCCATTGCATGGCGTATGCACAGCCTACGAAGCCTCCATATACGATGGGGAGCTTCCAGTATTTGCGGTTGTATATCTGGCCGCCGCCTGGGATGACGATGGCGAGCCATAAGGCACGTTTGGGGTCGGGACGCCACGTGCTCCAGTCGCGCTTCGCTTTCCAAGGCTTGGTCCCGTCCTGGGTGTCGAAGTGGATGGTGTCTATCATCTCATCCAGCATGACGTCGTCTTCGAAGAGGTCGATCAGCGTGTCGCCTGACTCGGTGATGATGCGCCCCGAAGAGAGACTGTCGGAAGGTGTCTGCGACAGGCAGGGTGCCGCCAATGCTGACAACACAACCCAAAGGATGAGCCTGTGCAGGTGGACGAGATGCCTTTTGTGGAAAGTCATGGGCGTTTCAGGTTGTCGAAAAGACTCATGATGCGCTCCAGTTCCTCTTCATTGTCAAAGGGGATGCTGATCTTTCCTTTTCCGTCGGGCGACATGCTCAGCGAAACCTTGGTTTGGAAAAAGCTGGCCATCTGCTCCCGGAGGATGTTGAACTCTTCCGGAAGCTTGCTGGTGGCCCCGCCGTTTTTCGACAGGCCAGCCTTTTCTCCGTTCTTTAGCTTTTTCACCAATTCCTCCACTTGGCGGACGGAGGCGCCAGTGTGTAGGATTTCCTTGAATACCTTCAGTTGCTGGGAAGGGCTGTCAAGGGAGAGGAGGGCGCGTGCGTGCCCCATGTCGATGGTCCTTTTTTGAAGGGCCATCTGCACTTGGGCGGGCAATTTCAGCAGCCGCAGGTAGTTGGCTACTGCCACACGGCTTTTTCCCACACGGTCGGCTACTTTCTCCTGTGTCATGCCCTCTTGCTGAAGCAGGTGGGCGTAAGCCAACGCGATTTCTATCGCGTTGAGGTCTTCGCGCTGGATATTCTCCACCAGTGCCATTTCCATCACGCTCTCGTCGTCTATGGTGCGGATGTAGGCGGGTATGGTGGTGAGCCCGGCTTCCATGGAGGCGCGCCAGCGACGCTCTCCAGCAATTATCTGGTATTTGTCTTCGCCGATTTGACGGAGGGTGATGGGCTGCACGATGCCCAATACACGGATGCTGTTGGCAAGGTCCTGAAGGGTCTCGGGGTCGAATTCGCGACGGGGTTGGTTCGGGTTGGCCTCTATCTGGTCCAAGGGGATTTCGTTGATGGTGGAGCTGCCTTGGGGCTTCACCTCGTCGGTGGAGATAAGGGCGTCGAGACCGCGGCCTAATGCACTATATTTCTTTTTTGCTGCCATGTTGCTTCTTTGGTTTGGAAAGGGGAAGGGCCTCAAGGTTTGGGCTTCTTCGCCTCGTTCTTGTTGATGATCTCCTTGGCAAGGGCGAGATGGTTCTTGCTGCCGGTGCTGTCGGCATCATAAAGAATCACTGGTATGCCGTGGCTGGGACTTTCGCTCAACTTCACATTGCGCTGGATGACTGTCTTGAACACCAATTCCTGGAAATGGCGCTTCACTTCGTCGTAAATCTGGTTGGCAAGACGAAGACGGCTGTCGTACATCGTCAGAAGGAAGCCTTCTATCTCAAGGCGAGGGTTCAGCTTGCTCTTGATGATCTTGATGGTGTTAAGCAGTTTGCCGATGCCTTCCAAGGCGAAATATTCGCACTGGACGGGTATGATGACCGAGTCGGCCGCCGTCAGTGAGTTGACCGTAATCAGACCCAAGGAGGGCGAGCAGTCTATCAGGATATAGTCGTAGTCGTTGCGGATGGAACTCAAGAGACGGCTGACCACTTTCTCGCGGTTGTCGATGTTGAGCATCTCTATCTCTGCGCCTACCAAGTCGATATGGCTGGGGATGATGTCAAGGCCTTCTATGTCGGTGGTGTAAATCGCTTCGCGTACGTCGGCTTCGCCGATGAGGCATTCGTAAAGAGAACAATCCAAGTCGTGGATGTCCACACCCAATCCGCTGGAGGCGTTGGCCTGGGGGTCGGCGTCTATCACCAGTACCGTCTTTTCAAGTGTTGCCAAGGATGCGGCTAAATTGATCGTGGTGGTGGTTTTGCCCACGCCGCCTTTTTGGTTGGCTAATGCTATGATTTTTCCCATGTAAGCTATTTTTTCATGTCGGAGGAACAGCCGTGGAGGCTGTCCTTTTCGCCTTTCTCCGAACTTTCGACTACAAAGGTACATATTTTGTGCGAGAAACTCGTATTTTAAACCTTTTTTCGTACTTTTGCACCCAAAACTAAAGATTATTTATGAAAATTAAAAAACCGTTAATACTTATTTCGAATGATGACGGATATCGGGCGAAGGGAATCAACTGTCTCGTCGACATGGTCCGCGACTTGGGAGATGTGCTCGTCTGCGCCCCGGAGGGAGCGAGGTCGGGCAATGCTACGGCTTTCTCCGCTGTTACCCCCCTGAGACTCATTTTGAGAACGGAGGAGGAGGGGCTGAAGGTGTGGTCATGCAATGGAACTCCTGTCGACTGTGTAAAGTTGGCGCTCAACCAATTCTGCACCGACAGGATGCCCGACATCGTCATAGGGGGTATCAACCATGGGGACAATGCTTCGGTCAACACCCATTATTCCGGCACCATGGGGGTGGCCTTGGAAGGATGTATGAAATACTTGCCTTCGGTGGCTTTTTCCTTGTGCGACTACAACGAGGATGCCGACTTTTCCCCGTTGAGGCCACTCGTGAGGCTGATTACACGTAAGGTGCTGGATGAGGGGCTGCCCAAAGGGGTGTGCCTCAATGTCAACTTCCCCAAAGGTCATTTTAATGGGGTGCGGGTGTGCAGGATGGCACACGGCACTTGGTACGACGAATGTGTGAAGGAGAGACATCCTCGTGGATACGACTATTTCTGGATGGTGGGCAAATACCGCAATGACGAACCTGAGGCAGAGGACACGGACAACTGGGCTCTCACCCATGGCTATGTGGCCATCACCCCCACTCGAATGGATGTCACCCATTACGAAATGATACAGCAGATGAACAGTTGGGATTTCAACACCGAGGAGCGATGAAATACTATCTTATAGTGGGGGAGGCAAGCGGCGATTTGCATGCTTCTCATTTGATGAAGGCTTTGAAAGAAGTTGACAAAGATGCCGAGTTCAGGTTTTTCGGTGGCGACCTGATGGCTCAGGTGGGCGGAACGCTTGTGCGGCACTATCGCGACACGGCATACATGGGATTCCTCACCGTCTTGACACACCTTCCTTCCATCTTCCGAAACATGGCCATGTGCAAGAAGGACATCACGCAATGGAGGCCCGACGCCGTCATCTTGGTGGACTATCCCGGATTTAATCTTGATATAGCCAAATATGTGCATGCCAATCATTTGGCAAAGGTGTTCTATTATATCTCTCCCAAGATTTGGGCATGGAAGGAGTATCGTATCAAAAACATCAAGCGGGATGTCGACGCCCTGTTCTCCATCCTTCCTTTCGAGGTGGATTTCTTTGAGAAAAAGCACCATTATCCCATCCATTATGTGGGAAACCCGACGGCCGACGAGGTCCTCGAATTCTCAAAAAACTACAAGGAAACATTCTTACAATTCTGCCAGAGGAACGGGTTGGACGACCGTCCCGTCATCGCCTTGCTCGCAGGGAGTCGGAGGACGGAAATCAAGGACAACCTCCCGCGTATGATGAAGATGATGGATGTCTTCCCGCAATATCAGTTCGTGCTTGCCGGAGCACCGGCAATAGATGATGAATATTATGGGAAATTCATAGGGGATGCACCGTTGAAAGTCGTGCATGCCGACACCTTCGCCTTGCTGGCCAATGCAACGGCGGCTCTCGTCACCAGTGGGACGGCGACGCTGGAGACAGCATTGTTCAATGTGCCTCAAGTCGTGTGCTACGCTACGCCGGTGGCGCCTTTCTGGGGATTCCTGAGAAGGATGATTCTCAAGGTGAAATACATATCCCTTGTCAACCTCATCGCAGACAAGGAGGTCGTGCCGGAACTCGTGGCCGACACCTTCACCAACCAACGTCTGAAGGAAGAATTGCAACGCATCCTGCCGGGGGCGCAAGGACGGGAGGAAATGCTCAAAGGCTATGCCGATATGCGGAAGGCCATCGGCAAACCTGATGCTCCGGGGAATGCCGCAAGGATCATGGTCGATTTGCTCAGATGAGGGAGTTAAAGAGGTATATGCTCATATTTACCGCCTTATGGAAGGAAATATTACAATCCATACCATTATAAAACCTTCTTCACACCTCTTTTTCTCAATTCTCAATTATAATCAGTACTCCCTTTCTCCAAAAATGGTCGTTCCTATGCGGACTATCGTGGAGCGACATTCACAGGCGATGGCATAGTCGTGGCTCATCCCCCAACTGCGCTCGCGGAAATAGTCGGCGTCAGCGAAATATTGCGATTTCACTTCATCGAAGAAATTGGCGGCGGAAGACATCTCTTCCCGTATTTGCCGCTCGTCCTCCACATAGGAAGCCATCATCATCAGGCCGCAGATGCGTATGTGTGACAATTTGCGCCAGGCACCGTCGTCGAGCAGTGCCCGGCACGCCTCGAATGTCAAACCGTACTTCGTCTCTTCTTCGGCGATGTGAAGTTCCAGCAGCACGTCGACCACACGGTCGCATTTGGAGGCCTGGCGGTCAATCTCTGCAAGCAAACGGAAAGAGTCGACAGCCTCTATCATCGATACGTAGGGCACGATGTATTTCACCTTGTTGGTCTGCAGATGACCTATGAAATGCCACTCTATGTCATCGGGGAGCAACGGATGCTTGGCCTGCAACTCCTGCACGTGACTCTCGCCGAAGAGACGCTGCCCCTCGGCATAAGCCTCCAGGATGCTTTCCACGGGGTGGAATTTGCTTACAGCCACAAGGCGTACGCCATCGGGCAGGCTCTCCAACACACAACGGAGGTTGGCGCGCACACCTTCCATATGCTTATTCTTCGGGTTTTTCTGGAACGGAAACGGAAGCCTTGTGCTCGAAGACATCCATGATCATCGTTTCGGCAAGACTGGCTATCACATAGTCGATGGCGGTGGTGCCCATCACTTCTTCGATGTATTTCACGGCCAAGGGTAGGCTGGCTGCCTGCACCAGATAATAGACGTTGGAACGCTTTTCCTTCTGTGTCTTCTCGTCGATGGTGATGAATTGGAGCTTGGCCTTGTACCAGCGGTCGTCACTGTCGGCGTCGCTGAAGAACACCTCTTTGTAGGTGGCTTTCTTGATGTCTGCTACTTCATATTCGCCACGGATGTAGGAGGACATCTCCTCCGTGATGGATGATTCGGCTTCGGTGAAACTCAAGGCGTCGACGGTGTATTGCTCGGTGACTTTCTTCGGCATGCCGTCTTCCATCGTTTTCTCATAACGAATCTTTGTCTCAAACCAGTCTGCTGTTCTGGATCTCATTGTTTTGTCGATGTATTTATTATGTTCAAGTTTTTCTTGTTTCTCTTGCTTTTTGGGGTGTGGCCGGCTACTGCGGTCATTTCACCACTTTCTTTCCCTGGCGGATGTAGATGCCGTGGGGGAGGTCGTCCAACTCGCCCTGCACGCGACGGCCGTCAATGGTGTAGATGGCGTCTGAGGCTTTCTCGGGTGCGAGGAGGGTGGGGACGTCGAGCAGGTAACTCTCGAAATCGTCGATGTAGGTGAAGGTCACCACGCCGTCGGCATTCTCGCTGATGTTGGCAAGGGCTTTGTTGGTCTTGTCCCCGTTGGTGTAGAACTTGTAGTTCACGACGCCCATGGTGTCGTTCAATTCCGTCACGCCTTTCGTGCCTGGGAACGGGTCGCCGGCCAATTCAGCGTAGAAGTCGGCGTTTTTGATCACCTTTCCGTCGATGGTCTTGCCTACATTGTATTGGGCGAACAACAATCCGTCTGCAGGCACCACGGTCATGCGAGGATGACCTTTGACGTTGTTGACGGTGTTGCCAGAGCGAATGGAGAAGGCAGAAGGGTCATATTCCACATGGGTCACCACCAAGCCGTGTCCTTTCTGGTAGGTGTTCAGACCGGTGGCCTGGATGTTTTCCAACACGAAGTATTCTTGGGCGTTGGCGGGATTGGTGACGCGATAGGCCGTGCCGCCCTCGTCTATAGGCTTGATTTCCATCTCTCCGCCAGCGTCAAGGGGGGCGATTTCCATCCACTCCATCGCTTCACGCTCCCATGCGTTGAGACTACAGGGCGTGTAGCCGTTGCTTATGTAGTTGCCGCTGTCCATCAGACTCCAATATTCCATGCCTTGGTTGTCGCCCTTCCATGCGGTGCCGGTGGGGTAGAAGTCGGGAAGGCCCATGGTGTGGCAGAATTCATGGCACAGCGTGCCTATGCCGTTGATGCGCTCCCATGGGGCACTGGACCAGCATCCTGGGAAACCGTTCAACTCTGCACTCACGGCGTAACGTTGAACGCGTTTGCCGTCATAGGTGCCACCGGAGATGGTGCCCGACTTGGGCCAGATGCAGTCGCTCGAATTGCCTGACATCGACTGGGAGTAGCCCGCATAGATGATGATGACCAAGTCCACATAGTCGTCGTTGTTGCTGTCGTATTTGGAAAAGTCGAGACTGTCGTTCATCAGCATGCACGCATCCTGGAAAAGCAAATCCATCCGCTCGCCTTTCCCCTCGCCGTTGGTGTCGGCGCCGTAGGTGGCCAAGGTGCTGGGAAGTGTCACGGGACCGTAAACATCGAATTCGGGTGTGTATTGCCCGAAGCTGGCCAGTTTGAAATACTGGCGCACGCTGACGAAATTGCGGTTCTCGCCACGGCCATGGTCCTCCAAGGGCTCCGTTGAGTTGAAGTACTCATGGAAAGAACGCTTGGGATTCTCTATCGTGAAATGATTGGCGGAATCACTGAACTCTGCCAGGATGACAACGGCGCGAGGAGTGCCCTTGTGTGGGAAAAGGCGCATCCCGGTGCTGTCTATCGGTTCACGCTTGGCCTTGAGGATGGAACGGTGGGTCTCGCCAGTGGCGAAGAAGGCTTCCTTGTCTTGCTGCGATGCCTGGCGAATCTCCTCCGCACTGCGCTCGCCGGCGTTATGCGCCAGCAACGGCGTGGCTGTCAACGTGCCATTGACATCTACGGCGCCGATGTAATAACTGCCGTCGCGTTGCACCAAAAGGATGTCGTCGAGCGTGGTGTAGTAATGGAAATCTTCATCACCATGCAGGACGATGGTAAGGGTGGACCCGTCGGCTTGGCGCACTTCTACGGGAAAGGGGTAGCCTTTGTCGGCCCAACTGTTGAAGGCACATATGAGGCCAACCAATATGAGCAATATCTTTTTCATTGTCGATGTGATTATGTGATGATGTTGCAAAAGTAAGCATATTTCCACGAATAATCAAAAGAAATCCTCCCTTTTCAAGAAATTGTGACATTTTAACGGCAATTTGTTGCACATCTCTGCCCTATTGACTAATTTTGCAAACTATTCATTCACCTTGATATATGATATGATTCGTACCATCTTCGCGCTTGTCGCATGCCTTTCCATGACACAGGCGTTTGCACAGCGCAACATGAGGCAAATATGGATTGAGATGCCCGACTCCCTTGTGGAATACCTCAATGCAACTAAGAGAACGGAAATGGTTGACTTCTACGAAATGGGGGTGAAGGCTGAAACCAGCAATCTCCTGGCAACGACGACGGTGCTTGACTCCATCGCCGACGATTATGCCCATGTCACCCTGAACGAAAGTGCCAAAATGCAACTTGCCTTGCTCAAGACGTCTGAGGGCGACTTGCTCATCTGCATGGTGAGAAGTTTCATGGGGGAAGCCCCGGAGTCGGTCGTGTCCTTCTATGACGAGAAGTGGCATCCACGTGATGTCGCGAAGTTGATGGCGAAGGTGGAACCATCGCAGTTGTTGTCAAGACCCGACACCATGGACGTGGAAAGATACAATCGGCTGGTAAGGTTCTTTGAACCTGTGATGATGACTGCGGATTATGCTCCTGGACGGCAGGAACTGGTATGGAGTCTGTCCATGCCGCTCCTCACCAGGGAGGAGATCATGCAGGTGAAACCCATAATGCTGCAAAGGAAACTTAAATGGAACGGAACAACGTTTAATTAATGTTAATTTTCTGATTTATTTCAGGAATTATTTCTTGATATCAGAGAAAAGCATTACCTTTGCAACGTGTTTTTCATGGTATTAGATTATTAAGGTTAATAAAGATTGGTTGTCGTGAGACAATCAATTTTTTTTTGTGCCCAATCGTTTTGGTTTTTGGCTTTTCCAAGGACGACTTTGTCAGCCTGGCCGGCCCGACATCGATGGAAATGAGGAATATGTAAAGGTGTATCCGCTGAAGTCCCCGCATGCCCGAAATGGCGGTTCGGGGGATTGATTTCAAGAAAAACCGGCTTTTTTTTGCTTCCTTCGGATTTTTTGTATAAGTTTGCACGAAAACAACCAAATAGTCATGCATATGAGAAATCTTATCACTTTTTTGTTGCTTGCCGCTGCCATGCAGGCGGGAGCTCAAAACCGCAGCGTTTCAACTCGATACATCGAGTATCAGCAATACCAAGTCAACAAAAACTATTCCGATTCCCTGGTCAACTTCAAGGAACAACTGGAGTCGAAGGCCGTCACAGGGGATGAAGAGATGGACGGCCGCTTCTACCGCCTCTTCGCACCACTCACTTTCTATCACGCTCCGGCACAACATGCGCTGACACTCACAGGAAGGACTGCAATGGCGGACGATGTGAACGAAGAAATCGACAACACCTTGCTCAGCGTCTATCTCAATAGACCCGACCTCGTGGAGAACAGCGAGGAAAAACTCAATCAGGTGGGTGGCGTGGACAATGAATTCATACAACCCATACAGCAGGATGCTCCTCTCGTGGAGAAAACGGACCCTGTGCTGCAGGAAATCATGGACGACATCTCCGACACCGTACTGGTCACCAAACCCAATTTCTGGAAATACAAGGGCGACTATTTCCTGCAAGGTATGCAAAAC
Organism: Prevotella sp.; assembly: GCA_017619375.1. GTDB lineage: Bacteria > Bacteroidota > Bacteroidia > Bacteroidales > Bacteroidaceae > Prevotella. Next base: position 6,269 of record JAFZSL010000062.1, on the reverse strand, counting down.
TACATTTCCGGGAACTGGTACAAAGGTGGTGAAAGTTCCTATTCCATCCTTGGAAGCATCACCATGGAGGCTAATTACGACAATCAGCAGAAACTCAAATGGGAAAACAAATTGGAGATGAAGTTGGGCTTCCTCACATCGAAGAGCGACAGCGTCCACTCCTTCAAGTCAAATGAAGACCTCCTGCGCCTTACCAGCAAACTGGGCCTGCAGGCCACCAAGAACTGGTACTACACGTTGCAGGTGCTGGCCTACACCCAGTTCTACAAAAGTTACAAGAGCAACGACAAGAGGGTGTACTCCGACTTCATGGCACCTTTCAACCTGAACATCTCTCCCGGTATGGACTACAAGGTGGAGGCTTGGAACAAGAAACTCACGGGCAACATCCACCTTGCGCCCATTGCATACAACTTGAAATATGTGGGTAGGAGCTGGTTTGAGCCAAATAGTTGGTTCCCCAAGCGTTACGGACTCGATGAAGGCAAGCACGTGCTCCACGACTTCGGTTCGCAGTTCACCATCGACCTCAAATGGGCCATTGCCGACAACATCACCTACCAGACACGCATGTACGGCTTCACCACCTACAAGCGCGCTGAATGGGAATGGGAGAACACCTTCACTTTCAATTTCAACAAGTACATCTCATCCAAGCTGTTCCTCTATCCAAGGTTTGACGACAGCACCCCGCGCGACGAAGACCATGGCTACTTCCAGTTCAAGGAGTTCATGTCGCTGGGATTCTCCTACACCTTCTGAGGTATTCGCAACCTGTCCATCGATATCGTTTCTTACGACAAGGCGTGTATGAAGACAAAAAATCAGGGGAGCCAAGACCGATGTCTGGCTCCCCTTTTATATTCTTTTTAATTGTAATCCTTATTCTTCCGTCATGTCTCCCTCCACGTAGAGTCGTGTCATTTCGGTCACTCCGTTGGTGCGCACTGTGATGCTCTTCTTGAAGTGGCCGGGGATCTTGCCGGTTCCGTCATATGTCACCTCAATCGTACCCTTCTCGCCCGGGGCGATGGGGCTTTTGGGATATTGGGGGTCTGTACAGCCGCAGCTGGCAACGGCTTGGTTGATTACCAACGGGGCGTCACCCACGTTGGTAAACGTGAATGTGCATTTATGAACGGCGTTCTTCTCGGAGAACGTGCCGAAATTGTGCGTTTTTTTGTCAAACTTGATTTCGGCTTGCTTCTGGGCTGATGCAAAGGTGAATGCGAACATCAGCAGCAATGTGGTCATGATGATTTTACGCATGGTTGTATCGTTTTTTTTGTTGTCGTTCAATTTTTTTCACTGCAAAAATAGTGATTTTTGATTTACACGGGTTCGAAAAATACGATTATTGCAATTATTTAACAAATTATTACGTTAAACAAGATTCTTGCTGACAAAATGTCATTCCCTGCATCACTTTTCTCGTCGATGGTTGAATTCGGCAAAAAAATGACCAAGGGTCCCTGGCGGAGATGCCGGAGACCCTTGGAGGATGATGTGAATGCACCTTTTACAAGTTTGACCTGAATTTCTTCAGCACGTCGCATTTGGTGACGTAAGAAGGCAGTCGGTCCTTGTTCTTGGTGTATTGGTGGAGGTCGAACAGGTGGGCGTATTGCTTGCTGTCCGTGTAAACCTTGCTGATGTAATAGCTGTTTTTGTCCCAGTCATAATCCCACTCGCACCATTCGTCCAAGGGGACATAAGCCAAGGCGTAGAGACTGTTGAGTTTCAATGTCTCATTGCTCGACGTGGCGCTTTCCTCAAGCAGTTGGACGGTTTTGCCAATCAAGTCGGCACGGTCTGCTCGTGTGGTGTCGATGACACTCACGCCATACTGGGTGAGATACCAGCAGTCACCCTTGTGGGAGGCTTGGAAATAGCGGACGGCAAGGTCGTAGGCGGCTTGCTTGCGTGCTTCACCGGTGGCATTGGCATAATTCGCCTTCAGTGTGGAAAGGTTGTTGCAGAAATTGAGTTTCGGGTTCGACTTGACAGCAGGCGACCCATATTCGTCGACTTTCTGCTTGCCCAGCCATCTGGCTTTTGTGTAGTCGCGCACGGTGTAGGGACGGATGGCTTGGCTCTCGATGAAGCTCAGGGGGACGAGTTTCAGGTACTGGGCGGCATTCTCTTGGTCGTCGCAAGCCAGGTAGGCGGTGCCGATGAGGTCGTTGTAGTAATTCTCGTTATAGTCGATGTACTTTTTCACGACTGCCTCAAACGGGTCTTGAGCCTTGGTTTGGAGGAACTTCTTGTAGTTGATGAGCTCGGCGGGCGACATTTTGTCGATGCAGTCAAAGTGTTCGCTGCTATAGTCGAGATATTCATCATTGTCGATGGTATGGTTGGAAATGGTGTTGTAGAGCTTGTTGCGGGTCATCATCAGCAAAAGGGCGGCAGCCATGTTGGTTTGGCCGGCGGCGGTGTACCGAGGCACCAGGTTGTCGTATACAAGCCTGGAGATCATTTCGTAATAGTGGTTGTTCCATACGCCGTCTTCGCTGAATTTGGCTTCTTCCTTGCTCTTCTCTATCAGCCAGTTGAACTCGTCGGCGAGCCATTTGTTGTAAGCCTGGTCGAAACGTGCGGTTTTGACAGAGGCGATGAGGCGGATGGTGCGGGCGTTGTCGCGCATGCGCTCCGTGCCGTCCATTTCCATGGCTTTGTTGAGCGAGGTCATCGCTTCTTTGTATTGGCCATGGAGGTATTGCAGTTCACCGATGGCGGCCATCCACATGGCCGGCGATTTGGTCTTCTTTTCATCCACAAGCTTTTGGGCATAGCTGATGAAGCTGTTCACGTCGTTCCGTGGGATGACGCGATGGTCTATCATCTCTTCCACCCATTCCTTGTCGCCATCGCTGTCGATGGTTTCTTGTACATTGTTCACGAAGTCCTGCACGAGGAAGTTCATCGTGGGGGAGTCGGGGCGCTCGGCGAAGATGGCTTTGATGCCGGCGAAGTTGCGGTGTTTCCTCATCGCCCATTTGATGCTTACCAGGTCGCCTTGTTCGGCATAGATGTCGCATGCCTTGCCTCTCTGTCCTTGGTGGAGCAAGGCGCCGGCGTAGATGTTGCGCATCATCTCACGGTAGGCGCTGGCGGGCAGTTTGCTGCTCTTTTGCTCCCACTGGGTGATGTTGGCGGCATGGTTGCCAAGCACCATGTTGGCACGCATCCGGAGCAATTCCCATTGTGATTTCAGCCGGGTGCCTTTGTAGTTGTCGGCTTTCGTGATGATGGCATTGAGGTCGATTTTGCGCTGTGCCAGCTGCTCTTTCGTGGGATAGTCCCAGGTCTCGCCAAGTTGTTGGCTGATGTCCAGGTATTTGTTGAGTTGTGTGAGGTAGGTCGTCATCTCGGTGTCCTTCTTCTTCTTGGCCACCTCCATGATTTCATCCTGGTTCCACATGTAGTTGCTGTGCTCGCCGTTGGTGTAGGTCTCCCAGAATTTGTTGAATTGGTCGGAGAAGAGACTCGTGTTCATCATCTCGCGGCGGAACACGCTGAACATGTAGTAGTTGTTGGTGCCCTCGCCTCCACAGGCCCATGTCTGGGTGCAAAGGGCAAGCAACAAGATGCTAACGATTGTAGATTTTCTCATAATGATATTGTTTGATGCGTTTGATATTGTCTTTGCTGATGTCGAAGAGTATCACCTCGTCGTTGGCGCTTGGCTTGATCCGTTGGATGGCAGCCTTCGCCTTTTGTATGGTTTCAAGTGTTGCTTCGCGGGTGATGATGGTGTCGCCCTCGATCACGGGGAGGTCGTCGCCGTGCATGATGCCCACGAAGTGGTCTCTGCGGAAGAGCAGTTCCCAACTGAAGACGGGGTAGGCGGTGCTCAGCGGGAGGTCGTATTTCGACAGGTTGGGCAGGTAGGGCGCACAGTCGTCAAGGTCGAGGATGGGGTTCTTGTCCTTGTTGCCCACCTCGCCGGTGTTGTACATCATCAGTACGCCATGGTCGACTGGCGGCGGGGCCTCGCCCAACTGGTGAAGACGGATGGTGGCGGAGAGGCGGAGTCCTTTTGCGTGGAGGCTGTCGCGGAGCCGTGAGAGCATCTCGAAATAGGTCTTCCGGGTGCTGGGGCTCCAGTCGCAGTCGATTTGTATCTCTTTAACCCCCATCACGTCGTGGGTCTCGCACATCTGCAGGATGCGCTTCATCAACAATTGGTCCAGCTTGCCCACGTCTTTTTTCATGCAGCCGTTCACGATGAAGACGGTGGGGACCACCTCTACGCTGTCGGGCATGGGGTCGGCGAACCGCAAGGTGGCGTTGGGCATCACCTCGCCGTTGTCATCCACCACCACGTCGAAGAAGCGCAGGTATATCTTGCCGACATCGTTGCTTTGCAGGAATGAGACCAGGGCAGAGTCGGTCTCCCATGTCGTGCTCCAATAGTACGCCGATCGTGTCGGGGTGGCGTCATGTCGACGACATCCCGACAAGATGAGGAAGAGTAGGGGAAGGAGCCCCCAGGCCATCCATAAGCGTGCTTGTCGCGTCTTTCTCATGCCGTTTTGTCATTTGAGCATGCAAACTTACACATTATTTATTATATGTCGGCATAAGTTGCCTAAAAATATTCAACTCGGAAAGGCAAATTTTTAGATTTCGATGCATTGTCCCAATGATTGACATCGAGAATACGCATGGAATGAAAAGATTGTTCCCTGAAAGGTTGCTCTGATTACAGTCATGCCCCCACTGCTAATGGAGCTGGTGATGCAGGGCATTGCTGGCAATGCAGAATAAATGGAAGATGAAAAAACTGATTAATCAGATTTCTCATCTTCCATTTTCAAAGTTGCGATTAAGCGAGTGCAGACCAAGCTTGCTTGGTGTCTGCCGAGCGAGAGCAACTTCGACCGAAGGTCAATCTTCAATCTTCAATTTTCAATCTTCAATCTTCAAAGTTGCGATTAAGCGAGTGTCTGCCGAGCGTGAGCAACTTCGAGCGTAGCTCAATTTTCAATTTTATTTCATCTCAGTCCCCATGCGCTGGGGTACACCACCTTCTCGGTTTTTTCCTCCTCGTCGTCCGGAAGGTTGCAGAAGAAGTCGATGCCGGTGAGGTGCTCCAGTTCGTCAATGCTCACCACGTAGTCGTAGAGGTTGTCTTTGCTATGGTCTTCGTTCAGGTGTTCCACCCAGAAGCCGATGGCCTTGTAGCCTTTGGAATTCTTGCACAGTACGGCCATGAAGAAGTATTTGGGTACGAGCAACCCCTGTTTGGTGGTGAGAAGGATTTGCTCGGGTTTGTCTATCGTGCCGCCCTTGCAGACGTAGAGCGTGTCGCGGAACGTGTTGAGGTTCCATGTGTTGCTCACGATGTTTTCCATTTTCAGCCATATGCCGGCATTGAACACGTTGCGCTGGGGTTGCATGTTGCTCTGGTAGAATGTCTGTATGTTGGCCTCACGACTGTTCAACCGGTCATAGGAGGGGCAGATGTGCCCGTGGTCGTAGCCAGAACCGTAGTAGGGGTCGCTGTTGAACGTGTAGGCGGTGGGGATGTCGGGATCCCAAGGGTATTGGCTTTCACCGCTGCCGGCATAGTAGCGTGACACGTTCTTTGGACTGTTTCTCTTGTCAAGGGTGTAGCAAGTCCATCGTTGTGATTTCTTCTGGCAGTCCCATTCTAAGATGAAGTTCACGCCATAGTCATAGGTGGAGTGCACCACCACGAGGTTGGTGCTGTTGTTTTTGATGCGGGGCATTTCCAACCTTGCGTATTCGGGTCGCGTGGTGGGGTTGGCGTTCACGTTCTTGCTCTTGGTGGAGTCACCGGGGGTGAACTCGTCGTTGTCGTCGCTGCCGCAAGACACGAATGCCAGCACGGCGAGCATGGTTAGCAGAAGGTGGAGATGTCTCATGGTGTTATGGTTTTTGGTTAATGAAAAAAGTGCGACAGAGCGTATATGCAACTACGCTCGGACGCACTTGATGCTATGCTTGTTCATGCACTCGCAGGCTGAAGGGGTGAGGCGGCGCCTTACTTCTTCAGTTTCCCATAGCGGCTCATGAAGCGGTCGACACGACCTGCCGTGTCCACAAGCTTGTTCTTGCCTGTGTAGAATGGGTGCGAGGTGTTTGAAATCTCTATTTTTACCAATGGGTAAGTCTCACCTTCAAATTCCACGGTCTCATTGGTCTTGCATGTGGACTTTGTAAGGAACATATCGCCGTTGGACATATCTTTGAATACGACGGGGCGATAGTTTTCTGGATGGATGCCTTTTTTCATTTTT